>NZ_JAODIX010000019.1:131602-211706 GCF_026586675.1 Halorubrum yunnanense
GGAGGTGAGAGGTGCGGTCGCTGTGGGGGTGGGACTCAAACGGGCAGTCGCGAGGACGGCGGAGGCGACGCAAGCACTGGAAGGAGCGAACGCAGTGAGCGACTGAAGCGCGCAGCGAGCGTGCGCCGTCCTCGCGGCTGGGGGTTTGGAGGTGTTTGCCGCTGAGTTCACGTGTCGCCGAGCAGCTGGGGGTTTGGAGGTGTTTGCCGCTGAGTTCACGTGTCGCCGAGCAGCTGGGGGTTTGGAGGTGTTTGCCGCTGAGTTCACGTGTCGCCGAGCGGCTGGGGGTTTGGAGGTGTTTGCCGCTGAGTTCACGTGTCGCCGAGCGGCTGGGGGTTTGGAGGTGTTTGCCGGCACGACTACGGATTCTGTTTATAAATAGTCGCCTCACTCACCAACCGCCTCTCCGCACGCCACGTACAGAGCCAAACCGCTTTACGACCGCCCCTGTAAGTGACGGCAATGGCGACGTGCGACGTGTGCGGGGAGTACGAGAACCTCCCGTATCAGTGTAAGCGGTGCGGCCAGACCTTCTGCGCCGAGCACCGCCTGCCGGAGAACCACGACTGCCCGGGGCTCTCGCAGTGGAACGACCCGGGGGGCGTCTTCGACAGCGGCTTCGACGAGAGCGTCGAGGCCGGCTCCGGGGGATCGGCCGACGCGTCCGCGGGCGTCGCGGACCGCGTCAAGCAGCGGATCGACCGCGAGACCGGCACCGGCGGGTTCGTGAGCTTCTTCCGCGGGAACGCGACGTACGCCCTGCTGTTGGCGATGTGGGCCACGTTCGTCGCGCAGTGGGTCGCGCTGTTCGTCGGCGGCCAGCCCCTGCACAACACCCTGTTCGTGCTCCAGTCGGACGCGATCGGTAACGTCTGGACGTGGGTGACCTCGGTGTTCTCGCACGCCCCCGGGCAGCTGTTCCACATCATCGGCAACAGCATCGTGATCCTGTTCTTCGGCCCGCTCGTCGAGCGCGCGGTCGGATCCAAGCGCTTCGTCGGGTTCTTCCTCGGCGCCGGGATCCTCGCCGGTCTGGGCCACGTCCTCTTCGCGATCGCGACGAACGCGCCGACGACGGGCGTGCTCGGGGCCAGCGGCGCCGGCTTCGCGATCCTCGGCGTGCTCACCGTGTGGCGCCCGAATATGCAGGTCCTGCTCTTCTTCGTCATCCCGATGAAGATCAAGTACCTGACCTGGGGAATCGCGCTCGTCTCGGCGGTGCTCGTGGTCCAGAGCGGTACGGGCGGGGTCGGCGGCATCGCCCACCTCGCGCACCTGATCGGGTTCGCCATCGGGCTCGCGTTCGGAAAGCGCAACGAGGGCCTCGCGCGCTCCGCCGGCGGCGCCGGCGGGATGAACGTGGGCGGCGTGCGCGGGCCGGGCGGCCCGGGCGGTCCGGGCGGTCCGGGCGGTCCCGGCGGACGCATTTAAATGTCGCCGACGGACGGATCGCCGACGCGCTCGCCTCCGGTCGACCCGGATACCGTCGCCGCTCCGGAGTTCCTCCCCGACCCCACGCTCTCCCGGGCCGAGATGGAGTCGCTCCAGCGCGAGCTGGCCGCGACGGCGACGTTCGCGGACGACCACGCTATCGAGCCGGCCGCGGTCGCGATCGACGAGCCGGCCGACCTCACAGACGGACTCCCGCCCGCTCGGGCGAACGCGAGCGACGCCGACTCACGGATCGACCCGGACCGCCCGGCCGGTCCCGACCCGAACGCGCCCGTCGTCGTCGGCGTCGATCAGGCGTTTCTGACGCCCGAGGACGGGGCCGACAGAGCGGTCTCCGCCGCGGTCGCGGTCCGCGACGGCGTCGTGACGGAGTACGCGAGCGCGACCACGCCGCTCTCGATCCCCTATATCCCCGGCCTCCTCGCGTTCCGCGAGGGGGAGCCGGTGCTGGCCGCGCTCGACGCGCTCGACGCCGAGCCGGACCTGCTGGTCTGTGACGGCTCCGGCCGGATCCACTTCCGCGAGGCCGGCATCGCGACGCACGTCGGCGTCCTGCTCGACGTCCCGAGCGTCGGCGTCGCCAAGAGCCTGCTGTGCGGCGACCCCGACGAGTCGACCGAGGAGCGACCCGAGGGGTGGCGGACGCCGGTCCGCGCCGACGACTCGGTGGAGACGGCGGCGGCGCGGTCGGCGGCCGACTCCGACGACGCCCCCGTCATCGGCCACGCCTTCCAGTCGCGGCAGTACCCGAACAGCCGGCGGGTGAACCCCCTGTACGTGAGTCCCGGCCACCGAGTCTCGGCCGAGACGACCGTCGGGCTTACCGACGCGCTGTGCGCGGGGTACAAGCTCCCGGAACCCACTCGGCTGGCGGACGCGTCCGCCGACGCCGCGAAGCGCGAGCGCGACTGACCGGGGTGCGACCCCGCCCGACGCCCGAGTCGACCACCGGTTCGGATAACCCTGACAGCGACTGTCGCGGCCCCTCGGTTTATATATCCTGGCCCGCGAACGCGAATGTATGGGAGACGAGGACACGGACGGACCGATGTCTGCAGAGGAGTTTCGCTCGCTGCGCGACGGCCTAGTGCGTCAGAGCTCCGGCGGTGGGACGACCGTTTACAAGAACGCCGCCGGCGTCGGCTGCCCGAACCCCGACTGCGACCGCGGCGTGTTCCAGACGCTGTTCGTCAGCGACCACGGCTGGCAGCAGATCGGCGCCACCCGCGACGGGATCGACCTGTGCCTGTGTAACACCGAGACGAAGCGGCTCGTCTTCATCCACGACGAGTAGGGCGAACCCCGCCGGACGGCCTCGGCGCCCTCGACGGCCGGGGGCTCTGCCCTCGGCTCAGACCCGTCTCAGTCGTCGTCAGCCGCCGACTCCGCCCCGCTGTCGGCGGCGCAGCGGTTCGGCCCCAACTCCAGCTCAATCGCCGCGGTCTCGTCCTGGGGCTCCTCGACGCCGCGGTTCGCCGCGATGACGGCCTCGTAGTTCGGCGGCTTCTCCGGCAGCGTCGCTGTGATCCGCTCCACGAACGCCTCGCGGTCGAGCCCGAGCACGTCGAGCCTCCGGCGCACCGAGCCGACCGTCGCCGCCACCGGCTCGCCCGGCACGACGTCGCCGGTCGTCCCGTCGTTCGCGACCGCGAAGTGGCCGGGGCAGACGACGACCCCGTCGGGCTCGGCGAGCAGCGTCCCGTGGAGCGAGTCGTAGAGGCGCTCGGCGCCGGTCGCCGCGCCGGCGGTCTCGTCCCCCTCTTTATCAGGCGCGCCGTCGTCCGCCTCGTCCTCGCCCGCCGCGAACTGCAGCTCCGTCCGGCCGACGCTGTCGGTGAAGAGCGTGTCGCCGGTGAGCAGCGCCGACCGCCCGACGAGGTAGCTCGCGCCGTCGCCGGTGTGACCGGGGGTCGCGAGCGCCTTCACCTCGACGCCGCCGACGTCGAGCGTCTCGTTGCGCGCGAGCGGCTCGAAGTCGTACGCCACGTCGCGCTCGGTGGCCGCCGCCGGGAGGTAGTAGGGCACGCTGAGCTCGTCGGCGAGGTCCCGCCCGCCGGAGAGGTGGTCGGCGTGGACGTGCGTGTCGAGGACCGCCGCGATCGACGCGTCGCGCTCGGCGGCCGCCGCCCGCCACTCGTCGCCGTGCCGGGAGACGTCGACGGCGATGGCGACGCGGTCGGAGCCGTCGGAATCGGCTTTTTCCTCGGAGTTCTGGCCCCCTACCACGAGATACCCGAGACACCCCTTCGCGCGCCGCTGGATCTGGACGACGTCGAGCGGCTCGTCGCCCGCGTTGGGGAGCGGGGCCGCGGTCCGGTCGTAGACGCCCGACCAGCCGCGCATTCCGTCCGCGAGGACGGTGACGTCGTCGTAGCCCGCCGCCTCGAGCCCCTCGGCGAAGTCGAGCGAGGCCTTCCCTTTCGCGCAGGCCGTGACGATCGCGTCGTCGGGACCGAGCCCGGTCTCGGCCTCGAAGTCGGCGACGTCGAACTCGTGGAACGGCTTGTAGAAGTAGTGGACCGAGTCGGCGATCCGCCAGCTCTCGTAGCTCTCGCGGGGTCGCGTGTCGACGAGCGCGAACGACTGCTCGCCGCGTCGGCGCTCGTCTATCCTGTCGCGGAACGCGTCCGCGTCGATGACAGTCGGCATGCCCCACGGTTGGGGCCGGAGGGCAAAACGCTGTGTGGTGAGGTCCGGGCCGCGACGAGCGCCTCCCGGCGTGTCCACGGTACCCCCTCTCGGCGCGTCCGAGACGGGCGTTCTCGACGGGTCCTCAAGGGGGCGCCCTCGACGCGCCGGCGATGGACAGGCTTTAGCCGAGCGACCGGACAGATGGCCGCATGGTCGAGGCGTTCGCGGTCGCCAGCGGGAAAGGCGGCACGGGCAAGACGACGAGCACGCTCGCGCTCGGCATGGCGCTGGCGGACGAGTACGACGTCACCGTCGTCGACGCCGACACGGGGATGGCGAACCTCCTCTTTCACGCCGGCCTCGACGACGCGACGGTCACCCTCCACGACCTGCTCGTCGAGGGGACCGCGACCGACGTCGCGGAGGCGACGTACGACCGCTTCGGGCTCTCGGTCGTCCCCTGCGGCACGTCGCTCGCCGGGTTCGAGGCCGCCGAGCCGAGCCGGCTCCGAGACGTCGTCGCCGAGCTCGCGAGCGACACCGACGTCCTCCTGCTCGACTCGCCGGCCGCGCTCGGCTCGAAGTCGGCGGTACTCCCGGTCGTCCTCGCGGACCGCGTCGTCGTCGTCGTGGAGCCGACGATCCCCGCGCTCTCGGACGGGCTGAAGGTCCAGGAGTACGCCCGGTCGTACGGCACGGAGACCGCGGGCGTCCTGTTCAACAAGGTCCGGGACGAGGCCGCCGACGTCGCCGAACAGGCCGAGCGCCACTTCGGCGGGCCGGTGCTCGCGCGCGTCCCCGACAGCGACGTGGTCCGGGACGCCCGTCGCGCGGGCGAACCCCTCCTGGCGCACGCGCCGGAGAGCGACGCGGCGGCCCGGTACCGACGGGCGGCGAGCCGGCTCGACGTGCGCGACGGCGACGGCGACGCGGTCGCGGACCGCTTCCGCAGCGCGGTCGTCCCCGACACGCCATGACGGGTCGCTCCGGCGGGGCGGAGCGGTCCGGGGGCGACGGGTCGGGGGAGGCGAGCGACGCGCCGGAGCTCCGGATCCCCCGCGGCACCCTCCTCCGGTCGCGGGTCGTCTCCGACGTTGCCACGACGCTCTCTCGGGCCCTCGAGAGGGGACTGACCGGCTATGCGACGCTCGTTCCGCAGGAGACGCTCTTACTGGAGGGGGAGGCGCGCGGCGTGCTCACCTTCGCGGACGGGGTCCCCGTGCTCGCGTATAACACGGTGAGCGACAGCGGCGGGTCCGACGCGCTCGCGGAACTCGCGGTCCCCGGGCCCTATCGGGTCGAACTGTACGCGGTCGACGATGACGGGCTCGCGACGGCCCACGGGGAAGAGGCGCTCCGCGTCGCGCCGGGCGCGACGGCGACAGAGCTCGCGGACGACCCGTCGCTCGCCGACCGCACCCGCGAGGCGGCGCCGGACGAGCGGCTGGCGGACCCGGACGCGGAGGACGCCGACGCCGTCGCCGCCTTCCTCGAGGACGACGACCGCATCGAGGCGATCCGTGAGCAGGCCCGCGAAGAGGCCGCCGAGCGCGCCGACGAGTGGGGGCTCGACGGGGCGCTCGGCGACGAGACCGGCGGCCCCGAGGATGAGGGGGTCGGTACCGGAGTCGGCGGAAACGACCCGGTCGAGAACGACTCCCAGTCGAACCGCTGAGCGGAGCGGTTTTGTCGCCCGCGGCCGTAAATCGGCCATCACGGTCCTCCGACTCCTCCGGCTGACGGCGCCCGCCGACTTCGCCGACTGGTACGCGGCGAGCCGGGCGTACACCCGGCACGTCGCCGACGGCATGGGACTCGACGACGCCGACGCGATCGACGGCGCGCGGGTCGTAGAGCGGCTCCGGGCCGACCACGCGAGGCTGTCGCCGGCGGAGGCGCGGTCGGTCGCGGCGACGCTCCTCGCCGACGGCGCCTTCTCCGAGCCGTACTGCGAGTGGCTGCCGACGTGGTACGAGCTCGCGCTGCTCGCGCCGGTGCGGTACGGCGACTGGCGCCTCCGGCGCGTGGCCGCGACGGTCGCCGGGGCCGCCGACGTGACGGTGACGGCCCCGCGGTTCTCTCGCCCCCACGACGTGACCATCGACGGGCGCTCGGCGCTCGCCCGCGTCTCGGGGTTCCGCGAGCGCTTCCTGCTGGCCGACGCGCTGTTGCACCTGGAGTGGTTCGTCCACGCCGCCGCGGCCGACGGGATCGAGGTCCCGCCCGCCCTCGTTGACCGGACGCGGCGGGAGTCGCTGTCGTACTACGGCGGCGACCGGGAGTCGCTGTCGCCGGAAGTGCGGCGGTTTCAGCGCCTCCTGTTCGCCGACGACGCGTGGGTAGCTCGAGTGAACGACCGATACGACCTGCGCAGTCCGCTGTTCGGCGTCTGGGAGCGGCTTCTCCGCGCGGAGCGCGACCGGCTCGCCGCCGAGTGACCGCCTCTCCCATTAGTGTTACAACACCTGTAACGTGTTACGGGACCTAATTTAGTTGTTCGAGGGTAAGTATAGAACGAACAGGCGCATATCAGGAGTTACGAACCGACGATCGGTTCGTGGTTCCCGACTGCTTCGGCCCTCTCCGCGTTCGATCCTCTCGGCTCCCTCCCCACGTTCGATCCTCTCGGCTCTCTCCCCACGTTCGATCCTCTCGGCTCTCTCCCCACGTTCGATCCTCTCGGCACCTCTTTCACCTCGATCGTTTCGCTGCTCCCGCCGCGCTCGCCGGGCACGGGCGATCGACCCCATGGATTTCGGACGGTCCGATCGTCCGATCCGTAACTCGTGACTGAGTAATATTTTATTCACCGACGGATCGGCCGGAAGCTTCATAGGTCGGCTCGCGGATCCTGCGAATACACGAATGGCAGTACTTTGGCTGGAGGACGTCGACGCCGACGACGTCGGGACCGTCGGCGGAAAGGCCGCCTCGCTCGGTGAACTCATCGGTGCCGGACTCCCGGTTCCCCCGGGATTCGCCGTCACTGCGGGCACGTACCGGACCTTCATCGAGGAGGCGGGGATCGACGACGAGCTGTTCTCAGCTGTCGACGTCGACCCCGAGGACTCCGCGGCGCTCCGCGCGGCCGAGGAGCGCGCGGAAGAGCTCATCCTCGAGACCCCGTTCCCCGACGAGGTCCGCGAGGAGATCGTGGAGCGGTACCGCTCGATGGGGAGCGACGGCGAGGAGGCGTTCGTCGCCGTGCGCTCCTCCGCGACCGCCGAGGACCTCCCGGACTCCTCGTTCGCCGGGCAGCAGGAGACGTTCCTCAACGTCCGCGAGGACGACCTCCTGCGCCGGGTGAAGGAGTGCTGGGCCTCGCTTTTCACTCAGCGGGCGATCTACTACCGCCAGCAGCGAGGGTTCCCGCACGCCGACGTCGATATCGCAGTCGTCGTCCAGCGGATGGTCGACGCCGAGAAGTCCGGCGTGATGTTCACCAGTCACCCCTCGACCGGCGACCCGCAGATCACCATCGAGGCCGCGTGGGGGCTCGGCGAGGCGGTCGTCTCCGGCACGGTCTCGCCCGACAACTACGTGTACGACCGCGGGCGCGGCGAGGTCGACGAGGTCACCGTCGCGGACAAGAAAGTCGAGATGGTGAAAGACGAGGAGACCGGCGAGACCGTCCAGCTCGACGTCGAGGAGGACCGGCGCACCGCGCGGGTCCTCTCCGACGAAGAGATCGAGGAGCTGGTCGCGCTCGGCGAGCGCGTCGAGGACCACTACGGCACGCCCCAGGACGTCGAGTGGGCGATCTACGAGGGCGACATCTACATGCTCCAGTCGCGCCCGATCACGACGATTCAGGAGGGCGAGAGCGACCAAGGCGACGCGAACGCGGGCGGAACCGGGGGAGAGACTCCGAAGAAGTCCGCCGCCGGGGACGCGTCGGGTCGTCCCGGCGCGACCAACGGCGGCGCCGACGACGAGGACGTCCTCGTCGACGGGCTCGGCGCGAGTCCGGGGGTCGTCTCCGGCGCGGTCCGGCTCGTCCACAAGCTCGACCAGCTCGACCAGGTCCAGGAGGGCGACGTGATGGTCACGGAGATGACGATGCCGGACATGGTCCCGGCGATGAAACGCGCCGCGGGGATCGTCACCGACGAGGGCGGGATGACGAGCCACGCCGCGATCATCTCCCGCGAGCTCGGGGTCCCGGCGGTCGTCGGGACCGGGAACGGGACGCGAGTCCTCGAGGACGGCCAGCAGGTCACGCTCGACGGCGACAAGGGGACCGTCCGCGCCGGGGCCGACGACGAGGCCGAGCCCGGCGAGGAGTTCGAGCCCGTGGAGGCGGCCCGTCCCGAGACGCCGGTGAAGCCGATGACGGCGGCGGAGGTGAAGGTGAACGTCTCCATCCCCGAGGCCGCCGAGCGCGCAGCCGCGACCGGCGCTGACGGCGTCGGTCTCCTCCGGATCGAGCACATGGTGCTCTCGCTCGGGAAGACCCCGGAGAAGTACATCAACGACCACGGCGCCCGCGCGTACCAAGACGAGCTGATCGAGGGCGTCCGCCGCGTCGCCGACGAGTTCTACCCGCGGCCGGTCCGCGTCCGGACCATCGACGCGCCCACCGACGAGTTCAGCGAACTGGAGGGCGGCGAGGGCGAGCCGAACGAGCACAACCCGATGCTCGGCTGGCGCGGGATCCGGCGGAGCCTCGACAAGCCCGAGCCGTTCCGACAGGAGCTCGCGGCGTTCGCGCGCCTCTTCGAGATGGGATACGACAACCTGGAGGTGATGTTCCCGCTGGTCAACGACGCGAGCGATCTCGAAGGGGTGAAGCGCCACATGCGCGACGCCGGCATCGACCCCGAGTCGCACCGGTGGGGCGTGATGATCGAGACCCCGGCGAGCGCGCTGCAGATAGCGGATCTCGCGGCCGCCGGCATCGACTTCGCTTCCTTCGGCACCAACGACCTCACGCAGTACACGCTGGCGGTCGACCGGAACAACGAGCACGTCGCCGACCGGTTCGACGAGCTCCACCCGGCCGTGCTCCAGCTGATCGGCGACACGATCGAGACGTGCCGCGAGCTCGGCGTCGACACGAGCATCTGCGGGCAGGCCGGCTCGAAGTCGGAGATGGTCGACTTCCTCGTCGAGGAGGGCGTCTCCTCTATCTCGGCGAACATCGACGCCGTCCGCGACGTGCAACACGAGGTGAAGCGGACCGAACAGCGGCTCCTCCTCGACTCGGTGCGCTGAGGCGCCCTTTTGAAGCGTCCGTTCCGGTCGGCGGCCGCACCCCCCGTTCGGACGCATCTCACTCTCGGCCACCCGTCCGGCCGAGAGGCCCGAGAACGGAACGAGTAAGACCCTCCGCGGCGAGGATCCGTCGAATGCAGCGTCCCGAGCCGCAGTCGTTCGACCGGGTGCTCTCCTCGATGTGCACCGAACCGCACCCCGCGGCGCGGGAGGCCGCCGAGCGCTACCTCGCGACGAACCCGGGCGATCCGGCCACCTACGAAGCGGTCGCGTCGCTGGAGGAGCGCGCGGTCGAGCTGCTCGCGACCCTCGCGGACCACCCGACGCCGACCGACGCGGCCGGCTACGTCACCTCCGGCGGGACCGAGGCGAACGTCCAGGCGGTCCGCTCCGCACGGAACCGCCACGACGCGAGCGATGTCAACGCCGTCGTCCCCGAGAGCGGCCACTTCTCGTTTCACAAAGCCGCCGAGATACTCGACGTCGAGCTCCGGACGGTCCCGGTCGACGACGGCTACCGGGCCCGGACCGACGCGGTCGCGGCCGCGGTCGACTCCGATACCGCCCTCGTCGTCGGCGTCGCCGGCAGCACGGAGTACGGGCGCGTCGACCCCATCCCGGCGCTGGCCGATATCGCCCACGACGCCGGCGCGTTACTGCACGTCGACGCCGCGTGGGGCGGCTTCCTCCTCCCCTTCACCGACCACGCGTGGTCGTTCGGCGACGCCCCGGTCGACACGCTGACGATCGACCCCCACAAGTTCGGGCAGGCACCGGTGCCGGCCGGCGGGCTCCTCGCCCGCGAGTCGGCCGCGCTCGACGCGCTCGCGGTCGACACGCCGTACCTGGAGACGCGGTCGCAGGCGACGCTGACCGGCACCCGGAGCGGCGCGGGCGTCGCCGGCGCGGTCGCCGCGATGGAGGCGCTGTGGCCCGACGGCTACCGAGAGGCGGCCGAGCGCGCGACCGAGAACGCCGCGTGGCTCGCCGACACCCTCGCGGAGCGCGGCACCGACGTCGTCGAGCCGACGCTCCCGCTCGTCGCCGCGGCGCTGCCCGAGTCCGAGTTCGACGCGCTCCGCGAGGCGGGGTGGAAGGTCTCGCGGACGGCGGCGGGCGAGCTCCGCGTCGTCTGCATGCCGCACGTCACCCGCGACGCGCTCCGGGCGTTCGTCGCCGACCTCGACCGGATCCGGGAGTGAGGGCGAATTCGGCTTATCGATACGTTTCGACGGTGACACCAGGAATACTGTCAAAGTGACTGTCACCGGCGAGAACCGGCTCGTCACGCTCCAAGGCGGCTGCGGCGATAGCCGCGTCACCTTTTCCGATACCGGGTCCGCGACCTTCGCCCGCGTCGGCCATTCGTTCACCGAGCAATCGCCCGGCGCGTCGAGAGATGCTGGGCGTCATATCCACCAGCGGATAGGAATCGAGCACGGCTTCCACTTTCTGACGCTCTTCGCGGGTGCTCGTCACCTTCCCGACGCCGATGTAGAGCTCCAAGACGGTCATCGAAGGGATCACCAGCGGGACGCTCTCGGATTCTAGTTCTCGTTCCTTCGCGACGGCCGCATCGACGCCGTCGATGACGTCCAAGATGAAGCTCGTATCGACGATCATTCGAAGCGCTCCGCGACCTCGCGGGTCTCGTCGCGGTCCTCCTCGTCAGCGGCCTCGATGGCGTCTCGCATCTCGCTCACTTGGTCCCCATCGAATACCTCGCGGAGATCCCGGAGCGACCGGCCTCCGATGAGCCGCTCCACGGCGTCACTGAACGATTCGTCGTCTCGTTTATTCGCCTTGATTCGCTCGTACACGTCGTCTTCGAGCCGTACCTGATGTGACATCCTTGTTGACAGCGTTGACGCTCTGCGGAAATGAAGATTGGGGGGACGCAAGGCAGCTATTGATAACACGAGAGCGACGGGAGAAGTTGGATGAACGGACAAGAGAACGATTTGCGGTACTAGACGTACGTCTCCAGCGCGGCGAGCCGCCCGTCCGCGACGTCGAAGACGTCGACGAACGCGAACACCTCGTCGCCGTCGGCGCCCAGCAGCCGGCCGCGGACCGCGACGCCGGGGCCCTTCGGGTACACCGCGTCGACGGCGTGGGTCGTGTCCGTCATCGGCCGCTCGTCGCGCATGAACGCCACGAAGCGGTCGCGGCCCTCGAACGTCCGGTCCGAGCGATGCTGGACGAACTCCGGGTCCAGCAGGCCTCGGAGCCGCTCGTAGTCGCCGGCGTCGAGCGCGTCGTAGTAGTCGCGGACGAGGCGCTCGCGGTCCGCGGTCGACGGGTCGGTCACGACGCGAGCGCCTCGAACTCCTCGGCAGAGGTGCGGGTCCCCTTGGCGATCACGGCGTCGCCGGGCCGCAGGACCGTGTCGATGTCGTGGCCGATCATCCACCCGTCGTCGGGGCGGCGGACCGCGATCACGCTCGTCGAGACGTCGGTCGTCGGGATCCCGTTCTCGACGCTCGTGCCGGCGAGGTCGCTCCCCTCCCGGACCACCGTGCGCGTGATGATCTCGTCGGACTCCTGGACCGCCATCTCCACGACCGGGTGGACGCCGAGGTCGCGCGCGACCCCCTCGGAGATCTCCAAGGCGGCGTCGGAGATCTCCTCGGTGGCGACGCCGAGGTGGATCAGCCCGCGGAGCGAGACGGGGTCGTCCGCCTCGCGGGCCGCTCGGAGGGTCCACGCCTCGAACCGCGACTGGAGTGCGTCGACCTCGATCTCCAGGTTCGACACCTCCTCGGCGAGCGCCTCGTTGTTGAACAGGACCGAGCCGTACGCCAGGTCGACCGCGAGCTCGGAGAGGTCCTTCATCAGCACGATGGAGTCGACCGCGCGCTCTAAGTCGTCGATCGCGGGCTCGACCGGCGCCTCGGGCTCGAACGGCTCGCCCGCCAGCTCGGGGTACGCCTCGGCCACGCCCGTCTCCGGGCCGCGGAGGAGGGCCACGTCCCCGGACTCGATCCGGGTCTTGGGTCCGGGGTTGAGGATCCAGTCGTCGTCGCGGCGGACCGCGATGACCCGGACCCCCGTCTTCGACTCGAGGTCGATGTCCGCGAGCGTCCGGGTCGCGTAGCCAGAGTCCGGGGCGACGGTGCCGCGGACGAGCGTCTCGACGCCCTCGGTGAGCGCGCCGCGCATCGCGTCGGGGAGCCCGATCTCCTCGCTGACGATCTTCGCGATGTCGCCCGCGGCGTCGGAGATCTTGTCGGCCGCGCCGACCACGCCGAGCACCGGCGCGAGCGTCTCGGCCTCGTCGGGGCTCCGGGCCGCGAGCATGAGGCTCATCCGCGCGCGCATCTGGAGGACGTCCATCCGGTGTTCCAGTTCGACGACCTCCTCGGCGATCCTGGGGCTGCCGTGGAGCACCGCCGAGTACGAGAGGTCGATCAGCAGCTCCGCGGTGTCTTTCATCTCCACGAGCAGGTCCTTCACGCTCGTCGGCTCGTACGTGACCGACAGCGGCGACTCCCGCCGGTCGAATCGTCCCATGCGAACACCGTCTCCGGCGCCGAGTAAAAGGCTTGTCGCGGCGCGTTCGCGCCGATTCGGCGCGGGCGGCGCTCAGTCGCCCGTCCCGGCGGCGTCGCCGGCGACGTAGGCGGGCGAGCCTGCCGGATCGCCCGTTTCGTCCCCGTCGACCCGTTCCGCGAGGTCGACGAGCGCGAGCCACTCGAGCAGTCGGGCCGCCCGGGCGCGCCACGTCGCCTCCCACTGCGGGTCGCGGGCGCGGTCGTGTCGCGGGACCGACTCCCGGGTCGCTTCGAACAGCGCGTCGGCCGTGAGCGGGTCCTCGGGCGTGGCCGCCCGCAGGGCCCCGAGCGCCTCCGGCGCGAGCAGGACGCCCTCGCGGAGCCCCTCGCGGACCAGCTCGGGGGTCGGGTCGGCGTCGGCCCGCACGAACCCGCGGGAGGTCTCCCGCACGAGTCCGAGCGCGCGGAGGAACGCGAGCCAGTCGTTCGCGGTCTGCCGGTCGGGCAGCCCGCGGCGGTCGTGGAGTCGAGCGCAGCAGTCGTCGGTGCTCCCGGGCACGAGCGGCACCGCCCGCTGCAGGTCGCGGAGGTCGTCGAGGTCGGTCGGGGGGTCGGGGACGGGTTTGAGTCGCATCGGCGTCGATCGCGACCGGCTCAGCGGTAGTCGAACGACTCGGCGAGCAGCGCCTCGTCCGTCTCGCCGACGGTGTAGACGGGCCCGTCGACGACGTCGACGGTGACCGTCGCGGGCGCGAAGACGCGCTCGTCGACCTCGTAGAAGTCCCAATCGGCGTCTTCGAACACCTCGACGAAGGGGGTGCCGTACTCCTCGCGGGCGGTCGAGACGATCTGGTCGAACCGGTCGTCGTCGCGCGCGACCTGCAGGTGGACCTCCCCGCCGTACGCGAGGGCGTCGTTCGTCCGGCCCATCGCGAGGTCCTCGTCGCGGGTCACGGGCGCCATCGGCGCGGCGCCGGAGGCGTGGAGGACGTCGGTCGGCTCGTAGCCGAGCTCCAGCAGGCGGAAGACGGCCAGCTCCGCGGCGCGGGCCGCGGTGGCGACCGAGCCCGCGGTCGAGCCGGTGGCGTACGCCGGGAGGAAGACGCCCTCGGGGTCGACCTCGGCGAGGTCGGCGACGTGCTCGGCGACCTCCTCGGTCGGGAGCGCGGTCGAC
The DNA here is from genome assembly GCF_026586675.1 of Halorubrum yunnanense. Lineage (GTDB taxonomy): Archaea > Halobacteriota > Halobacteria > Halobacteriales > Haloferacaceae > Halorubrum > Halorubrum yunnanense. The sequence continues at coordinate 145,568 of NZ_JAODIX010000019.1, forward strand.
TCCACCGCGAGCGTGGCGAACTCCGAGGAGTCGTAGTAGCCGACGCGCTCGAACTCCGCCTCTTCCCCGACGAGCGCGCGGGCGGGGCCGGAGCCGAGCCCCTCGTAGCCGGACTCGAAGCCGAGCTCCCAGCCGGCCTTCTGCGAGCAGAGCAAGGCGATCGCGGGGTGGTCCGTCGACAGCTCGACGTACTGACGCGGCGCGCCGGCGACCTCGCCCATGCGGGTGCGGAGGTTCGCGAGGCCGGCGGTCTGGATCTCGGCGAGCAGGAGCCCTGCCTCGACGCCCCCGGCGGCGTCGATCCCGAAGTCGACGATCGTGGCGCCGTTCTCCAGCTCGTAGCCGACGACGTCGAGTTCGCCGGCGAAGTCGAGCGCCTCGTCGACGAGCTCGATCGCGGTCCGATTGATGCTTTCCATACCCGACCGTTCTCGCTCCCGGATTAAGGGGCTTGTCAGTCGTCGCCGTCGACGCCCACCCCGTCAGTCCCGGTCGCCGGCGCCGACCGGCTCGACGCGGAACGCGTAGCCCTCGTACGCGTCGTCGACGTTCACCGGGGACTCCTCTGCGGTGTGGTCCACGCAGAGGAACGCGGTCGCCTCCACGGCGCCGGCCCCGGTCTCCTCCTGGTACCGCTCGGTGACCGAGAACGCCGCCGGCTCCGAGCAGCCCCGGCGGTGGCACTCGGCCGGCGGGTCGGCGGTCGGTTCCGGCTCGTCGCCGCGCTCACGGGCCTCCGAGATGTCCCGCTCGACCTGCCGACGCTCCTCGTCGCGCGCCTGCTCGTCGCGCCCCGATTTGGTGTCCGCCATACGTTAACGTCGCGCCTCAGCGCTATAACGCTACGGCCGATTCCGCCGGGGCTCGCTCGCCCCCTACCAGAACCCGCCGTCGGACCCGTCAGAGTCACCGACGCCGCCCGGCCCGCTCGGTCCCCGGGGACCGCTCGGGCGCGGGTCGGGGTCAATCTCGACGAGCTCGCTCTCGTCGCGCGGGTCGACCTCTCGTCCCTCCTCGTAGCGGACGAACGAGAGGTAGAACGCCTCGCCGCAGCCCGGGTCGTTGCCGTCGTCGACCTCGCCGTCGCTCCCGCCCTCGGCTTCCCCGCTACCGGTATCGTCCACCTCCCCGCCGACGTCCGTCCCGCGCAGCCCGTCGCGGGGGTCCCAGAGGACGCCGTCGCTCTCGCCGCAGACGAACCGGACGCCGTCGACGTCGTCCGCGTCCTCGAACGGCTCCGCGGGGGCGACGTACGCCCACCCTTCGAGGGGGTACGGCGTCACGGTCTTGTCGGCGAGGTAGCCGTCGCGCTCCAGCTCGACGAGGGTCCCGCAGCGCGGGCAGTAGTAGGTGACCGGGTAGCTCATGGCGGGAGTACGGGCCCCGTTTGTAAACGGGTATCGCCGACAACGCTTATGCAAGTTGCGTCCGAAACGCAGTGTCGATGGTATCCACCGGCGACACCGCGCCCGACATCTCCGCGACGATCGGCACGAGCGACCACGAGCCGTTCGAGCTCTCCGAGCACCTCGGGGACGGCCCCGTCGTCGTCGCCTTCTTCCCGGCGGCGTTCGCGCCGGTCTGCTCGAACGAGATGGTCGCGATCGAAGAGCGGATCGACCGCCTCGAGGCGGCCGGCGCGACCGTGTTCGGGGTCAGCGCCGACGCCGCCTACTCGCTCGGCGCGTTCGGCGACGAGCACGACCTCTCGTTCGACCTCGTCAGCGACACCCGCGGCGACGCGCTCCGGGCGTACGGAGTGGAGACGGACGTCCCCGAGACGGGTCGCTACGGCATCGCCAAGCGCGCCGTCTTCGTGATCGACGCGGACGGCGAGGTCGTCTACGACTGGGTCGGTGACGAACTGGCCGACGAGCCCGACTACGAGGCGGTCCTCGCGGCGGTCGAGGCCGCGTGAGGCCGTGGCGGCCGAGGAGGCCTGACGGCTGCCGCCTCGGTCGCCGCGCCGCCCGCGTCCGGATCAACATATTCACTACAGCCCGTCACGAAGCGGAGGGTATGAGCTCGGACGATGTCTCCCGGCGCGCGTTCATGCGGACCATGGGCGGCGCGACCGCCGCCGCGGGGGCGGCGACCGCGACGGCGGGGACCGCGGCGGCACAGGAGGTACAACCGGACTGGCCGAGCGGGGTCACGGGCGGGAACCTCGGGTCCTATCAGGACGCCCGCGGCGGGAGCGAGGTCAGCGTGGCGGTCGGCGGGGGCGACGGCGGACTCGCGTTCGACCCGACCCAGCTGTGGGTCGACCCCGGAACGACCATCACGTTCGAGTGGACCGGAAACGGCGGCGCACACAACGTCCAGACGGTCGAGGGCGGCGGCCCGGCCGACCTCGCGAGCGGCGACCCGGTCGGCGAGGAGGGGGCGACCTACGAGTACGAGGTGACCGAGGAGGACGTCGGCATCACTCACTACCACTGCGTCCCCCACACCGCGGTGGGGATGCACGGCGGGCTCGCCGTCGGCGAGGACATCGAGACCGTCGAGGTCGGCGGCGGCGGCGACTCGAACGCCGTCTTCGTGCCGCAGGGCGCCCGCGCGCTCGGCGTCGCGACGTTCATCGCGATGGTGAGTACGCTCGGGCTGGCGTTCGTCTTCATGAAGTACGGCGGCACGATCACGCGAGACGAGTAGTCGACGGCCGGCGCCCGGCGCCGCGACTCCGGCTCCTTCTCTCCGGTTCACTCGTCGCCCGACAGCCCCCGGTACGCCTCGACGTATCGGTCCAACACCGCGTCGTGGTCGTAGCTCGCGAAGTCGCGATCGATCGACTTCCGTTCGAGGCCGCCGACGGCGACGAACTCGTCCGCGAGCTCGGCCGGGCTCGTGACGAGGCGGCCGCGCTCGCGGCCCTCTACGAGTTCGTGGGCGCTGGAGTCCGCCTGGTACTCGACGAGGCCGACGCAGCCGCACGCGAGCGCCCACAGCAGCTCCGTCGCGAACGTCTCCCACGTCGCCGTCGCCGCGACGACGTGAGTGCCCTTAAATAACGCTACGCGCTCGCGGCGCGGGAGGTCCCCGAGGAACGACACCCGGTCGTCGATCCGGAGGTCGCTCGCCGTCGCCTCCACCCGCTCGCGCTCGGGGCCGTCGCCGACGACGGCGGCGGTCCAGTCGCGCCCCCGGAGCTCCGCGAGCCCGAGCAGGAACGTCTCGACGTTGGCGTGGCGGTCCAGTCGTCGGGCGTACACCGCGTCGAACCGGTCGTCGACCCCGACCGACTCGACGAGGTCGAAGTCGACGCTCTCGGGGACGACCCGCACGTCGTCGCCGTCGGCGCCGTGCTCCCGGACTCGCGTCTTCGTCGTCCGTGAGGGGGTCGTGACCGCGTCGGCGCCCCGAGCCAGCAGGCGGTAGCGGCGGGCGGCGTCCGCGGGGTGGTCGCGCCACCAGTCGACGACGACGGGCGTCCGCGTCAGCGTCCCGGCCACCGCCGCGCCGAGCCCGGGCGTCGGCGGGCTGTTGACCGCGTGGACGACGTCGGGATCGGCCCGGCGGAGCGCGAGCGGGAGCCTCGCGGCGAACCCCGTCGGCGACGGGTCGGCCGTCACCGACCGGTACTCGATCCCCTCCTCCTCGAAGACGCCGTGGTCGCCGCCCCACCAGCGCGCGCAGAGCCAGACGACCTCGTGGCCGCGGTCGGCGAGCCCGCGGGCGACCCGCCGCGTCCGCGCCCGAGCCGGGGTGTCGCCGTGGCCGGGTGCCAAAAGCGAGACGAACGCGACGCGCATACGGCGACCGGACGGCGGGCCCGGGTAAAAAGACACGGCATCGCGGCGGGGTCGCTCGGGGCGGGGAGGCGCGGGGAGAGCGGGTCGCCCCCCACCCCGAAACGATTTCCCACCGCGGCCAGAATCGGACCCCATGCACCGATACGACATCGAGCGGTACCTCAACGTGCGCAGCGCCGGCGGCGCGGACCTGGGCCCCGACGGCCGGCTCTCCTTCCTGCTGAACACGACCGGCACCGGGCAGGTGTGGTCGGTCGACGAGCCGCTCGGGTGGCCCGAGCAGCACACGTTCTTCGAGGAGTCGGTCTCGTTCGTGGACTCCTCGCCCCAGCGCGCGGAGGCCGTCTTCGGCATGGACGAGGGCGGCAACGAGCGCGCGCAGCTGTACCTGCTCAACTACGAGTCCGGGGAGATCGCCGACCTCACCGGCCGCCCGGAAGCCAAGCACCGCTGGGGCGGCTGGGACTCCGAGGGCGACCGCTTCGCGTTCGCCTCGAACCGGCGCGACGAGTCCGTGTTCGACGTGTACGTCCAAGAGCGGGACGCGACCGGCGACGACGCCGAACTGGTGTACGAGGGCGACGGCTGGCTCTCGGTCGCGGGCTGGTCGCCGAGCGACGACCGGCTGATCGTCCACGAGGCGCACTCCTCGTTCGACCACGACGTGTACACCCTCGACGTCGACAGCGGCGACCGCTTCTACCACACGCCTCACGAGGGCGACGTCCGGTACGGCAGCCCGGAGTGGGGACCGGACGGAAAGGCGCTCTACCTCGTCACCGACCGCGACAGCGACACGCTGCGCTTGGAGCGGCTCCACCTCGCGACCGGCGACTTCGCCGTCGTCGCGTCCGGAGCGGACGACCCCGAGCAGACCAACAAGAGCGGGGCCGACGACTCCCCCCCGAAGCCCGGCGGCGACGACGGCTGGAACGTCGACGGCGTCGCGGTCCACGAGGAGTCCCGACGGGTCGTCTACTCCCGGAACGTCGACGGCTACACCGAGATCACGGTCGGCGAGCTCGTCGAGCCCGACCGAATCGACCCGTTCCCGGCTCCCGACCTCCCCGATGGCGTCGCCGGCGGCGTGAGCTTCGGGCCGGACGGCGACCGCTTCGCGGTCACCGCGACCGGGAGCGCCCGCAACGCGAACGCCTACGTCGTCGACGCGACGACCGGCGAGACGGAGCGCTGGACCGCGGCCTCGACCGCCGGGATCCCGCCGGACACGTTCGTCGAGCCCGAGCTCGTCGGCTATCCGACCTTCGACGTCGACGAACGGCGTTCGTCGGCCAGCGAGACGTCGTCTCGCGCCGGGCGGGAGATCCCCGCGTTCTTCTCCGTGCCGGAGACGGAGCCGCCCGAAGGCGGCTACCCCGTCGTCGTGGACATCCACGGCGGGCCGGAGTCCCAGCGCCGGCCTTCGTTCGCCTCGGTCAAGCAGTACCTGCTGAACAACGGCTACGCCGTCTTCGAGCCGAACGTCCGCGGCTCCTCCGGGTACGGCAAGGCGTACGCCGCGCTCGACGACGTGGAAAAGCGGATGGACTCGGTCGCCGACGTCGAGGCCGGCGTCGAGTGGCTCCACGACCACCCCGAGGTCGACCCCGACCGCATCGTCGCGATGGGCGGCTCCTACGGCGGGTTCATGGTGCTCGCGGCGCTGACCGAGTACCCCGACCTCTGGGCCGCCGGCGTCGACGTCGTCGGCATCGCGAACTTCGTCACCTTCCTCGAGAACACCGGCGACTGGCGCCGGTCGCTGCGGGAGGCCGAGTACGGCTCGCTCGACGAGGACCGGGAGTTCCTGGAGTCGATCTCGCCGATCAACAACATCGAGCACATCGCCTCGCCGCTGTTCGTCCTCCACGGCGCGAACGACCCGCGGGTGCCCGTGGGCGAGGCCGAGCAGATCGTCGAGGAGGCGCGCGAGCAGGGCGTCCCGGTCCGGAAGCTGATCTTCGACGACGAGGGCCACGGCTTCGCGAAGCTAGAGAACCGCATCGAGGCGTACCGCGAGGTCGTGGACTTCCTCGCCGAGCACGTGTAGGACGGATACTCGGATCCGGTTTTTAAATCGGTGCGGGTGGTAGTGATCGGGATTTTCGTCGCGGTTGCGGTCGCCCATTTATAAACAGCCGCCGCTGCACCGGCGGTGAACGCTTCCAAAGCCCCAGCCGATTGTTTATAAATAACTGGTCGCGGATCGGCGGTGAACGCTTCCAAAGCCCCAGCCGGGAGGACTCGCGCGACTCGCTGCGCGCTTCAGTCGCTCACTTCGCTCGCTCCCTGCAGTGCTTACGTCGTCGTGCTTCGTCCCCCCGGCTGCCCCTTTGAGCCCCGCCCCGCGTAGCACCGCAACCGCACCTCAAACCTCCCCAGCCTCGTCGGTCGCCCTCCGCGTTGCTCCGGGCGACCGACTCCCTCGCGCGCGCTCCTCGGCCGCGATGCGGCCTCGGAGGCACGCGCCACCGCAGTTATTTAAAAGGGATTTCTCGGAGCTTACCAGTCCGGGCCGAAGTCCGGGTTCAGCTGGCGGTCGGTCCGGCCGAGGGTGTCGATCTCCTCGACGTCCTCGTCGTCGAGTTCGAGCCCGAGGCTCGCCCAGTTGTCGGCGATGTGGGCCTCGCCCGTCGCCTTCGGGATGGCGGTCACGCCCTTCTCGCGGAGCCACGCGAGGCTCACCTGCGCGGGGCTGACGCCGTGCTTCTCGGCCATGTGCGTGATCGCCGGGTCGTCGAGGACCTCACCGCGAGCGAGCGGGGAGTAGGCGACGAGCTCGACGCCGTTGGCGGCGGCGTACTCGCGCAGCTCCGCCTGCCGGAGCAGCGGGTGCATCTCGACCTGGTTCGCGAACGGCGCCTCGCCGAGCGCGTCGGTCGCGGCGTCGAGGTGGTGCGGCTCGAAGTTCGAGACGCCGATCCGGTCGATCAGGCCGTCGTCGCGGAGCTCCGCGAACGCGGGCAGCGTCTCCGCGGGGTCGTACGCGCCGGCCGGCCAGTGGACGTACAGCAGGTCGACGTACTCGGTGCCGAGCTTCTCGAGGCTCTCCCGGGTGGACTCGACCACGTCCTCGGGCGCGAGCTGGTCGATCCACACCTTCGTCGCGAGGAAGACGTCGTCGCGGTCGACGTCGGCCGCGGCGATCCCGTCGCCGACGGCGGCCTCGTTGCCGTAGATCTGCGCGGTGTCGACGTGGCGGTAGCCGGTTTCGAGGGCCGTCTTCACCGACTCGGTGCACTGCGCGGGGGCGTCGTTCTCCCACGTGCCGAGCCCGAGGACGGGCATCCCGTCGCGGGTCGGAACGTCGAAGGACTGCTCTCGGTTCGACATGGTCGACGCTACTCGCGTGAGGGGAAAATCGCTTGCGGTCGCCGCGTCGCCCGTCGCCCCCGGTGGGCTTCCGCTCTCGGCCTCAGTCGTCGCTCAGCAACGCCCGCGAGGAGTTCGTCACGACGAGCAGGCTCGAGGCGCCCATCGCGACGGCGGCGAAGAGCGGGTTTAAAAGTCCCGTCACGGCGAGCGGGATGGCGGCCGCGTTGTACAGGAACGCCCAGCCGATGTTTCCCTTCACGCGCCGCCCTGCGGCCCGCGAGAGCTCGAACACGGTCGCGACCGACCCCAGGTCGTCGTCGACGATCGCCACGTCGGCGGCGTCGGCCGCCATCGCCGTGCCGCCGCCGAGCGCGATCCCGAGGTCGGCCGCGGCCAGTGCGGGCGCGTCGTTGGTCCCGTCGCCGACCATCACCGTCAGCCCGCTCGCCTTCAGCCGCTCGATCGTCTCGGCTTTGCCCTCGGGCGGGACGCCCGCGAACACCGAGGCGACCGCGTCGTGCTCGCTGAAGACGGTTGCCGCGCGCTCGTCGTCGCCCGTCAGGACGACGACGTCGACGCCCGAGTCGTCGAGCGCGGTCACCGTCTCCGCCCACCCCTCGCGCAGCTCGTCGCCGACCACGACGACGCCCTCGGCGGCGCCGTCCCGACCCACGGCGACGGGGACGCGGCCCACGTCGCGCGCCTCCGCGACCGCCTCCCGGATCGCGTCCGGGACCGTCCAGCCGCGCTCGTCGAACAGGGCGGGGTGCCCTACGACGACCTCGACGCCGGCGACGACCCCGGAGACGCCGCGGGCGTGGCTCTCGAAGTCCTCGACCGCGAGCGCCTCGCCGGGGTCGCCTCCGGCGGTGGCGCCGGGCTCGCCGGCGGGCGACGCCGACTCGGTCGTCCCCCCGTCGGCGACCGCGGCCGGAGCGGGTGACCCGTCGGTATCCCCCGGTGCCTCGCTCGCGCTCGCCCGGGCCGCGGAGATGGCTCGGCCGACCGGGTGCGCCGAGCGCTCCTCCAGCGCGGCCGCGAGCCGGAGCAGGTCGTCGTCGACGTCGGCGGAGACCACCTCCATCTCCCCGGTGGTCAGCGTCCCCGTCTTGTCGAAGACGACCGTCGTCGCGTCGCGGACCCGCTCGAACACGGTGTCGTCGAAGATCACGATGGAGCGCTCGAGCGCGTCGCGGATCCCCGCGGCGACCGCGAGGGGGGTCGCGAGCCCGAGCGCGCAGGGGCACGAGACGATGAGCACCGTGAGCCCGACGAGCATCGCCTCCGTGACCCCGTTGCCGAGCGCGAGGTTCGCGGCGGCGGCGACCACCGCGACCGCGAGGACGACGGGGACGAAAACGGTCGCGAGCCGGTCGGCGAGCTTCTGGACGCCGTGGTTCCCGCTCTGGAGGTCCCAGACGAGCTCCGCGACGCGGTCGAGGCTGGAGCTCGCGTCCGGCCCGACCGCGACCGTGAGCGAGCCGTCCGCGACGACGGAGCCGCCGACCACCTCGTCGCCGGGCGTCTTCCGGACCGGCATCGACTCGCCGGTGACGACCGACTCGTCGACCGCGGCGTCGCCCGCGACGACGTCGCCGTCGACCGGGACGCGCTCGCCGGCCCGGACGAGGAGACGGTCGCCGGGCGAGAGCGCGTCGATGGCGACTTCCTCCGTCTCGCCGGCCGCGACGGCCCCGTCTCCGTCGTCGTCCTCGCCGCCGACCAGCCGCCGCGCGCTGTCGACCTGCACCGCGGTGAGGTCGGAGAGGAGCTCGGTCGCGCGCTTTTTGACCGAGTCCTCGTAGCTGTTGCCGACGGTGACGATCACGATGATCGCGACGGTCACGTCGTAGTAGATCGACGGCGACTCGACGAATATCACCGCGAGCGTGCTGTAGACGTAGGCGCTCACCGCCGCAATGGCGACGAGGAGGTCCATGTTCGGCGACCGCGTCTTCGCGCTGACGTACGCCCCCCGCAGTATCGGCTTGCCGGTGAACAGCAGGATGATCGTCGTCAGAACTCCGATCACGATGAAAAAGTACGTCCCCGACGACGACGACATCGCCTGGTTGAGGTACTCCAGCGTGCGCTCGTCATAAAAGGGGAACGCGAAGTACGTCGGGTAAATGATGACAATGTACTGCAGCATCACCGCCATTCCGACCATGACGCCCGCCGCGAGCCGCGCCGTCGCCATGTTGTCCGCCTGCCGGCGCGCGAAGGCGTCGTCGCGGGGGTACGCGCTGTAGCCGAGCCCGCTCACCGCCTCGGAGAGGTCGTCGGTCGAGACCCCGTCCGGGTCGTGGTCGATCCGCACCGTGTCCGTGACGTAGCTGGCGCTCGCGGCGCTGACGCCCTCGGTCCGGGTGGCGACCGTCTCGATGAACGCCTCGCAGGTCGCGCAGTGCATCCCGTCGACCTCCAGGAACGTCGCCTCGTGGCCGGCGGGGACGTCGTCGGTCGCGTCCCCGCTGTCGTCGCCCTCCTCGCCCGCGTGACGCCGCTCGCGCACCGCGTCGGCGTCGACGTCGACGTCGCCGAGGGCGCCGTACACGTCCCGACAGCCGGGACAGCAGAACTCGTTGCCCTCGTCGTCGACCACGTCGACGCCGTCGGTCGGGAGCTCACAGAGGGTGCAGTCGGGCGCGCTCATTTATATACCCCCACCATCCCGGCGTCGAGCGGGTTCCAGAACGGGAGCCGCGGGTGCGGCACGGAGATCCCGACCGACATCAGCCCGTGGGCGAACAGGACGTAGCCGAGCGCGACGAAGACGACGCCGAGCAGCCGGTGGACCCGGCGGCGGTGGACGGCGTCGACGCCCTCGATCACGGTGCCGTAGAGGAACACCGCGGGCATCGTGCCGATGCCCAAGGCCGCGAGCGCGACCCCGCCGCTGACCGCCGAGCCGCTGGCGAACGCGTAGAGGTACGCCGGGTAGAGGATCGGACAGGGGAGGAGCCCGTGGACCGCGCCGAGCCCGACGATCCCGGGCCCGTTCGCGAGCCGGTCGACGTGGCCGGTGAGCCAGCCGGTGACCCGTTCGAGCCCCGGGAGGTGGATCCCCCCGGTCGCGCCGCCGAGCGCGTACCGGACGCCGACGAGGATCACGGCCGCGCCGACGCCGAGGCCGACGACGCCGCGGACGACCGCCGCCGCGCCCGTCAGCGTCGCCGTCGTGACGAGGACGACCCCGCCGAGCGCGCCGAGCGCCGCGCCGATGACGGTGTAGCTCGTCGCGCGCCCCAGGTTGAACAGCGCGTGCTGGCGGACCTCGTAGGTGGTCAGGTGGCTCCCGGGGCGGTCGGCGGTCGCGGACGCGGCGCCGCCCGCCGCCCCGCCGCCGTCGGTCCGGCCGCCCCCCTCTTGCATCCGGCCGGCGTACACCGTGACGAGCGGGCCGCACATGCCGATGCAGTGGGCGCCGCCGAGCAGCCCGATGGCGAGGAACAGCAGGACGTCAGTCCCCAGCAGCGTCGAGATGTCCATGGGCGTTGGTTACCGCATCTTGGCGTCGCGGGCGGTAATGGGTTTCGTCGGAAGCGAGGGCGACGTCTCGGCCCGACACCGACCCACGTCACTCCTCCACGAAGACGGTCGCGTACATCCCGCCCGTCTCGTGTGGGACGCAGACGTAGTCGTAGCGGCCCGCGACCTCGAACGTGTGGGAGAAGCGGTCGCCGCTCTCCAGGCCGCCGCCGAAGTCGGACTCCCACGCGTCCCGGGCCGTCTCCTCGTCGTCGTAGCCGCCGGAGGCGAAGTAGTCGGCCGCGTCGGGGATCGCCCCCTCGTAGGCGGTGACCGTGTGGGCCCGCGAGCTCGTGTTCTCCCAGACGACGGTGTCGCCCACGGACACGGTCAGCTCCTTGGGTCGGTACGCCGACGCGACCATCCCCACGTCGTAATCGGGCTCGCCGCCGACGCCGGCACAGCCGGCGAGGGCGACGGCCGATCCGGTCCCGATCCCGGCCGCGCCGACCCGCCGGAGGAACCCTCTGCGGTGCATACCGCGGATTGGGGCTTCGAGTGTTTCAATACCGCGGTTCCCCCCATCGGGCGGGAATCGCCCCCCGTCGGCGCCGGCGTCTCCGACCGCTCTCCGCGCGCCGCCGTCACGGGTCCACGAGCTCGTCGAACACCTGTCGCTGCGCGGCCGAGAGGTGCTCGGCGAACGTCGACCGCGCGATCCCGACGGCCGCCGCCACCGCCTCCGCGTCGGCCCCGCGCGGGTACTCGAAGTAGCCGAGCCGTTGGGCGGTCCGGACGACCTCGCGCTGTCGGTCGGTAAGCCGCCCCCGGTCGACCACGACCGGATCGCAATCTCCCGACCCGCGAGAGCGGGTGAGCCGCTCGAGCGTGACCGACGCCCCGGTGGCCTCGACGGTCTCGACGATCTCGCCGATCGGGTCCACGGAGGGCAGGGAGAGCGTGAGCACGATCCGGTCGGGGCTCGTCCGGACGGTGACGTCGGAGACCGGGTGTCCGAGTGACTCGATCGAGCGGCAGGGGTACGGCTCGGTCGAGGGGCTCCGGACCCGGTAGACGTACTCGCCGTCGGCCGCGAACACGGGACTCCCGCCGATCTCCCGGTCGGTACGGAACTCCGAGACGACGACGTCGTCGAGCCGGACGCGCTCCACGTCGGCGGCGACCGCCCCGTCGGGAAGCGCGTCCGCGACCGGCGCGTGCGGCGGGTCGCGGACGGCGAGCCGAGCGCGGACCCCCTCCGATCGGCCCGCGGGCGCCCCGTCGATCGCGCCCTCGCCGCCGCCGTCGCCGTCGGGAGCGTCCCCGGCGACGACGCCGGTCGAATCGTCGGGCGACGACGAGCGGCGTGACCCCTGCGACATGTTCGAAACGTGCCGACGGACCCGTAAAAGAACGGTCCCGAACGAGTACGTCCCCGGCCGACGCGCCTCGCTCGATTTATAAAGTCCCGTCGTGGGATGGACACGACTCACGAGACCGGGGTCCCTCTGATCGACGATGACAACGCGCGGGCTCGACGGAGTCTCAGTCGGTGTCGTGGGCGGCGGAGTCGGCGGGCTCTCGGCGGCGGCGCACCTCGCCGACGAGGGGGCGGAGGTGACGCTGTACGAGCGCCACGAGCGCGTGGGCGGGGTCGCGGGCCGGCTCGAACGCGACGGGTTCCGGTTCGACACCGGCCCCTCGTGGTACCTCATGCCGGACGTGTTCGAGCGCTTCTTCGAGCGGTTCGGGCACGAGCCGAGCGACTTCTACGAGCTGGAGCGGCTCGACCCGCACTACCGCGTGTTCTGGGACGACGGGGACCGGGTCGACGTCCCCGCCGACCCGGACGCGGCCGCGGGGCTGTTCGAGTCGTACGAGGAGGGGGCGGGCGACGCCTTCCGCCGGTACCTCGACGACGCCGAGACGGCCTACGAGGTCGGGATGGACCGGTTCGTGCTCCCGGGCCGATCGCGGCTCCGCGACTACCTGTCGACCGACGTCCTCGCCGGCGGCCGGAAGCTCGACCTGCTCGACACGCTCGACGACCACGTGCGGTCGTACGTCGAACACCCGAAGCTCCGCCAGCTGCTCCAGTACACCCTCGTCTTCCTCGGCGGGTCGCCGTACAACACCCCGGCGCTGTACCAGCTGATGAGCCACGTCGACTTCGGGCTCGGGGTGTACTACCCGCTCGGCGGGATGTACGAGGTTATCGAGGCAATCGAGTCGGTCGCGACCGAGCGGGGGGCCGACGTCCACACAGGGGTCGCCGTCACGGGCGTCGAACCGGAGTCCGACGGGATCGCCGTCGAACTGGGCGGCGACCGCTACGTCCACGACCGGGTCGTCTGCAACGCGCCGCCCGAACACGTCGAGCGCGAGCTGCTCCCCGACGGCGCGGTGCCGCGGCTCGGCGGCTACTGGGACCGGCGGACGTACGGTCCGAGCGCGTATCTGCTGTACCTCGGCGTGGAGGGGTCGCTCGACGGATTCGCGCACCACACGCTCGCGCTGCCCACCGACTGGAAGCCCCACTTCGACGCGATCTTCGACGACCCGGCGTGGCCCGAGGACCCGACGGTGTACGTGAACGTGCCCTCGCGCACCGACCCGTCGGTCGCGCCCGACGGCCACGAGGCGGTCGTGACGCTCGTCCCGCTCGCGCCGGGACTCGACGACGGGCCCGACCGCAGGGCCGCGTTCCGGGATCGCGTCCTCGACGCGGTCGCGTCGTACACCGGAACCGACCTCCGCGACCGGATCGTCGTCGAGGAGTCGGCCTGCGTCTCCGAGTTCGCGGAGCGGTTCGACCGACCGGGCGGGAGCGCGCTCGGCCTCGCGCACACCGCGACGCAGACGGGGCCGCTCCGGCCCGGCCCGCGAGTCCGAGGGGTCGACCGCCTCTACTACGTCGGCGGGAGCAGCAACCCCGGGATCGGCGTGCCGATGTGCCTGCTGAGCGGCGAGCACTGCGCCGACGCGGTCGCGGACGACGTCGCGGGCGGGAGTCTCGACCGGATTCCGACGCTCGGACGCTGAGGGGGCCGCGATACCGCCCGTCGAGCGGTCGCTTCGAGCGCCGGACCGCTCCGAACACTCGTCTCCGAGGCCGAAACCATCTCACATACCCTTACTCGTCAGGTTGGTGGATTTAATTACCATGCAACGTTGTTATGAACGTCGTATGATCGAAACAGCAGCGGCTGATTTACTCGCAAGCGGAACAGTCCCGCTCGAAATGACGCAGACCCAGATCTTCGAGGCCATTCAGAGCAACCAGCTCCTGGCCTCGTCGCTCTGGATCAACATCGCCCTCGCCGGCCTGTCGATCCTCCTCTTCCTCTACATGGGGCGGAACTTGGAGGACCCGCGCGCACAGCTCATCTTCGTCGCCGCCATGATGGTGCCGCTGGTGTCCATCTCCAGCTACACCGGGCTCATCTCCGGACTCACGGTAAGCTTCCTCGAGATGCCGGCCGGACACGCCTTGGCCGGTCAAGAGGTGCTCACCCCGTGGGGTCGGTATCTCACGTGGGCGCTGTCGACGCCGATGATCCTCATCGCGCTCGGCCTACTCGCCGGCTCGAACATGACGAAGCTGTTCACCGCCGTCACGGCCGATATCGGGATGTGCGTCACGGGCCTCGCGGCCGCGCTGACGACGTCTTCCTACATGCTGCGCTGGGTCTGGTACGTCATCAGCTGCGCGTTCTTCGTCGTCGTCCTCTACATCCTGCTCGCCGAGTGGGCCGAGGACGCCGAGATCGCCGGCACCGCTGAGATCTTCAACACGCTAAAGGTGCTCACCGTGGTTCTCTGGCTCGGCTACCCGATCTTCTGGGCGCTCGGCGCCGAGGGGCTCGCGGTGCTCGACGTCGCGATCACCTCGTGGGCCTACAGCGGGATGGACATCATCGCGAAGTACCTCTTCGCGTTCCTCCTCCTGCGCTGGGTCGCCGATAACGAGCGCACGGTCTCCGACGTGGCGGCCGGCCTCGGCTCGGTCTCCCGCAGCGGCGCGGTCTCGGCGGACGACTGACGACGCGGTCGCGGTCTCTCTTTACCGCTCTCTTTTCCGCTGGCTCCGACGCCCGTCAGCCGCCGGCACGGCGGCTAAGAGACAAGCGCTAAACCCGCGGCGGCGGTGATACGGGACATGAAACAGGCCATCGTCGCCCGGACGGACATCGGCATGGGCGAGGGGAAGCTCGCCGCGCAGGTCGCGCACGCCTCGCTGTCCGCGTATCAGGACGCGGGGCGGCGCGCCCGGAAGAAGTGGCAGGGGGAGGGACAGAAGAAGATCGTGTTGAAGGGCGACTCCGAGAGCCAGCTGTTCGCGCTGGCCGACAAGGCCGACACGGAGGGGCTCCCGTACGCGATCGTCCGGGACGCGGGCCACACCCAGCTGGAGCCGGGGACCGTCACCGCGCTCGCCGTGGGCCCCGCCCGCGACGACACCGTCGACCGCGTGACCGGCGACCTCTCGCTGTACTGAATGGCCCCGCAACGCCCCCTCCGCGAGGCCCATCCGACCGAGCGCGCGGTCGGTCTCGACTACTACGTCAGCGGCGCCGACGGGATCGGCGGTCGACTCCGCGACTCCCCGGAGGATTTCCGGGTCCGCGAGCTGGAGGCGTTCGAGCCGGAGCCTCTGGGGGTCGACACGGGGAGCTACCCGGAGCTCGTCGTCCGCGTCACGCTGCGCGACTGGGACACGAACGACTTCGCGCGCCGGATCTCCGACGCGCTCGGCGTCAGCCGCGAGCGCGTCTCCTGGGCCGGCACGAAGGACAAGCGCGCGGTCACCACGCAGCTGTTCACGCTCCGCGAGGTCGACCCCGACGACCTCCCCGAGATCCGCGGCGCCGACATCGAACCGCTCGGGCGGGCGGGCCGGCGGCTCTCCTTCGGCGACCTCGCGGGCAACGCCTTCGAGATCCGCGTCGCCGACGCGGCCGACGAGGCGCCCGACCGCGTCGCGGACGCGGTGCGTGACCTCCGGGCGTTCGCGGGTGACGAAGGCGACGACGCGGAGTCGGCGGCGGGCGACGGTGCCTCCGCGGACGCCGACCGATCCGCGATCGACGCGACCGTCGGCGTCCCGAACTACTTCGGCCAGCAGCGCTTCGGCAGCCGCCGGCCCGTCACCCACGTCGTCGGGCTCGCGGTCGCCCGGAACGACCCGCGCGAAGCGGTCCGGCTGTACGCGGGCAACCCGGCGGCGACGGAGCCGGACGACACCCGGGCCGCGCGGGACCGCGTCGACGCCGCGTTCGGGGTGGACGCCGACGCGGCCGAGGGAGGCGTCACCGGCGGGGTGGCCGCCGACGTCGACGACGCCGAGCGCTCCGCGGCCGACGGCACCGGCGACGGCGACTGGAGCGCCTGCCTCGACGCGATCCCCGGCAAGCTCAGGTTCGAGCGCTCGATGGTCCACCGGCTCGCCGACCGCGGCGTCGACCCCGACGCGCCGCCCGATCACGAGGACTGGTGGCACGCGCTGGAGGCGGTCCCGTCGAACCTCCAGCGGCTGTTCGTCAACGCCGCGCAGTCGTTCTGCTTCAACCGGATCGCCAGCGAGCGGCTCCACCGGGGGCTCCCGTTCGACCGCCCCGTCCCCGGTGACGTCGTCTGCTTCGCCGACGGCGACGCCCCCGACGAGCTGTACGCGCCCGACACCGACCGGCTCCAGCGCGTCGACGCCGACCGCGTGTCGGTCGTCTCGCGGCACTGCGAGCGCGGGCGGGCGTTCGTTACCGCCCCGCTCGTCGGCACGGAGACCGAGCTCGGCGGCGGCGAGCCCGGCGAGATCGAGCGCGAGGTCCTCGCCGACGCCGGGATCGAGCCGGGCGACTTCGCGCTTCCGGGGGAGTTCGACTCGTCTGGCACCCGGCGGGCGATCCTCCTGCGGACCGACCTCGACGCGTCGTTCGACGACGGCGACCCGCGGTTCGCGTTCGCGCTCCCGAGCGGCTCGTACGCGACCGTGCTGCTCCGGGAGTTCACAAAGCGCGGTCCGCTCGACCTCTGATCGGGGCGTCGACCTCGAATTGATCCGCGTTCGTGTATCGAACAGCCGTTCCAGACGCCGAGACCCCCACGATACTGCGACCCGTTCCGAGCCGCTTTTGTGCGGGAGCCGTCAATCGAGGCCATGACCCGGATCGTCGTCATCGACCTCCACGGCCAGTTCACGCACCTCGAACGGCGCGCGCTCCGAGATATCGGCGTCGACACCGAGATCGTCTCCGCCGACGCGCCGGCCGGCGAGGTCGAGGCCGACGGGATCGTCCTCTCGGGCGGCCCCGACATGGACCGCGTCGGCAACGCGCCCGACTACCTCGACTTGGACGTTCCCGTCTTCGGGATCTGCCTCGGGATGCAGCTCATCGCGACCGAGTGCGGCGGCGCGGTCGGCGGCGGCGACTACGGCGGCTACGCCGACGTCGACGTGGAGATCGTCGACGACGAGGACCCCCTCGTCGGGTCGCTCGCGCCCGAGACCCGCGTCTGGGCCTCCCACGCCGACGAGGTGAAAGAGCTCCCGGAGGGGTTCACCCGCGCCGCCACCTCCGACGTCTGCGGCATCGAGGCGATGTCGAACCCCGAGACCGACCGCTACGGCGTGCAGTGGCACCCGGAAGTCGCCCACACCGAGCGCGGCGAGGAGGTCTTCGAGAACTTCGTCGACATCTGCGAGTCCGCGTAGGAGTTTCTCACCGCTTCAGCCGCGCGGTCAACACCGGGACCTCGCTGTGTCGCACGACCCGCTCGGCGACCGACCCGGCCGCGAGGAACCGACCGACGCCGGTCCGCCCGTGCGTCCCCATCACGATCAGGTCGACCTCGTAGTCGTCCGCGGCGTCCAGGATCTCCTCGTGCGGGCGACCCCGCCGGAGGTGTCGCTCGACCGGGACCTCGCGTCCTTCGCCGGCCGCCGCGACGGCGTCGAGCGCGCGCTCGCCGCGCTCCTCCTCCCGCTCGACGACTACGTCCCAGCCGTCGGCGCCCGCGATCGTCTCGTCGACCACGAACAGCGCGTGGATCCGCGCGTCCGCGAGCTCGGCGAGGTAACACGCGTGCTCGACGGCGGCGTCGCTCCCCGGGCTCCCGTCCGTCGGACAGAGGACCTCGTCGTACATCGGGGGCGAGCCTCCCCGCCCGCCTCAGAGCCGATACCGCCGGACGTGTTCCGTCCCGCAGCTCGGGCACTCGCGGCGGTACTCGACGGTCGCGCCGGAGGTGGCCGCCTCCCACTCGCTCGCGTCGTCGACGAACCCGCACTCCTCACAGGCGTGCGACCCCTCGCCCAGCCGCGCGCGGAGCCGCTCGAACGCCGACCTGCCGCCGTGGCTCAGTGACATACGGTACCAATATACAATAACACGATTAATAATTACTGATGCTGCGGGGGACGCTCATCGCACACGTCCGTGACCGACACTCTCGGTGACAAGAACGAGCCGTCGGCTGGCGGTCGGATTCGTCGACCGCAAAAACGGGAGAAAACGGCCGCCTACTCGGCGAACAGCTCGTCGACCGCCTCGCCGGCGGTCTCGGCCGCCTCGCGGGCGACCGCGTCGGGGTCGGGGTCGTCGGGGGCGTTCAGGTAGACGTCGACGTCGAGTACGCCCTCCTCGAACGTCACCGTGACGTCAAGGTCGGTCACCGCCGACTGGTCGTAGTGGGCGAAAACGACGCCCTCCGCGGCCTCGGCCGCGGTGCGGACCACTTCGTCGTCCGCCGGCTCGTCGCTCATCGACCGCTTACGCGCCGCCCGCGCCCGGACCGCCCGGGCCCATCGGACCGCCGCCGCCGGCGCCGCCCTGGAGCATCTGCTGCAGCTCGCCCTGAAGGTCGTCGAACTGCTCTTCCACGCGGTCCTCCTGCTTCTGGAGCTGCTCGGCGCGGACCTCCAGCGAGTCGACCTTGTTCTCGAGGTCGTCGTAGGCGGACTCGTAGTCCGTCTCCACGAGGACCTCGCCGATCTCGCGGTACATTCCGGCGTCCTCGTCGACGTCCTCGAGGGCGTCGAGCGCCGTCTTGGACTCGTTGAGCGCGGACTCCGCCTGCTCCTTCTGCTCGGCGACCTGCTGTGCGGTCTCCTGCAGCTCCTGCAGCTCCTCGATCTTCTCCTGTGCCTCGGGCGGCATGTTCCCTTGCATGGACGATAAGAGGCGACCCGGACAGAAAAACCCCCGACTTCTCCGACAGGGACCGATTCGACCGACACAGCCCCGAAACGGCGGAATATCGCCGGGGAGACCGCTACTCCCGACCGCCTCTTTTCCCGACCCGCTCCGCGACCTCAACGAGCCGGGACCAGCTGTTGATCCCGGCGCGGAGGGCGACGAGGTCGTCCGCGGTCACCCGCACCCGGACCGCGCCGCCGTCGCGGGAGACGGCCGCGGCCGAGCGGGCGTCGTCGATCTCGCCGATTTCGGGCCCGAGCGCGTCGGCGACGAGGCGTGCGCGCCGCTCGGAGGGGTAGGCGAACGAGAGGACGGTCTCGTGTGCGCGGGACGCCGTCACGGTCGAGAAACCGACGTTACTCGACGTTGACTTCCTTCACGTCGGCGCCGCGCTCCTTCAGGAGGACGCGGTGGCCGCAGTACGGGCAGCGCACGCCGCCGTACTCGTCGAGGGTGACGTCGCGCTTACAGCGGGAGCACTTGTAGCTCATCGTCCTATTCCTCGTCGGCGAGCGCGGCGCGGATGGAGCGGCGGACGGTGCGGCCGCCGGGGGTCTCGGGGCGGTACGCGCCGCCCGTGAACGTCTCCCCGGTCTCCTCGTTCACCCAGATGCCTGTGCCCTTGCGCGTGACGTCGTCGCCGTCGACGGTAGCGTTCTGCATCTCCGCTTCGATGTCCTGGACGCGCTTCCGGGAAACCCGGCCGTAGCGAGCGCCGAATCGGCCCGCACTACCGGTGCTTCGTGCCTTGTCCTCAGCCATAGTGCATCCGTCTACCGCCAGCGCGCGTAAAAAGGCTACGAGTCGGGGGCGTCACGGGAGACGGCGATCCGACCGACCCCGGACGCGGAATCGCGCCGTTTCGACAGCGATACGGCATTTAAATATTCGATCTCGACGGCGACATTTATTTATAAATAGACGGTGCGGTGGCGTGTGCCGTCGAGCGGCCGGTGGCCGCGAGACGCACGCGCGAGGGACGCGGTGAGCGCTCGGAGAGCGCGAACCGCGAGGCTGGGGAGGCGTGAGGTGCGGTCGCGGTGCGGGTGGGTGGGACTCAAAGGGGCAGTCGCGAGGACGAAGCACGGCGTAGTAAGCACCGCAGCGAGGGAGCGTCAGCGACTGAGCGAGGAGCGCGACAAGCCGCGCGAGTCCTCGCGGCTGGGGCTTTGGAGTGGTTCGCCGTCGATCCGGTCTCATCGGCGTATGAGCGAGCGGCTGGGGCTTTATGAGCGCTCACGGTTGGTACAACGGTATCCCCTTATTAGTGAGCGGCTGGAGGGCTGTGGGCGTCCACCGCGTATCGACCGCAACGCCTTTCACAACCAAGTAATACTACCAAGTTGTATGCACGGATTCGACGGCTTCAGCGACGTGAGCGAGACGGACGTGACGAAGGCAATCGGCAACGAGTGGACCGACGGGTTCCTCGACTACACCGACTCCGAGGTTATCATTCTCGGCGGGGGGCCGTCCGGGCTGATGGCCGCCAAGGAGCTGGCCGAGCGCGGCGTGAAGGTGATGATAGTCGAGAAGAACAACTACCTCGGCGGCGGCTTCTGGCTCGGTGGCTTCCTGATGAACACGGTGACGGTCCGGGACCCCGCCCAGGAGATCCTCGACGACCTCGACGTGGACTACGAGCCGGTCGACGACGTGGACGGCCTGTACACGGCGGCCGGCCCGGAGGCCTGCTCCGGGCTGATCAAGGCGGCCTGCGACGCCGGCGCGCGCGTCCAGAATATGACCGAGTTCACCGACCTGGTCGTGCGCGAGGACCACCGCGTCGGCGGGATCGTGATGAACTGGACCCCGGTCCACGCGCTCCCGCGCGAGATCACCTGCGTCGACCCGATCGCGGTCGAGTCCGAGCTCGTGATCGACGCGACCGGTCACGACGCGGTCGCGATCAGCAAGCTCGACGAGCGCGGCGTCCTCTCGGCGCCGGGCATCGAGCACGCGAAAGAGAACAACACCGGGATGGACCAGACGGGCGACGGCGAGTACGGCGCCCCCGGCCACGACTCGCCCGGGCACGACTCGATGTGGGTCGGCGAGAGCGAGGACAAGGTCGTTGAGCACACCGGCGTCGTTCACGACGGGCTGATCGCCTCCGGGATGGCCGTCGCGACCGCCCACGGGCTCCCGCGGATGGGTCCGACGTTCGGCGCCATGCTCGTCTCCGGGAAGCGCGCCGCGCAGTCCGCGCTCGACGAGCTCGGCGTCGACGAGCCCGCGGTCCAGCTCTCCGCGGGTGACGCGCCCGCCCCTGCCGACGACTGAGAGGCCGACCGGGAGATCGTCGGGCCTCCGGTCGTTTATTTATAAATAGCTGAGAACGGATCGGCGGCGAACACCGCCAAAGCCCCAGCCGGCACAGCAACCGCAGCCTCACACCTCCACAGCCTCGCGGTTCGCGCTCTCCGAGCGCTCACCGCGTCCCTCGCGCGGTACTGAGTCACGGCCGCCTTCGGCGGCCGCTCGCAGGCACGCGCCACCGCCTCGTTCGTTTATAAACAAAGGTCGTCACGACTCTCGACTTCGGGGCCACGCCCGAGTCGTTCGAGAGATTATCACGAACGTTCACTCGATCGCGACTCAACCGTGTGCCTTTTTGCGGCGGTGTATCGAAGCCGGCGGTATGCGAAACGCCAAGATCGTCTGTACGATCGGCCCCGCCTCGGACGAGCGGGACACGATCCGCCGCCTCGCCGAGGCGGGGATGTCCGTCGTCCGGCTGAACGCCAGCCACGGGACGACGGCCCACCGCGAGAAAGTCATCGAACGTGCCCGCGAGGTCGACGACGAGATCGACGACCCGCTGGCGGTGATGGTCGACCTGCAGGGACCGGAGGTCCGCACCGCCGAGCTCGAGGAGCCGATCTCGCTCCCGACGGGCTCCGAGGTCACGTTCGCGGAGGGCGACGACGCCACCCCCGAGCGTGTGGGGCTCACCCACTCCATCGCGGCCGCGGGGCCGGGCGACACGATCCTCCTCGACGACGGTCGGATCGAGTGCCGCGTCGAGCGCGTCGACGGCGAGTCGGTCGTCGCCACCGTCGTCTCCGGCGGGAAGCTCAGCTCGCGGAAGGGAGTTAACCTCCCGGGCGTCGCCATCGACGTCGACCTGATCACGCCCGCGGACGAGGCCGAACTCGACCTGGCGGTCAGGGCGAACGCCGACTTCGTCGCGGCCTCCTTCGTGCGCAACGCCGCCGACGTCTACCAGATCGCCGACGAGCTGGAGGAGCGCGGGGGCGACGACATCCCCGTCATCGCGAAGATCGAGCGGGCCGGCGCGGTCGAGAACCTCGACGGTATCGTCGACGCCGCGGACGGCGTGATGGTCGCGCGCGGCGACCTCGGCGTCGAGTGCCCGCTGGAGGACGTCCCGGTCATTCAAAAGCGGATCATCCGGACGTGCGTCAACGCGGGCGTCCCCGTCATCACCGCGACGGAGATGCTCGACTCGATGGTCCACTCCCGCCGCCCCACCCGCGCCGAAGCCTCCGACGTCGCCAACGCGGTCCTCGACGGCACCGACGCGGTGATGCTCTCCGGCGAGACCGCGATCGGCGACGACCCCGTCAACGTCGTGGAGACCATGGACCGGATCGTCCGCGAGATCGAGTCCAGCGACGAGTACGCCGAAACGCGCGAGCAGCGCGTCCCGACCGCCGCGGAGGGGTCCCGGACCGAGGCGCTGGCGCGCTCGGCGCGCTACCTCGCCCGCGACATCGGCGCCTCCACCGTGGTCGCGGTCTCCGAGTCCGGCTTCACGGCCCGCAAGACCGCGATGTTCCGACCGGGCGTTCCCGTGGTCGCGACGACCCCGAACGACCGGGTCCGGCGGCAGCTCGCGCTCTCGTGGGGGGTCCGCCCCGTCCTGACGGAGTACGCCCGCGACATGGAGGCGATCCTCGACAACGCGGTCGACGCCGCGCTCGACACCGGCGGCGCCTCCTCGGGCGACACGCTCGTCGTGCTCTCCGGGATGCTGACCGAGTTGGAGGGAACGAACACGACCAACACGCTGAAAGTCCACGTTGCGGCCGAAACGCTGGTGACCGGGAAAGCGGCCGTCGCAGGACGGATCGCGGCGCCCGTCTTCCGGACCGACGACGGCGACCTAACGGAGATTCCCGAGGGATCGATCGTCGCGCTCGGCTCCGACTTCGAGGGGGAGTTCTCCGGCGACCTCGGCGCGCTCGCCGGGATCGTCGACGCCCGGGAGGGGATGACCGGCTACCCCGCGGTCGTCGCCCGCGAACTGGGCGTTCCGATGGTCTCCGGTGCGACGCTCCCCGGAGGTGTCGCCGACGGGACCGTGATCACGCTCGACGGCGAGCGCGGCATCGTCTACGACGGCGACGTGATCGCGCCGGCCCGGAAGCGGTAGCTCGCGTTCTCGCGAATCGCACGCTCGCCTTCCCACCGAACCCTACCCGCCAGCCATTTACCCACGACGCGCCTACCGAGAGGTATGTCCAGCGACGACGACGTCGGTGACACCGCCGACGTCGATGATATCGACGCCGACGACGTCGACGCCGGCGGCAACACGCGGAGCCGGGCGAACGAGTCCCGGGACGCGGACGGCGACGACGAGCGTCAGTGGCGCTTCGCCGTCGACGACGTCGGGCCGGACGGCGTCACGGAGGACACTGCCACTCCCGAGGACGAACCGATCGAGCCGGGCTCGATCGACGCGGAAAACGCCGCGCTCGTCGCCCTCGGTGTCGCGGTCACGGTCGGCGTGCTGCTGTTCGGGTTCTGAGGCGTCGACGCTCGCCTCACCGCTCTCGCCGGCGCTCGTACCACCACTTATACCGACGCGGCCGTACGTCCGGACATGGATCTGCTCTCGGGACTCGGACCGCTCCTCCAGTCCGGGCTGATCGGACCGGACACGCTCCCCCTCCTGCTGTTGACCGCCGGCCTGCTGCTCTCGATGGCGGAGGCGCTCGCGCCGGGCGCGAACTTCATCGTCGTCGGCATCGCGCTGATCGGGGCGGGGCTCGGTGGGCTCCTCCTCGCGCCGCTCGTCGCCGGTGCCGGACTGACCGTGGTCATGGCGGTCCTCACGCTCGTTTTCGGCGCGGCCGCCTTCTACGGCTACCACGAGTTCGACCTGTACGGCGGGAAGGGCCAACAGCAGACGAGCGACAGCGACTCGCTGAAGGGGAAGACCGGCACCGTCACTGAGCCGGTGACCGACTCCGACGGCGAGGTGAAGCTCTCCGGCGCCGGCTTCAACCCCAACTACTCCGCGCGCTCGATCGAGGGGACGATCGAGGAGGGCGAGGAGGTGATGGTCGTCGACCCCGGCGGCGGCAACGTCGTCACCGTCCAGTCGATGGGGTACGTTGAGGACGACATCGACAGGGAGCTCGCGGCCGACCGCGCCCAGAAGGAGGCCGCCGAGTCCCCCGGCGGGGAGGATTTCGGGGTCGAGACCGACGCGGAGACCGAGACCGAACGCGAGTGACCCCGCCCGGGGAATCCGCGGCTCGGACGGACGAGACGCCTGTTCGGCATCGCGGACGCCCCGGCTCTGCCCTCCGCGGTCGGGCCCGCGGCCCCGACGACCCCGGAGTGCCCGCCGCCGCATTCGGGAGTTTTTAAGCCGAGCGGGCTCCGTCTCCCGACATGATCCTGTCGGACGCGGACATCCTCGACCGCCTCGCGGAGGGGGACCTCGTGGTCGAGCCCTTGGACGACATCGACCAGCAGGTCCAGCCCGCGAGCGTCGACCTGCGGCTCGGCGAGCGCTTCCTGGAGTTCCAGCGCACCAACATCCCCTGTATCCACCCGACCGAGGCCGACGAGGTCGGCGAGTACGTCACGGAGACGACCGTGGCGGAGGGCGACGAGTTCATCCTCCACCCCGGCGACTTCGTCCTCGGGACGACGACAGAGCGCGTCGAGGTCCCCTCGGACCTGCTCGCGACCGTGCAGGGGCGCTCGTCGCTCGGGCGGCTCGCGATCGTCATCCACGCCACCGCGGGGATCGTCGACCCCGGGTATAAGGGCCAGATCACGCTCGAACTCTCGAACCTCGGCGCCGCGCCCGTCGCGCTCTCGCCCGGGATGCGCGTCTCGCAGCTCATCTTCACGGAGCTCAAGTCCCCCGCGAACCGCCCGTACGGGACCGATCGGGACTCGAAGTATCAAGACCAGGACGGTCCGCAGGCGTCCCGGATCGGCGACGATCCGGAGTTCGACGGCGACGACGCGGCGAGCGACCCGAGCGAGACCGCCGCGGAGGACAGCCCATGAAGTTCATCGAGGAGGTCGTCGTCGACGAGTTCCTCCCCACGGTCCGCTCGATGCTGGCAGAGGACCTCCGCGACCGCGGCTTCACCCAGCGGGAGGTCGCCGACGCCCTCGGGATCTCGCAGTCGGCGGTCTCGAAGTACGCCCACGGCGACGTGGCGCGCCACGAGCGAATCGTCGACGACGACCGCGTCCGCGACCTGGTCGACCGCGTGGGCGAGGGGCTCGCCGCCGGCGACCTGAGCCCGGTCGCCGCGCTCGTCGAGATCGAGGTGCTGATCCGGCGGTTGGAGGAGGGCGACCTCCTCGCGGACCTCCACGAGGCGGCGATGCCGGCGCTCGCGGACGCCGACCTGGAGTTCTCGGTTCACGACCCGGACAGTGGGCTCCGCGAACGCGAGCGCGTCCTCGGCTCGGTGCGGCGCGGGCTCCGGACCCTGACGAACGCCTCCGGGTTCGCCGGCCTCATCCCGAACGTCGGCGCCAACGTCGCCGAGTGCCTCGACGACGCCCGAACAATCGACGGCGTCGCCGCGGTCCCCGGCCGCCTCGTCGACGTGAAGGGGCGGGCGATGGTCCCCGGCGAGCCCGAGTTCGGGGTGAGCGAGCACGTCGCGACGGTCCTGCTCGCGGCGCGCGAGGCGGGCGCGGACGTCCGGGGCGCGGTCAACCTCCGGTATGACCCCGAGACGGTCGAGGCCCTCGGGGGATCGCACCCAACCGTCGAGTTCGACGCCGAGCGCTCGACGGCCGAGGCGGTCGCCGACGCGGTCGCGGACGCGGAGCGCTTGACCGGCGACGACGCCCTCGTCCTCTACCAGACGGGCGCCGTCGGCGTCGAGCCGATCGTCTACGTCCTCGCGCCCACCGCGGCCGAGGCGGCGCGGGTCGTCCGCGGTCTGCTGTAGTCATCGGCGGTCCCCGGCCGGCCTTGGGCGCACCCCTCGACGGCCCCGAACCAGCGGGCTTTAGGCCCGTATCCACGATAACTCGAGACACACACCACATGAGCCACGACGACTTCCCCACGGACGACCCGGCGGTGGTGACCTGTGGGCTGCCGTACGCCAACGGCGACCTCCACATCGGTCACCTCCGCACCTACGTCGGCGGCGACGTGTACAGCCGCGCGCTCGAACGACTCGGCCAAGAGACCGCCTTCGTCTCCGGCTCGGACATGCACGGGACGCCCGTCGCGGTCAACGCCGAGCAGGAGGGCGTCTCCCCGGAGGACTTCGCGCTCGACTGGCACGAGCGGTACGCCGCGACGTTCCCGAAGTTCAACGTCGAGTTCGACAACTACGGTCACACCCACGACGAGACGAACACCGCGGTCACCCAGGGGCTCGTCCGCGACCTCGACGAGGCCGGCCACGTCTACGAGAAGGAGATCATGGTCGCGTACGACCCCGTCGACGACCAGTACCTCCCCGACCGCTACGTCGAGGGGACCTGCCCGTACTGCGGGGCTCACGCCCGCGGCGACGAGTGCGACGAGGGGTGCCAGCGCCACCTCGAACCCGGCGAGGTCGAGGACCCCGAGTCGACGATCACCGGCAACCCCGCCGAATACCGCGAGCGCACCCACAAGTTCTTCGCGGTCTCGGAGTTCTCGGAGTATCTCTCCGGCTTCCTCGACCGGCTGGAGGGCACCTCGAACGCCCGGAACCAGCCCCGCGAGTGGATCGAGCAGGGGCTCCAGGACTGGTGTATCACCCGCGACATGGACTGGGGGATCGACTATCCGGGTGGCGAGGCGACGGAGTCGCCTCGGGGAGGCGGTGAAACCGCCGACCACGACCTCGTCTTATACGTCTGGGTGGACGCCCCGATCGAGTACATCTCTTCGACGAAGCAGTACTCCGACCGCGTCGGCGCCGACGCCTTCGACTGGGAGGCCGCGTGGAAGGCGGGCGCGAGCGACGATCACCCCGAGGGCGGCGAGGTCGTCCACGTGATCGGCCGCGACATCATCCAGCATCACACGATCTTCTGGCCCGCGATGCTGGAGGCGACCGACCACGCCGAACCCCGCGCGGTGATGGCGAGCGGCTTCGTCACCCTCGGCGGGAAGGGATTCTCCACGAGCCGCGACCGCGCCGTCTGGGCCGACGAGTACCTCGACGAGGGGTTCCACCCCGACCCGCTGCGCTACTACCTCGCGACCAACGGCGGCTTCCAGCAGGACGTCGACTTCTCGTGGGAGAAGTTCCGCGACCGCGTCAACACCGAGCTAGTGGGCACCGTCGGCAACTTCCTCTACCGCTCCCTGCTGTTCGCCCACCGCAACTACGACGACGCGCCGATCGCGGACGCGACGAGCGACGAGGTCGACGCGCGGATCGAGGAGGCGATCGACGACGTCGAGGCCGCGGTCAACGACTACTCCGTGCGCGCGCTCGGCGACGCCGTCACCGACCTCGCGCGCTTCGGCAACGAGTACATCCAGCGCAGCGAGCCGTGGAACCTCGTCGACGAGGACCCCGAGGAGGCCGCGCAGGTCATCCACGACTGCGTCGCGATCGCGAAGGCGATCGCGGTCCTCTTCGAGCCGATCGCCCCCGAGAAGTGCGAGCGCCTGTGGGCCCAGCTCGGCGAGGACGACTCGGTCCACGAGGTCACCGTCGACGCCGCCCGCGAGGGGCCGGCGGGCGACCTCGCCGAGCCGACCGAGCTGTTCGAGCAGATCGAAGACGAGCGCGTCGAGGCGTTAAACGAGAAGCTGGAGTCGCGGGTCGCCGAGGCGGAGGCGAGCGACGAGGGTGACGCCGGGGACGCCGACGGCGACGAGAGCGGAGAGGAATCGGCCGACGACGCGACCGACGACGAGGCGACCGACGACGAGGCGACCGACGACACCGACATGACCGACATCGAGCCCCTCAGCGACGACCGGATCAGCTTCGACGACTTCCAGGAACTGGACATCCGGATCGGCCGGATCGAGGAGGCCGAGGGGATCGAGGGCGCCGACGACCTCCTGAAGCTCCGTGTCGACCTCGGCGCCGAGGCCCGGACGATCGTCGCGGGACTGAAACAGCTCCACGACGTCGACAACCTCCCCGACACGAAGGTCGTCGTGCTCGCGAACATGGAGAAGGCGGAGCTGTTCGGCGTGGAGTCGAACGGGATGGTGCTCGCCGCCGGCGACGAGGCCGACCTCCTCACCACCCACGAGGACGCCGGCCCGGGGACGAAGGTGAAGTGAGAGGCGGTCGGGGCCCGATCGAGTGCGCCGGCGGCGCCACGCACCGGGCGTCCGGACGCATCGAACGCCGAGACGCACCGAATGCCTGGACGCACCGAGCGGTCGGCGGATCGCGGGTCCCGAACTATTATGTTCGCGTCGGAACACGAGACGCTCGCAATGGCCCTCCTCCCGTGGTTCGAGGCGCTCTCGCTTCAGGCACAGCTCGTTCTCGTCGCGGCCGTGTTCGATCCGATCGGGTTCGCAGCCGGCTACCTGTTCGCCCCCGAGTTCGGCGTCGAGCCGATCCTCGGCGGCGCCTACGGACTGGTGGCCGCGAGCCTGCCGCTGTCGCTGCTCGTGCTGCGCGAGGCGAGCGGCGCGTAACCGGCTCTGACGGCGCCGACCGAGCGCGTTCGGCGACGAATCACGCGTCCAGCATTTCGATCAGGTTGCCGTCGGGATCGACGACGAACAGGATAGTCGTCCCGCTCTCGGTCGTTCGCGGCTCGCTGAGCGTCTCCACGTCGCCGTCGAGGTCGCGGTAGAACTCCTCTACGTCGTCGACGGAGAGCCCGAGGTGGATCGCGCCCGGTCGGTTCAGCTCCGGGTCCGCGGTCGGTTCGCCCTCGGGCTCGTACGCGACGAGCTCGACGACCGTCTCGCCGTCCTCGCCGCCGGCGACGAGGTGCGCGAACTCGGCGGCCGCGCCGTCGACGGCGACGGCGTCCGCGAACGCCTCGCCGCCCACGGCGAACTCGGTGGCGACGTCGAGGTCGAACGTACTGGTATAAAAATCGACGGCGCGGTCGAGATCGGAGACGGTGACGCCGACGTGGTGGGGAGTCGGATCGGACAAGGGTCGAACGACGGGGACCGATTTAAAAATCGTGTCGGCCGGCGGGCGCGACGGACGCGCCGCGATTCGCTCTGTCCCTCAGAGGAACCCGACGAGCCCCGTCGCCTTCGCGAGCGGGACGCCGGCGACGACGGAGCCGATCAGGTAGCCGCTGATGGCGCCGCCGTTCAGCAGAGGGAGCCCGGCGTGCGGCCGGCCCTTTATCACCCAGCTCATCAGCACGAGCAGCCCGGCGAGGCTCCCGACCATCGCGAGCAGCGCCGGGAGGTTGATCCCGACGAGCGGGACCCCGAGCCCGGTCGCGGGCGAGAACGTCGCCGCGCTCGCGACCAGCACGGCCGGGATCACGGCGTCGCCGAGCCCGATGAAAAAGGCGTCCCGATCCTCGATCGCGGTGGGGTCGGAGACGTCGGCGTCGTCGGGGTCGCTCTCTCCGGCCTCGTTGGGGGTTGCGGGGTCCTCGGCGGCCTCGTCGCCGCCGAGGTCCGTTTCCTCCCCCTCCTCGTCCCCGGCCAGCAGCGAGTATGACAGCGACAGCGGGATGACGAGCACCACCGGGATGTTCAGGTCCATGACGCCCTCGGCCAGCGACAGCATGTGCTCCGTGCCGTACACCGAGACGGCGTCGTAGACGGCGAGGACCGCCAGCAGGATCAGCGCCGGGAGCAGCCCGAACGAGATGCCGAACAGCCCGGCCGCGCCGGCCCCCATCAACACCCCGGCCGTGTCGATCACGTACCACTCGGGGTAGACGAGCAGCCCGACGCCGACCGCGGCCGCCGGCACGGTCGCCGCCGCCGGCGACACCAGCGCGGAGAAGACGTACCAGGAGAGCCACGCGGAGGTCCCGACGATGAGGAGCCGGACCGCGCCGTCGAAGTTGTATTTAAAGGCCGCGAGCATTACGCCCGTCATGACGAGGATCGCGAGGACGTACACGACGCTGTTCGTCGGGTCGTCCGGGTTCTCGACCGCCTGATAGCCGCTCTCGGCGAACTCGGGGACCAGTGCCAGCGCGCCGAGCTGGACGGCGAGGAACAGGCCGACGACGAAGGCGACGCCGCGGTACTCGCGGGGGAACATTCGAACGGGAGTTCGGGATCCGAGGGTTTCGTCCTTGCGTTTCGGCCCGGCCTCGGTCGAGGTCGATCCGACCGGCGTCGGTTCGGAAAGCCGCCGACTCGTCGCGAGAGGGATCCGGTGCCGCGAACGTCGGTACGGTGACGTCGTCCCGAGTCGCAGAAGGGGTTCGGGTACGGTGTGGGAGCGGGTCGGACCCGAACCCGAGAGCCGACGGACGACGGACGGTGGAAGCGAGTGTCCGGCCGACCCGCCCGAAGTCGGACGGGCCGGCCGGGCTCGTCCGCGGCGTTTACCACCAACTCGATCCGAAACAAGAAGCTATCGCCCGGATTATCGGAAGCGATACTGGACGCCGACGCCGGCCGCGGCTACAGGGAGCACGGCGCGGAGAGGTAACTGGAGTGAAGCGGAGAGCGGGAAGGCGAGTTGAGGCGAAGGTGGGCGGGAGGCGGGCGGGCGGCAGCCGGACAGCGGACCCCCGGGCTGTCGTCGGCGTCGCCGCCCGAGTGGTCGGGACAGGCGCGTTGTGTTGTCGCCGAACTCCAACGAGAAAAGCGTCGGACTTCGGCATGTGTATGTAAGCGCTTCTCCGGTATAAACCAGGCGGTTCCGACACGTCGGTCGCGGTCCGAACGCGGGGCGGGGGTCAGCGCCGGTCCCGCAGCGCGGGGAACTCCTCGCGCACCGACGCCACGCGCTCCGGGTCGACCTCGGCGGTCACCGTCGCCGGCTCCTCCCCCGCGGACGCGAGCGTGGTCCCCCACGGGTCGTAGACGGCCGTCCGCCCGCAGAGCGCGTCGCCGTCGAAGGCGCCGCTCCCGTTGACGGCGGCGACGTACGCGAGGTTCTCGATGGCGCGTGCCCGACCGAGCGTCCGCCAGTGCTCCACGCGCGGGTACGGCCACGCGCTCGGCACCAGCACGCACTCGACGCCGGCTTCGACCATCTCGCGGAACTGCTCCGGGAACCGGAGGTCGTAACACGTCGTCACGCCGAGCCGGACGCCCTCTAAGTCGATCACCGGGACCCGCTCGCCGGGCACCATCCGGTCGGTCTCCTCGGAGCCGTAGCCGAACAGGTGGTGCTTCCGGTAGACGAGCCGGCGCTCCCCCTCGCGGTCGAAGAGGACCGCCGCGTTCGCGAGCCCCGCTCCGGCCGGAACGTCGATCCCGTCCGCGGCGGAGGCCCCGAGGTCCTCGACGACCGTCCCCGCGAGGACGTTGACGTCGCCGTCGGCCGCGGCCGCCGCGAACCGCGACAGCCGGTCGCCGGCGAGGCTCTCGGCCGCACGGGCGTACGCCTCGAACGCGAAGTAGCCGACGTCGAACAGCTCCGGGAGGACCACCAGGTCCGCCCCGTCGGCGGCGGCCTCTCGCACCCGTTCGATCGCGCTCTCGACGTTGTCAGCGACCGCGCCTCCCTCGACGCCGAGCTGGACGCAGGCTATCTTCATACCGCGGAGCCCAGGGAGGCGCGGAGCGCGTCCTCGAGGTTGTCGAGCTCCGCGTCGAAGTTGCGCTCGAAGAACGACTCGACCCCCGGGAGCCGACCGTTGACGACGAACTCGTTGGCCAGCCGACAGCTCCCGTCGGCCTCGGTGATCGTGTGCTCGCCGGTCACGCGGAACGCCTTCGACTTCCCGACGAACTTCACCCGGTTCGGCGGGTCGCGCTCGACCTCCTCGGTCTCGACGGAGATCGTCGATCGGATCATCGGTATCGGGAGCGCGACGTGCCAGGTCGCGCGCCTTTCGTCGTGGACCTCGAAGGTGTCGACCACGCTGATCGCGCCGGCGCGCTTCTCGGCGTCCGAGATGAACGCCCACACGTCTTCCGCGGGCGCGTCGAACTCGAACGTCCGGGAGACTCGGACGGTCATACCCCCCTGTTGGTGCCACGGGGTTTAAAAACACGCGAGTCCGGCAGGACGGGGACGGCGGGGGTCCGGTAGGATGCGGGAGGTCCGGCAGAAAGGACGAAGAGAGTTCGACGCCACCGCGTCCCCGACCTCAGCCCTGAGGGGTCACGCGCCACGTCGTCGACCGCGCTCGGCCCCACTTCTCGATGTCGACGTCGTCGGACTTCTCTGCGAGTCGGGGGAGCCGCGAGCCGACCTGCTTGGCCGTGAGGCCGATGGCGTCGGCGATCGTCTTCGAGCGGACGTACCGCTCGCCACGGGTGACGCTGTCCGTGAGGTACGCGAGGATCCGCTGCTCCTCCTCGGTGTACTCGCTCATATCGCTAACGTTGGTGTCTGACGTCCTTAACGGTTTCTCGTCGCTCGGCCGCTCAATCGAACAGCTGTACGGCGGCGACCGAACAGAGGGCGAAGACGAACGCCGCCGCGAACCCCCACGCGCGACCGATCTGCGACGGGTACCCGAACATTAGCACTGTACCGACGAGCGCGACGGCCCCCAACGCGAGCGCCACGCCGATCTCCATGTCTGAGTCGATGGATGCCTCGCTCATACCCGTCGCTTCGCGGGCGGCTACTTAGTTCATGCGAAGGACGCGACCGCACCGACGAGACCGCCTCTCTCAGATGATCTCGACGTGTTCGGACTCCTCGTTGAGCGCGAGGTTCGCGGCGATCTCGGCGTTCCGCATCGCGTACTCGGCGGTGTGCTGGAGGCTCACGAGCACCTCCCGGGTCATCAGCAGCGTCTCGTTGTCGAGGTCGTCGGGCAGCTCGCCGAGGATCCCCTGCTCGCGGTCCTCGAGGCGGGCGAACAGGTCGCGGCACTCGACGGTGAGGTCGTAGTCGCGCTCGACGACCGCCCGGACCGCGACCGCCGTCAGCTCGTCCACCTGGTCGGTGAACTCGCGGACCTGGCGCATTGTCGCGCTGTCGACGTCGAGGGTGTGACCGTCGGCCTCCATCACGATGTCGGCGATATCCTCCGCGTTGTCGGCGGTGAGCTCCAGGTTCTTCGCCACGGAGCGGTAGCCGATGAGGGGGAACCCCTCCTCTAAGCCTATCGCGCGCGCGAGGTTCGGGTTCTGGTACGCCGTGAAGATGAGCCGCAGGAGGAGCACGAATATCTTGTTCGCCTGCCGCTCGCGGTTGAGCGCGCGCTGCGCGAGGTCGGGGTTGCCGTGGGCGAGCGCCTTCACCGCCTCGCCGCGCATCGTCGACCCCGTGTTTTCCAGCCGCTCGAGCAGGTTGTCGAGGGTGAAGTCCTCCGGGTCGACCGAACACCGGATGGAGATGTCCTCCGGCGTCTCCTCGATGACGCCGAGCCCCATCAGCTGCGTTTCGGCTTTATAAACCGCGTTGATATGCTCGCTGTCGAGCGTGCCCTCGCTCCGGACGTGGATCACGCGCCGCCCGAGCACGTACTGCGCGACGATAGCGCGCTCCAGCGACCGCGCGTCGAGCCCGTCGGCGTTGATGACCGCCTCCGACTCCTCCGTGCTCACCGACTCCGGGAGCACGGTGAGCGTTCCTTTCCCCCCCATCCGGAGCGACACCTCGTCGCCCTTGTTGACGCCGTGTTCCTGCGCCCACTCGGCGGGGAGGGTCATCGCCAGCGTCGACGGACCCAGCCGTTGGACCTTCCGCGTTTCCATGCCGTCAGATACCGCCGGATACACCTTAACGTTGTTCCTATGTTCATTATACGCTTCGTCGAATATACAAGGGATTGGTACGCGGGTCGACGGCGCTCCGCGGGTCGACGGCGCTCCGCGGAACCGGACGCCGGCGGATCCGCGCGCTTTTTGAGTCCAGCCACCGACTCCTATCTATGACCGAGCGGGTGCTCGTCGTCGACGACTCCTCCTTCCAGCGGACCGTGGTTCGGGACGCGCTGGAGGGGTCGTTCGACGTCGTCGGCGAGGCGGAGAACGGCGCGGAGGCCGTGGAGCTGTTCGAGGCCCACGAGCCCGACGCCGTGTCGATGGACGTCGTGATGCCGGAGATGACCGGAATCGAGGCCACGCGGGCCATCAAGGAACGCTGGCCCGACACCGTGATCGTGATGTGCACGAGCGTCGACCAGCAGGAGAAGATGATGGAGGCCGTGAAGGCCGGCGCCGACGGCTACGTCACCAAGCCGGTCGACCCCGATGAACTGGTCCCCGAGATGAAGAGTCACCTCGGCTGAGCGCGCTCCCCTCCCGCTCGATCGCCCCGGGACTCACGCCGGGTCGAACGACCGGAGGATCGACGAGAGCGCGCTGGTGAGCTCCTCGAACCGGTCCATCTCCATCGAGTCGGTCGTCACCCAGATCCCGTGTTCCCCGGTTATCACCCGCGTGAGATACCCGTTCTCGAACACGCGGACCGTGAACTGGTAATCGCCCAGCTGCGTGTTGGCGTACAGCGACTGCGAGTGGAACCCCTGGCGCTCGTTCTCCGCGAAGCCGACGAGGTCTGCCGTCCGGCTCAGGTCGCTGCGGAGGTACAGCTGCGTGACCTCGTTCTCGGTGAAGTACGTGAGGCTCCGGAGCTCGTCCCCGATCGCGGTCCGCGTCGCGCTGAGCAGTTCGTCGACCTGGGAGTCGGGTGGCTGTGACATGTTCACACGATCTGTCGTCGGATATATGAGCGTATGGGTGGCCGCAGGACCGGCGACGGAGCGCCGCCTCGACTCGACCGCCCCGGACTCGATTCGCCGCGCCGGAAGGGCAGAGTTTAGGGACTCCCCCGCCGTCGACCCGCCATGAGCGACTACGACGACGTCTGCGTCCTCCTGCCCACGATGGACGAAGTCGAGACGGTCGCGCGCGTCGTCGGCGCCTTCCGCGACGTCGGGATCGAGGAGGTCCTCGTGATCGACGGCGGCTCCACCGATGGGACGCGGGCGGCCGCCACCGAGGCCGGTGCCCGCGTCGTCGAGCAGTCCGGCCGCGGAAAGGGACAGGCGGTCCGCGAGGCGGTGCGCGAGCACGTCGACGCGCAGTACGTCGTGATGGCTGACGCCGACGCGACGTACGACGCGGCCGACGTCGACGCGATGCTTGATCCCCTGTTCGCCGGCGAGGCCGACCACGTCATCGGGAATCGCTTCGCCGACATGCGGCCGGGGGCGATGACCCGACTGAACCGGATCGGCAACCGGATCATCAACCTCGCGTTCCGCGGGATCCACAGGGAGGGCTACCGGGACATCCTCTCGGGGTACCGGGCGTTCACCCGGGAGTCGTTCCTCCGACTCCACCTCACCGCTGACGGGTTCGGGGTCGAGACCGAGATGGCGGTCGAATGCGTCAAAAACCAGGTCCCGGTCGCGGTCGTTCCGGTCACCTACCGCGAGCGCCCCGGCGGCTCCGCGACCAACCTCCATCCCATCCGCGACGGCGGCGTGATCTTCCTGGAGCTGTATCGGAAGGCGAAGACGAACAACCCCCTGTTCTACTTCGGCAGCGTCGGCGCGGTTTCGACCGCGGCGGGCGCGGTCATGACCGCGTACGTCCTCTACGAATGGCTCGTGTTTCGCGTGACTCACGAAGTGATCACCATCGGTGCCGTCGGTGCGGCCATCCTCGGGATCCAACTGCTGATCTTCGGCGTGCTCGCGGACATGATCCTCTCGCTGCACCGCGAACAGGTGGCGCGGCTCGAGCGGGCACTCGGGGAGCGCGACTCCGACGAGCCGCGCGAGACAGATGAGTCGCGCGGGCGGGACGAGGTCGAGCGGTCGATCGAGGGGGACGACTGACACCGATCGTCGGCCCGTCGACACCGACCCCCGGCGCCCGGCCCGGAGGCACATGGTTTATTTCGACTCGCTGAGATAAGCGCCCATGGATGAGAAGCGGCTCGTCATCGCCCTCTTCGGCATCGCGGTCGCGCTCGTCGTCGGGTTCATCGGGTACCGGTTCATCGCCCCCCTCACGGTCGCCGTGTTCCTCTACTACTCGACGCGGCGGCTCTTCCACCGGCTCGAACGCTTCCGGCTCCCGGCGCGCGTCCGGGCTGTCGCCTCCCTGTCGCTCATCGGGGTCCCGCTGATCGGCCTCATCGGCTACACCGTCCTGCTGGTGTTGATCGAGGCCCGCCGGTTCATCGGCCGGTACCCGGTCGCCGAGACGGTCGGCGCCGAGAACTCCTGGGTCGGGGACCTGGCCCGGCTCTCGAACCCCACCCTCGACGGGGCCGTCGGCGCGTATCGCTCCGGGCAACTCGACCCGCTGATCGAGTTCGTCTCCGAGCAGGCGCCGCTCCTGGCGAGCACGCTCGGCGGGCTCGCCCTCAACCTCCTGATCGTCGTCGTCGTCACGTACTACCTGCTGCTCGACGGCTCGAAGTTCCACGAGTGGCTCCTCACGTTCGACGACGACGCGGTGGTTCGCGAATACCTCGAGACGGCCGACGCCGAGCTGGAGGCGGTGCTGTACGGGAACCTGCTCAACGTCATCGCCATCTCGATCATCGCGGTCATCACGTACACCGCGTACAACGTGGTCGCGCCGACACCTGTCGAGGTCCCGTATCCGGCGCTCGCGGGCGCGCTCACCGGCATCGCGAGCCTGATCCCAGTGATCGGAATGAAGATCGTGTACGTCCCGCTGGCGGCGGTGACCTCGGTACCGACGGTCCTCGACGGCAGTGACCTCGCGCTGCTCGCCTACGTGGCCGGCTTCCTCGTCGTCGCGGCGGTCGTCGTCGACACGGTCCCCGACATCGTGCTCCGGCCGTACTTCAGCGGGGAGACGACCCACGTCGGGCTGCTCATGCTCGCGTACATCTTCGGCCCGGTCGTCTTCGGCTTCCACGGGCTGTTCCTCGCGCCGATCGTGTTGGTGTTGGCGCTCACGTTCGCCAGCACGGCGCTGGTCCGACTGCTCGGCGGCAACCCCGACGAGGCCGGCGCCGAGCGCCCCGCGTCGGTTCCCCAGGGACAGCGGCGGCTCGACGAGTTCTGAGCCCGGGGGACGCCACGCAGACCTCCTCACGACCGCCGAGCCGAAGAGATAAGCCCCCGCTCGCCGACCGGGGTGACGTATGCGCCTTCACGTCATCGGTCTCGGCGGCGCCGGTGGCCGGATCGTCGACCGGCTCGCGGCCGATCACGGCAGCGACCGGTTCCTGCAGGGGATCAACGCGTTCGACACGGACGCGGCGGCCCTCGACGCGCTCCGGTCGATCGACGAGTCGCGCCGCTACCGCTTCGGCGACGCGGCCGACGGGAGCGGACTCGACGGGGACCTCCACGCCGCCCGGCGGCTCGGGGACGCCCACGCGAGCGAGCTCGGCCGCGTCATGGATGACGAGAACCCGTCGATCGCAGAGGCGTTCGCGCTCGTCGTCGGTCTCGGGGGCGGCGCGGGCGCCGGGGCCGCGCCGGCGCTCGCCGAGGAGCTGTCGCGGCTCTACGACGCCCCGGTGTACGCCGTCGGCCTGCTCCCGACGCCCGCGGAGTCGGCGGCCAGCGAGGTCGACCCCGTCCGCGGGAGCGCGACCGACCCCGGGGAGCGCGAGCCCGACAGCCCGCTGGCGGAGAAGAACGCGGCCAGAACGCTCGACGCCCTCTCGGACCGCTGCGCGGCCGTCTTCCCGTTCGACAACGACGCGTGGCTCCGGCCGGGCGAGAATCTCCCCGACGCCCGGGACCGGTTGAACGGCGTCGTCGCCGAGCGGGTCGCGGCGCTGTTCGGGGCCGGCGAGTCGGACGACGAGACGTCGACCCCGCAGCAGGTGCTCGACGCGAGCGACGTCGCCCGCGCGGTCGGGGACGACGGGGAGATCGCCGCGCTCGGCCACGCGACGCAGGCGGTCGACGCGCCGGAGTCGGGGTCGCGGTTCGGGCTCGGGCTGTTCGGCTCGGACGAGCCCGCCGAGGTCGACACCAGCGCCGCGGTGTCGGCGATCGAGACGACGATCCGGAAGGCGGCCCGCGGGAAGTCGACCGTCGAGGTCCCCGACGGGCGCGCGGACCGGACGCTGCTCGTCGTCGGCGGGCCGGCGGCGTGGCTCAACCGACAGGCGATCGCCGACGGCCGGCGGTGGCTCGCCGAGGAGACCGGGTCGGACGCGATCTTGAGCGGGGACGCGCCGCAGCCGGACGCGGAGGCGGTGTTCGCCGTCGTGCT
Organism: Halorubrum yunnanense; assembly: GCF_026586675.1. GTDB lineage: Archaea > Halobacteriota > Halobacteria > Halobacteriales > Haloferacaceae > Halorubrum > Halorubrum yunnanense. The sequence continues at coordinate 183,745 of NZ_JAODIX010000019.1, forward strand.
GCGCTCGGGGATCGACGAGCCGGCGCGGCTCCGGGAGATCCGGGAGTCTATCGCGTGACCGCCGAAAGGGTCGGACCGTCTGGCGCGGCCCGGGCGACTCTCCACCCACCCGAATCGATTAACCCCTTGTGGCGCCCAGAACGGTCGTGACCACTCACGCCGATCTCGGACTTGACCTCGACGTGCGCGACACGGACGCGGTCGCCGACCGGCGCGACGAGCTCGTCGCCGCCGTGCGGGACCACGCCGGGACGATCGCCTACCAGCTCGCGAAGCTGCAGGGCGGCGACTACGGCCGACGCGAGCTGTCGACGCCGAGCGGGACGTGGACCGTCAAACACGAGGCCGGCGAACTGGAGTTCCTGCTGTTCTCGCCGACCTCGGGCTCGGACGTGTACGTCATCTCGACGAAGCAGCCGCCGGACCCGGAAGACCTGGCGGCCGCGCTCGACGACTACGCGAACTTCGTCGCCGCGTGGAACGAGTACGTCGCGTCGCTGTCGGGCGTCCTCGACGGTGTCAGCGCCGAGTTCCCGGACCCCGTCTCGACCGACGGCGTCGTCGCCGAGCGCGACCGCGTGCTGGACGCGATCCGCGAGGCCTGCACCGTCATGGCCGGCGAGATCTATCGGTACGAGGGCGACGACTACGGAACGTACACCGCCCGCGTCGACGGCGACCGCTGGGAGCTGAAGTGGGACGAAGGGGCCGTCTCGTACCTCCGCGTCGGCGGCTCCGGCGGGCTCTACCTCCTCTCGCAGTACGAGGCGCCTTCCGCGGCCGACGTGCGCCAGTACGCCGACTCGTTCCGGGGGTTCGTCGACGCGTACAACGAGTTCGTGGCGGGGCTGGAGAGCGACCTCGCGACGGTCGAGCTGTAGACGACGGGGAACGACTCTGAGCGATTGCCGGTGTGAGTATACTAGATCGGTCTGGGTGTTGTTTGTAAGCGGACGAGATGTGTTGCTGTCGGTTGTTTATAAATGATTGACTCCGTGATGAACACTTCCAAAGCCCCAGCCGGCGAGGCGGGCGCACGCTCGCTGCGCTCCTCACTCGGTCGCTCACTTCGTTCGCTCCCTCGTTGCGGTGTCGCCGGCGGCGAAGCCGCCGGCTGCCCGTGGCGCTATGCGCCACGGTGCTTACGTCGCCTGCGCCCGCCTCGCCGGCTGCCCCTTTGAGTCCCACCCGACCGCACCGCACAGCCTCACGCCTCCCCAGCCTCGCCGCTCGCTGCGCTCGCGGCGTCCCTCGCACCGTCGGTTCGCGGCCTATCGGCCGCTCACCGGGGCGCGCCGCCGCACCGATCTTTATAAGCGCTCGCCGCTGTCGTTCACGGCTATTTAAATGCTGAATAACCACCGACAAACTGCAACACCCAGTCCCGCTCTCGATCAAGAGTTCGTCTTCAGCAACTGACCGTGCCAAAATTTGGTATGTTTGAACAAGACGAGTTCAACGAAGTCGCGTAGTCTATACACAAATGTGAACATTCTCTCGTGCAATGTGAGAATATTTATGCAGTAACGTCGGGTACGGCCGCGCATGTCGATCACTCTGCCGGGACCGACCCTCGGCGTCGTCGGCGGCGGACAGCTGGGTCGGATGATGGGCGAGGCGGTCGCGCGCCTCGGGATTGAGGTCGTCGTGCTGGACCCGACGCCGGACTGTCCCGCATCGCCGGTCGTGAGCGACCAGATCGTCGGCGACTTCGACGACCCCGACGCGGTCCACGAGCTCGCGAGCCGGGTCGACGCGCTGACCTTCGAGATCGAGCTGGCCGACCCCGAGCTACTGGCCGAGGCGAGCGCGGAGCACGACGTCCCGGTCCAGCCGGACCCCGCGACCCTCGAGACGATCCAGGACAAGCTGGTGCAGAAGGAGTCGCTCGCCGACGCCGGCATCCCCGTCCCGGAGTTCGTGGCGGTCGCGACCGCGGAGGGGCTCGAGCGCGTCGTCGAGGAGTTCGGCGGCGTCATGCTGAAGGCCCGCGAGGGCGGTTACGACGGCCGCGGGAACGTCCCGGTCGACGACCCCGCGGACGCCGCCGACGCGCTCGACGAGGTCGGGGGGAACGCGATGGCCGAGGAGTTCCTCGACTTCGAGCGCGAGATCGCCGTGATGGGCCTGAAGGGCGTCGACGGCGAGACGCGGACCTACCCCGTCACGGAGACGATCCACCGCGAAGAGATCCTCCGCGAGAGCGTCGCGCCGGCCCGCGCCGACGACGCGGTCGTCGCCGAGGCCGAGTCGGTCGCCCGCGACGTGCTGGAGTTCCTCGACGGCCGCGGCGTCTACGGGATCGAGCTGTTCGAGACCCGCGACGGCGACGTGCTCGTCAACGAGATCGCGCCACGCCCGCACAACTCCGGCCACTGGACGATCGAGGGCGCGCGCACCTCGCAGTTCGAGAACCACGTCCGCGCCGTGCTCGGGTGGCCGCTCGCCCCGACCGACCTCGTCGCGCCCGCGGTCACCGCGAACGCGCTCGGGGACACCGAGGAGACCCGGCCCGCCACGCTCCGCGGCGTCGACGACGTCCTCGCGGCGCCCGGCGCCGACCTCCACTGGTACGGCAAAGCCGACGTGTACCCGCTCCGGAAGATGGGGCACCTGACGGCGACGGCCGGAGGCGACGACGCGAACACCGCCGCCGAGGTCGACCGCGACGCCCTGCTCTCCCGGGCGCGAGCGCTCCGCGACGGCCTGACGTTCCGGGACGCCTGACACCGGTACCGCATCCGGCACTTCCTTATCCGCTACCACCGAACCCACGTCTATGACTACGGTCCAGGACCTCATCGACCGACTCGAAGCGGAAGCGAACGCCGACGCCGACCCCGAAACGACGCCGGACGTAGGGATCATCATGGGCTCCGACTCGGACCTCCCCGTCATGGAGGACGCGTACGAGGCGCTCGACGACCTCGGCTTCGCGGAGCAGATCGACTTCGACGCGGCGCCGGATTCGCGGTTCACCTACGAGAGCTACGTCGTCTCCGCGCATCGGACCCCGGAGCTCATGTACGCGTACGGCGAGACCGCGACCGATCGCGGGCTCGACGTGATCGTCGCGGGCGCGGGCGGGAAGTCCGCCGACCTGCCGAACATGACCGCGTCGATCGCGTACCCCGTGCCCGTCATCGGGGTGCCGGTACAGGAGAAGTCGGTCGACTCGGTCATCGGGATGCCGACGGGCGCCCCGATCGTCGCGGTCGACGCGGGGAAGTCGTACAACGCCGCCCTCTCGGCCGCGCAGGTGCTCGCTCGCGAGCACGACGCCGTCGAGGAACGGCTGATCGACCTCCACGACGATCGGAAGGCAGGGGTCGCCGACGTCTCCGCCGACCTCCACGACCTCGGCGTCGACGGGTTCCGCGCGCGGGACGGGGAGTAGCTCCCGGCAGAGGTCGGTATCGCGGTCGAATCGAGATCGCCCGGACCAGGTATTGTGCTGTCTCGCGGTCGTCTGCGGCGGGATCGGGCCGCTGCCGTGAAGACTCAACGCTTATGAGGGGCCGGTCCAAACCCCAGCATGTTACGGAGACCTATATGAGCGATTGGATAGCGATCGGCGCCTTGGCGGCCGTCGGCCTGCTCATCCCGATAGGGATGATGAGCGTGTCGGCGTTGCTCCGTCCGAGCGTGCCTGAGACCGGTAAAAGTACCACCTACGAGTCCGGCGAGACCCCGACTGGCGGGACGCGGATCCGGTTCAACATCCAGTACTACATGGTCGCGCTGTTGTTCGTCGTGTTCGACATCGAGACCGTGTTGCTGTTCCCGTGGGCCGTCATCTACCGCCCGGCGATCGAGGCCGGCGTGCCGATGACTGCCCTACTGTGGCCGATGTTGGCCTTCGTCGGGGTCCTCGCGATCGGGCTCGTCTGGGCGTGGCGGTCGGGAGCGATCAGCTGGGCCCGCAGCCCCCGCGCGACCAGCAAAAAAACGGAGCGTGATCTCAACTAATGAGCAGCGATCAACCATTCATCACCGACGAATCGCAAGTCGTAACGGAGACCCGAGACGCCCGGATGACCGGGCAGGGAGACCGATTCAACTCTCGGCTCCGCGAGGCGTTCGGCTCCTCGCCGTTCATCCTCACCAAGTTCGACAAGTTCCTGAACTGGTGTCGCGGCTCCTCGATGTTCATGCTGCAGTTCGGCATCGCCTGCTGCAGCATCGAGATGATGCACACCTATGCGGTGAAACACGACCTCGACCGGTTCGGGAGCGGGGTCCCCCGCGCGTCGCCGCGACAGGCCGACGTGATGATCGTCCCCGGGACGATCGTCTCGAAGTTCGCGCCGCGGATGAAGCGTGTCTACGACCAGATGCCCGAGCCGAAGTTCGTCGTTGGCATGGGCTCGTGTACCATTTCCGGCGGCCCGTTCCAGGAGGGGTACAACGTCATCAAGGGCGCCGAGGAGGTCATTCCGATCGACATCCACGTCCCCGGCTGCCCGCCGCGCCCCGAGGCCCTCGTCTACGGCGTCGTGAAGCTGCAGGAGCGCGTCGCCAACGGCGAGGCCTCGCCCGTGACAGTCAAGCCGTACGAGCTGGAGGAGTTCTCCGACCTCGAACGCGACGAGCTCGTCGACAAGCTCGCCGACCAGATAGACGAGGACGAACTCGTCATGCGGTACAACTTCGCTGATTCACCATGAGCCTCGAACGACCGGACACCACCGACGACGCCGCGATCGAGCGCACTCCCGACGAGCTGGAGGCGCTGCTGGGCGACCTCGTCGTCAAGCGCGACGACCACCTGAACGCGCCCGGCTTCGTCATCCGCCCGGACACCGTTCAGGAGACCCTCTCGATCCTGAAAGAGCAGGCGGGGTACGACCACCTCTCGGTGGTCTCCGCCCAGGAGTACGAGAATCGTTACGAGTCGATCTACCACCTGAAGAAGTTCGACGACCCGACCCAGGAGGTCAGCGTCGTCGTCCCCGCCGACAAGGACGATCCCGTCTCCGAGTCGGCCGAGCCCGTCTTCCGCACCGCCGACTGGCACGAGCGGGAGGCGTACGACCTGATCGGGATCGAGTACGACGACCACCCCGACCTGCGCCGGATCCTCCTGCCGGAGACCTGGCAGGGTCACCCCCTGTCGATGGACTACGACAAGGACCGGCCGCAGATCGCCACGCTGCCGGAGCACGCGAACCCGCTGCAGGAGCACTACAAGGACTCCGAGTCCGACACGATGTTCCTCAACATCGGGCCGCACCACCCGGCGACCCACGGGGTGCTCCACCTGAAGACGGTCCTCGACGGCGAGCAGGTCGTCGACGTCGAGCCCGACATCGGCTACCTCCACCGCTGCGAGGAGCAGATGGCGCAGGCCGGGACCTACCGCCACCAGATCATGCCGTACCCGGACCGCTGGGACTACATTTCGGCGGGCCTGCTCAACGAGTGGGCGTACGCCCGCGCGGCCGAGGACCTCGCGGAGATCGAGGTGCCGGAGTACGCGCAGGTCATCCGCACGATGGGCGCCGAGATGTGTCGGATCGCCGCGCACATGCTCGCGCTCGCCACGTTCGCGCTCGACGTGAACGGGGACTTCACGGCGACGTTCATGTACGCGATCAACGACCGCGAGCGCGTGCAGGACCTACTGGAGGACCTGACGGGCCAGCGGCTGATGTTCAACTACTTCCGGCTCGGCGGCGTCGTCTGGGACCTGCCGGAGCCGCGCGAGGAGTTCTTCTCGAAGACCCGCGACTTCCTGGACCAGCTGCCGGAGTCCGTCGAGGAGTACCACAACCTCGTCACTTCCAACGAGATCTTCCAGATGCGGACGATCGACACGGGGGTCCTCCCGCCGGACGTCGCCAAGGACTACGGCGCGACCGGCCCCGTCGCCCGCGGCTCGGGCGTCGACTACGACCTCCGCCGCGACGACCCGTACGGCTACTACGACGAGCTCGACTGGGACGTCGTCACCGAGGAGGGCTGCGACAACTTCAGCCGCCTCCTCGTCCGGATGCGCGAGGTCGAGGAGTCGGCGAAGATCATCGAGCAGTGCGTCGATCTGCTCGAGGATTGGCCCGAAGACGAGCGCAACATCCAGGCGAACGTGCCCCGCACGCTCCGCCCCGACGACGACGCCGAGATCTACCGGGCCGTCGAGGGCGCGAAGGGCGAGCTCGGCATCTACATCCGATCCGACGGCACCGACAAGCCGGGCCGGTTCAAGATCCGGTCGCCGTGCTTCTCGAACCTCCAGACGCTGCCGGAGATGGCTAACGGGGAGTACATCCCCGACGTCATCGCGGCGCTCGGGAGCCTCGACATCGTGCTTGGGGAGGTGGACCGCTGATGGGGACGGCACCCGCACAGCTGTTCCCCGAGTTCCTCGTCGACACGTTCGGGCTGCCGGGCGTGCTCGGCGAGGTGGTCGCGGCGCTGATCGCGGCCGCCGTCGTCGGGAACATCGTCCTCGCGTTCACCGGCGTCGCCGGGCCGTGGGCGAAACGGAAGATCACGGCGGCGTTCACCGACCGGATCGCGGTCAACCGGGTCGGGCCGTTCGGGCTCCTGATCATCCCGGCGGCCGCCGTCCAGCTGCTCGCGAAGGAGCTGATCGTCCCGGAGGGCGTCGACCGCCCCTCGTGGGACATCGCCCCGGTCATCCTGCCCGCGTCGGCGCTGCTCGGCTTCTCGGTGATTCCGATGGGCCGTCTCGGCCCGATCAACTTCCACCTCGCGGACCCCGAAGTCGGGTTCGCGCTGGTGTTCGCGTTCGCGTCCATCGCCTCGGTGTCGCTGGTGATGGCCGGCTACGCGTCGAACAACAAGTACTCGTTGCTCGGCGGCCTCCGCGCGGTCGCGCAGAACCTCGCCTACGAGATCCCGCTCATCGTCACCGCGATGTCAGTCGTGATCTTCGCGGGCACCCTCCAGATGAGCGGCATCGTCGGCGCGCAGACGACGACCTTAGTGACCATCGCCGGGATCGACATCCCGGCGTGGTACGCCTTCGTGAACCCGTTCGCGTTCGTGCTGTTCGTCACGGCGAACATGGCGGAGGTCGGACGGAACCCGTTCGACATCCCCGAGGCGCCGACCGAGATCGTCGGCGGTTACCAGACCGAGTACTCCTCCGCGTACTTCGTCCTCTTCTACCTCGGCGAGTTCGTGCACATCTTCCTCGGCGGCGCGATCGTCGCCGTGACGTTCCTCGGCGGCGCCTCCGGGCCGGGCCCGGAGAGCATCGGCTTCATCTGGTTCGTGGTGAAGATCTGGGGCTTCTTCCTGTTCACGCAGTGGGCCCGCGCCGCGATGCCGCGCGTCCGTATCGACCAGCTGATCGAGATCGGCTGGAAGGGAATGCTGGTGCTGTCGTTCGCGAACCTGGTGCTCACGGCCGTAATCGTGGGAGTGATCGCGTAACATGATCGGACTCATGAAATCCATGGCGACGACGATGAAACACGCGCTGGACGGGAACACGTTCACGGTGGAATACCCGGAGGACGCGCCCGAGGTGAGCCCGCGGTTCCGCGGGGTCCACAAGTTCAGCCAGGAGCGGTGCATCTGGTGCCGCCAGTGCGAGAACGTCTGCCCAAACGACACGATCCAGATCGTGCAGGACGACCAGCGGAACGGGGAGCAGTACAACCTCCACATCGGACAGTGCATCTACTGCCGGCTCTGCGAGGAGGTCTGCCCCGTCGACGCCATCCTGTTGACGCAGAACTTCGAGTTCACCGCGGACACGAAAGACGACTTCGTGTTCAACAAAGAACAGCTCAAAAACGTCCCGTGGTACAAGGGAATCGACCCGCTGGAGTCCCGGAACCCCGATCGCGGCGCGTGGATCGGGGAGGGCGACGGCGAGGTTGACTACCAGTAGCGGGCGCGTCTCGAAATCTTCAAAGGGGTTCTCATAGGAGACAAACACAATGGTTTATCCTACTATCGCGTTCGGGCTGTTCGCCGCCGTCACGCTGGCGTTCGGCCTCGGGGTCGTCTTGGCGCGCGACGTGTTCCACGCCGCGCTGCTTCTGGGCGGAGCCCTGACGAGCGTCGCGGTACACTACGTGATGTTACAGGCGGAGTTCATCGCCGCCATGCAGATCCTCGTCTACGTGGGCGGGGTTCTCATCCTCGTCACGTTCGGCGTGATGCTCACGCGATCGGACGCGGAAACGGAGGTGAATAGCGTATGAACGACGACGACTCGGATCGGGGCGGGCGCATCGTGCCCGCTGTGGTGGTCGGACTCCTCTTCGGAACGATGGCTCTGACGACGCTTTCGGCCGACTTCGCGCCTGAGGGGGCCGGATTCCCCGCCGACGCGTCGGTCGTTCACAACATCGGCTACGCCCTCTTCAACCTCGGCGCGTACGACGTCGCGACGATTCCCTCCGAGGGGTTCCTCGCCGCGTTCCTGATCGCCGCCGTCGCCCTCGACGTCGCCGTCGACGGGGCGGTGTACCTTGCGAAACGCGAGGAGGACGGCTCCATCATCTCCGCGATGGGCACGGCGTTCACCGACGGCGGGCGCGAGGGGGGTGAGCGGCGATGACGGCCGTCGCCTCCTCGATTCCCCCGGAGTGGTACCTGCTGCTCGCGGCCGCCGTCTTCTGTGTCGGGCTGTTCGGCGTGCTCACGCGGCGCGACGCGCTGTACTTCCTGATGAGCGTCGAGCTCATGATGAACGCGGCGAACATCAACTTCGTCGCGTTCGCGCTGTACTACGGCGACCTCACGGGGCAGGTGTTCGCGCTGTTCGTCATCGCGCTCGCCGCCGCGGAAGTCGCGATCGGTATCGGCATTATCCTCGTGCTGTACCGCAACTTCGGGGTCACGGACGTGACCGTCCCAACGGAGATGAGGTGGTAACATGATTGATGTGTTCTCATACGTTCCAGCGATCGTCCTCCTGCCGTTCTTCTCGTTCCTGATCGCGCTCGGTGCCGGCAAGTACCTCCCCAAGGGAGGCGCCTTCGGCGGGGTCGCGGCGACGGCGGGTTCGTTCCTGCTCTCGCTGTGGGTGCTCGCGACGGTCGCGGGCGGCGGCGCGGTGAACCGCACCATCTACACGTGGGCCAGCGCCGGCGGGATCGGCCCGACGGACGTCGAGCTCTCCTTCGGGATCCTGATCGACCCGCTGTCGGCGCTCATGCTCGTCATCGTGACGCTCGTCGCGCTGCTCGTCCACGTGTTCTCGCTCGGCTACATGAACGACGAGGGCGAGACGGGTCTGCCCCGGTACTACGCCGGGCTCGGCCTGTTCACGGCGTCGATGCTCGGCTTCGTCGTCGCCGACAATCTGCTGATGGCGTTCATGTTCTTCGAGCTGGTCGGGCTCTGCTCGTACCTGCTCATCGGCTTCCACTTCCGGGAGCCCGGGCCGCCGTCGGCGGCCAAGAAGGCGTTCCTCGTCACCCGGTTCGGCGACTACTTCTTCCTCATCGGCGTCGTCGCGGTGATCGGGACGTTCGGCACCGCGCAGTTCGCGGGTCCGGAGTCGTTCCCGGCGCTCGCGGACGCGGCGCTCAACGGCTCCGGATCGGTCGCGTGGACGCCCGGTGGCGTCGAGCTACAGACGTGGCTCACCGTCGTCGGCCTGCTGATCCTGGGCGGCGTCGTCGGGAAGTCCGCGCAGTTCCCGCTGCACACGTGGCTCCCCGACGCGATGGAGGGCCCGACGCCCGTCTCCGCGCTCATCCACGCCGCGACGATGGTCGCGGCCGGCGTCTACCTCGTCGCGCGGATGTACGGCTTCTACGCGCTGACCCCGACGACGCTCGCGGTGATCGCCTTCATCGGCGGCTTCACGGCGCTGTTCGCGGCGACGATGGGTCTCGTGAAAGACGAGCTGAAGCAGGTGCTCGCGTACTCCACCATCTCGCAGTACGGCTACATGATGCTCGCGCTCGGCGCGGGCGGCTACGTGGCGGCGGTCTTCCACCTGACCACCCACGCCTTCTTCAAGGCCCTGCTGTTCCTCGGGGCGGGCGCAGTGATCATCGCGATGCACCACAACGAGGACATGTGGGATATGGGCGGGCTGAAATCGGAGATGCCCGTCACGTACGTCACCTTCCTTGCCGGGTCGCTGGCGCTCGCGGGCATCTTCCCGTTCGCCGGCTTCTGGTCGAAAGACGAGATCCTCTACGAGGCGCTCGTCCACGCGCCCGGCGAGCCGCTGCTGTTCGGCGGCTACCTGATGGGGCTGCTCGCGGTCCCAGTCACCGCGTTCTACACCTTCCGGATGGTCTTCTTAACCTTCCACGGCGAACCTCGGAGCGACACCGCGCGTGACCCCGAACCCGTTCGCTGGAACGTGAAGGGGCCGCTCGCGGTCCTCGGGTCGCTCGCGGTCGTCACCGGCCTCATCAACATGGTGCCGGTCCAGAAGGTCCTCGGCCTGGAGGGGATCGACCTGCTCCACCGCTGGCTCGACAACGAGTGGGGCGGCATTGCGGGCCTCTCCTCGCACCACTACGCCGACATCGGGCCGTACAGCAGCCAGTACATCGTCGGCGGCGAAGTCGCCACGGTGCTCGTCGGCGCGGCCGTCTCGCTCGGCTTGGCGCTGACCGGTCTGCTGGTGGCGTGGCAGCTCTACAACGTTCCGTCGCCGACGGAGCACACGGCGAAGCTCGGCGGGATCAAAGACGTGCTGTACAACAACTACTACCTCGACGAACTGCAGGTATGGCTCGCGTATCGCACCGAGGACGTCGCCGGCGGCGCCGACACCTTCGACCAAGGCATCATCGACGGCGTCGTCAACGGTGTCTCCTCGGTGAGTCTCATCGGCGGTGACCGGATCCGGCAGGTCCAGAACGGCGTGGTCTCGCAGTACGCCGCGCTGCTCACGCTGGGGCTGGTCGCGCTCATCGTACTGCTCGGCGTCACCGGGGGGTGGTTCCTGTGATACTCGAAGCGCTCATCGCGGTCGCGTTCGCGAGCGCGCTCGTCGTCCTCCTCTCGCCGAACGAGTGGGCGGGACGGCTCGCCTTCGCCCTGAGCCTGATCCCGTTCGCCGGGTCGCTGTACCTCTGGTCCGGCTTCGACGGCTCCGGGAACGCCCTCACGGGCGGCGACATCGCCTATCAGACCCAGATCGAGTGGCTCGAGGTCGGCGGCCGCTCAGTCTCGTGGTTCGTCGGGCTGGACGGGATCAGCCTCCCGCTCGTCGTGCTCACGACGTTCCTCGTCCCGCTGGCGATCCTCAGCGCGTGGACGCCGATCGACTCGCGCCAGAGCCAGTTCTACGGGCTCATGCTGTTCATGCAGGCGAACCTCCTCGGCGTGTTCACGGCGCTGGACTTCTTCCTCTGGTTCGTCTTCTGGGAGGCCGTCCTCGTCCCGATGTACTTCCTCATCGGCATCTGGGGCGGCCCTCGCCGGAAGTACGCCGCGATCAAGTTCTTCGTCTACACGAACGCGGCCTCGCTGCTGATGTTCATCGGGTTCATGTCCCTGACGTTCGCGCTCGGTGACTCGGTGAGTTCGTTCGCGCTCCCGGAGATCACGGGCGCGATCGCGGACGGCGGGCTCGGTTCATTTGCCGGACTCGCGCCGGAGACGCTCGCCATGGCCGCGTTCCTCGCGATGTTCCTCGGGTTCGCGGTGAAGGTCCCCATCGTCCCGTTCCACACGTGGCTGCCGGACGCCCACGTGGAGGCGCCGACCCCCGTGTCGGTGCTCCTGGCGGGCGTCCTCCTGAAGATGGGGACGTACGCGCTGCTCCGATACAACTTCACGATGCTCCCCGAGCAGGCTTCTGCCCTCGCGATTCCGATCGCCGCCATCGCCGTGATCAGCGTCATCTACGGCGCGATGCTGGCGCTGGCACAGAAGGACCTCAAGCGCATCGTCGCCTACTCCTCCGTCTCGTCGATGGGATACGTCATCCTCGGGCTTGTCGTGTTCACCGAGTACGGCGTCGGCGGCGCGACGTTCCAGATGGTCGCGCACGGTCTCATCTCGGGGCTGATGTTCATGGCGGTCGGCGTCGTCTACAACGCGACCCACACGCGGATGGTCGGCGACATGGCCGGGATGGCCGACCGGATGCCGGTCACGGTCGGCATCCTCGTCGCCGGCGCGTTCGGCTACATGGGACTGCCGCTGATGGCCGGCTTCGCCGGCGAGTTCTTCATCTTCGTGGGCTCGTTCGCCGCGCCGGCGCTCCCGTACGCGCCGCTTTTCACCGCGCTCGCGATGTTCGGTATCGTCATCGTCGCCGGTTACCTGCTGTCGGCGATGCAGAGCACGCTGTTCGGTCCGTTCGAGCTCGCGACCGACTACGAGGTCGGGCCCGCGCCGTTCCACGACGTCGCCCCGCTCGCGGTGCTGCTGGCCGCGATCATTGTGCTCGGCGTCGCGCCCGACATCTTCTTCGAGATGATACGCGATGCGGCCGTTCCCGTGGTCGAGGGGGTGAGCGTCGATGGTTGAGCCGCTCCCGCAGGTGACGGCGCTGCTGCCCGTGCTGCTGCTCGCGTTCACCGGCCTCGCGCTGCTGCTCGTCGACACCCTCTCGCCGGACACCCGGTCGAACACTTCGATGGCGGTCGTGAGCGCGCTCGGCGCGCTGGCCGCGCTGGCCGCGACGGTCTGGTTCGTCGCCTCCGGAACCGGCAGCGGCGACACCGGCGGCGCGATCCTGCTGTTCGCCGACGCGATCAAGGTGGACACCATGGGGTTATTCTTCACCGCCATCTTCGCGTCCGTGACGTCGCTCGTCGTCGTCGCGGCGCACGACTACTTCCACGACCACCCGAACCCGGCGACGTTCTACTCGCTGACGCTGTTCGCAGCGACCGGCATGTCGCTGCTCGCGGTCGCGAACTCGCTCGCGGTCGTGTTCGTCGCCCTGGAGATGGTGTCGCTGCCGTCGTACGTGCTCGTCGCGTTCCTCAAGCAGAACCGCGGGAGCGTCGAGGCGGGGCTGAAATACTTCCTCGTCGGGGCGCTCTCCTCGGCGATCTTCCTGTTCGGCATCTCGCTCGTGTACGCGGCCACGGGCTCGCTGATGCTCGGCGACGTCGCCGGCGTCCTCGGCGACATCGCCGCGGGCACCGACGGCCTCGACAGCCGGAGCGGGATCGCCGGCCTCGGGATCGTGATGATCCTCGGCGGCGTCGCGTTCAAGACCGCTTCCGTCCCCTTCCACTTCTGGGCGCCGGAGGCGTACGAGGGCGCGCCCGCGCCGGTGAGCGCGTTCCTCTCGTCGGCGTCGAAGGCGGCCGGCTTCGTGATCGCGTTCCGCGTGTTCACGGAGGCGTTCCCCGTCGGCGCGTCCCTGTCGGCCGACATCAACTGGGTGCTCGCCTTCGGAATCCTCGCGGCCGTGACGATGACTCTCGGGAACTTCGCGGCGGCCGTCCAAGAGGAGGTCAAGCGGATGCTCGCCTACTCCTCCATCGGGCACGCCGGCTACGCGCTTATCGGCGTCGCCGCGCTCACGGGCGCCGACGGCGGCGCCGCGGCCAACGGCGCGGTGATGGGCGCGGCGATGGCCCACCTGCTCGTCTACGGGTTCATGAACACCGGTGCGTTCCTCTTCGTCGCCATGGCGGAGCGGTGGGGCGTCGGCCGGACCTTCGAGGACTACGCCGGGCTCGCCAAGCGCGCGCCCGTCGCCTCGACGGCCATGGCCGTGTTCATGTTCTCGCTGGCCGGGCTGCCGCCGTTCGCCGGGTTCTTCTCGAAGTACTTCCTGTTCATGGGCGCCATCGACAACGGCTTCCTGTGGCTGGCGGCGGTCGGCGCCGTCAACAGCGTGATCTCGCTGTACTACTACAGCCGGGTCGTGAAGGCGCTGTTCATCGACGACCCCGCGTCGCCGACGACGCTGGACACGATCGACGTGCGGCCGACGGCGCTGTACGCCGCGGTCGTCTTCGCCGCGGTCGCGACGGTCCTACTCTTGCCCGGCTTCGGGCCGGTCATCGAGACCGCCGAGGCGGCCGCGTCGGCGCTGTTCTAACGCTCTCGCGGTCCGATTCCGCTTCGCGGTCCTTTTCGGCTCGGTTGTCGCTCCGGCACCCCCAGGTATTCCCGCGTCCGGAACGTTGTGTGATACATGAGCAGAAATCGGACGTACCGCTGTCTGGACTGTCTGGAACACACCGTGAGCCGTGAGTTCGACGTCCCCCACCTCTCGGTGACGTGCCCGAACTGCGGCTCGTTCGAGCGCTTCGTCAACGACGCGGTGTTTCAGCAGTTCCGCGCGTTCGAGGAGTCGCCGCCGACTGAGATCGACTGGGAGCGGCTGGACCGGACCGAGAAGCTGGTCGTCTCCGAGCGGCTCGTCCGCTCGACGAAGACGCTGGCGGACTTCGAGATCGTGGAGGGAGAGGCGTCGGCCGGGAGCACGGACGCCCCCGTCGGGGAGGGAGAGGCGTCGGCCGGGAGCGCGGACGCCCCCGCCGAGGAGGGGGAGACGCCCGCCGGCGACTGAGTCAGCGCGCGTACAGCTTCCCGCCGACCAGCGGCGCGAGCCCGTCGCCGTCGTTCGGCGTGACAGCGACGTACGGTCGGTCGACGGGGCCGAACACGTCGACGACGCGGCCGACCGTCGAGAGCGACTCGTCGACGACGGACGAACCGATCCGGGGCGGCTCCTCGCCGCGCTCGCCGCGGGCGATCGCGAGCCCGCCGGCGGTGCGGACGACGGTGCCGACGCGCCGCATCGTCACTCTCGGATGACCCCGAGGTAGGCGGCGACCGCCTGCACGAGGTCGTTTTTCGCGGTGTCTTCGGTTCCCTGGACGACCACCGCGCCCCGCGGCTCGAACTCGCGGGAGTACGTCTTCTCGCGCTCGATCACCGCGTCGTAGCCGACCTGTTGGACCGCCTTAGCGATCTCGTCGACCGTGGGCTCGGCGATCGCGAGGCTTGTCGGGACGCGACGGCCCTCCGAGCGCGACCGCTCGGCGTCGAAGTACGCGGGATAGACGACGTTCTCGACCATATCGGAGAGGCGAGCGCGCGGCCTAAGGTCGTTTCGGACCCGGGCGGCGCGGTCGTCGCTCGCGGGGCGCCCACTTCGGTCGACTCGGCCGCGATCCACCCCGGAACCCTTTTGGACGAACACGGGTCACATTCTCCTAATGAGCGATCTCGAAGCGGAGTACCGTCTCGATTACTTCGAGGAGGAGGGGTTCGTCCGGAAGGAGTGTGTCTCCTGCGGCGCACACTTCTGGACCCGGGACGGCGACCGCGAGCTCTGCGGGGAGCCGCCCTGCGAGGACTACAGCTTCATCGACGACCCCGGCTTTCCGGAGTCGCACTCGCTGTCGGAGATGCGAGAGGCGTTCCTCTCGTTCTTCGAGGCGCACGAGCACGAGCGGATCGACCCGTACCCGGTCGCGGCGAACCGCTGGCGCGACGACGTCCTCCTCACGCAGGCGTCGATCTACGACTTCCAGCCGCTCGTCACGTCGGGGCAGACCCCGCCGCCGGCGAACCCCCTCACCATCTCACAGCCCTGCATCCGGATGCAGGACATCGACAACGTCGGCAAGACGGGCCGGCACACGATGGCGTTCGAGATGATGGCCCACCACGCGTTCAACACGCGCGAGGAGGTCGACGAGGACGAGTACGCCTACCACGGCGAGGTGTACTGGAAAGACGAGACGGTCGCGTACTGCGACGAGCTGTTCGAGAGCCTCGGCGCCGACCTCGAGGAGATCACCTACATCGAAGACCCCTGGGTCGGCGGCGGCAACGCGGGGCCGGCGATCGAGGTCATTTATAAAGGCGCCGAGCTGGCCACGCTCGTCTTCATGTGCATGGAGCGAGACCCCGACGGCGACTACGAGATGAAGGACGGGCACACGTACTCGTTCATGGACACGTACATCGTCGACACCGGCTACGGGCTCGAGCGGTGGACGTGGATGAGCCAGGGGACGGCGACCGTGTACGAGGCCGTCTACCCCGACGCGATCGAGTTCCTGAAGGAGAACGCGGGGACCGACTACGACGAGGCGGAGCGCGAGCTCGTCCACCGCGCCGCGAAGCTCTCCGGCCGACTCGACATCGACGACGTCGACGACGTGGAGGACGCGCGCGGCGAGATCGCCGACCGGCTCGGCGTCGACGTCGACCGCCTCCGCGAGCTGGTCGAGCCGCTCGAATCGATCTACGCGATCGCCGACCACTCGCGGACGCTCGCGTACATGTTCGGCGACGGGATCGTCCCCTCGAACGTCGGCACGGGCTACCTCGCGCGGATGGTGCTGCGGCGGACGAAGCGGCTCGTCGACGAGGTCGACGTGGATGCGCCCCTCGACGAACTCGTCGACATGCAGGCCGAGCGGCTCGGCTACGAGAACCGCGACACGATCCGGGAGATCGTCCGCACCGAGGAGCGGAAGTACCGGGAGACGCTCGAGCGCGGCTCCCGGAAGGTAGAGTCGCTCGCCGACGAGTACGCCGGCACCGGCGAGCCGATCCCGACCGAGACCCTCCTGGAGCTGTACGACTCCCACGGGATCCAGCCGGACATGGTCGCGGACATCGCGGCCGACCGCGGCGCGACGGTCGACGTACCGGACGACTTCTACGCGCTCGTCGCCGACCGCCACGAGGAGGAAGACGCCGACGAGGGCGGCGACGACGCTGACGAGCGGCTCGGCGACCTCCCCGAGACGGAGAAGCTGTTCTACGACGACCAGAGCCGGACCGAGTTCGAGGCGGTCGTCCTCGACGTCTTCGAGCGCGACGAGGGGTGTGACGTCGTCTTGGACCAGACGATGTTCTACCCGGAGGGCGGCGGCCAGCCCGCTGACCGCGGCCAGCTCACTGTCGGCGAGACGACGGTCGACGTCGTCGACGTCCAGGAGGAGGACGGGGTCGTCCTCCACCGGACGGACGCCGCCCCCGGGAAAGGCGAGTTCGTCAGGGGCCAGGTCGACGGCGACCGCCGCGACCGACTGCGCGCGCACCACACGACGACGCATCTGATCGGTCACGCCGCCCGCGAGGTGCTCGGCGAGCACGTCCGGCAGGCGGGCGCACAGAAGGGGATCGACTCCTCGCGGCTCGACGTCCGCCACTTCGGTCGGATCACTCGCGAGGAGGCCAGGCGCATCGAGCGCGTCGCCAACGACCTCGTCCGCGACGACGTGCCGGTGCGGCAGGAGTGGCCCGACCGGAACGAGGCCGAGGCCGAGCACGGCTTCGACCTCTACCAGGGCGGCGTCCCGCCGGGAACCAACGTCCGGCTGATCCACGTCGGCGACGCCGACGTGCAGGCGTGCGCGGGTACCCACGTCGACCGGACCGGCGAGATCGGCGCCGTGAAACTGCTGAAGACGGAGCCCGTCCAAGACGGCGTTGAGCGCATCGTGTTCGCCGCGGGCGGCGCGGCGATCGAGGCCACCCAGCGCACGGAGGACGCGCTGTACGACGCGGCCGACGTGCTCGACGTTGACCCGCTCGACGTCCCCGAGACGGCCGAGCGGTTCTTCGACGAGTGGAAGGCGCGGGGCAAGGAGATCGAGTCGCTGAAAGAGGAGCTCGCGGCCGCGCGGGCCTCCGGCGGCGCCGACGCCGAGGAGGCCGAGGTCGGCGGGGCCACGGCCGTGATCCAGCGGCTTGACGGCGACGCCGACGAGCTGCGCGCCACCGCGAACGCCCACGTCGACGACGGGAAGGTCGCGGTCGTCGGCAGCGGGGCCGACGGCTCCGCGAGCTTCGTCGTCGGCGTCCCCAACGGCGTCGACGTCAACGCCGGGCAGGTCGTCGCCGACCTCGCTGGCCGCGTCGGCGGCGGCGGCGGCGGCCCCCCGGACTTCGCGCAGGGCGGCGGTCCCGACGTCGACGCCCTCGAGGACGCGCTCGCCGCGGCGCCAGACGTCCTTCGTAGCCTTCAGGAGGCCTGAGACGGCCCCTGAGAGCCCCGTATGCCTCACGGCAACAACGCCGGCGTCTCGATCCGGTACGAGGTCGACGCCCCCGACGCGGGCGACCCCGACGAGGCGGTCGTGTTCTGCGGCGACGTCGGCCTCGGCGCGTGGCAGTTCGGCTGGCAACACGCCGCGCTCGCGGGCCCCCACACGGTGATCACGCCCGAGACGCGCGGCGTCGGCCGGTCGGACGCGCCGCCCGGGCCGTACACGGTCGAAGCGCTCGCGAGCGACGTCGACGCGGTGTGCGCCGCGGAGGGAGTCCGGAACGCCCACCTCGTCGGGTACGGGCTCGGCGGGATGGTCGCGCTCGCGGCCGCCCTCGGCTCCTCGCGCCCGGCGAGCCTGACGGTCGTCGGCGCGCCGCCCGCAGGCGACGCCTACAAGCCCGACGGCGTGTGGGCCGACCCCTCGGACGCGACGGCGGTGGAGCGGTCGCTCAACGGGCTCCTCTCGGCCGGCTTCCGCGAGACGCATCCCGACGCGCTCCCACGGATCGCCGAGTGGCGCCTCGCCGAGGACGCCGGCCCCGAGGCGTTTGAGGCCCACCGCGCGGCCGTCGACGGGTTCGACCTCTCTGACCGGCTCTACGAGCTCACGACCCCGACCCTCGTCGTCCACGGGACGGACGACGCCGCCTGTCCGGTGACGGCGGGCGAGACGCTCGCGGAGGGGCTCCCCCGCGGCGAGCTCCACGCGGTCGAGGACGCGCGCCACCTCGTCGGCGTCGAGGCGTCGGCTGCGGTCAACGACGCGCTGTCTGGGTGGCTCGCGGAGCACGCCGCGGACCCGTTCTCCGGGTAGCGCGACCGCGCTCCGCGACCGCGGTAGCGCTTCCCGACGTCGCAACCGTTTTGCCTCCGTCCCTTCTCAGTGCGTCCAATGACACGTCTCCGGTTCGCCCTGCTGAACGCGGCCCACGACGGCGCGAACACCCGGCGGAACTTCCGCCGGGAGCTCGACGCCGACCTCGTGGAGTTCGACGCGACCGGCGGTCACCTCCCCGCCGACACCGACTTCGACGGGGTCGTCGTCACCGGGTCGCGCTCGTCCGTCTACTGGGACGAGGAGTGGATCCCCCCGCTCGTCGACTACGTCGCCGAGGCCGCCGACGCCGGTCTCCCGGTTCTCGGCGTCTGTTACGGTCACCAAGTCCTCGCGGAGGCGCTCGGCGGGCGCGTGGCGGGGATGGACGAGTTCGAGATCGGGTACAACGTCGTGCGCCGGCGCGGCGACGACGAACTGTTCGACGGGATTGACGAGGAGTTCATGGCCTTCACTACCCACGGCGACGCCGTGGTCGAACTCCCGCCGACCGCGACGCTGCTCGCCGAGAACGACCACGGCGTCCACGCGTTCCGCGACGGCCACTGCTGGGGCGTCCAGTTCCACCCCGAGTACGACGTCGACACCGCCCGCGAGGTCACCGAGGGGAAACGCGAGCGCCTCGGCGACGCGCGGGTGGACGCCGTCCTCGAAGAGATCACCTCGGAGGCGCACGACGCCGCCTGCGAGGTGAAGGGACTGTTCGATAACTTCGCCGAGTACGCCCAGCGGCTGCGGGCGGACCGGACGTCGCGGGCGGCCGCGGACGACTGACCGGCCGCGTCGCGAGTCCGTTTCGATCCGGTCGAGGGGACCCCCGCCCGGGTCGAACACCCTTATACCGCTCCCGCCCGGAACCACGGTATGAACGTAGTACCGGACACCAGTGCGGTCGTCGACGGCCGCGTGTCCGAACGCGTCGCGGACGGGACATACGAGGGGGCCGCGGTGCTCGTCCCCGAGGCCGTCGTCGGCGAGCTGGAGTCGCAGGCGAACGACGGGCTGGAGTCCGGATGGGACGGCCTGAGCGAGCTCAAGCGGCTCGCCGACCTCTCAGACGAGGGCGCGATCGACCTGGAGTACGTCGGCGAGCGCGCCGACGGCGACGCCCGCTCGCACGCCCACGAGGGCGACGTCGACGCCCTGATCCGAGACATCGCCGCCGACCGCGACGCCGCGCTCCTCTCCAGTGACGTCGTCCAGGCGGAGGTCGCCCGCGCGAAGGGGATCGACGTCGAGTACGTCGAGCCGGTCGCCCGCGGCGTCGTCGACGAGCTCCCGATCCGCGAGTTCTTCACCGAGGAGACGATGTCGGTCCATCTCAAGACGGGGACGAAGCCGAAGGCCAAGCGCGGCAGCCTCGGGGAGATGCGGTACGTCGACATCGACGAGGCGGAGACGAGCGAGGCGCAGATGGACGAGTGGGCGACCGGGATCGTCGACCTGGCTCGTCAGTCCAACGAGGGGTTCATCGAGCTCTCGGACGACGGGATGGACATCGTCCAGTTCCGCGACTACCGGATCGCGGTCGCGCGGCCCCCGTTCGCGGACGGGATCGAGATCACGGCCGTCAGGCCGATCGCGAAGACGACGCTCGACGACTACGAGTTCGCCGACGAGCTTCGCGACCGGTTCAAAGAGCGGAAGCGCGGCGTGCTCATCTCCGGCTCGCCCGGCGCCGGGAAGTCGACGTTCGCGCAGGCGGTCGCGGAGTTCTTAAACGACAGCGACTACGCGGTGAAGACGATGGAGAAGCCGCGCGACCTCCAAGTCGGGCCGGAGATCACCCAGTACGGCGCGCTCGGCGGGGAGATGGAGAACACGGCCGACTCGCTCCTCCTGGTCCGCCCCGACTACACCATCTACGACGAGGTCCGGAAGACGAACGACTTCGAGGTCTTCTCGGACATGCGGATGGCCGGCGTCGGGATGGTCGGCGTCGTCCACGCCTCGCGCGCGATCGACGCGCTCCAACGGCTCGTCGGTCGGGTCGAGCTCGGGATGATCCCGCAGATCGTCGACACGGTCGTGTACATCGAGGCCGGCGAGGTCCACACCGTCTACGACGTGACGACCGAGGTGAAGGTGCCTGCCGGGCTCACCGCCGAGGACCTCGCCCGCCCGGTGATCCAGGTGTCGAACTTCGAGACCGGCACCCCGGAGTACGAGATCTACACGTTCAACCGGCAGGTCGTCACGGTCCCACTGAACGACGAGGACGGCGAGGGGGAACGCGAGACTGGCGTCGGCCGCATCGCCAAACAGGAGATCGAACGCGAGATCAAGTCGGTCGCGCACGGCCACGTCGACGTCGAACTCAAAGGGAACGACGAGGCGGTCGTCTACGTCTCCGAGGGCGACATCGGCACCGTCATCGGGAAGGGCGGTGGCCGCATCAGCGACATCGAGAACCGGCTCGGCATCGAGATCGACGTCCGCACCCACGACGAGAAGCCGGGCGGGCCCGAGGACGCCGCTCACGGCGCGAACGGGCAGGGCGGCGGTCGGGGCGGCCAGGTCGGCGAAGAGCGCGGCACCGTCGTCCAGCCGGAGATCACCTCGCGGCACGTCGTCATCGACGTCGACGACGGCGTCGGCGAAACGGTCGAGGTGCGCGCGGACGGCGAGTACCTCTTCACCGCCACCGTCGGCCGCGGCGGCGAGGTCCAGGTGTCCCGCGGCTCCGCGATCGCCGAGGAGCTGGAAGACGCCATCGACCGCAAACGGACCGTGACGGTCGTTCCGGCGCGCTGACGCGGTCGACGGGGTCGCGGGCGTTCACCCCGCTGCCGTCGTTCGACGCCGATTATTTCGTCGATCGTCGTAATTCATCCCTCCTGAAAGATAACGCTTTTTTGGCGGTGGTCGGAACGTCACTCCATGTCAGACGAGTTAAAGCGCGGGCTCGAAGGCGTCCTCGTCGCGGAGTCGGAGCTGAGCCACGTCGACGGCGAGGTCGGCAAGCTCGTGTACCGTGGGTACGACATCGAGGACCTCGCTCGGGGAGCGAGCTACGAGGAGGTGCTGTACCTCCTCTGGCACGGCTCGCTGCCGACCCGCGAGGAGCTCGACGCGTTCGCCGCGGACCTGGCCGCGGAGCGGACCGTCGACGACGACGTGCTCGACACGGTCCGGACGCTGGCCGAGGCCGACGAGCGTCCGATGGCGGCCCTCCGAACGGCCACCTCCATGCTGTCGGCGTACGACCCCGACGGGAACGTCGACGAGGGCGACGACGGTCCCACGGAGACGGCCCGGCGTCAGGGCCGTCGGATCACCGCGAAGGTCCCCACGGTGCTCGCCGCGTTCGAGCGCGCGCGCCAGGGCGAAGACCCCGTCGCGCCGGACCCGGACCTCTCGTACGCCGGGAACTTCCTCTACATGCTCACCGGGACCGAGCCCGACGCGGTTAGCGAGGAGACGTTTGACATGGCCCTGACGCTCCACGCCGACCACGGGCTCAACGCCTCGACGTTCACGGCGATGGTGATCGGCTCGACGCTGGCCGACGTCTACTCCGGCGTCACCGGCGGTATCGGCGCGCTCTCCGGGTCGCTCCACGGTGGGGCGAACCAAGACGTGATGCAGGTCCTCCACGAGATCGACGACTCCGAGAAGGACCCCGTCTCGTGGGTGAAAGACGCCCGCGAGGACGGCCGCCGGATCCCCGGCTTCGGCCACCGCGTGTACAAGGTGAAGGACCCGCGCGCGAACATCCTTCAAGAGAAGCTCCGCGACCTCTCCGAGTCCTCCGGCGACACGAAGTGGCTGGACTACACGACCGCGATCGAGGAGTACCTGACCGACGAGGGGCTCCTGGAGAAGGGGATCGCCCCGAACGTCGACTTCTACTCCGGCTCCGTCTACGACTCGCTCGGCATCCCGGTCGACATGTACACGCCCATCTTCGCGATGAGCCGCGCCGGCGGCTGGATCGCTCACATGGTCGAGTACCAGGCTGATAACCGCCTCATTCGCCCGCGCGCCCGGTACACCGGTCCCGAGAGCGCCGAGCTCGTCCCGATCGACGAGCGGTAGGGAGGCGGCGGGTCCTCGACGCGCGAATCCTTTTATAAATAGACGGCTTACGATTCCAGCCGCTCGCGGGCGAACTTCCCCAGCAGCGGGAGGTCGTCGAAGTGGAGGAGCTTCGCCATCGCGGCCTTGTCGCCCTGGTTCGCCTTCTCCAGCGTGTTGTCGTCGGTCCGACTGAGATCGCGCATGAGCCGGTCGTACCGCTCGTTCGGCGCGAGGTACAGCAGCCGGGTGAGCATCAGCCGGGAGCGCATCCGGGGGGCCACGTCGCGGTGCCAGAGCCGGTCGTAGACGGCGAGGCTCTCGGCGTCCAGCCGCTTCTCCGAGTCTGTGAGGCACCGGTCGATGGTGGCGGCCGCGGCCCGGGCGGACTTCATCCCCTTGTGGATCCCCTCGCCCCACAGCGGGTCGATGGTGGGGACCGTGTCGCCGATGGCGATGAAGCGGTCGGTGTGCATCTCGTCGGGCATCTGGATGTGCGCGGAGCCGCGGTGGATCGTGTTGTCGATCTGTTCGGCGTCCGCGAACCGGGGGTCCCGCTCGATCCAGTCCTCGAGGTAGCCGTCGACGGTCTTCCCCTCCTCGGCGAACTCGCGGTGGCGGTCGTTCTGGATATAACAGATGCCGACCTTCGCGGTGTCCTCCCCGGTCGCGAAGATCCACGAGTAGCCGCCGGGCGCGATGTCGTGGTCGAGCCGGAGCATCATCGCCCGCCGCAGGTCGGCGTACTCGGGGTGGTTCATCTCGACGCCCTCCATCTCGTACTCGATGCCGATCGCCTGGTGTTTCCGCTCCAACTCGACCACGTCGAGCGCGGTCGCGAGCGGCGCGGCCGGACCCGTGGCGTCGACGACCACCTCGGCGTACACCTCCTCGTCGCCGTCGTACCGAACCCCCTCGATGACGTCGTCGTCGTCGAGGATCGGGCGGGAGACGCGAGAGTCGAACCGGTACTCCGCGCCGTTGTCTCGGCCGTCCTCGACGAGGAACCGCTTGAAGTCGGCGAACTCCAGGACGGCGCCCGGCTGGTAGCTCTCGTAGTAGCTGTTCGGCGACTCCAACACCACGTCGTCGGTGTACGACATCACGACGTCGTCGGGGATCCCGAAGGCGGACATCATCGACGGGAACGTCCCCGCGGTCGACTTGTTGCTCTGGCGGGGGAAATCGGCTTCCGGCTCGGTTTCGAGAACGACGACGTCGTAGCCGCGTCTCGCCAGGTCGCGGGCGCACTGCGCGCCCGCGGGCCCGGCGCCCGCGACGACGACGTCGTGGCGGTCACTCATACATAATGTAATTCGGACCCACGTAATTAGGCTTGCTGAAACCGGTCGCCAACGGGGTGTGACCCGGCTGGGTCGCCGAAATTTGGCTATCGACGGAGGTCGGAATACCGGCACTCTCGGGTCACGGAGAACGGCTCGGGAAAACGGGCGGCGCCGTCAGTAGAACTCGCGGACGAGGTCGGTCGCGCTCTCGGGCGCGCCGTCCGGGATGACGGACATGTCCTCGTCGACGCCGTGCTGCTCGTGGTACGGCATCGACTCCTCGTCTTGGTAGATGACGCCCTGGTACTCCTGTTCGGAGTTGAGGATGACGTCCTTGGCGGCCTCCTTGTCCGTCGGGTCGTGGTCCTCCTCCTTCAGGTCGACCAGCGAATCGCGGAAGTAGTCGTAGGTGTCGACGTCGTTGAAGGTGACGCACGGGGAGTAGACGTTCACGAAGCCGAACCCGTCGTGTTCGACCGCCTTCTGGATGATCTCCTGATGGCGGAGCGCGTCCGAGGAGAACGACTGCGCGATGAACGTCGCGCCCGACGCCAGCGCCAGCGCGTGCGGGTTGACGGGCGGCTGCTTCGGCCCGTCGGGAGTCGTCGAGGTCTCGAAGTCCTCTCGCGAGGTCGGGGAGGCCTGGCCCTTCGTCAGCCCGTAGATGCGATTGTCCATCACGACGTACGTCATGTCGACGTTGCGCCGGACGGCGTGGACGAAGTGGCCCGCCCCGATGGAGTAGCCGTCGCCGTCGCCGCCGGCGACCATCACTTCGATGTCGGGCCGCGCCATCTTGACGCCGGTCCCGACCGGGAGCGCGCGTCCGTGAACGCCGTGGAGCGCGTAGCTGTGCATGTACGTGCCGATCTTACCGGAACAGCCGATGCCGGCGACGACGAAGGTGTTGTCCGGGTCGTTCCCCGTCTCCGCGAGCGCCTTCATCATGCCGTTCATCGTCCCGAAGTCGCCGCATCCCGGGCACCAGGTCGGCTGCTTGTCGGACTTGAAGTCGGTGAATCGAATGTCTGAGCTCATTGGTTACGCCTCCGCCCCCTCCGCGAGGGTCGCTTTGATCTCCGCTGCGAGTTCGTCGGCCTTGAACCGCACGCCGTTGTACTTGTTCACGCGGTCGACCCGCCGGAGCACGTCGTGTTCGACGAGGTCCGCGAACTGTCCCCGCTCGTTGCACTCCACGACGACGACGTTCTCCGCGGCCTCGATGTCCTCCGAGAGGTCCGGTCGCGGGAACACGTACGGCACCGAGAGGACCCGCACGTCCCGTCCCTCGTCGTCGAGGATCTCGACCGCCTCGGCGATCGCGCCCTCATTCGACCCCCACGAGATCACGAGCGTGTCGGCGCCGGCGTCGCCGAACTCGCGCGGGCTCCAGTCCTCGCGCTCGCGGGCCGTCTCGACCTTCCGGTTGCGCTTGTCGACCTGTGCGACGCGCATCTCGGTGTCCTCGGTCCGGCGGCCCTGCTCGTCGTGTTCGAGGCCGGTGGACATGTGCGCGCCGTCGGCCGTGCCGGGGAACGCCCGCGGCGAGATCCCGTCGTCGGTGATCTCGTGGGGTTGGAAGCCGCCCGACTCGCTCATGTGGTCGTCGATCGCCGTCTCGTCGACGACGTTGCCGCGGTCGACCTCGACCTCGTCCATGTCGAAGGTGTCCGGTGAGAACGTCTGCTCGGTGACCGCCATCGAGAGGTCCGCGGTGAGGTACACCGGAAGCTGGTACTTCTCGGCGAGGTTGAACGCCTCGACGGTCTTCCAGAAGCACTCGTCGATCGTCGTCGGCGCGAGCACGAACCGCGGCACCTCGCCGTGGCCGCCGTACAGCATGTGGTTTAGGTCGCCCTGCTCCTGCTTCGTCGGCATCCCGGTGGAGGGGCCGGAGCGCATCACGTTACAGATGACGAGCGGCGTCTCCGAGGTGGCGATGAGCCCGAACGTCTCCGTCATCAGGTCGATCCCGGGCCCGGAGGTAGCGGTCATCGACCGCGCGCCCCCGCGGGCCGCGCCGAGCGCCATGTTGATCGCGGAGAGCTCGTCTTCGGCCTGCACGACGTGACCGCCGTACCGCTCGATTCGCCCCGTGAGGTACGTCATCACGTCGGTTGCGGGCGTGATCGGGTAACCGGCGTAGAAGCGGCAGCCGGCCGCGATGGCGCCCATCCCGATGGCCTCGTCGCCGTTGAGGAGGACGTAGTCCTCGTCGGTGGTCTCCAGGTCGTAGTCGAACTCGTGGTCGAACTCCTCGCCGACGTACGACCGCCCCGCGCGGGCGGCCTCCTTGTTGTTGTCGACGAGCTTCTGACCCTTGTCCGCGAAGCGCTTCTCGAGGGCGGAGTCGAGGTTCTCGATGGGGAACTCGGCGACTTCGCAGGCCGCGCCGAGCGCGACGACGTTCCGCATGATCGCCCCGCCGGCCTCCTCGGCGAGCCGCTTGAGCGGGACGTCGATCCCGACCATCTCGTCGGGGATCTCGACGTCCTGCATCGTGGTCCGCTCGCCGTCGTAGATGATCACCGACCCCTCGTGGAGCTCCTCGAGGTTCTCCTCGATGGTCCGCGGGGTCAACGCGATAAGCACGTCGAGCCGGTCAACGACGCTCTGTACCTTGTCGACGGAGGTCCGCACCTTGTAGGCGGTGTAGCCGCCTCGGATCCGCGAGGCGAAGTCCTTCGACGTGAACACGTGTCGACCCGCCCGAGAGAGCGCTTGCGCGAAGATCTTCCCGGTCGAGTCGATGCCGTCGCCGGCCTCTCCGCCGACGGCCCAGTTGAAGTCCGCAGCCATGCTATGAGGCAGGTTTCGCCGGACTCATCAAAAGACTTCTGGAAGGAGTCACCGACGTATTTCCGAACGTTCGTTCAGCATCTCGCGAATATTGTCAGTTATAGAGGGAGAGAAACGAACTTTCTGAAAATTAAGTGGACGAACGTTTTCCATATTCCTCACGATCGACCCACTTCGTCGCATCACCTTTCGACGTTCGTCGAACTGCGGCGGCACGCGCCGAGTCGGACGGTCGCCGTCGCCGGCGCTCCTCGCGCTTTCGACGCGGACGGCACCGACGCGGGTGGCGCCGGCGCGGACGGGAACACGTTTGTGTCCGCCGACCGGATCGGACGTATGGACACGACAGCGACGGTCAGCGCGGTCGAGTCGGTCGGCCGCGACACGTACGCCCTCCGGTTCGACGCGCCGGACGGGTTCGCCGCCGAACCCGGTCAGTTCGTCAAGCTCGGCACGGCGATCGACGGCGAGTCGGTCTCCCGGTTCTACACGCTCTCGTCGCCGACCGTCGGCGACACCTTCGAGGTCACGGTCGGCATCGACCCCGAGGAGGGCGGCGACTTCTCCGCGTTCCTCGCGAACGCCGAGGCGGGCACCGAGATGACGCTCTCCGGCCCGTTCGGCGACCAGCACTACGACGGCGAGCCGCGCGCGGTCGTCATCGCGGGCGGTCCGGGCGTCGGCCCGGCGGTCGCCATCGCGGAGCGCGCGCTCGACGACGGCGCCGAGGCCGCGGTCGTCTACCGCGACGAGGACGTGTCGCACGCAGACCGGCTGGAGCGGCTGGAAGAGCGCGGCGCCGCGGTCCACCTCCTCGGTGCGGAGGCGGGGCTGGACGACCCGGTCGCCGAGGCGCTGACGGGTGGCGACGGCGAAACCGTCTTCGTCTACGGCTTCGCCGATCTGGTGGCCGACGCGGAGGCCGCGGTCGAGGCCGCCGGCGGCGACGCCGACGCCGCGAAGGTCGAGAACTTCGGCTAGACGCGGTTTACAACGCTTCGATTGGTCATTTATTAATAGTCGATTGTGGATCGATGGAGATCTCTGCCAAAGCTCCAGTCGATTCCTTATACATGAGCCTGTCATAGAAACCATCTCATAGCTTGAGCTTTTCGCGGCCGGGGTCGTCTCCCCGCTCGAA
>NZ_JAODIX010000002.1 GCF_026586675.1 Halorubrum yunnanense
AATCGATTTCCTCGGCTTCGTCCTTCTACTCCGTGATATAAGCCGATTAGATCGCTATTCAACACAGCAGTTCTGATAGCCGTGTAAGATACAGGGCGCATATCGGGCGTAAGCCCGGCGGTCGCCCAGCCGCGGCGGAGCGCCGCGCGTCACCGACTCCTACCCCGTATACTCGATCTACGAGGTTTGGGACGGTGCCGACCAGTATCGCGTTCGTACAGAGGTGCCGGCGACCGGCGCGAGTCTCACGTTGCCAGTCGAACTCGCGAATACCGAGAGCGACGACCCAGGGGCGGCAATCAGACTTGTGGTCAGCGGCGGGGAGTTTGGTGTGTTCCTGAATGAGCAGACGTGCCGACTCGACACCAATTCTTCTTTTATGTGGTGACGACCTCTTTGTAGAGCGAGGACTACCCCCACATTACACAGTTTCTGCAGTCGTTGATATTGGGGCTAGCGCGCACGCATCGGCCGGTCGGCTGAACCGACCGACCCGCAGGTCGACCCGTCGGAAACATCCGCGACGATGACCGAACGTAATCTCATCGAAGCCGCCGTCGTCGCCACCGGCTGAAGCAGCCAAGGGCACCGTGTGACGGTCGCCTCCGGTCGATGACGATTCGATACCGACCACGTCACCGGACCGCTGTTTGGTTCGCGCCCTATCGGAGCCGGAGTCGAGTCCGAACAACCCACGGACATCGTATACGCTGCCGGTTGATCCAGCGAGAGAATCCCGCCGTTCACTGCGGGAAGGACGTCATTGGCGTGGTATGCGGATCGTAGCCGTCGTTCCCCCGGTGTCGCTCTCGAAGCTTAATGAGGCTCCAGAACGCTCGATTACCGAGTCGACGACCCATAAGCCCACACCGATCCCGTGCTCCAACGATGTTTCTCTACCCTGGTCCCGAACGGCCAGCTCCTGTTCCGGTATTCCCGGGCCGTTATCGGTGATGCTCACCGCGACCTCGTCGTCGGTCTCCGTAAGTACCACCTCTACCGCGGGGTCCGCGGCGGTGTTGTGCTCTGCAGCGTTCTCTACGAGGTTGTTCAGTGCTAGCCTTATCGACGGGAGTGTCTCGACGGGACACGAATTGGGCAGCCGGTCGCTGAATGCGACTTCCGGATACGTCTCCCGATGCGTCTCGAGCAGCTGCTCGACCGTCGCGGCGAGGTCGACCGTGGTCGGGCTCTCGTCGCTCTCGATGAGCTGTTCGACAGCGCGGGTCTTCGAGCTGATCGAGAGGAGTCTGTCGGCGCTCGAAACGGTGGTTTCCGCCAGTCGTGCGCGTCGCCCTTCGAGCTCAACCAGCAACTGCTCGTTCTGTGCTTTGATGATATCGAGTTCGTTGCGGATGTTGTGGCGGAGAACCCGTGACTGGACCTGACTCAGCAGGTCGAGCTCACGCTCGCGTTGTTTCAACTGCGTGACCTCTCGAAACACGATGACACGAGCAAGGGGGCTGTCACCTCGGCCGTTGATTTCGGAGACGGTGAGGCTGAAGTCGCGCCTGCGTCCCCCGTGGGTCACCGCGATCGTCCCCTCGGTGCCGGTTTTGAGCCGCTCGACGAGGTCCGGGAACGGTTGGAAGAACGACCCGACGGTCACGTTCTGGTAGCCCGAGTCGACATCCGAGAGGTCCCGTGCAGCGGGGTTCGCGTCGATCACTCGCCCCTCGGTGTCGATCGCTACAACCGGGTCGCTCATGCTGCGTAAGGCGCGGCTGCGGCTGACCGAGACGAGGTCGAGGAAGTCGGCTCTGAGCACCGCCCAGCCGATGCCCAGTGTCATCACGACGAACCCCAGCGCTGTCCAGTTGAGCGAGGTGATGCCGAGCAGGTGCAGTACGTTCAGCGCGAGCGGCGGCACGATACAGGCCAGGAGTAGCCCGCTCTGCGTCCGACGCGCGTCGGTGGTCTCGAGAACGTCAGAGAACAGTAATCCACAGGCGGCCAAGATGAGTCCATACATACAGAGGATGTGGACGATGTTCAGCGGGAGCGGGAGTACGAACAGCGGCTCCGACTGCCGAAGGTAGATCGGCGAAAAGAATAGATGGTGGAGTGGGTCGGTGAGCGCGAGGGTCTGTACAATCGTGAAATAGCTTCCCCCCGCGGCGAACACCCGTCGGTCCGGGACGATGGTCTCCGTATGCTCGCCGACGGTGACGAGCCACCCGAACCCGAGCAGGACTCCCGCGGCCACGTACAGGTTGTTCACAGCGTATACGGCCCAATCCGGAAGCGGAGTCGTGAGGGGGGCGACCCCGAGCGAAAACAGACTCGCACCAAGTGCGACCATGATCAGGCCGGTCGCTCCCGGTTTGTCGCGGTTTCGGAGGGCTGGAATCACGACCAGCAGCGACAGGACCGCGCCCAGCAGAGATATGACAACGAATCGAAACTGAGGCGACAGCATCACTCGTGATATACTGACGAGCTTCCGCTACGATAGGTTTGCGGTGCACGTTATCGGCCGGACGGCCGGCTTCGGACCGTGGACCACGGACGGGTGGTGAACGGCCTCAACGACCGGCCGGTCGACACGGCTCGAAGCGGGCCGAGGCGCGTCGGCCCACACGCCCGCTGGCGCCGATCCAGTTATTCGGGCGGAGTGATGTGATTCAGCAAACCAGCGGACGGACATCACCCTAACGGAGCGGTTCGAGATTAAGAAGCGACGGATTTGTAGACTGGTCTTCCGATCAGGACTAGGCCTAAGATGCCGAATATAAGTGGTAGAGGGCTACTCTTTTTCTTAAGATACGATTTTGAGGGCGAACCTCAGTTGATCACATCGACAGCCGCGTAATCTCGTCTGATTCCGGTGAATCAGATCGAACTGGTCGTGAAGCGTCTTCGAAGCGCTGGTGAGAGTGATCTTTGGGATGGATCGTCGCTGTCGGCGGCGGACTGCCGCCGACGCGACAGCGTCGCCACTCACGACCGCTGTCCGGACCGGTGGACAGCTACCGGAAGAACCGGTCGTCGAGTGACTGGTTCGCTGGAACAGACCTACGCACACCAAGTGCTGTCCAAGCTGCGCGAAGCGTCATTTCGCAGAACTCCGTGAACGACCAGTTCCAGAGGCGGCGCCCCCCGCGGCGGGGCGCCGCCACGTACTTCCAGTGGAGATATCGCCAGCTATTCTGGAGCAGCAGACTCACCACAAACATCACGAGCCGTAGCCCAGCGTCCTGAGAACTGGTGAATGCGAGGCTCTGCTTGGCTAACCGGTAGCTCGACTCGATGCCGAAGCGCTTGCTGTAGTGTTCTCGGGCATCCCGTGGCGTGTCGATAAACGGCGCGTCAGCGGCGTAGCCGTGACGCGCCACCCCGTGTTCGTCGTATCGTCCCTGCTGGTAGACGCAATCGATGAACACGGGGAAAGTCACCTCGCCGGCGAGATCGTGTTCGATCTCGCGGCTCCAGCCTCTGTTGAGTTCGTCTTGAATCGTCTCGCCCCACTTGACAATCGGCATGACGTAGGCGTAGTTGTGCGTGGACAGCAGTCCGAGGCAGGTACTGTTGTAGAATCCACGATCGAGGTAGACGGCCTTGACGCTGAGGTGCCTTGTTGAACGCAAGACTGCGTCGGGGTGGGGTCGATAATTCACGGTTTTACCGCGTCAGAGACC
>NZ_JAODIX010000020.1 GCF_026586675.1 Halorubrum yunnanense
GGGTTAATCTGGCGGAATATTACAGTAAGAGCGTCCGAGACCGTCGTCACTAGGCGGCAAAACAAGGCAAGAGATCATCGACCAGCTCGATACGGATGATGTATCACTCGAAAAAGGTGAGGAATTACACAAAGAAGGAAAAGTTCTGTTGAACGAAATCCGTGAACAGCTCAACGAGGATGAGGGAACGATACTGGAGATTGAGTAGTCACTGAGAGGATTGGGACGGGCACCTCAACTGATCAGAAGCCCATGTTGGGTGATTCTGTCGAGACCCTTTAAGACCAGATGCTATTGTAGCGTTTATTGAAGTTTAAATTGGGATTATCTCGGATTAATCCTAGTTAACTAACGATTTCCACTTATTGCCTCAGAAGTATCGACCACCGTGCGCCAACACACAGTGTCGGTGGCCAAATTCACACAAATATGATTACCAGATCGGTGACCATCGAAGAGATTGACGACCTATACTTGATGTGGAACGACCACATCAACGCTTCAGCGCTCTATCGTCGTGCCCTCCGCGAAGAGATGGACGTTCGTGGCGTGGATCCCGACGAATTCCGAGACCTCCTCGAGCGGGCCCGCGAGCAGGGCTACACACTCGAAGAGATCGCTGAAACCACAAACCGCTTCGCTGATCTCCAGTCGCTCGTGGAAGATGCGGATCGCAAGCCGCCAGCTGGAGATACCCCAAACGAATAATTCGCGATGTCAGAGAACAAGACTCCCTCCGACTCTGAGCAAAGCGCTGAAAATCAGTCACTGTTGAACAAAAGTATCGCTCGGCAGGCGGGGCTCACGATCGTTTTCCTCAGCCTCGTCGCTGTGGAGCCAGTAGCCGCCCAAGACAACGCGGTCTGTAGCGCAGATAACCTTCCGAGCATGATTGAGGGATTCTTCCAGCTGACTACTGCGCTGGGGATCGTTGGCCTCGCCATCGTCTGGCAGGCTGACTCCCTCATCGAGATGTTCACCCTCAACCCCGAGCAGAAGAAGGGACTTAAGCGCCACAAGCGCTCCGCGATGAAGTCCGCGGTCGTCCTCGTCGTCCTTGGCCCGCTGTACACCGTCGCCGGGTCGATAATGGGTCTCCCGCTGGCAGAGTGCGTGGACCTCGTTCCCTGGTGACTACCCAGTTCCCACAACACATCCCTGATGATACGAGGAAAGCTCCCAGTATTCATCGCCGGCTTGCTCGCGACGAGCCTAGTCACGGGTATCGTCGCCGCTGACCCGCCACGACCAGGTACGGAGGGGAACGGGCTCACGGAAAATGGGTCGGCAACGCTGTGGTCACGTGATGCGGACAACTACATCAGCCAGGAGGAGTACCGCCAGCGCTACGGTGAGGACCGCTCCGCCGTCCACCAAGTCGCGAACGGGACGGACGTTACGTTCAAACGGCCGCCCGCGACCGCGGCGACGTGGACGCGGAACGACTTCGAGGACCTCAACGCCGCCGGCCCAGATACGTCCGTGCATCCGCCGCACGCGGACCTCGAGGACGGCGTCTTCATCGAGGATGCTCACGCAACGATCTTCGCGGTCCAGCCCTCTACTCGTGGCCACCTCGAGTCCGGTGAAACCCCACTCTACATCGCGCCGAATGGGACGATGCGCGGGTTCGTTGATTACCGCGTTCGTGTGCCCAACGGGAGTTCCTCCGGCAACACGACTATCTCGTGGTCGCTCACGGAGCACGAGATCGAAGAAGTCCGGTTGAAGAAGGACGGCGAGACCATCGCCGAGCGTGACGGGGCCCATACGCCTGCCCTCGACTACCAGATCGAGGACGACTGGAGTGCGAATCTCACGCTGGAAGCGGAGATTAGCGTCCGGCTGAAGAAAACGGTCAGGACCGACCTGGGTGACCGGACGGACGTCGACGTCACCTATCGGACGGAATCACGCAACGTCTCCGATTCGATCGCCGTCGAGATCTACGACCTCTCGGCGTACCCCTACTACGCCGAGTATCCGAACGGCGATGCCGGCGTGACCATCTTCCAGTCGCGGCCGTGGCAGGGGTACACGCTCACGGAGGACGGTGAGGCACGGGTCCGTGGCATCTGGCGGTTCTACACCGCTCGGAACACCAACTGGGACACGCTCGTCCGGTCGAATCGCACGGATAGCGCCACCGTCGAGTCAGACGCGATTCCGGTGTACGTCCACGCCTATCCCTCACGGATCGGGCCGCGTGCCGAGCCGGTTCGAGACGGACCGGAACTCATCGAGACCTGGGGGACTGACCGCCCGTCACCAGTCGGCACCATCGGTGAGAACATCAATATCGACATCGTCAACCAGTCGTACACGACGACGTACGGCGTCGCCGTTCGAGCCGAGAACGTAGACCGACAGGCCCTCCACGTAGGGGGAATCGTCCGGGGCGTGAATGCGTCAATCGTCGAGCCGGACGCCGGCTCCGAGCGGCAGCTCCGCCGCAGCAATCTCACGGTCCAGGTCATCCAGCAGAATCAGTCGCAAGCGACGCTCAGGGTCGAACTCCGGGACAATCAAACTGGTGCGCCGATTGCGCTCGACGATAGCCGTCAGTATCCAATCGGCGGCACCACTCGGAACGGGTACATCACGGTCGCGGACCAGCGCGTCGAGACCAACGCCTCGGGGGTGGCGATCGTGACCATCGACGAACCGGGCATCTACACGGCTCGGTACCATCCGGGCTCGTGGCTCGGTCACGACCCGGCGTACGTCAGCGATACCGCGACGGCCCGCTGGCACCCACTCGGGACGATCGACGGCTGGTTTGCGCTGGTGTTCGAGGTCGGCTGGCAGCTCCTGCCGTTCTTCGTGATGTTCTACGCTGGCAAGCGCCTCTTGCGGATGCTCGGCCCAGAAGACATCTTCGGACAAAACCCATGACTCAGGACAATCCCCACCTCAGTAGACGGACCGCCCTCCGAACAGTCGCCGGCGCCGCTCTCGTGAGCGTGGCCGGATGCCTCAACAACGACGATTCCCCGGGTGGCGGGAACTCAACACCGTCTGATGAAAGGGGAATCATCCAGCAAGTCACCGTAGAGGAGACAGAACTCGTCGTTGAATACTCCTCAGAAGAGGGAGTCGACCAGATCAACCTCGTCCAGCCGAATGGGGAGCTGTTCGGTCAACGAGAAACCGCTGCTGGGTCACAACAGGTCTCTTTCGAGATCGGAACTTCCTATGAGCCTGGAGAGTATACTCTCGTGGCTCTCAGCGGTGAAGAAACGCTAGCTGAGAGTTCCTCACTGATTCAGCCGGAAATTGGAATTCAAGAGGTCGGTCTTTACCGGAATAACCCTGAGAAGCCGTGGGACGAAGTCTACGGAGACACCGAGACGGATCGGCTAAAGAACGGGGAAGCGTACGTCACCGTCGAAAACACCGGAAGCGGACCAGAAGCGATTGTTGAGTTAATTTTCTCCGGTGATGTTCCAAACCCTGTCGAAGATCCCCAAGGTAGCGGGATGTATGAAACCGAACAGGTGGTGATCTCGCCGGGAGAAACTACCGACCTGTTCAGTAGTTCGTTCCCGTTTGGTTCTGAATCTGAGGAGGGAATGGGATGCTCCCCGGACGGGAACAGCGGCCAGTTCACCGTCACAGTCCGAACCCAGGTTGGCGGCGACCAGGTATCGAAATCCTTCGATGTACAGTACTCCGGATCCACGGAGATGAGTGACTGCGAGGTTTCAATCACGGAGGCCTAACGATGGTGGACCTGATAGACGTCGTTCTCGAGGGATTCAAAGACGTCGTCGATTGGTTCATCGGTCTGTTCATGGACGGGCTTCGGTCGGGGTATCAGACGCTGACCGAAGAGATGTTTGGCACTCCGACTCCCCAGACTGACGGGACGTTCATTTTCGGAGAACCAAGTAACGCCCCTTGGCCAGCAATCCAAGAAGGGCTCATCGGCGGCGAGATCATGTTAATTTCTCTGCTGCTACTTGTGATGAGCGTTCAGGGACGACACACCATCCGCATCTTCAATATCGGGAGTGCGTACGAGGCTCGGAAGACCAAGAAGACTGCCTGGGTCGGAGCCTTTCTGATTATTACCTGGTACTGGATTGGGGCGCTCGCGCTCTACCTTGTTGATGGGTTCACGATTGCCCTGATGCCGGAACTGTCCTCGCTGGGCTCTGCTATGTTGCAGTTCATAACGGGGTCGATTACCAACCCCGGTCTTGGTCTCCTCTTTGCTCTTATCGGAGGAATTTCGATGTGGGCACTGGAGGCGCTGTTCTACATCCGGCAGATTCTCCTCTACGTCTACCTGTACGGGATGCCCATTGCGTTCGCCGTTGCGTATGGTAATATCCCTGTCCTCTCTGATGTCGCGATGGGATTCAGCAAACGGTTCGTCCCGTTGGCCATCCTACCCCTGCCTGCAGCGATAGTCCTCAAAGGATACGATCTACTCTACTCTGGAGGGGCGTTGACGCCGGGATCAGCGTTCCTCAAGTATCTCGTTGCGGCTTCACTTCCCCTCGTTGCACTCTATGTGACGTGGAAGACGTTCAAGTACGCGACCCCACTCACGGCGAAGGTTCTCGGTGGTGCGACGAAAGGAGCGGCCCTCATCGGCGGTGTCGCCGCTGGAGCCTACATCGGCGGCGCCGGCGTCGCCACGACGGCGGCCCGGTGGGGACCGAAGGCCGCAGCGGGACACGCTGTAGCGCAGAAAGCAGCAGCCCGGGGCGCGAATAGCGACGAAGACAGCGGGACGCCGTCCTACCGGCGGACCGAGAACGATCCTAGAAGCTACTAACAACCTATGTCCATCGACAAAGACGCAGCCGCACGGCGTATCATGGACCAGTTCGGTGAGGAGAGTCGCATCCCCTACCTCAACATCGAGGAAGGCGACGTCGGCGTCCTGATCGCCTTTCCGATCGTCGGCCTGTTCATCGCCGGCCTCACCGGCATCGAATCACTTGCCCTGCCGTTCGTCGCAGGTGGGTTCGGGTTCGGCGTCGCGATCGTCTACGTCTCGCCCGACCACCTGAACGCGTGGACGTGGACGAAAGACGTCTATCGCTACGTCAAGCGCCCCCAGAT
The DNA here is from genome assembly GCF_026586675.1 of Halorubrum yunnanense. Classification (GTDB taxonomy): domain Archaea; phylum Halobacteriota; class Halobacteria; order Halobacteriales; family Haloferacaceae; genus Halorubrum; species Halorubrum yunnanense. The sequence continues at coordinate 5,077 of NZ_JAODIX010000020.1, forward strand.
CACGTTCAGCGCCCCGGAGGAAGCCGACAGTAGTACCAATGAGACAGAGCGCAACGAGGGCGGGCTCGCGAACTACACGCCATTCAAGCCCGACGAGCGGACGCAGGACCTCACGAATATCGAGCGGGCGTGGCCGGGCGCTGGCGCGATCCAGCGCGCGGACGGCACGATGGAGGCGTTCATCGAGATCGACCCCGGCAACATGGACTTCGCGATGTCCGACAACTGGGCACAGCTCCAGGACGCCGGCGAAGAGTTCGCCAACAAGGAACTGGATTCGAAACTCAAACTTCACGCCACGACCCGCTCGTTCCCGGTCGAACAGATCACCGAGAACATCGAAGACCGCCTGAACGACGAGGACGTCAAAGAAAATCCGATCTTCCGGGAACTCCTCGAGGAGTATCGGGAGACGCGGCCGAAGGAGATGCGAGAACGGGGCATCCAGCAGGTGCGGTACTACATCGGCGTCGAGGTCACCCCGCTGGAGGTCTACGACCGCTTCCGTGACGAGGGGACGCCGGCTGAGAAGCTGACGCAGTTCCCCGTCATCGGGTTCCTGTTCAACCCGTTCGTGACCCGCCGCGAGGATCTCACCGACGTCGAGCGCCGCGCACAGATGTTCGAGAAGCTGGATAGCCGGGTCAACGATGTGCGGTCGGAGTTCATCCAGCAGGCCTCCGGGTGGTCCGCACGCCGGCTCAGCACGGTCGAACTCTTCGTGTTGAATATGGACTTCTGGAACGGCCGCGAACACGAGTACGACGACGCAGAGAGCGTCGTTCGCGAACAGCCCATCATCGGCCACTCGCGCCGGGAGGATGCCCACGATGCGTAACCTCGTCCTCCAGACGGGCAGCGGAGCCGTCGGCCAGCTCACGGAGTGGCTTACAAACCCAACCTCAGCTGAAGGTGCGGCTCTCTACATTCTGCTCGCGGTACTGGTCGGGATCGGCGGGAAATTCCTCTGGGACTGGTACACTGAAGACGACGAGGAAGAGGTCGAGTTCTCGGACCTCCTCGACGAGGAGACCATCGAACAGGGCGCGGCCGAACGCCAGCTCCTCGACGACATCGCCGAGTCACACAAGACGGTGACGGCGCCGGCGACGATCGAGTGGGAGACGCGCGCGGCACGGGTCGGCGAGCAGTGGACAACGACGCTGTACATCGCTGACTACCCGGACTACCCTAACGACGGCTACCTCTCCGAGCTCTTCGAGATGACTGACGTGCAGTTCGACCTGACGGCCCACATCACGCCGAAGAACCAGGAGCGGGCGCGGAACGAACTGCAGGATATCGCTGACGACCTCCAGGTGGATGCTGACCTCGAACAGAGCGTGCGGAGTGCCTACCTACAGGAACGCGCCAACGAGGCCGCAGCGACGTACAAGGCCGTCGAGAATGGCGCGAACGTCTTCGACCAAGGGATGTTCATCACGGTCAGAGCCGACGAGAAGGAGGACCTCCGGGATGCCGTCCAGAAGGTCAAGAGCGCGCTCCGCGACGATCCGGCGAACCTCACGCCGAAGACGGCAATCTGTCGGCAGGATCTCGCCCTTCAGTCCGCCGCACCCATCGGCGACAACGAGTTCGGGCGGACGTCGATTGCGCTCGGCGGCGCCGTCGGCGCGTTGCTGTCCTCGCCGCACAACGCGACGATCCTCGAGGAGGGCGGCGTCGAGTTCGGAATCCACAAGGACAACCAGAGCCCGGTCGTCATCGACCCGTTCGCGCGGGACAACGGCTACGCGATGTTCACCGTCGGTGACACAGGGTCGGGGAAGTCGTTCAGTTCGAAGCAGAACTTCATCCGGTCAATCGAGCAGAGCAAGGACCGCATCGGCATCATCCTCGAGCCGCTGAACAACTGGGCCGGCGTCGCGGAAGCGCTCGATGCCAAACGCATCACGGTCGGCGGGACGCTCGGACTGAACCCCTTAGAGATTCGGGAGACGCCCGAGCACGTCCAGCGGGCGATGGGCGAGGACGCGAGCCCGTTCAACGAGAAACTCGACGACGCGATGAGCTTCCTGACGAACTTCTTCGCGCTCCGCGGCATTTCGTTGGGTGACCGCCGAACGACGCTCGAACTCGGGCTCAAGCGAGCGTACAAGCGCAACGGAATCACCGACGATATCTCCACGCACGACAATCCGAGCCCGACGATTCGGGATATGATGGACGTCTTCGAGGACATGGTTGACGACCCCGAGGAGTTCGTCGTCCGGTCTGACGAGGAGGCGGGGAAGATCAAGGAGGACGCGACGTGGCTCCTCGACCAGCTCCGCCCATTCGAGAACGACGGTCGGCACGCCAACCTCGGCCAAGAATCGGACTTCGACATTCGAGACGAGAAGGTGATCTACCTCGACCTCGCCCAGCAGGAGGGCAGCGTCGACAGCAGCACGGCGCTGACGATGCAGCTCCTGATCTCGCTGGTGTACGAGCGCGCGAAAGTCTCGGAGAAGGAGGTCGTGTTCTACATCGACGAGGCGCGTTACATTATGCAGGACGCCGCGAGCTTGGCGTTCCTTGAGACGGTGTTCCGCCACCACCGGCACCACGACCTCTCGATCCGGCTGGTCACGCAGACCGTCGACGAGTTCTTCGAGCACGCCGAGAGCGAGGCCATCCTCGACCAGTGTGCGGTCAAGCAATTCCACCGTCTCGATGGGATGGACGAGGAATGGGCCGACGAGTTCGGCCTGAACTACGCACAGATGCGGTTCGTCCAGGACGCCGTGCCTGGCAACGAGGACGCCGGCTTCTCCGAGGCGTTGGTAGGCGTCGACGGCGAGTGGCGCGGCATCCAGGTCAAAGCGATGCCCAAGGAGAAGCAGGTCATCGACTTCGACCCGACCTCCCAAGTTCGGTCCTCACTCCCCGGCGCCGGCGACGACGCCGTCGATACCGAGATGCAGGAGTTCCAGGAAGAGCTCGAACACCAAGGAACGAACGGAACGAACGAAACGAGCGAACTGAACGAGGAATCAGACGCCGTCGAAGCTGAGCCAGACGGCGGGTCGACGGAGGAGACCAACGATGGCTGAGTACCTGCGCGTCACGCCGACATCCGAGCGACTTGACCCGGAGAGCATCTCCCGCGTCCTCGACAGTCTCCACAAGCTGACCACGCCCGGCTCGTCGGGCCTCGGGGCGAAGCTGAACCCGCTCCACAGTGAGACACCACCCCGATTCGAGTTCCTCGCGATCAGTGATGGCCCGGACGACCCAGTAGAATTCTTCTACGGGGCCGATGCCCATCTCGATACGCTCGAGAAGCGCCTCCGCTCCATCTATCCGGCCACGTTCGACATCGAGCGCGTCGACGTCGACGTCGCTGCCCGGCTCATTCAGTCAGTCGAGTTCACACCGGAGGAATTCGCCGAACACTACGAGACCGGGCGGCTGCAGTACGAGTTTGGCCCGGCAGAACAGTACGGCATCGTCGACGAGGAATCAGCGGACTCCGAGTCAGCCGAAGCAGATCCCGTTGTCGACGGCGGTACGGCAGCCACGAGCGTCCCCGATCATCACGTTACTGTCGGGGACTCGGCCCTCGAACTAGCGCCGCCCGATGCACTTCCAGACGACGAGGCAGAGCGACGGGCCATCGAGCAGCCGACGATGACACCGGCGGGAACGATTCTGGCTCGCCCGGCCCAAGACGCTGTCTCGCCGCTCGGTGTCCGGTGGTGTGGCGCCGCGTCACGGAAGCAGGATTGGATGACCTCGCTGACGCCGTTCACAGCGGAGGAAACGAACGGCGATCTCTCGTCCGTTGACGAACCGGGCGCAGCGCTGGCATCGCTGATCGACCATCTGATGGAGGCGACAGCGCCGACCGCGTTCCAAGTCGTCTTCCAACGGCGTGCCAGCTGGCAGTCCGACGCGGAGGTACGGAAAGAGGACCTCGTCGACGGCCGGGATACGTTCTTCCAGGAGGTCGTCGGGTCGTTACTCGAGGTCGAGGATCAGCGGAGCGACCAGGACGACCGGCAGCTCAGCGAGGCCGTCGAGAAGCGGATCGAGTACATCGACGCGAAGAACGCCAAACGGTCGTTCACGGTCAACATCCGGGCCGTCGGCGTCCCCACCGACGACACCCGCGACGACCTCGATGGCCGGATGGACTCGCTCCTCCCCGTGTTCGACCCGCTCGATGGACCGTTCTACGAGGTCGAGGGGCAACGCCTCCGAGACAGCGGCTTCCGTGAGAAAACGAAGGAGAAGAAGGCACGGGCCGATCTCCAGCGCCTCCTCAATCGCGAGTTGACGACGGGCCGGGGGAAGACACGCCCCGAGCTGGTCCTCTGTGGAACGGAGCTCGCGAACTTCGTCCTCGTCCCCTCCTCCGAACAGTTGACCGTCGAAGGGACGCGGGGAACGAGGGCCGAACAGCAGAGTCGGAACCCGCTCCCGTGGCCGAATCCGGATCTGATCCAGCAGTTCCAGGACGGGATGGCCATCGGCTATGCGCTCGACGAAAACGGTGAGCCACGACCAGACCCGATCCGGGTCCCGCCGGACCTGTTGCCGACGCATTACGGCCGGTTCGCGTCGACAGGTGGCGGGAAGTCGAAGGCCATCATCAACGACGCGCTCTCGCTCCGTGAGACGACGGGTGGCCCCGTTGTCCTCGTCGACCCGAAGGGGGACGGAATGTGTGAGAACTACCTGCGCTGCCACTACGAGCGGTTCAGTGGCCTCGACGACGTCTACCACTTCCGCGTCCCGGAGACAATCCCCGCGTTCTCCTTCTTCGACATCCGGCCTGCGCTCAAGGCGGGTCGCAACCGAGAGGACGCGATTCAGGACAAGGTCGACCACTTCCACGACATCCTCCGGATGATTATGGGCCGCGAGCAGTACGGCCAGGCGTTCGTCGCGAACGAGATCCTGAGCTACCTGATCAAGGCGCTGTTCGACGAGGAGTACGGGAGCGACGTGTTCGGGCTGGACGACCTCTTCGCCGCCACGCTCCGGATGCAGCGCGACCAGACGATTCCCCCGGTATCAGCGGACAACCAGAACATCGAGGAATCGCTGACGCGTCACTTCGCGAAGGACAACCACCAGTTCCAGGTGTCGATGGACGCCGTCGGGAATCGCCTCGACAAGCTCAAAGAGGACGCGCATCTCCGGCGGATCTTCAGCCACGTCCCCGAGCAGAACGACGCTGGCGACTACGTCGACAACCGCTTTGACTTCCGCGAGTTCCTCGACGAAGACGCCACCATCATCTTCGACCTCGGCGACCTTCGCCCGGAAGCACAGCGAGCGATCACACTCCTGCTGTTGAGCAATCTCTGGGATGCGGTGCAGGTACGCCGGCGCGACGGCCAGACCGACTATGAGAAACTCACGAATCTCATCATCGAAGAGGCGGCGCCAGTCGCGTCGACAAAGCTCGTCTCCGAGCAGCTACTGCCGCAGGGCCGATCGTTCGGGCTGAGTATGGGGCTCGTGATGCAGTTCCCCGAACAGGTACGAAATCGGAACGAACGAGCCTACGACGAGGTGCTGAACAATATCAAGACGAAGCTCATCGGCAACATCTCGATCGAGCGTGATCTCGCAGAGTCGCTCGCGCACGAGGACCTCAGCCCGACCGAACTCCGCAACCGAATCAACACGCTCCCAAGTGGCGAGTGGATCGCCCAGCTCCCGAGTCCGTCGTTCGGGGAGACTGGTCCGCCGCCGTTTTCGTTGAAGCCCCTCCCGATTACACCGGGGCATCCAGAAAGCGATCAGCCGCTCACAGAGCCCCAGGAAGACCATTTCGAGTCCGTGTCCCGGCCACGGATGGTCGAGCGGACACAGGCCCAGTACGGGCTGACAGAGCCGACTGAGGTGAGTACTTCCCCAGAGGAGACTGTCTGGGGGAGTTCGGGGGGTGAGACGACGGAATCGGCTGCCGACGGCGATGCAGCGACCAACCCGAAGCAATCCGCGTTCATCAGCAAATCGACGACCGAGGACTCATCGACGTCGACTACCCAGCCCGAGACGGACAGCGACCCAGATGCAGACGGGGCAGCGATGAGTCCCCTGTTCGGGCAGGCCACCGAGACGGACGAGGAGTCAGCTGGTGACCAAGCAGCGCAGCCGGAGAACGGGGCAACGCCCGTCCAGGAAAGCAGCGTGCCCGTCCCCGATGACGAACTCCGCCAACGCGGGCTCAGTCGAGACGACGTCCAGTTCCTGAATCGGGTCCTCGACGTGATGAACCGAGAGGACGACGAGTACACGCTACTGGACAGGATGAGCCAGCTCCGGGACGAATACGACGACCTCCATATGGAGCAGCTCACAGAACAGGACCTCCTGGAAGCGGACTCCGCGGCGGGGCGCAAGTACTACACCGTCCTCCCGGACGGTCGAGACCTCCTCGGGAAAGAATTGAAGGCGGGGCCAGGAGCGGGGGATCTTGGCGAGAAAACGCCACACAAGGTTGGCGTCCGGCTCCTCGAGCTCTGGCTCCAGCAGCGAGACGACGTGGTTCGCGTGGAACCGTACTACGAAACCGACGACGGCACCGTACTGGACGTGGCCGGCATCGACGAGGACGGCGATCTCGTCTGGGCCGGCGAAGCAGAGCTCGCGAGTAACAACCGGCACGCCCCGGTCGAGGATTACGACAAACTCAGCGCGGTGGACGCCGACGCGATCTGGGCCTTCAACAATCGCGAGACGGCGCTCGACGTATTGGAGAGCCTTGCCGACGCGGATCGGATCGACGAGCGGGTCAGCGGGCGGGCGGCACGGTCGTTCGCGACCATCAGAGACGCCGTCGACGACCTCGATGCTGCGGGCCTGACCACCGTTCGGGGCTTCAAAAATCTCGATCAAGAGCTCAACCAATGACCTGGCGACAGGCGACCCGCGAGGAGATTTACGCCTACTACGCCGAGGAGTTCCCAGGCTATCTGGATGACCTTCCGGAATTCATCACGGCGACCGGCCCGAAACAGTACGCCATCGCCTTCCGCGAGTCCCACCCGGTTCGCAAAGACGAGGTGCCGGACAAGGAATTCATCCGGCGAGATACGTGGCAAACAGATGCGTCGGGCGACCGAACGACGCCCGAATTCGACGACTTCGAGGACGTTGTCGAGTTCATTCGACACCCAGCTCGCAACGACCCACTGGGGCGGAGCGAGTTCGCGCTTGCTGATCCGGGGGTGCTGGAGCAGCCGGACCCACGGCCAGACGCCGTGTACTACGCGCTGGATCACTGGGAACGACCCTGGGTCCTCCTCGTCGACATCGACGCGAAAGAGATCGCCCGAGACCGAGCGGACGAGATGGTGTCGGCGGCCGTCGATGATCAGGACAACGATGCGCTCCTCGACGCCGCCAGAATCCTCGACGCTGCTCCCGAGGGGTATCCGTACGCCTTCGAAGACGTCGACCGCGCCATCGAGTACGGATTCGAAGTGCGCGACATCTTCGAGGACGATTTCGACGCCGAGGAGACGATGGTCGTGTACAGCGGGCAGGGGGTCCACGTCTACCTGCTGGATAGCGACCCGGAGCACCGATACGACGAGCAGAGTCGCGAGGTGTTGAACGACCTCCTCCTCGAGACGTACGACATCCCGATTGATCCCGTCGTGACGGCCGACCGCCGGCGTGTCGCTCGCCTACCCTACTCGCTGCACGCCGACGTCTGTAGCATCGTTCAACCAATCGAGAGCCCGGCGTTCGATGTTCGGTCGGCGACGCCCGAGGTGATCGGCGAATGAGTCCGAGTACGCCCACCGACGACAAAGACATGGCGTATCGGGTTGCGGCACTCCCGTTGGAGTACGGTGAGACCCGCATCAACCAGCTGTTTACGCGTGGCTACAACCGATACGTCGTCGACGGCGAGGACCAACCCGAGGACCTCGTGAACGACGTCGAGCGGTTCGGGACGGCGGCGTTCAAAGAGCAGGTTCGTGCCGATGCTGCCGAGGAGCCGTTCGTCGACGAACCGGGGACGCTCGCTGTGCTCGCGACGCTGAGTGCGATCTGTGTGAAAGCACACCCGAAGTTCGAGCACGCGTCGCCCCGGAACATCCAGGTGCTCTACAACATCCGAGAGCTGTACGTCAACAATCTCGCCTCCCTCATCCGCGCCCACGGCGATGGGTCGCTCCAACAGGACATCGCCGACGTGCTGTACAGCAAGGAGCCCGGTGAAGATGGCCCGCATCCGGGTCGGGTCTGTACGGGCATCACAGAGATGCCGGGGTTCGGGGATGGCCTGTGCCTCGAAATCCCGATGGCGGCGGCGTCACGCAAATGTCTCGTTCGGGAGGACGAGTCGTCGACGGGGAGTGACAATGGCGGAGAGATACTGACGCAAGTGAAGGACAACAATCTGTACGTCCCGGTCGGTGATTTCGACAGCAAGTATCGGGACTACGCTGAGCGGGCGTTCAAGAAGCTCCTGCGGGTGCAAGAAGACGGGCTCTCCGACGACCAGCTGACGTGGCTGGCCACGAACGAGTCGGCGATCACGGAGCGGATCGACCGCTTCCTCGAGACCGGCCATCACGAGCGTATCTGGCGGAACTGGGACCGTGGGGAACGGACGATCCGCGTCCTCCGACGGGCCCTGAGTGACTCGCCCGACGACGTGGCGCAAACGGGCGAGTTCCACACGGCGAAAGAGCTCTATCGAGCGGTTGAGGCGTACGATGCCGAGGACGACTGGGAATCATCCGTGACAGATTGGATCTCGAGTCCGAGCAGTCTCGCGAAGACGCTGGCCGACCACGAGTCCCACTCAGCAGTCACGATCGACCGCGACGGGCGCGTCAATACGTACCGAATCGGGCGAGCCGGAACCGGCGCCGAACAAATCGAAGTGGGAGAGATCGAGGATCTCTTCGAACTCCCCTGTATGGCGAATATGGAGAAGCGGCTTCATGAGAAGAAGCCGGTGCGAAAGGACCTCTACAACTTCGCGCGGATGGTGATGTGGCTGCCGCAGTACCAAGACAGCAGCCTCGACGAGATCGTCGCGGACCTCAAGGACGTCTTCTCCCGGTGGCCATGGTACGACGAGCAGGAGACCGAGTACCAGGTTCGCTACGAATTCTCGAACACCATCGACGGCGACACACCGTTGCCGATGAACTGCGATAACGACGATCTCCAGCGCTACTGCATCGGCCAAGACCAGTGTCCCTACTCGATCTGGGGCAGTCTCCCGTTCTCGGACGAGATGTACGAGCAGGTTGAGGAGGAATCAGCTGGGCCTACTGAGCAATTCTGAATCATAGACTCTCCCGAATCTATCGGATCCTTAGATAGCGATTGGTTTGGCGACCCTGCTGATATGAGAGAGCGGATAGACAATCGCGTTGAATCGCTCAGTACAGGGAACTCACGTACCGATATCCAACGCCGATTTCTCCACAATATGTCAGTAGCGGCGTGCGAGATACAGAGGGTTCATTCAGCAACCTACCGACTCTAGTGTGATATCTCTAATGAATAAAAAGCATTATTAATCTAAATGGCTTGTTACACATATGGGAAATAAGCTAAATCCACAAAGAGAGTGTCCAGAATGCGGTGATACAGAATTTGAAGAAGTAGAAGATGAGTCAAAAGAGTTAGTGTGTGCTAACTGTGGCTTGATACATCCCATAACAGACAAGCCGATAGATGAGACTGATATAGAACCAGGAGCCGATCTCGCTGGACTGGATCTCTCTAGACTAGACCTCTCAGATGCTGACCTCACGGGTGCCGATCTCTCGAATACCAACCTCTCGGGCACTGATTTTTCAGAAGCCAAACTCAGGGGCATTAACCTCTCAAATGCCGTTCTCGTCTCTGAGGGATTCGCTTTTGATAATATGAACTTTCAGAGTGCTGACCTCACTGATGCTGACCTCACTGATGCTGACCTCACTGAAGCTGACTTTTCTGATGCCGATCTAACTGACGCTGACCTCACCGACGCCAACCTCACCGACGCCGACCTCCGGGGAGCTGATTTCACTGATGCCGACCTCACCGATACCATCCTCACTGGAGCCTCTCTTTCCGAGGCCATCGTGACAGAGACTCAACTCGCAGGCGCACAGTTTGAGTACACGGTACCACATGATGAAGAGATATCCCCGACCGACATTGGTGCAGAAGCCGTCCTCTCTGGAGGCGACCTCTCCGACGCTGAGCTTTCAGGCGCCAGTCTTATTTACGCCGACCTCTCCGACGCCGACATTTCCAGCGCCAACCTCACCGGTGCAGATCTTCAAGATGCCAACCTCTCCAGTGCCACCCTTTCTGACACCGACCTCTCCGACGCCGACCTCTCTAATGCTTCTCTCAGAAACGCCGACCTCTCCGACGCCGACCTCTCCAGCGTCAGCCTCACCGACGCAGATCTCCGAGATGCTGATCTCTCCGGTGCCACTCTTCCCAACGTCAATCTCCAAGATGCTGACCTCGTCAACGCCGATTTCTCCCACGCCGACCTCTCCAACGCAGTCTTCTCTCAAGCCGAATATCCGGAGATAACGTGTGCAAATCTCGAGGGGGCTGACCTCTCAGACGCCGACCTCTCCGACGCTTACCTCTCAAACGTTCCTCTCCATAATACTAATCTCCAACGCACTGACCTCTCCAACGCTGATCTCTCCAACGCTGATCTCCCTGACGCTAATCTCGAAGGCGCTGACCTCTCCAATGCTGACCTCTCCAACACTGATCTCACTAACGCTAATCTTCAATGTACTGACCTCTCTGGCGCCAACCTCTCTAGCGCTTGTCTCTCTAGTGTCTCCCTCACCGACGCAGATCTCCGAGATGCTAATCTTTCCGGCGCAAACCTCAGAAAAGCAGACCTCTCTGATGCTGACCTCTCTAACGCTACTCTTAGAAGCGCCGACTTCACCGATGCCGACCTCACTGGTGCTGACGTCCCCCCTGCCAATCAGTGTCACGCCTGTGGCTACCCGCTATTAGCACACGGAAAACCGAATTTTTGTCCTGACTGTGGAGCTGAGTTATGACTGGCCTCATCTGGTGTCTCGTCTGCTGAGAACGACAGTTGTGTAGGTCACGTAGTTGGCTGTAGCCTTGATGCTTCATGTAACGATTTATCTAATAGAGTGGTAACAGACTTCAGGTTCCATATTGAGAATCCGATGCTTGGTCGGCAACATTAGTACCCTGAGTACCGGTTATGATTAATCGTGACGAGTGTTGAATATGCGCCCTGTATCTCGCACAGGTAGCTGAACCTCTCTTTGAGCTGGCAGAATTTTCAGCAGTCAATACGCACATTTAATTAACGGGAAATATTTTATGTGAAATGTGAAATAAACACCGGCAGCTTTCTACATTTACCCCCTGTATTCAGCAAACCGGTTATGTGAGTTGGGAGGGTTTCAGCAGAGCCACTCGCCTCAGAATTTCGAAAATTACACTGCGGCTAGAGTCAGGCTCTTCTGAGCTCTCGTCGAGCAATTTTCAGGAGCTAATACGGCCAGAATCGAGAGAATAGGGAAAATTCCACGATTTGAGGTGCCCAGCAGAAGAACCTCGAGAGATATACAACAGGTGAAACAGCGGTTCCCGAGTATCCAGATACGCCCGAAATCACCTCTTTTACCCCGCTGTCGAGCAATTTTTCAATTCACAGGATTATCCCAGAACTCGTCGAGGTACTTTCTACGCCCTCAAATCGGCCCGACGAGGTTCTTCTGTAATTTGAGCCCGCTATTCCGCCTTGCATATCGCGGATTTCATCCAAAGAAAGAGGCGATATACAGTGTGCGAAGGCCGCCGGCTCTCTCAGGCCGAGGGGCCGTCACAGGGGTAGCGGAACTTCGGACATGTCAGAATTAACGCATAGGTTGAGCGGGTGCGTTTTGGTGGTGTCTATCGCCCCCGCGAGGGGGTGGCGGGGCGCAACACGCGCCCCCGATAGACGATGGCTTCGGAACGACGCAGCAAGACACGAGCAGCGGATCACGCAGTAACCACTCCCGACGATGAGGCGCCGTGGGCGGACCTCGAGATGGCGGTCCCGACTGACCGGGATCACGCGTCGGTCGTCGCGCTCGTGGAGTGTGCTCTCGTCGAGCTCACACACGAGGCCGTAGGTGCCGTCTTTCATCTCCCGGCAGGTCGGGCGGTCGACGCGGACGCAGTACGTCGCCGACGACGTCGGCGAGCAGTTCCAGAAGCGGCACTTCGACGACCGGCTGGGTTGGCACGAGACCACCGTCCCTCGACGAACCGTTCGCGACGAGCTCATCACCCAGCTCTCGCGGTCGGCGTCGACGTCGGCGGAGCGATTAGGTGAAGGAGCAACCAGCGAGCCAGACACCTTCGTCGTGAAGCCAGTTCGAGAGCTCCGAACGCCGTAGGGACGAGGCTTAACCAACATCCCGACCAATACCGGCACAGTGTTGGTTAACGGTGGGGCTGGATCCACTCCCTCGCCGCCACCCACCGCCCGACTCCTCGAGTGAGTGTATCCTGGCGGCCGGGCGATCCGAGGAGGTGCCGAATCTGTACGCCATGAACTGTTTGTCGGCGCCGGAAGGCGTACAGCGCGCAACAGCGTGCGCTGCGTGACTCACCATGCCGGGTCCCGATCCGCACGACGACACGAGTCGCGAGTACGAACAGTTCGAGAAAGAACTGCTCGCCCAAGACCGCGACGCCGCCGGCGGCGACACGGCGGACGTCGACGACAGGACGGCCCAGCACCTGGTCAACGACCTTGTCGACGCGGACGTCGTCACTCCGGTTCCCGAGGACAAAGTTCTGGTTCACGAGCCGAGCGGCACCACGTTCGACTCATCGACGCAGTTGGCCGTCTTCCACCGTGGCTGGACGGCCGGCCGCGACGCCGACGCGGAGGCCGAGTGATGCAGCAGACCCTCGTCAGCTGTGCGTTCTGTGATGCCCCGCCCGGTACCGAGACTGGCGAGGCCCACACCTGGGGACAGGACGAGCAGGTCACCCACCCGATCTGTGTCGACTGCGCGATTCAGACGGAGCCGGATCCCGAGGCGCGCGATTACGTCGCCTGTGACGGCTGTGGACTGGTCGTCGACACACTTGCGGCACTCACCCGGTTCCGGGTCGAACTGGGGCACCTGGAAGGCCCGTTACAGCTGTGCGCCCGCTGTAGTCCGGGCGGACTCGCGACGTACTGGACGCGCGACCTCGAGGAGCATCTGGTCGCGACGCCGGCGGAGTGACCCAAACACTTTTTACTGTTTCGCTGTAAACTGTAATCAAGAACGACCCGTGTCACGCACCTCGAATCGTACTGATGGCGACATCATCCGCGACTTCCTCTCGGTTGCGGAACTCCTTGAGGAGCCGCAGCTCGCCCAGCTGTACGCGTACCTCGCCCGGGAGCGGGACGCGACCGTTCAGAACGTGATGGACGACCTCGAGCTCGCCCAGGGGACCGCCTACAGCTACGTCAACCGGCTCGTCGACGCCGGCGTCGTCGACATCACCGACGACGAGCAGCCGCGGCGGTACGCCGCCCGGGAGATCGACCTGACCGTGACGACGGCTGCTGGTGACCGCGAGTACACCATCACGCCGGCGCTGATCGACGCCGTCGGCCGCCGCGAGACGGACGCCGACATCGACACGTACATTGACCGGCACGGCGTCGCCGGCCTCGCGACCGCGCTTACCTACGCGGTCGCTCGGGAGCGCGGCGAGGTGACCCACCGGCTGATGGCGGAGGACCTCGACATCTCGCCGCTGGCGGCAGAGATGATCCTCCAAGCGCTCCGGCCTGTCGTCCACAAGCACTACGACATAGAGGAGGCAGGGGCGGGACTCGACGAGTTGGATATCGACGACGGCGACGCGGCTGACGACGCGTGAGCCGGCTCCACATCGCCGACACCGGCCTGTTCGTCGCGATGGGACAGCCCTCGAACAGCCGCTACAAGGCTGTTCGCCGATTCGCTCGCCGGAACGACATCACCTTCGTCCTCCCCGAACGGGTGTACGAGGAGCTGACCGTCGACGACCCCGACATCGAGGCGCCACCCATCGACACCGCGATCGACGAGGGCTGGGCGACGGTTGCGACACCGTTGGAGTTCTCCGAGCCGGTCGTCTCGCGGGTGATGGATGGCGTCCAGCGGTACATCGCGAACGCCGACGACCGCCCTGCCGACGAGGTCGAACGTGCCGACCCCGCCCTCGCCGCCATCGCTGCCCAGTATCTCAGTTCGGGGTCGACGACCGAGGTGTACATCTACACGACCGATATCGCGGCCAGCGAGGGGGCCGAAACCGTGCTCGCGAGTGAGGGGTACGGTGACTCGGTGACGTTCGTGAACGGCTTCCGGTTCATCGAGGACCTGGTCGCCGGTAACAGCTGACTGATTGCTAATCTGATTCGGTGGGAGAGGACCCTCGAAAGCCCTCGGCCGCTCGACGTCCCGCGACCGCCGCTGCGCGCCTCGTGGCTGCGGTGCTTGCGGGGTCGGGGGACGGCCGAGGCGGCCTCGCCCTTTCTGAGTCCACCAGGACTGTAGATGGCTCACCGAGCGATGTGGCCGGCTGGACAGGTGTGTACGTAGCGGCCCGCCCCGCTCGCCGCTGCCGCCCTCCGTGTCGCTCGCGACCGACCATTCCGGGCGTGCGGGCGCTCTCCGCACCGCCCGCGCCCGTTCCGGGCTAAAGTGCATGTGCCCTCGGCGCCAGCGGGTAAGCGCGAGGGGTTGCGCGGCGTGGCTGCTCACCCCCCACGCTTACTCCGCTGGCCGCTCGCTCCGGGCGGGTCGGCGCGCGGTGCTGGTTGGGGCCACCTCATGCAGGCGCGCTCTCGCTCGCGCCCGGTAGGGCGCTCGCGAAGGCGCGAGCGAGAGCGCGCAGATGGTTCTGTCGGTCGTTGTCGTCGGAAACCGCGATGTAGGAGCATCGCGGTGTCGGCGCGTGAGCGCCTTCACAGGTACGGTGAGTACCCAATGTCTAGTACCAACTCGAGTCGCAAGGTCGTTACGGTGGATGAACAGGCATTCGAGAAAGCGGGCAGTCAGGCGGTCGATGAAGACGGCTTCCCAGTCGTCGACGAGACGCCGGAGTTCGAGGCCGCGGTCGAGCAGGAGACGCAGGCGAAGGTGGATGCGAACCACCCGGACGGGATCGCGGACACGAGTGAGGACCGGATTCACGGTGTCACCCTCGAACAGGAGGAGCGCATTCAGGCGCGGGAAGCCGAACTGGAGCGCATCAGTGCCCAGGCTGAGCTGGGCACGCAGGAGGGTCGCGAGCAGCGCACGCGAGAGGTCGTCGCGCAAGGGAGCAAGCAGCGCCGGCGGGAGTTCCAGAAGCGGGCCGCGAGTGTGGACCCGAGGGTCGACCCCGAACGGGACGACCCTCGAGTGGAACTCTCCCAAGATGAACTGGCGACGGTGAACACGGAGGCAGATCGACTCGCGACGCGGGTGGATGGCTGGTCGCGTGCGGCGATCAGTCGACGCCTGGCCGAAGCGGTCGTCGACGGCCGGGACATGGCAAGTGCGGTCGTGCGGGTGTTCGGAGAGTTACAGACGGCGCCGGGACAGGTGGTTCCCATCGGGAAGCTCGAGGACATCGATCGCAAGGAGGTGAGCATTGAGGGTCGTGTCAAGACCCTCTGGGATCCATCTCATCCGAGCATCGCTCAAGTTGGACTCATTGCCGACGAGAGTGGCCAAACCCGAGTGACAATCTGGAAGGCCTCAGAGGCACCGTGGATCGCGGAAGGTGAACGTGTTCGCATTCACGGTGCAGCCCGGAATTGGTACGAGGGTCGCGTCTCCTTGGCCGTCACCGGCTGGAGCACCATCAACTTCCCTGAGCGCGGCCGCTGGTGGGAAGCATAACCAATTGACGGAGACTTCTTTTTTTGTTGGGTGCCGGACCGGCCCAAGCCCCACCGCCCCACCCACCGCTCCGTGCTCGCTCCCTGCGGTCGCTGCGCGCGCAGCCACAACCTCGGTTACGGGTCCAACATTTATCAGTAAAACCGGGGGAATCGGTGTGCGACCCGAGTGTGTTTCTCCGGCCCTGTGAGGGGTGCGGGCGCACGAGCGCTCGGGAGTACGTATGGAGATCGAAGGCGACTACACCTGTGACATCTGCGGGGAATCGTTCGACAGAAACGTCGATATTGCGGGGCATATGCGCGCTCATCAAAGGTCGATTCCTGCTGAGACGATCATCGACGAACTACGACGCATCGTTGATGAAAAGGGTCGGCCGCCAAAGGAATCCGAGCTTGGCGAGGAAGCCGAATTCACGGAAGGCGCCGTTAGTTCAACGTTCGGCAGTTGGAGTGAGGGTGCCTTGTTGAACGCAAGACTGCGTCGGGGTGGGGTCGATAATTCACGGTTTTACCGCGTCAGAGACC
>NZ_JAODIX010000021.1 GCF_026586675.1 Halorubrum yunnanense
GGTGATGACTGAAATTTAGGTCAGTCTGTGCCGTCTGTCGAATTAATTTTGAGCGTGCAATAGGGTATCTTAGCGATCGCAAGTAATTCGCGCCATATACGAGAAGGTGAGTGGAATATCCTCATTCAGGGGAAGCAATTCATAGAAGGTCATCTCTCATTCCCCGACACAACCAGTGTTGAGATAGACGAGACAGACTCTATCGAGTTATCTAATGAGTTGGTCAGCTCTGTGGTCTCACTCTACGATTGGGTATATTCTGAAGGACGCTCAGAAAACCGAGCCGATATACTACGGAATGTTGTGACTCTGTACGCTCGATCTTTGTCGGAAGTAATAGAAGATGCTCAGGTCATAGAAAGTTCCGCAAGGTCGAATCTTCGATATTACCGCCGAGAATCTGTGGATGATTTCGTGGACTTCCGTCAAGAGATGATTGAGGGCGCTATTCAGACTCAAAGTCAACTCTCAGAACTCCGTTCGGAATTAATGAGTAGTCTATCCAGGGATCTGTTTCGAACATTTGGATTTATAATTGTTATTTCGGCGGGGTTAGTGATTCGAGTGAACGAAGTGTTAGGCGAGAATGCTATATTTGCTATCTCCTCTCTGATTGTTGGAGGATATACTGTAATAACGCATCGTAGAATCAAAGGTATAGAAAAACAGTATGTTGTCCAAACAGAGAACCACAAGAATCTGGAAACATTCTATGATCGATTCTTTGACGAAGATGAGTTACAAAACTTTGGTGTGAAATTGAGTGCGGAAGTACCTACTCGATTAGATAGTTGTATACTTCCTGACCAGGGCAATGATGAAATGACACGGCGGTTCCGACGTGATATTGCGATGTACTACCTCTTACTTGCTGGTATGGCGGTCTTGGCGGCTATCCTATTTCTCGCTATATTTTCGCCTTGACGAGGGAGCATCACCGAATTAGCGATATATTGGCACAGATAGAGTATGAGAGAGTGGTGACTGGGTCAAGTGCTATTTATTCGGTTTTCCGCACGCGCCCGAAATACAGCAAGAACCAGTCCAATGCCATCAACCACAATATGGGTCTGTGTTGGTTCAGGACGAATCTTGGCTTCTTTGCGAGGGTTGGTGTGACACTAATGATTGTAACATAAATCTGATGCTATCGATGTATTTTCGCCTTGTATTCTGTTTGGGAAAGGTATGAAATATGGTATTTATAGATAACCGAGTTGTGTCGCGGGCGACATTCCGCATGTTCGGTAGCACGGCCTGTGCCACTCAGCTATGACTACTGTTCCGAACGCCTATGCCACCACAGACAGCACCCGCCACGACGGGGGCGTCTATCTGGGAAACGGCTCACTCGGTCGTGGATGCCGTGTCGGTGTCGTCGCTTGGGTCGGTTCCCGTTGACACAACGGTCAACACGGCCGGAAGGATGCCGAACGCGGTTACGAGCGAGAATCCGATCGCCAGCACGGTCGTCACCCCGAAGTTCGCAAGCACCGGGAACCGCGAGACGACCAGGATGCCGAATCCGAAGATCGTGGTGAAACTGGACCCGATGATCGGTCGCGAGAGCTTGCCGACCGACGTAGCCGCGGCTCCGAGTGGCGGCCGCCCGTGGGTCTCTGTCTCGAAGACGAACCGCTCGTAGATGTGGATCCCGTACGTCACCCCGATTCCGAGCGTGAGCGACGACATCGTGATCGTCAGGGGATTCCATGGCACTGAGAGCAGGTACATCCCCCCGGCGACCAGAAGCGCCGCGCTACCGGCGACGCTGACGACGATGATCGCGGACACGCGGATCGACCGGAACGCGAGCGCGAGGAAGATGAACCCGAGCGTGAAGGAGATGACCGTCATCGGCGTTAGCCCTGCGGTGACATTCTCGATCACGTTTCGGTTGAGTACCGGTTTCCCGGTGATTCGGACGTCATTCGCGCCTGTCAGCGCAAGATCTGCGTTCCCCTCGAACTCGTCGATAAGTGTCCGAACCTCTTCGCCTTCCACGTCGTTGACGTAGAAAGTCAACAGCACTCGGGACGGGGTCTGGCTCGGATCGCGGACACTCATCATCCCCGATCCCGTCTGCTTTGCCAACGTCGCGTCGAGCTGTCCATTTGTCTCGGGAATTTCGCCATTGTTTGCCATCTGAACAGCTAACACTGGGCTCTGTACCGCGTTTACCTGGTCGTTTGCCAGCATGAGTTTCTGGTATCTGGCCAGTTCGCGGAACGTCTCGGGGGAGTACACTTGGTCGGAGCTAACGCTGACGTACATCACCTTTGGGCTGTCGACGGTGTCTGACAGCCGGTCTATGTCGTTTTTTGCGTCGAGATCTTGTGGCCAGAAATCCATCATCTCCTGATTCGGCTCCACCTGTGGATACGCGTAGGCACCGCCGGTGACCAGAAGGAGCGCGATAATGAGCGTCACAAGTGGTTTCCCGCCGGTGACGAGGCTGGTGAATCGCTCCGTACCGGTCTCCAGCCAGTCGCTCGACTCCGGGGTCGTGTCGTTCGGATCGCGTTCTGCATACCCTCCGCCATCGAATCGAACGAGCAGCGCAGGGAGAAGCGTGACTGACAGCGCCATCGACGCCAACACCGCCATCGCGCTCGTGACTCCGAACTGTCGGACGGGAGGCACACTCGACACCAGAAGCGATCCCAACCCGATCACGGTTGCGCCCATGGCGATGAGCAATGCGCGACCGGTGGTCCGCGTTGTAACCGCCGCAGCGGTCTCCGGCGAACACCCGGACTCACGCTCCTCGACGTAGCGCGAGTGGATCTGCAGCCCGTAATCGATTCCCAACCCGAGCGCGATTGGCATGACGCCGAGCATGATCGCGTTGAAGTCGAACCCGAACACGCCCATCGCGCCGACCATGTACAACAGCGCGACTATCGCCGTCCCGAGCGGAAGGAAGACGTGCCAGCCTCGCTCCACCTTCGCGCGCATCACCAGATAGACTACGGTGAAGATGAGTGCGAATGCCCCGGCGAACAGCGTGATCATCTCGGGCAGCATGAGCCCGAAGGCAGCGTTCTCGAACACCGGCTGTCCGGTAATGGTCGTCGTCACCCCGGGCGGCAGTGGCGCGAGACCGGTTTCCGTCTGCACCCTGTCGTAGATGATGTCGGAATCGCGTTGCGGGAGGAACGCCCCTCTGTCGAACGTGTCGACATTGCCGTAGCTCGCGAGGATGATCGTCGTTCCCGACTCAGGCTCCAGTCGGTCGACCATTGCGGCCGACTCTGGTCCTTGTGCGCGTACCCTGTCGATCGCTCGTTCGACCTCAGCTTCGGTCTGCGGTATTTCCCCGCCGTTACCCTGCCGGATGACATCCGCCAGGGAGGTAACAGTGGTTGTCTCATCGATGTTCTCGGCATATCGTCTGTCGAGGCGGTCGATCGCCCGGATTGTCTTGGGGTCGTGTAACTCGCCGGACTCGACGATGATGAACACGTTGTTTCCCGTCTCGAAGTCCTCTTTAAGCGTCTCCCAGTCGGTTGCTGTCTGAGAGTCGTCTTCGATGTACAGGGTCATCCCCATGCTCATCTGGATCCCTGCGACCCCGATAGCAACCGCGAGTAGCGCCGTTACGAGCACGACCGCGATCGTCTTGACCTGGTTGCGCGCGGCGTACCGCCCCGCGTACTCAAGTCCGTCTTGGATCCGCTCCCCGGCGGTCATCGGTTAGAAGAACCGCCGTAGTCGGTCACGTTTGTAGACGATCCCACCCACCAGTAGCATCGGCACGCCGATTGCCGTCAGCACGAACGGGATCGAGGGGCCACTCGGCTCTGTCACCTCGACCGTGGCTGGTCGGACATCGGAGACAACCGTTTCGTCGAATAGGTTGTCGTACTTGATAGTCGTGTCAAGGGTGTACGCCTTCGGTGTTGCCGCCTCGCCGACGCTGACGGTGTACGAGACGGTCACCTGCTCGCCGGGTGCCAGTTCGCCGACGTATGCTGTGTCGTCGTCAGTCTCGAACGGGGAGTCGGCGTTGATCCGAATGACAGCGTCCTCGAACGAGCTCTCGCCCGTGTTCTCGACAGTCAGTTCGATCTGCTCGGTCGCGCCTGCCTCGATTCGCGCGGTGTTGACCACGTCGAACTGTCGCTCAGGGCCGACATCGATGTCGGCGGTTAGCGGATCGCTGCGGACGACATTACCGTAGGTATCGTCGTGCGCGACCACGATCGGAAGCGCGTACGACTGTGCGAGCGCGCGGTCGGAGACCTCCAGTTTGACGCTGGTAGTCGCCGATTCGCCGGGTCCGAGAGCCCCGAGTTGCCCGCCGTTCGACAGCGGTGCGAACGGCTGGTTGGGTTCAGCGAACACGCGTGCGTTCGTCGCGGCTACATCGCCCGTGTTCGTTACCGTAATCCGCGCGGCTCCGGTCGAATCGACGTACAGCGAGCGCGGCTCGACCGAAATCTCGTACTGCGGTCCCCCGGCGACAGCCACTCCCCCGTACCGAACAGTGGACTTACTCAGCTGTCCGTTCGCGTCTTCGTAGTCGGTTCGGAAGCCGACGGCGTACGACCCGGCCGATTCGACACCGCGAACTATCGTTTCGAAAGTGGCGTTTCGCGTCTCACCGGGTGCGACAGTATCGAGTGCGATCCCGTTGCTCTGCGGTTCGAAGTGCGTCGAACCGACGAGTGAGAGCGTCGTATCGCTCATCGTCTCGCTGCCAGCGTTGCGCACGGTCACAGCCACGTCGCCCTCAGCGTTTTTGTACAGTCCGTCGCCGCGAGTATCGACGATTTCCAGTCGTCCGTCTTTTTCGACCCGGATGGTGACGCTCGTTTCCGTAGTCGCGGTATTCCGTTTGACGGTGTAGTCGTCACGGTCAACGAAGATACCACGGATGTACGAGAATTCGACCTCCATTGGCACCGTGTACGTCCCCGGGTCAGCCGACTCGCTGATCTCGACAGTGAGTGGGACCTGCGTGGCTCCACCAGACGGCACTGTACCGATGCTTTGGGTCCCCGTTTTCACATCGATCGGGAGGCCATCATCACGGTAGGTGACTGTCGTACCGGATGCGGCCCCGACCTGCACACCGTGCGCCTGGATAACCCGCGAGACATCTTCGATGGCTCGGTCGGAGTTAGTGATGCCATCGTGTCGGTTCTGAACCGCTAGCGTCATCGTCGTCGTCTCACCGGGCGTCACCGTGTTCGTTCCGTCGATTGTCGCCAAAAGCCCTGGCACAGACTCCTCGCTGAATCGTTCTCCGGCTGTAGCGGAGATTCCGACCCCCATCGAGCCGACGAGCAACAATACGACTCCCACGACGGCCGCCTTTCGAAGCGTTCCACCTGAACTGATGTTCATGTCGTGTATATAGTACACAATACTAACTCATAAGAGTTCGGACTTTGTAGCCGTTGCCGGACGCATTCACGAGGCCGTCTTTCAGAGCGTATCAGTCAGGTATCTGGACGACACTGCAATCTGACGCGGAGAGAGCGGGCTACTGGTGATCGTAATCCGGCTATTTTGCGATTAGAACGGTGATGGAACGCCTATTTAAGTATTCGAGCGAAACTGTCCTCGCTCCCAATTTTGAGTGCTTGACCACGTCCCGATAGAGCGACACCGTACACAGATTGGACCAATCGGCCGATACGCGGTTAGACACCAGTCTCGGTGGTAGATTGTATTGTAACAATCAAAAAATACTGTGTGGGGGTGGTACTGTCCTGCCTCCCTGACGCCTCCGCTTACCGGGACGCAAACATTTAGACGGCTATCCGGAGTCAAACTGAGTGATGGGAGCGTTGTCTCGGCCGGGATCACTGTTAGTCCGAACAATATCAGATATACGAGATGACGGACCGGTATCTATCCTGGTTATCGTCTCGCTCGGGTGGTTCCTTACGCTCGGCGTCCGAATCGTGTATCCGGCGTTGTTGCCGCAGGTGACTGCCGAATTCGGCGTCAGCAACGCCACAACCGGCGCGTTTATCGGTATTCTCTGGACGACGTACGCGTTGTTGCAGTTTCCGGGCGGTGCGATCGCCGACATCGTTGGCGAGCGGCTGGTGCTCACTGGTAGCATCCTTCTCTCTGCAGGCGCGGTGAGCGTAATCGTTCTCTCGACGACCGTCGAGATGTTCGTGCTGGCAACGGTGTTACTTGGTCTTGGTACGGGACTGTTCGGGACGACCCGTCTCACCGTGATCTCGGCGCTGTTCGATCGAATGCGGACGACTGCGATCAGTGCGAATCAGGCCGCCGGAAACGTCGGAAACGTCGTTCTCTCGGCGAGTGCCGGGTTCGTGAGTGTGTATCTCGGCTGGCGGTGGGGGTTCGGCTTCCTACTGCCCGTGCTGTTCGCGTGTGCGATCGGGCTGTGGATCGCGTTGCCTCGGCGGGCCTCGCCTGCGACCGGCGATGAATCCTTCCGCCAGACGATGCGGAAGGTTGCAGCGTCAGTGCGCCGGCCGTCCGTACTGGCCGTCACGGCGCTGCTTTCTCTCATAGCCTGTTGCACGACTTCGAGATTAACTCAGACCTATCGAACAGCAGTCACTAGCAGTAGAATTAGTC
>NZ_JAODIX010000022.1:0-212 GCF_026586675.1 Halorubrum yunnanense
TCACGTCGATCAAGATCGTCGTCTTCATCGACTGGAACGAGAAGTCTGCGCGGTCGCGGTAGTGGTAGCTGGTTTGATCGCGTTGAAAGCCGCTAGCGTCAATTGCAGCTTCACCACTCCAGCCCGCCTGCTCCGCCGAAGTGCGGAGCAGGCGGCGGAGTTCACGCATTCGGTACTCGTTTTCCCACCGACAAAACGAGCTGTAGTGCGGT
>NZ_JAODIX010000022.1:255-2775 GCF_026586675.1 Halorubrum yunnanense
AGCAAGCCGTCTGAGCGATGCCATATCGCCAGACGGCGTCCATTTCCGGGTTAATCTGGCGGAATATTACAGTAAGAGCGTCCCAGACCGTCGTCACTAGGCGGCAAAACAAGGCACGATGTCCTCTACGAGTTCCTCGTTACGGATATCACCCTCAACGAGGTCAATTGGGGTAGTTCTTGGAGATATATTTCCAGTTGTATGCAGCTGTAGTTCGGCTTTCATCCGCAGTTTCGAGCGTCTCGACGCGACTGAGATTGTCGAGAGCTGTGTGATCTTGGCGCCGCGTTCAGCGTAGTATTCGACAGCGTGGCTCCCGACAAACCCTGCGCCACCGGTCACGAGGACTTTTTTGGCCTTCCCATACGTCTGATTCGGAGATATCCGTAAAATCAGTTTCTTATCCGTCTCCCCCGATTAGTCCCTTCTCTTCAAGTTCAGCGTGGGCCTCCTCGAAGCTATCCTCCGCATTCTGTGTACGCCCCACTCGACCAGTTCGCGCATCTTTTCCTCGAAATCGATTTCCGCCTCGAATCCGATTTCTTTCATTTTGTAAATATATTCTGATAAAATAACGAACCAAGTGGTGGGATATACTATGAGTGGTGATTTGGAGCGCATCCCCGACTTGAAGTCGATGGGTGCCTCACCTGTAGTGTTCAGATAAGCTGATTGCATACGAAGCCGAACGATCTGATCCAATCGTCGACGGTTTCTGCTTCGGCGTTGCTAAAAGTTTGATAAACAGATATCTCGACAGATTTACTTCTTTAAAAATACGTTCAACAGCATTCCGGTATTCATGTTTCTCGTATCTAAAATCGAAGCCGTGGCGCTGACACGCATCTTGTAACGACTGCGACCCATCGACGAGAAACACGGTGTCGGAGACGTCTTGTTTTCCGGAAAGTTCCGTTAGAAACGAATGAGCAAGAACCTTCGTAGTCGTCGGTTCGAGTTTTGTATGGGTCAATTCGTTTGTCTCCGGATCGACAGCGGCATACAGCCAATATTGCTTATTGTTGAGTCGGATCGCGGTTTCGTCAACCGCAACGTGATCTGGACACCGACCAGCTTCGGGCTGTCGATCGGCCTTATGAACCCAATTATGGACGATCGATCGAGCACGTTCAACAACGAATATCTCAAGAATAGAAACAGTATTCGAAAGCGGTAATCCAGCCAGATGTGGTTGAATACTGAGCTTCATCAGAAATTGCGGTGTCGCCTCGCGCTCTAAGCTCTAAATCGATTTGGCCGATGATACCGCTGAGGCGTGAGTTTTCGTTAAAACTTTGAAAAGGTACGCCTCACTCCTCAATCCTTATTTGAATACCACCGCCGCAGAGACGGGAGTTTTAACCAACCCTCCCCCAAGTCCCCGTATGAAAGTCATCGTGGTCGCGACGGCGGCGCTGGTCTCGGTGGCGGCCGCGCCAGACATATAGTAGTCGTTAGAATTCTCTGCTCAGAGAGTATTACAGTATTTAATGGACCATCTCAACAAGATCTCCGTCAAAGAACGGAAACAAACCGACGCAACGGTTGTTAGCTGCGATCGCGTACAAAAACGGCGTCACGCAGACTGAACTTGCCGAGTGGCACGATACCGGCCGAAGAACGATCTACAGTTGGCTCAAACGACTCGATACGGACGAGCCGCTTGAACAGGCCGTTACTGATGCTCATCGATCTGGTCGAAAGCGAAAACTCTCAGAAAAACAGCAGCAAGAGTTTGAACAAACAGTCCACGAATCACCCGAAGAGATCGGCTTTGACGCGCCGGCGTGGACGCCGGCGCTTGTCAAAGAATTACTCGAAGAAACGTACGGCGTCAAGTATTCACTCCCGAGCTGTCGGCGGTTGTTGAAAGAGGCGGGATTGAGCTATCAAAAACCACGCCGTTCAGCCGCTGAATCAGACGAAGACGACCAAGAAGCGTTTCACGACGAGATCAAAAAAAAAGCGGCGAGAGATGGACGCCACAGTAGTCTGTATCGATCAAACCAAGAAATCTGTCCAAGTCGAGCCGCGTGCCGCGTGGTTTCCGCGCGGCACGCGGCCTTCCGTCGAATTATCCGGTCAACGGGACTGGACGTGCTTGTTAGGCGCGATCACCGAGGACGGAGATCGCTTTTTCTCTCGTCTCACCGAGTATATTACCGCCGATCACGCGAGACATTTCATTTTAGCATTATGTGAAGAATTTGAAGAGGATTTGATCGTCGTGCTCGATGGAGCACCGTATTTTCAGGCATCGGCCGTCACGGACCTCGCGGCCCGTGACGACCTCGCCTTTGTAACGCTCCCGTCGTATTCGCCGGAGTTGAACCCTGTCGAGGAATGCTGGAGACAGCTCCAAGCAGCGCTCAGCAACCGCTTCTTCGACTCACTCGACGAACTGACAACAGCGATCGACACCGCTCTTGGTCAACTCTCTATCCCAAAAGCATTCGTTGTAGTTTAACGCCTCACGCCAGCGCCGTCTGCTGATCTGAATATCGTTGGGACTACCTGTCA
>NZ_JAODIX010000023.1:0-8612 GCF_026586675.1 Halorubrum yunnanense
GGGTTAATCTGGCGGAATATTACAGTAAGAGCGTCCCAGACCGTCGTCACTAGGCGGCAAAACAAGGCACTGTCAAAGCTACTCTCTGAAATCAACAATGTGCTACACAAGAGCGTTCAGTCTATTAGCATCGGCCCGGTTGGCAACTTCTTGCTGGAATTCAGCGAACTCGTATGGGGTGTATGTGTACCTCACATCAAATCATTGCCACCACGCTTAATTATAGTTTTTGTGAGTTCCATTGTGGAATAGATCTTACAATTGATGTCATGGCGGATCATGTAATACGATATGCCCGAGCCGAAGTCGACGTTCGACGCGACCTACCCGTGCGAGTTCTACGAGCCGGCGGAGCTGTTCGAGCCGGACCTGATGTACACCGTCCCCGAGATCGCCCGGCTGCTGCAGGGGTTAGAGCCGGGCGCCCAGGTCGACCCCGACACCGAGGCGGTCCTGATCGACTGGGCGATCCCGTGGGTGATGGCCCACGCCGAGGACATCGTCATCGCGGAGCCGCTGGAGGAGGACGGCCCCGGCTACTACGGGGTCGCCGAGCACGCGGTCGACGAGAGAGACGCGAGCGAGGAGAGCGCCGGGAGCGACGGCGCCGAGGGTGACGCGGACGCCGACGCAAGCGGCGGGAACGCGTGAGCGGGAGCCGACCCGACGACGCGCCGGTCCTGCTCGTCGCGGGCGGCGCCCGCGTCGACGCCGGGAAGACGACGTTCTCGACGGGGCTCGTGGCGCACCTCGCCGACCGGCTCGGCGACGCGGTCGGCGTCAAGCCCCGGGCCGGCAACGACTACTGGTTCGACCACGACGACTACCGGATCGCGACCGACGGCGGGCGCCTCTACGGGAAGGACGCGCGCCGGCTCGCGGCCGCGAGCACGCGACCGCTCGCCGCGGTCGGCGGGGAACGTCGTCCCGAGGCGATCGCGCCCGAGGCGATCAACCCCGTCCACCGGCTCTGGCGGCCGACGCCCGGCCGGACCGGGATGCTTGGCGACGCGGACCGAACCTTCCTCTGCGACCGCGTCACCGGCGCGGACGCCGCCCGGTTCGTCGTCAACGGGGCGGCCGAGGAGGCGGGGCTCCTCCCCGAGGGACTCGGCGAGCGGCTGGCGCTCGCGAACGCAACCCGCGTGAGCGACGTGGCGGCGTTCAACGACGTGATGGCCACCGACTACCTCCCGGCGTTCGACCGGCTCGCGGAGCGGATCGCGGCGACGGCGGTCCCCGTCGTCGTCGAGTCGTACGCGGACGTGGCCGGCCCGCTCTCGCGGGACGGGCCGGTTGCGCCCGACGCGGTCGCCGTCGTCGACCCCGGTCGCGCCCGGATCTACGCCGGCGACCGATACGCGAGGGCCCGCGCGGTCGCCTCCGGGAGTCCCCGCGAGGGGACGATGGAGGAGCACACGGAGACCGTGACCGACATGATCGAACCGGTGGCGACGGTCGGCCTGCCGGCGCTCGGCGGTGAGGAGCGCGGCGATCCGCAACGGGTCGCGGAGCGCTACGGGGCGGCGTACGAGGCGCTGTTCGAGGCGGTCTGACGCCTCCGGAGAGGGAGCAAAGCCGCTTCACGGCTACTGAAAAGGCGGCAGCGGGGTCAGGCGTTCCGCTTCGTGTAGTGGTCGATCGCCGACTCGATCGAGGAGAGGTCGGTGTTCACCCGCGAGTCGGCGACGCGCATGAAGCCGGGGGTGTAGGAGGCGGAGTAGTCGAAGATGGCGTTGACCGCGCGCTTCGGCGCGGAGACGGCCGCGAAGTCGGTGACCGTGTACACGCGGGTCGTCGGGAACGCGGTCCAGAACGTGCCGGAGGCCCAACGGTCCTCGTCCTCGAAGGTCGTCCCGACCCGCCCGGTGGCGAGGTACTCGCCGTCGTGGTAGAACAGCAGAAGGTCGCCCTCCTCCATCCGCTCGAAGGTGGAGCCGTTGCCGGTCTCGTCGTCGACGGCCCACAGGCGCGCCTCGTCGAGGTCGGCCACCGGGTCCGGTCGGTCGTCGTACTCGGTGAGATCGACCGCGGACTGGACCGTTCGGTCGAAGTTCTCCGGGTCGATCGGGACCAAGAAGACGTTCGCACTCATTGGCTCTAATTTCTCCGGGAGGGTTTTAAAGCCGTCCGTTGCCGCGTCGGTCCCGTCCGGGATCGACGGGGCTCGGATTCCGGGAGGGCGGGCCTCAGTCGTCGCCGTACTCGGCGTAGCTCTGGTCCATGCGCGCGGCCATCACGAAGTCGGACTCGTGGAGCCCGTCGATGTCGTGGCTCCACATCTCGACGCCGACCTCGCCCCACGACAGGTGGATGTCCGGGTGGTGCCACTCCTCCTCGGCGAGCTCGCCGACGTCGTTCGTGAACGCCAGCGCGGCCGCGAAGTCCTCGAACTCGTAGGACGCCTCCAGGTGGTGGTCGTCGACGACCTCCCACGCATCCCCCAGCTCGGCGAGGTACTCGGCGTACTCGTCGTCGGTCAGCGGCTCTTCTCCCTCCTCCGCGTGTTCGACCGGCTCGTCCGCGAGCGATGATGGCATACACTGCTGTTGGGCGACGAGCGGCTTGTACCTTCGGTGCCGGATGGAGTATCTGTCCGGGTCGCGGGTTCCGGTGGCGCGACCGCTTCCGGTGGCTCCGTCAGTCGCTTATAAATGACCGGCAACGGACCGACGGTGAACGCCCCCCCAGCCTCGTCGCCGGACTCCATCCGGCTGCAAGTGAGAACTTCGCTCTCGCCCCGTCGGTGGCGCCGTCGGCGCCACCGCGGTTTATTTATAAGTAGTCGAGACGACGGGCCGACCCGGATCGGTGCTCACCCCAGCCGGTCGCTCACCGCGCTTCTGATGCGGGCAACGAGCCCGGAGCCGTCGGCGGGTCCGGGCTCGCCGAGCTCCCAGTCGGCCCTCTCGGCCGCCTCGCGGATCGGCCGGTACTCGAAGCCGACGTGGGTCGCGACCCGGCGGTCCGAGGAGGAGGTGCCGACGAACACGTGTCGCGGCGTGTCGGCCTCGTCGCGGACGTCGCCGAGCGTCCCCCACTTGTCCCAGTTGCGGAGCGCGTAGTCGTTCCCGACGCCGCGCTCGCGGGCGAACCGCTCGACGGCGTCGGCGTCGTTGGCGACGATTCCGACGTATCGGCTCCACTGCCGGGCCTCGGCGAAGGCGGCTTCGGGGTCGGCGAGCCGCCGCGCCGCGCCGAGCGAGAGGACGAGCGTCAGCTCGCCGCTCCGGGTCGCGGGGTCGTCGTCGACGTCGAGGCTCATGGGTCCGCCTCGGGGATTCGCCCGCCGCCGACTAAACCGTGTGGGGAGGCTTATGAGGGGCGCGGGTGTTCCAAGCGGTGACATGGAGTTCGAGGCCACCTTCGGCACGGACGCCCCGGTGATCGGCATGGTACACCTCCCGCCCCTCCCGGGCGCGCCGCGGGCGCCGGCCGACGGCACCCGCGCGATGCGCGACGCGCTCGACCGCGCCACGGCCGACGCCCGCGCGCTCGACCGCGGCGGTGTCGACGGGATCATGGTCGAGAACTTCGGCGACGCCCCGTTCTACCCCGACGACGCGCCGAAACACGTCGTCGCGGCAGTCACCCGCGCCGCGACCGCGGTCGCCGGGGAGACGGCCCTCCCGCTCGGGGTCAACGTCCTCCGGAACGACGCCGAGGCGGCCCTCTCCGTGGCGGCCGCGGTCGACGCCGACTACGTCCGGGTGAACGTCCACACCGGCGCCCGCGTCACGGACCAGGGAATCGTCCAAGGGACGGCCCACGAGACGCTCCGGCTTCGAGAGGCGCTCGGCGTCGACGTCGGGATCTTCGCCGACACCGAGGTGAAACACTCCGCGCCGATCGCGGCGGAGGGGTACACCGCGGAGTCGTTCGCCGACACCGCCGAGCGCGGGCTCGCGGACGCCGTGATCGCCTCGGGACGGGGGACCGGCGAGGCGACCGACCCGGAGGCGCTGGAGGCAATCGTCGCCGAGCGCGACGCCCACGGCCTCGACACCCCGGTCCTCGTCGGGAGCGGGGTCCGCGCCGAGACGGTCGGCAACGCGCTGTCCGTCGCGGACGGCGTCGTCGTTGGCACGGCGCTCAAGGAGGGCGGCGAGACCACCGCCTCGGTCGAGCCGGAGCGGGTGGCCGAACTCGTCGCGCGGGCGGACGAGGCGCGGTGAGTTCGACCCCGGTCCTCACTCCCGGGCCGCGAGGAACCGCTCCGCCTCCTCGCGGGTCGGGAGTCCGCCCTGCGCGAACCGTTCCGTGCAGTTGATCGCGGCGACCGCGGCCGCGAAGCGGACGCCCCGGGCGAGCGCGTCGCCTCCGGTGACTGTCGGGTCGCTCCCGTCGCCGACCCACCGGTCGATCAGGCCGGCGACGAACGCGTCGCCCGCGCCGGTCGCGTCGACCACGCCGACGTCGAAGGCCTCGAACCCGCGCGATTCGCCGTCGGCCACGACCGTCATGCCGTCGGCGCCGTGCGTGAGGACCGCGCGCGGCCAGCCCTCGGTTGGGCCGGACCGTGCCTCCTGTGCGGCGGCGACCCGCTCGACCGCGGCCGCCTCGCCGCCGAAGTAGGCCGCGGCGGCAACGTCGCCGGCGACGAACAGGTCGGTGCGATGGAGGAGCCAGTGGACGGTCGCCGGCTCGGTGCCGCGGCCGACGAGTTCCTCGACCGGCCCGGAGAGGTCGAAGACGAGCGCGGGCGGGTCTGGAACGGTCTCGACGACGTCCAGCACCGCGCGGGAGACCGCGTCCGGAGTGTAGCCGGTGAGGAAAACGGCGTCAGCCGCGGCGATCGCCTCGCGGTCGGGAGTCGCGAGCCGGAGCTCGCGGAAGCTCTCGCCGGTCGTGACGATCGCGCGCTCGCCGTCGGGCGCGCTCAAGACGAGCGATCGGGTCGACGGGTCGTCGCCGACCGTCACGCGCGAGGCGTCCACGTCGGTCTCGGCGAGGTACCCGCGGGCGCGGCGGCCGTACTCGTCGTCGCCGACGCGGCTGACGAGCCCGACGTCGCGGCCGAGGCGGTCGAGCGCGACGGCGACGTTCGCGCCCACGCCGCCGAACGCGCTCGTCACCTCGCCCGCGAACGCGCCGCCGTCCGGCTCCGGGAGGTTGCTGACGGCGTACCACTCGTCTATCGCCGCGGCGCCGACCGCGACGATCGAGGGGGTCTCGCTCATGTGGACGGCCGGTACCGGCTCCCCGGTCCGGGACCCGACACGCTACGACTCCCCCGCGGACCCGTCCCCGTAGAACGACTCGTGAAGCGCCATGGCGGCCTCGGTCGCGATCGGGCCCGCGACGGTCGTCTCGCCGTCGGCGCGGCGGATCACCTCCTCGCAGGGCACCGTGACGACGTCGCCGGTGAGGCCGTCCAGCGTCTCGCCGTCGACGCCGAAGACGACCCGGTCGAGCCCGGCGTAGTGGACCCCGGTCGCGCACATCGGACACGGCTCGGTGCTGGCGTACATGGCGCAGCGCGCCCGCTCGTCGGCGTCGAGCTCCCGGCCGGCCCACCGCGCGAGCGTCATCTCCGGGTGCGCCGCGAGGTCGCCTTCGGTCCGTGTTTCGTTGCGCGCCTCGGCGACGATCTCCCCGTCGAGAATGAGGAGCGCTCCGAACGGGGTGTTCCCGCGTTCCACCGCCTCCTCCGCGAGCTCGATGGTCCGATCGACCAGCTCGCGGTCGGACGGGACGTCGTCGGCGTGATCGCCGTCGAGGGTGTGGTCGGCGTCGGCGGTGTCGCTCTCGGCGTTCCCCCCGCGCTCGTTCGACTCGGTCATACGGACGTGTTCGTCCGTGGGCACCTAACAGTTCGTTGGACGGACGGAGTCGGGTCGGTCAGGACGCGTCTCGGTCGTCGCCGACGTCGCCCGAGGCGCGGTCGGCGGGTTCGTCCGGCTCGCCCGGTCGGTCCGGTCCCTCGGCGCCCGCGTCGGCCGGCGAGGCCTCCTGTGACCGCCGCACGTCGCGGAGCGCGTCGACGGCGTCGTCGGTCGCCGCGGTCCGGGTCTCGGTCGCCGCGCCCGGGTCGAGCCCGGTCGGCTCCTCGTCGCTCCCGGCGGTGTCGGCCTCCGTGTCCCCTTCGGCGTCGGTCGGCGGGCCCGCGCTCTCGTCGTCGCCGGTCGCCCCGAAGATCCAGGTGCGCAGTCTCGACAGCAGTCCCATGGGTGGTCAGTAGTTCTTGAACAGCAGCGCGCGCACGTCGTCTTTCGTGCGCGCCGTCTCGACGTCGCCGTCGGGCAGTTCGACCTCGTACCGCGCGTCGCCGTCCGCCTCGCGCCACTTGTCGTCGTGGGTGTCGAGGAGGCTCATCATCGCGTCGAGCTGGCTGGCGCCGGCGTCGGTCGCCGTCTCGTCGTCTTCGGCGGTCGTCTCGTCGTCTTCGGCGGTCGTCTCGTCGTCTTCGGCGGTCGTCTCGTCGTCCGGCGAGTCCGCGGTCCCGTTCCCGTCCGGGGCGTCCGGTTCGGCTTCGTCAGCGTCGGCCGCGTCGGCCGCCTCGTCACGGTCGGCGTCGGCGCCGCCGATTCCGAGGTCGACACCGGCCCACGAGAACGGGTCCGTCGACAGCGACTCGGCCGCGTCGAGGACCGCGTCGACCAGCTCGGCCTTCGTCATGTCGCTGCGCCCGGTCACGTCGAACGCGGCCGCCATCTCGTACAGGTCCATCTCGTCGGCGGCGTCCGGGTCGCCGTGGCGTCGCGGGCGCGACTCGAGCCGGTCGCGGGCGTCGTCGCGGTCGAAGGGCGGGTGGTGGTCGTCGTCCGCCGAGTTCGCGGCCGTGGGGCTTCCGCCCTCGTCGCCGCCGAGCGCGGACGGGTCCGCGGCGCGCTCCGGGTCGTCGACGGCGTCGGCGACATCGAGGAGGTACGCGAGCGCGTCCTCGGCGTCGACGGACGCGTACGCGCCGGCGTGGGCCGCCGTCAGTTCCTCGCGGAGCGCCTCGATACGGTCCCGGTGGTCGTCGCTGATCTCGATGGTCGGCATGGTCAGTCGTGTTCCTCCTGGAAGCGCGCGAACGCCTCCTCCCAGCTCTCGACGAGCCGCGGCTCGCCCGAGTGGTCGGCCTGGACGCCGGCGTAGCCGCAGTCGTCGCAGGTGACCGCCGTCGCCCCGCCGAGCGCGAACGTCGACAGGGTCGTCCCGCAGCGAGGGCACTCGAGTGACACGGGCTATCACCTGAAGGATTGACGCGAGCCCTCAAAAGGACAGGGGGTGAAACGGGACGTGGTCGCGGCCCCCGCGACGAGAGCGCCGGCGCTGCGGGGCAACAATCATTAGAGTCGGCGGCGACCGTCCGGTATGAGCGAGTCGAACACGGAGAACCGCCTGCTTGGGTACTACCGCCGCTACGTCGGCGACCCTGACCGAGCGATCGACGTGTACGCGGGGTTCGGGCTCTTCTTCGCCGGAATCGGGCTCGGGCTCGTCGGCGTCGCGGTCTTCTTCTACAGCGCGACGCTCCCGCCCGAGGCGCTGTCGACGTACGCGGTCCGGGAGGTCGCCGCCGTCGCCGCCGCAGTCGGGCTGCCCGCCCTCCTGTTCGGTGTCGTCGTGCTGCTCCCCGTGGACCGGCGGATGCTGTACCTCGCCGGCGCCGGCACCGCGGTCACGCTCGTCGCCGTCGGGCTGTTCACCTGGGCGTACCCGTACAACTGGAACGTCTCCACCGCGACCGACTACAGCGCGCAGGTGGTCGCGGTGTACACCCTCGGGCTCGTCGCCGTCATCGCCGCGACCGGCGGCGCGCTGGTCGCGCACCGCGTCGAGCGTGCGACGGGCGCCGCGGCGGGCGCTACGACCGGAAGCGGCGCGGCCGGGGGCGGCACCGAAGGCGACGCCGGCTCCGGCGCGGGCGGCGACGGCGAGGCGGTCACGGACGCCGAGGTCCGGGCCGACATCGAGCGCGAGCTGGGGGACGCGGAGCTGACGTGGGGCGGCGTCGAACGCAGCGAGACGCGCCGCCTGGAGCTGGACACGAGCGCGGTCGACGACGTCGACGTCGACCGCGAGAAGCTCTCCGGGTCGGCCACGGAGACCCGGACGACCTCCGGGACGGTCAACGACGCGGTCTCGGAGCTGCAGGGGCTCCAGGGCGGCGAGAAGAAGACCGCGAGCGGCTCTGGGACCGACGACCAGGCCGCGAAGCTCCGGGAGCTCCGGGAGCAACAGCGACGGGAGGCCGAGGCGGACGACGAGGACGGGTCGGTCGTCGAGCGGATCAAGGGACTGTTCGGCTGAGCGCGATACGGTTTCGATCTTACGGCGGGCGTCGAAGCGGGCCGTTGCCCTCGATGTCTCCCGGACTCGTGTGTATTCGATGGTGACGCGGTTGGTTTCGCTGAATACCGTCTCCCTCACTTATAATCCGTTGCTGTCGCGGTGACTGCCTCCGACTCCTCAGCCGGTTAGTTATAACGGATTGGTGATGGATCGGGGGAGAACATCCCCAAAGCCCCAGCCGCTCGCTTATAAATCGCCGCCGGTGATTCCGCGACGAACCCCTCCAAAGCCCCAGCCTCGTCACCGGCGCTACGCGCCGGTTGCAAGCGAGAGCTTCGCTCTCGCCCTGTCAGTCGTCCTCCGCGTCGCTCCGGACGACTGACTCCCTC
>NZ_JAODIX010000023.1:8639-62072 GCF_026586675.1 Halorubrum yunnanense
GCCGCTCGGCGGCGCGCCGCCGCCCTCATGTTATAAACAATGGCCGGACGTCTCTCGCGCATTTAAGTATCTCCCGTCGCCTACTTCGAGTGTGTCCAGCGTCACCGTCAGCATCGACACGCACGTCCACTCGGACGAGAGCTACGACGGCCACGAGCCGATCGAGCTCATCTTAGAGCACGCCGCGGAGATCGGTCTCGACGCGGTCGTGATCACCGACCACGACGTGATCGGCGAGTCGAAGCGGGCGGCCGAACTGGCCCAGGAGTACGGTCTGATCGGAATTCCCGGCGTCGAGGTGTCGACCGCGCACGGCCACCTGCTCGCGGTCGGCGTCGAGCGCATGCCGCCGCGCCGTCGACCCTACGACGAGACGATCGAGTGGATCCACGAGCACGGCGGCATCGCGATCGTCCCGCACCCCTTCCAGCGCTCGCGCCACGGCGTCCGCCAGCGCAACGTCCCGGTTCCGAGGTCGGACGACGACGCGGTTCCCGTCAGCGACGGGTCGCGGGACTCCCCGCTCGCCGACCGGGACGCGGCGGAGGCGAGAGACGACACCGCCGAGGTCGGCGAGATCGACGCCGTCGAGGTGTTCAACGCCTGGCTGTTCACCGGCTACCGGAACCGCCGCGCGCGGCGCTTCGCGGCGGAGTACGACTACCCGGGCGTCGCCGCCAGCGACGCGCACCACCTGGAGTACGTCGGGCGCGCCTTCACCGAGGTCCGGATCGAGGGGCGCGAGTCGGTCGCCGACGTCACCGCCGACAACGTCCTCGACGCGATCCGCGAGGGGACGACCACGGTCGACGGTCGCCGGGCCCCGATCCGGATGGCCGCGAAACACTACGTGGGGGCCGCGGGCCGCAAGTCAGGGTACTACGCACGGACCGGCGCGGTCCGGACCGCGACCGCGGCGCGGCGGGGAGTCGTCGAGACGCTCTCGACCGCCCGCGTCGCGGCGATACAGGGGACGCACCGCGCCGCGCGGGTCCTCTCCTGGATCACGTAGGGGTCCCCGTCCGACCGCTCGGAGAGCGGGGTTTTTGCACGCGGGCCCGAAACGAACGCCCATGAGTCACGACAGACGCGAGGCCGGCTTCAAGCGGCGGACCCGCGTCGCGGACGCGCTGGCGACGCTGCTCGACGCCGCCGACCCCCACGGCCGGACCGAGTCGGTGCCGGTCGCCGACGCCGACGGCCGGGTCGTCGCCGAGCCGATCGACGCGCCCGCGCCGGTCCCGAGCTACGACCGGGCGGCGATGGACGGGTACGCGGTCCGCGCCGAGGACACCTTCGGCGCCTCCGACCGCTCGCCGGCGGTGCTCCGAGCCGCGGGGACCGAGCCCGAGTCGATCGCGCCCGGCGAGGCCGCGCGGGTCCACACCGGGAGCGCGGTCCCCGGGGGGGCCGACGCGGTCGTCATGATCGAGCAGGCGGAGACGGTCGGCGACGAGGTCGAGGCGTTCGACGCGGTCGCGACCGGGGAGAACGTCGGCGAGGCGGGCGAGGACGTCGCGGACGGTCAGCGCCTCTTCGACGCGGGCCACGTCCTGCGTCCCTCCGACCTCGGGCTCCTGCAGTCGGTCGGGCTCGACGCGGTCCCGGTCTACGAACCCCCGACCGTCGCCGTGATCCCGACGGGCGAGGAGCTGGTCCAGTCCGACCCCGGTCCCGGTGAAGTGATCGAGACGAACGGGCTGACCGTCTCGCGGCAGGCCGAGCGGTGGGGCGGCGAGGCGCGCTACCGCGACGTCGTCACCGACGACGAGGACGCGCTCGCGGCCGCGGTCGAGGCCGACCTCGACGCCGACGTGGTCGTCACCACCGGCGGGTCGTCGGTCGGCGAGCGCGACCTGATCCCCGAGGTCGTCGACGACATCGGCGAGGTGCTCGTCCACGGCGTCGCGCTGAAGCCCGGTCACCCGGTCTGCCTCGGCGTCGCCGACGGTACCCCGGTCGTCTCGCTGCCGGGCTACCCGGTCGCGTGCATCGTCAACGCCGCGCAGTTCCTCCGGCCGCTCCAGAAGCACGTGGGGGGAACGACCGCCGACCCGTTCCCGACCCGACGCGCCGTCCTCGACCGGAAGGTGCCGAGCGAGCCCGGAACGCGGACGTTCGCGCGGGTGGCGCTGTCGGATGGTGAGGCCGACGACCGCGACGACGACCTCCCGACCGCGACGCCGACCCGCGCGAGCGGCTCCGGCATCCTGTCGAGCGTCTCGCTCGCGGACGGCTGGGTCGTGGTTCCGGAACCGCGGGAGGGGCTCGGCGCGGGCGACGTCGTCGACGTCGAGCTCTGGGAGGTGACGCCGTGAGCGACCGCAAGGAGTTCCGCGACCTCGCGACGCCCGAGGCCGCCCGCGAGGCGATCGACTCGCTCGACCTCTCGCCGGAACCGGAGACGGTCCCGCTGGAGGAGGCCCGCGGGCGCGTCCTCGCGGAACGGGTCGACGCCGCGGTCGACGTCCCCGGCTTCGATCGGGCGTCGATGGACGGGTACGCGGTCCGCGCCGAGGACACCTTCGGCGCCGACGAGGCCGACCCCGCGGAGCTCGACCTCGCCGGGGCGGTCCACGCGGGCGCCGCGCCCCAGGTGACCGTCGCGCCGGGGGCCTGCGCGGAGATCTCCACGGGCGCCGTGATGCCCGAGGGCGCCGACGCCGTGGTGATGGTCGAGCGGACCGACGAGATCGGCGGAGGTCCGGACGCCGGCTCCGACCCCGACCGGATTGCGATCCGGACCGCCGTCGCGCCGGGCGATCACGTGATGAGCGCCGGCGCGGACATCGCGGCCGGGGCCCGCGCGCTCGGCCCCGGGACGCGGCTGACGCCCCGCGAGATCGGGCTGCTCTCCGCGCTCGGCGTCGACGAGGTGCCGGTGGAGGGGAGACCCCGCGTCGGGATCGTCTCGACCGGCGACGAACTGGTACGCCCGGGCGAGGCGCTCGACCCCTCGCGCGGCGAGATCTACGACGTGAACTCGACGACGATCGCGGCTGGAGTCGAGGAGGCCGGCGGCGAGCCGGTCCTCTACCCGCACGCCGGCGACGACTACGAGGAGATGGAGCGGCTGCTCCGGCGGGCCGCAGACGAGTGCGACCTCGTGCTCTCGTCGGGGTCGACCTCGGCGAGCGCCGTCGACGTCATCTACCGGGTGATCGAGGAGCGCGGCGAGCTGCTGCTCCACGGCGTCGCGGTCAAGCCCGGCAAGCCGATGCTCGTCGGGTGCCTCGACCGGGGCGGGAGCGAGGCGGCCTCCGGGGGCGACGCCGACGCCCGAACCGGCGAATCGGCGTACGTCGGCCTCCCCGGCTACCCCGTCTCCGCGCTCACGATCTTCCGGACGTTCGTCGCGCCCGCGGTCCGCGAGGCGGCCGGCCGGGCCGAGCCCGCGACGGCGACCGTCGAGGGACGGATGGCGGTCGGCGAGCGCTACGGCGAGGGACGCACGCGACTGATGCCCGTCGGGCTGCTCGACCTGAACGACGGCGACCTCCCGCTCGTCTACCCGGTCGACAAGGGCTCCGGGGCGACGACGAGCCTCGTCGAGGCCGACGGGGTGGTCACCGTCGAGCCGGACACGGAGTACCTCGACGAGGGCGAGCGCGTCTCGGTGCAGCTGTTCTCGCCGGACGTTCGCCCCCCGAGCCTGCTCGGCGTCGGCGAGGACGACCCGGCGCTCAACCGCCTGCTCGACCGGTTGGAGAACCCGCGGTACCTGCCGGTCGGCTCCCGCGAGGGCCTCCGGCGGCTGCGCGACGGGGTCCCGGACGCCGTGGTCATCGCGGGACCCACCGATCGCGAGGTCGAGTCGATCGACCTCGGCGGCTGGACGCGCGACTGGGGGCTCGTCGTCCCGGCCGGCAACCCGGCCGACGTGACGGGCCTCGACGCGGTCGTCGACCGCGACCTGCGGTTCGTCAACCGACCGACCGACTCCGGGCTCCGGCGGAGCCTCGACGACGCGCTCGACCGACTCGCCGCCGAGCGGTCGACGTCGCGGGCGGAGCTGACCGAGGGGATCGCGGGCTACGACCTGACGGTGCGGGCGTTCGAGAGCCCGGCCAGGAGGGTGATCGCCGGCGACGCCGACGTCGGCGTCGGACTGCGCGAGACGGCGAAGCGGCTCGACTGCGGGTTCGTGTCCCTCGGCGAGCAGTCGGTCGTCGTGCGGGCGGCGCCCGAGCGGGCCGACCGCGACGCGGTGAGGGAGCTCGCGGCCGCGCTCGACGATCCAGCTGACCTCCTCGAGGGCCTCGCCGGCTACTCGCGGAACAGCCGGAACGACCCCTGACCGACGACGACCTCGGCGGTGTCCCCGTTGGTCGCGCTGGTGACGGTCATGTCGCTGACGCCGATCGAGCCGCCGGACCTGACGATCGTCGCCTCGGCGCGGAGGTCGCCGGTCGCCGGGCGGAGGTAGCTCGCGTTGAGGTTCACTGTCGCGACCCCGCCGGAGAGCGGGTCCTCGAAGGCGGTGCGCTGGACGATCCCGCCGGCGGTGTCGACCAACGTCGCCGCCACGCCGCCGTGGATCGTGCCGCCGTCGCTGTTCGTCAGCTTGTCGTCGTACGGGATCGAGAGGACGACCCGCCCGCGCTCGACGACGTCGACCGACGTGTTCAGCCACGAGAGGTAGCCGTGTTCCTCCTCGATCCGCCGCTCGACGAGCGCGACCGCCTCGGCCGAGAGGGGGTCCAGATCCGCGACGTCTGTGCGGTCCATACCGCCCCGTCGCGAGGGCGCCGCTTGTAGCCCCCGAAACCCGAAACAACTGACCGGAGGTTGGCGACGGTGACCCGGAGTCGCATCGCGGCGGGACCGGGCTGGCCGCTTATCACCGATGCCGAGCCAGCCGCCCCGTGACCTGACGGGTCGCCCGCGGCGGCCGAGACGGGCGTCCGGCGCACCGCCGCGAGGAGTCGTCCGCGCCGGCTGTTCGCCACATCGCCGTTCGCCCGCCCGCCGGTCTTTCACCCCACGCCGAGCCGGATCGGATCGTCGCTCGGGACCACGTCGAGCGACACGGCTTCGCCGACCGCGAACTCGCGGTCCGGGCAGACGACCTTCGCGCCGTACCCGGGGTCCCGCGCCGCGAACAGCGACAGCCCCACCACGCGCTCGCCGTTCGCGAGCACGTCGACGGGGTCCCACGCGAGCCCGCGGCCGGCCGCGACGCCGACGCGGGTCCCCCACAGCGACGCCTCGGCGTCCGCGCCGAGGCCGTCGAAGGCGTCGCCCCGCC
The DNA here is from genome assembly GCF_026586675.1 of Halorubrum yunnanense. GTDB lineage: Archaea > Halobacteriota > Halobacteria > Halobacteriales > Haloferacaceae > Halorubrum > Halorubrum yunnanense. The sequence continues at coordinate 13,888 of NZ_JAODIX010000023.1, forward strand.
CGAAGGCACCCCCGCCGGGGTAGTGAGCCAGCCCGCCGTCGAGCGGGACTCCCTCGTCGCTCGCGAGCGCGGCGAACGACTCGCCCGGATCGGGGTGGACCGGCGCGTCGAGGACCACGTGCGTCGGACCCCGTTCGACCACGACCCCGTCCCCTCCCCAGGGGATCGGGGCGACCGGGACGTCGACGTCGACCGGGAGCGACCCGCTCGCCCTGAGCACGCTCGCGCCGGGGGCCCGGAACCCGAGGTGGACGTGATCGTCGACCCACTGCCCGAAGAACCCGGAGCGTGTCGTGGGCCCGAGGTCGTCGCCGACGCCAACGCGATCGCCCGGCGAGACCTCCGGGATCACGTGGAGGATTCGAGCGGTCGTCCCGGGTTCGGCCCCGCCCCGCCGGCACCACTCGTCGTCGAGGTCGACGACGATCAGGTGGTCCTCGCTCGCGGCGTACGACCGGTCCGGACAGCCGACGGTCCGCGTCTCGCGAACGACGCCGGAGACGGGCGAGAACCCCCGCCCGTCTTCGGGATACAGGTCGACGGCGCGGCCGTCGTCGTGGGCGGGGTACGGGGAGTTGAACCGCGAAAACCGCCGAAATCCGTCGAGGGCGTCCGGCGGAAGCGTGACTGGCATCGTTGTCTGTGCGAGGGGACTTGATCGTCAAGTGACCGTCGACGGCGGCAGCGGGTGGGAGTCACCTCACCCGTCCGCGGGCTCGATGCCGTCGATCGCGAAGCGAGCGCCGCCCGACTCGGACTCCTCGACGGAGAGCTCCCAGCCGTGCGCCTCCGCGATGTCGACGACGATCGCGAGCCCGAGCCCCGTTCCGTCTCCCAGCGAGACGCCCCGTCCGGTCACCTCCGAGCGCCGATCGGGCGGGACGCCCGGTCCGTCGTCGGCGACCGCGAACGCGACGCCGCCCGCTCGGCGTTCGGTCTCGACGCGCACCGCGACGTCGCTGCCGGCGTGTTCGATCGCGTTGCGGAACAGGTTCGAGAGCAGCTGTTCGAGCCGGTCGCCGTCGGCGAGCACCGTCGCGTCCGGTCCCTCGACGGAGAGCGTCGCGTCCGCGGTCTCGAGTCGCGACCAGACCCGCCTGGCGGTCGCGTCGAGCGACACTCGCTCCACGGAGTCGACGGAGCGGCCCGCGGTCGCCAGCGAGAGGAGCCCCTCGATCAGGTCGTCCATCCGCTCGTGGGCGTTCGCTGCCCGGTCGAGCGCGTCGTCGTCGCCGTCGTGGCGCGCGAGCTCGACGGCAGCGGTCGCCGCGGCGAGCGGGTTCCGGAGGTCGTGAGAGACGACGCCGGCGAAATCCTCCAGGCGCTCGTTCTGGCGCTCCAGCTCCGCCTCGCGGCGCTGTAGCTCCGTCTGCCGTCGCTCCCGCTCGGTCACGTCCCGGAGCAGGAACACGTGCCCGCGATCCGTCCCGCGGGGGTCCGTTATCGGGTCCTCCTGGATGTCGAACTGCCGGTCGCCGATGGCGATCGGATGTTCGACGCCGGTCTCCAACCGCGGGAAGACCGCCGAGAGCGACGAACCGACCGCGTCTGGCGGGAGGAGTCCCTCGGCGGCGGGGTTGAGGTCGCGGATCCGACCGTCGGAGCCGGCCACGATCACCGGGTCCTGCATCACCTCGACGGCGGTGTCGCGGGCGACGACCGCGGCGTCGAGCGTCCCGAGCCAGAACACCGTCCCGTACAGGAAGACGCCGTGGACGACGAGCGCCGACGGGAACCACGCGAGGTTCGCGTAGCTGCCCAGGTCGACGACGGTGGCGATCCCGCCGAGGAACGGGAACAGCGTCCCGAGCAGGATCACGAACGTCTGGAGCCGGTATCGGTTCCCGGTCCGCTGGTAGAGGTCTACGACGACGAGGACGCCGACGACGCAGAGCGCGTAGGCGTACAGGACGAAGCCGATGTCGGCGAGGCCCAGGTCGAAGGAGAGCAGCGTAAACGGTCCCTCGGGGACCGGGGCGAGCGAGCGCCGGGAGAGCCCGTGCGTGGCGCTCGACCACGCGAGGAGCACCCAGACGAACGGGGGCGTCGCCAGCGCGACGATCCGGTGTTCCGTCCGCCACTGGTCGTGTCCGGCGAACGCGAGCGTGAACGCCGTCCAGATCCCGGGGACCGCGGCGATTAGCGGGGTCGTGAGGTTGAGCGTGACGACCATGGCGAGCTCGCTCCCGATCGCGACTCTGACGCCGTACAGGAGTGATATCCCGCCGCCGCAGAGCAGGTACAGTGCGACCTCGGTGCCGCCCGGCTGGTCGCGGTCCCGCCACGCGACTCGGCCGAGCCACAGCCCGATGACTCCGGCGAGCAGGCAGGCCGCGAGGTAGGCTCGCACCGGCAGCGCGCCGAGGTCGCTCATCGATACGTGACCCAGTCAGAGGGCCGGCAAAACGTTTGGGTCATACGCCGAAGCGGCCGCGGTGGACGAGGCCGTAGCCGCGGGCGGGCCTCTTCGCCGGCCGAAACCGGCTTATTCGCTCCGTCCTGCAACCCGGTATGCGCGTGCTCAGGGGGACCGCCGGCGACCCGGACGCGGACCGCGAACGGACGGCGTCGCTGCTCGCGGCCGCGAGCGACGGGGACCCCGGGCTCCGCGTGTGGACCCCCGCCCGACAGGTCGCCTTCGGTCGCCGCGACGCCCGCGCCGACGGCTTCGAGCGCGCCGAGCGGATCGCCGCGGACCGCGGATTTCGACCGATAGAGCGCGACGTGGGCGGGCGAGCTGTCGCGTACGCCGGCGAGACGGTCGCGTTCGCTCACGCGGTCTCGCCGGACGAGGACGAGTCGATCACCGAGCGATACGACCGGACCGTCGAGACGGTCGCCGACGCGCTCCGCGGCCTCGGTGCCGACGTTGTCGCCGGCGAGCCGCCGACGTCGTTCTGCCCGGGCGACCACTCCGTGCGCGTCGCCGGCGGCGGGAAGATCTCGGGGATCGCCCAGCGCCTCCGCGCCGACGCGGCGCTGGTCGCCGGGTGCGTCGTCGTCGCGCCGGGGGACGCGCGGGAGGTCGCCGCCGTCAGCGACGCCGTCTACGACGCGCTCGACGTCGCCTTCGACCCCGAGAGCGTCGGCAGCGTCGCCGCCGCCGGGGGTCCCGGGGACCCGGGCCGGGTCGCTCGGGCGCTGGAGGACGCGTTCGTCGACGGCCCGTGGGGCGACGGGTCGCCTCGAGTCGAGCGGGTCGACGCCCAACGGTGAGCGCCGGTCGGCGGGCCAGTTCGGAGCGGGACGTTTTCCGTCGAACCGGGGGCACGGGGCGATCGGGGACGGATCGAGGTTTCGACGTGCTTTTTATTCGCGGGAGTCTCAGTTCGGCTATGGCAGAATTCAAAGTCGTCATCGCCGACCCCGAGAGCGGCGAGACGTTCCAGCGAGAGGTCGACGGACAGGACGCCAACCGGTTCCTCGGTCGCGAGATCGGCGACGAGATCGGCGGCGACGCCGTCGGGCTCTCCGAGCACACGGTCGAGATCACCGGCGGCTCCGACGAGACCGGTCGACCGATGCGCGAGGACGTCTCGGGCACGCGCCTGAAGGAGCTCCTGCTGGAGGGCGGCGTCGGCTTCAAACCGTCCCGCGAGGGCGAGCGCAAGCGCGTCACCGTCCGCGGCCGCGAGGTCGACGACGACGTCGCGCAGATCAACGTCTCGGTCGTCGAGGGCGACGACGTCGCCGCCGCGCTCGGCGAGGGCGACGCCGACGAGGAGTAAACGCCCGTTTTCGATGCCCCGCGTTCCCTCCGACGGCGAGGGCGTCGCCTCGATACGCGTCTCGCTCGCCCGGAGCGGCGGCACTCGCCGCCCCTGCGTGCGGATTCCCGACGACGAGCTCGCCGACCGGGTCGAGTCCGGGAGCTGCGGGTCGCTGGCGGTCGACCCCGGCGACGTGATCCGGGTCGCGATCGAGCGCGAGGAGCACTACGCCCCCGTGACCGCCGACGGCTCGGGGCGGCTGATCCGCGGCGCGTTCGGTAACCGGCGGCTCGCGCGGGAGCCGGGCGAGGGGGAGAACCGGCTGGTCGCGTGGCTCGAGGCCAACGGCCGGGAGCCGGGCGACAGCGTCGTCCTCGACGTCGTCGTGCCGGGCGAGCTGTACGGGCTTCGGATCCCCGGCGAGCGGGTGGTGTACGAGGCGACACGCGGACCGCGGTCGTCCCTGTCCGACATCGCGCGCGACCTGGACGGCTGAGGCGGCCGAGGGCCGCGGCTCCGGCGTCGCCGGTCCGCGGACCCGGGTCGGATCGCTTATTCTCGCTCGGACCCGATCCGGAGACATGAGAGAGGTCGACGCGGATCTGACGGCGCTCGACCGCGGGATCATCAACGCCTTCCAGGGCGGGTTTCCGGTGACCGAGCGGCCCTTCGAGCCGGCCGCGGCTGCACTCCGCGAGCACGGCGTCGACGTGACCGGGGCCGAGCTGTGCGAGCGCGTGCGCGAGCTCGACGACGAGGGAATCTTATCGCGATTCGGCGCGCTCGTCAACGCCGAGGAGATCGGCGGCGCGGCGTCGCTCGTCGCGATGCACGCGCCCGAGGACCGCTACGAGGAGATCGCGGACCTCGTCAACGAGTTCACCGCGGTCGCGCACAACTACGAGCGCGAGCACCCCCACCTCAACATGTGGTTCGTGGTGAGCGTCGCGGACCACCCGGACCCGGACAGGGACGGGGGCGATCGCGTCGAGGAGGTGCTCGCGGAGATCGAGGCCGCGACGGGCCAGGAGACGTTTAACCTCCCGAAGCTCCGCGAGTTCCACGTCGGCGCGAAGTTCCTTGTCGACGGGCCCGTCTCCGACGGCGACGTCGACCTGTCGGCCCTCGGCCCCGCCGTCACGCCGAGCGACCGGGGGACGCTCACGCGCGACGAGCGCGACCTCGTCGTCGAGATACAGGGCGGGCTCCCGATCACCGAGACGCCGTACGCCGACGTGGCGGCCGCGCTCGACGCCGACGTCGGCTGGGTGATCGAGACGGTAAAGCGGTTCGCGGCGGAGGGGAAGGTCCGCCGCGTCGGCGTCATCCCGAACCACTACGCGCTCGGGTACACGGAGAACGGGATGACGGTCTGGGACGTGCCCGAGGACGCCCTCGACGAGGTCGGCCCCGCGGTCGCCGCGCTCGGCTTCGTCACCCACTGCTACGAGCGCCCCCGCCACGCGGGCGTCTGGGAGTACAACTTCTTCGCGATGACGCACGGGCGGACCGAGGCCGAGAGCGAGCGCCGCATCGCGGAGGTCAAAGAGGTGATGGACGAGTACTGGGACGTCGGGTCGAACGACTGGGACACGCTGTTCTCGACGCGGATCTTAAAGAAGACGGGGATCCGGATCGCCGACCGGGCCGATAGCAACACGACGTGATCCCCCTCTACCACGACTTCGCCGGGGAGTCGGTGCTCGTGTTCGGCGGCGGCAGCGTCGGCGCGCGGAAGGCGTCGCGATTCGCGGACGAGGCCCGCGTCGTGGTCGTGAGCCCGGCGTTCGACGACCGCCTCGTCGACCTCGCGGAGGAGGGCGGCCGGAGCGGAGCCGGCGGTCCGGCGGTGGAGCTCGTCCGCGCCGCGCCGGACGCCGACGCGGTCGCCGGCTGGGTCGACCGAGTCGGACCGGCTCTCGTGGTCGCCGCCACCGACGACGGGGCCGTCAACGCCGCGGCGGAGGCCGCCGCGCTCGACGCCGACCTGCTCGTCAACCGGACGGACGTGTCGGCCGCGGACGGCTCGGCGGGTCGGGAGGCCCGGAGCGTCGTCGTCCCGGCGACCGTCGAGGACGACCCGGTCAGCGTGGCGCTCTCGACGGGGGGTGCGAGTCCGGCGCTCGCGAAGGCGCTCCGCGAGCGCGTCGAGGCCGAGATCGACGGTGCCGGGGCGATGGCGGAGCTCTCCGGCGAGCTCCGCGCGGAGCTCAGAGAGCGCGGGATAGACCCCGAGGCGCGTCGGGAAGCGATCCGTCGCGTCGTGCGATCCGAGGGGGTTTGGAAGGGTTTACAAAAGGGGAGATCCAACGGTCGGAAAGAGGCGTATTCCGTGATCGAGGAGGAACTCAACCGATGAAGGAGACGGGAGCCATCGCCGGCGTGAGCGTCGCTCACGCCCGCGCGACGGTCGACGAGATCGAGTCGGCCGGCGGCGACGGCGTCCGCGCGACCGTCTCGGACCTGCTCGCGCGCGACGGCGTCGAGGAGGCGTTCGCCCTCCAGACGTGCAACCGCTCGGAGGCGTTCGTCGTCACCGACCGGACCGTCGAGGGGGCCGACGCGCTGGCGTCGTTCGCGCCCGACGTCCGCGGTGGCTCGGTCCGCCGACTCGACCACGAGGAGAGCTTGGAACACCTGATGCGCGTCGCCTCCGGATTGGAGTCGCTCGTGCTCGGGGAAGACCAGATCATCGGCCAGCTGCGGGAGGCGTACGAGGAGTCGAAGTCCGCGGGCGGCATCGGCCCGGTCCTCAAAGACGGGGTGACGAAGGCGCTCCACGTCGGGGAGCGCGCGCGGAACGAGACGTCGATCAACGAGGGGGTCGTCTCGCTCGGCTCGGCCGCGGTCCGGTTGGCCGCGACCGAGATCGACCTCACCGACGGGTCGGCGGTCGTCGTCGGCGCCGGCGAGATGGGGACGCTCGCGGCCCGGACGCTCGACGACACGGCTGTCTCCGAGATCGTCGTCGCCAACCGAACGGTGCCGAACGCGGAGTTCGTCGCCGGGGAGGTCGACACGCCCGCCGAGGCCGTGCCGCTCGCGGACCTGCCGGCGGTCGTGCCGGACGCCGACCTCGTGATCACGGCGACCGGGAGCCCGGAGCCGATCGTCGGAGCGGAGCACCTCAAGGACGCGGGGCGGCTCGTCTGTATCGACATCGCGCAGCCCCGGGACGTCGACCCCGCGATCGCCGAGCGCGACGGGCTCACGCTGTACGACATCGACGCGTTAGAGGACGTGACGCGGCAGACCCGCGAGAGCCGCGAGGCGGAGGCGCGCGACGTCGAGGCGATCATCGACGAGGAGCTCGACCGCATCCTGCAGGCGTACAAGCGCAAGCGCGCGGACGACGCCATCTCCGCGATGTACGCGGGCGCCGACCGCGTGAAGGCCCGCGAGGTCGACCGCGCGCTCTCGAAGCTGGAGTCGCAGGGCGGGCTGACCGACGAGCAGCGCGAGACCGTCGAGGACATGGCGGACGCGCTGGTCGGCCAGCTGCTCGCGGCTCCCACCAGCTCGCTGCGCGACGCCGCCGGCGAGGACGACTGGGAGACGATCCGGACCGCGCTCCGCCTGTTCGACCCCGAGTTCGACGCGCCGCCAGACGTCCTGGGCAGGGGGTCGTCGAGCGAGGGGGGCGCCCCCGAGCTCGACGGCCCGCCGGAGTCGGTCGCCGAAGAGCTGGACGATTAGGCCGGTTCGAGCGCGGTCTCGGTGGGTTCCGTCGGAGCGGATTGATCGGGACGTCTCGTCTATTTATAAGCGGTCGATCTGACGGCGGCGGTGAACGCCTCCAGCGGCCGGCCGCTCGCTTATAAGTAGTTGACGCCAGATCGACGAAGAACACCGCCAAAGCCCAAGCCTCGTCGCCGGCGGCTCTGCCGCCGGCTGTCAGAGGGATCTCCGGTCTCTCGCTACTCGCGCCCGTGGGGCGCTTGAGGGCGCGCGCCGGTACGGTGATGAGGTACGAGTTGTCCGCTGCGAACCTCGTCGTTCGACCGCAGGCCCGGCCGGATCCGGTGTCCCGAGCAGTTCGCCTTCTTTTAACTCCCTCCGGCCGTACCCGCCGACATGCGACTCTCCGAGTACGCGGGACGGCTCGACGACGCGCTCGACACGGCGGCGTACGCCGACGTCGACGCCAGCGCGAACGGGGTACAGGTCGGTCCGGACGACGCCGAGGTCGAGCGCGTCGCGTTCGCGGTCGACGCCGCGGCGGCGACGATCGAGGCCGCGGCCGACGCGGCCGCCGACGTCCTCGTCGTCCACCACGGGATCTCGTGGGGGGGCTTCGATCGCGTTACGGGCCAGACGTACGACCGGGTCGAGGCGCTGATCGAGAACGACATCGCGCTATACGTCTCGCATCTTCCGCTGGACGGCCACGCCGACCTCGGCAACGCGGCCGGCGTCGCCGGCGCCATCGGCCTGGAAGAGCGCGAGCCGTTCGGCGAGATCGGCCCGGTCACGATCGGGACGGTCGGGGAGCTGGCGGAGCCGCTCCCGGCCGCGTCGATCCGCGAGACCCTCGACGGGTTCGAAGGGCAGCCGGACGGCGAGGCGTCGCCGACGCGGGTGCTCGACTTCGGACCGGACGAGATCGAGCGCGTCGCGATCGTCACCGGTTCGGGCGTCGACTGGCTCGACGAGGCCGCGGAAGCCGGCGCCGACGCGCTGATCACGGGCGAGGGGAAAGGGCAGGTCTACCACGACGCGCGGGAGGCGGGGGTCACCGTCTTCCTCGCGGGCCACTACGCGACCGAGACGTTCGGGGTGCGGTCCCTCGAGTCGCTGTCGGCGGGGTGGGGACTGGAGACGGAGTACGTGAGCCACCCGACCGGGCTCTGAGCGGGAGCCGACCGGTCGCGCGGCGCGGCCCGTCGTCCCCGAACGCAACCCCTGCCGTCCGTCCCCGAACGCAACCCTTACCGCCCGCGTCCGCCCACTCCGGGTATGCGCGATCACTTCGAGGTCCGGGACCACGACGCCGCCGGGCGGATCGGCCGGCTGGAGGTCCCCCGCGCGGGCGTCACCGTCGAGACGCCCGCGTTGCTGCCGGTCGTCAACCCCAACGTGCTCACGGTCGAGCCGTCGCGGCTCCGCGAGGAGTTCGGCGCGGAGATGCTGATCACGAACTCCTACATCATCCGGAGTACGGACCGGATCCGGGATCGGGTGCTGGAGGAGGGGCTCCACGACTTCCTCGGCTTCGACGGCGCGATCATGACCGACTCCGGCTCCTTCCAGCTCGCCGAGTACGGCGACATCGACGTGACCACCGCGGAGATAATCGAGTTCCAGCGCGAGATCGGCAGCGACGTGGCGACCCCCGTCGACGTCCCGACGCCGCCCGACGTCGACCGCGAGCGCGCCGAGCGGGAGCTGGAGACCACGGAGCGCGCCCTCGCCGACGCCGAGGCCGCGGAGACGGGCGACATGCTCGTTAACGCCCCCGTGCAGGGGTCGACGTTCCCGGACCTCCGCGAGGCGGCGGGGCGACGCGCGACGAACACCGACCTCGACGTGTTCCCGGTCGGCGCGATGGTCCCCCTGTTGAACTCCTACCGCTACGCCGAGGTGGTCGAGGCGGTGCGCGCCGCGAAGCGCGGGCTCGATCCGGACGCGCCGGTCCACCTGTTCGGCGCCGGCCACCCCATGATGCTCGCGCTAGCGGTCGCCGCCGGCTGCGACCTGTTCGACTCGGCGGCCTACGCGCTGATGGCGCGCGACGGGCGCTACCTGACGGTCTCCGGGACGGAGCACCTCGAGGAGATGGAGTACTTCCCCTGTTCGTGTCCGGTCTGCGCCGAGCACACGCCGGCGGAGCTGCGGGCGATGGACGGGAACGACGGCGCCGACGAGGGCGACGCCGACGCGTCCGCCGAGCAGCTCCTCGCCGAGCACAACCTCCACGTCACCTTCGAGGAGCTCCGCCGCGTGAAGGCCGCGATCCGGTCGGGGAACCTCCTCGAACTGGTCGACCGGCGCGCCCGCGGCCACCCCGCGATGCTCGACGGCTACCGCGCGCTGCTGGACCACGCCGACGAACTGGAGCGCATCGACCCCGTCTCGAAGGACGCGTTCTTCTACACCTCCCACGAGTCGGCCCGGCGCCCGGAGATCCGGCGCCACCGCGACCGGCTCGCCCGACTCGAGGTACCGGACCACCTGCTGCTCACGGAGTCAAACGCGCCGTCGACCCACGAATACGACGCGGTGTGGCGCGTGAAACCGCCCTTCGGGCCCTTCCCGCGGGCGCTCTCGGAGACGTACCCGCTCACCGCGGAGGTCCCGGAGCGGCTCGACGACGCGGCGCGGGTCGCCGCAGCCGAAGGCGTCGCCGCCCTCGCGTCGGCGAACCCCGACTCAGAGGTCACCCTCGGTCACGACGGGTGGCCCGAGGCCGCGCTCGACGCCGTCCCCGACCGCGTCGAGACGGAGGACCTGCGGACCCTCGGGCGGTCGGAGTAGCCCGGGGCGGCGGTGGTCGGGGACCGGCCGCCGGTCGACCCCTCACATCCGCTCCGAGTAGTCCCAGGTGTGAAGTCGCTCCGGCTCGATCCGGATCTGGACCTCCTCGCGCTCCGGACGGAGGAGCCGCTCCCCGGTCGGGTTGTCGGCGCCGCCGAGGTAGCGCTCCAGCAGGGCGCGGAGCAGCTCCTTGTCCGCGTCCGGGGACACCGTCGCGCGGCCGCGTCCCCTGACGCCTTTATACGGCGGGTCGTTCGTCGACACCTCGAATGAGACGTGGTCGTCGTGCGCGAGGAACGAGACGAGGTCGGCGTCGGCGCTCGTCGCGCAGTTGACAGCGCCGTCCCACGAGAACCACAGCGAAACGAGCCACGGGTCGTCCGCGGGAGTGTGACAGCCGAGGCGGACCGGTACGCGCGCGTCGGTCAGGAACTCGTCGACGCGGTCGCGGTCCCACGGGCCGGAGGGGTCCATGCTATCTATTCGGCCGGTTCCGCCGTAACGATTGCGGCCGGATCCGTCCCGACGCTCCCGGCCCGGAACACAAGAGAATTGACCGTCCCCGCGCGAGAGAGCGTATGACCGATTACTTCGAGGTCCACGAGCGCGACGGCGCCGCCCGACTCGGGGAGCTGCGGCTCGCCGAGCCCGCCGCGACGCCGGCGCTGGCGGACCCGTTCCTCGAGGACGCGGGCAGCCTCTGGGCCGGCGACCGCGAGGTGCCTGACGGCGACAAGGCGTCGCTAACAATCCTGCCGCACCGCTCGTTCCCCGCGGGGACCCGCGAGGAGGTCCGCGAGTCGTTCGCGGTCGGCCACCCGGACGTCGACTACCCCTCCGCGGCGGTCGTGGACAGCCGGAGCGCTCGGGACGTGGGCGCCGACGCGTACCTGCTCTCGGACGCGGCCGGGTTCGTCGGCCACGGCGAGGGGTTCCGCGACGCGGTGGTGGCGGCGAAGGAGGCCCTCCCGGCCGACACGGCCCTGATGCTTTCGGGTGTCGCCACGCCGCGGAACGTCGCGCTCCTCGCGTACGCCGGCGTCGACCTCGTGGACGCGACGCTCGTCCGGGCAAAGGGGACGCAGGGAATGTACCTCACCGCCGACGCCGAGCACTTCCTCGAGGACCTCGACGAGCTGCCGTGCGCCTGCCCCGCCTGCGCACAGCCCCGCGACGAGTTCACCCGCGCCGACTGCGCCGAGCACAACGTCAACGCGCTCCGCGCCGAGCTCCGGCGGGTCCGCGAGCGCATCCGCGCGGGTCGCCTGCGGGATTACATCGAGGGGCAGACTCGTCACGAGCAGTGGCTCACGGCCGCGTTCCGCGAGTTCGACGACCAGTGGGGGTACATGGAAGAGCGGACCCCCCTCATGCGCGACGCCGAGGTGACCGCGGCGACCGCGGAGACGCTGGACCGCGTCGAGATCCGTCGGTTCGCCGACCGGGTGACGAGCCGGTACCGGAACCGGTTCACGGACCAGCCGCTCGTGTTGGTTCCCTGCTCGGCCACGAAGCCGTACAGCGACTCGCAGAGCCACGGCCAGTTCCACGACGCGATCCAGTGGCGCGGCCACACCGTCTCGATGACCTCGCCGATCGGCGTGGTCCCCCAGGAGCTGGAGACGACCTATCCGGCCCAGCACTACGACGCGGTCGTCACCGGCGACTGGGGCGAAGACGAGATCGGCTTCGTCGCCGAGGCGCTCCGGCGGTATCTGGAGCGGAACGACTACTCCCGAGTGATCGCGCACATCCCGGAGGACGGCTACCGCGAGATCTGCGAGCGCGTCGAGAGCGACCCCGCGATCGACATCGCCTTCGAGTACACCTGCGTCGGCCATCCGACGAGCGACGAGTCGCTCGGTGAGCTCAACGCCGCCCTGCAGGGCGAGCCCGCCTACAGCAAGCGCGAGCGCGAACACAACACGGTTCGGGCGATCGCCGACTACCTCCTCGGCGACGGCGCCGGCGACGACCTGTTCGGCGGGCCGGGCGAGGCCGACATCCGCACGACCGGGCGCTACCCCAAGCTGCAGGTGTGGGGCGACGACCCCGACGCCGGCCGCGAGGGCGAGCCGGGCGAGCAACTCGCGACGATGGTGCCGCAGTACGGTACCCTCTCTTTCACCCTTGCCGGCGCGCGCCGGTGGGTCGCGAGCGACGCGCCCGCGAAACGGGTCGAGATCGACCGGTTCGTCCCCCACGGCTCCGTGCTCGCGCCCGGCGTCGTCAACGCGGACGACGAGATCCGGGTCGGCGACGAGGTCGTCATCGAGGGGCCGAAGGCGTTCGCGGTCGGCCGCGCCGAGATGTCCGGCCCGGAGATGGTCGACTCGACGCGCGGCGTCGCCAGCGAGGTCCGGCACGTCGACGAGAAGTAGCGGCTGCGGCGAGAGTTATTTATAAGTAATCGAGAGGACGACTATTTATAAACCGAATTGCGGTGGCGCGAGCAGCACCGCGCGAGGGAGTGGGTCGTCCGGAGCAACGCGGAGGACGACAGACAGGGCGAGAGCGGAGCTCTCGCTTGCAACCGGCGCTACGCGCCGGTGACAGCGTGGCGCATAGCGCCACGGGCAGCCGGCGACTCCGCCGCCGGCGACGAGGCTGGGGAGGGGTGAGGCTGCAGTTGCGGGACGGGGCGTGACTCAAACGGGCAGTCGCGAGGACGAAGCACGCTGCAGCAAGCACCGCAAGGAGCGAGTGTAACGAGCGACGGAGGAGCACAGCAAAGCGCGCGAGTCGTCGCGACTGGGGCTTTGGAGCCGTTTACCGGCGATTCATGAGGAGCGGTTTAAAAATAATCAACCGGGTACGACCGGTGAATCAGTAGCTTCAAATCCGCGCCGGACGGAGCCGCGGGCATGGCGCTCGAAAAGGACGTGGACTGCCCCTCCTGCGGGGAGACCCAGTCGTTCTACCGGACCGCGGCGATGACCCTCCACCTCGGCGAGAAGACGAAGTGGCGCTGCCCCGAGTGCAACTACGGCTACGTCGAGATCGACGGGATCGACACGCTTTCGACGTAAGCGAACAGACGTCAACGCCGTCCGGAGGTCTGTTCGGGAAAAAGAGCCGCAACCGAGTGGATCCGACGATCCGCGCTCGCCCCGGTCAGTCGTCGTCGGTCTCGGAGGCCGTGATGGGGTCGCTCTCCTCGTCGGTGAAGCCGGCGGACTCCTCGTGCCGGGCCGACGCGTCGGGGTCGAACCGCTCCTCGATGTCCTGGTACCGCGGGACGAAGGAGAGCTCGTGGTGGCTCTCCGTCTCGTGGCCGAGGTACCGGTCCTCGAGGTCGAACTGCGCCTGCTCGGCGTTCTCGGCGATGTTCTGCATGTCCTCGTACACAGCGTGGGCGCCCGAGTGGAGCCCGTAGAGGGTGATGAAGATGTACTGGTAGCCGAGGTCGCCGAGCTCCTCGAAGGTGAGCGGGTCCTCCTCCTCGCTCCACGCGAACGACGAGGAGTAGTTGAACGCGAGATCCAGATCGGGGTGCGTCTCGTGGATCGTCTCGGCGTACTCGATCGCGTCCTCGCGGGACGGGTCGGGCATCTCGGGCCAGACGAGGTCGACGCCGGCGTCGGCGTAGATCCGGCCGCGCTCGAGGTGGTCCTCCCAGTCGCCGTTGGCGGAGCCGTACGAGTCGATACGCGCGATGATGACGGTGTCCTCGCTCTGCTTTGCGTCGACGGCGGCCTCGAAGCGCGCCCGCGCCTGCTCCTGGGAGACGACTTCCTTGCCGGCGATGTGCCCGCAGCGCTTTGGCGTCGTCTGGTCCTCGATGTGGATCGCCGCGACGCCGGCCTTCTCGTACTCGCGGACCGCGCGCCGGACGTTGTGGACGCCGCCGTAGCCGGTGTCGGCGTCGGCGATCACCGGGAGGTTCGTCGCCTCGACCATCCGCTTCGCATTCTCGACCATCTCGGTCATCGAGACCATCTCCAGATCGGGGAAGCCGAACTGGCCGAGGACGGTCGAGTAGCCGCTCATGTAGGCGGCGTCGACCCCCGCCATCTCAGCGAGGCGGGCGTCGAGCGCGTGGTAGATCCCGGGGGCGAACGTGTAGTCCTGCTCCTCGAACAGCTCGCGGAGCCGACGGCCGGCCGGGTTGTCGATATCTCTCGTGAAGACGTCGTCGTCGAGTTCTTCTGGGTGCATAGGTGTCACTCCGCGGTGTCGCCGTCGGTGAATCGGTCGGTCGCCGCTCGGTCCGCCGCGTGCCGGTCGGTGGCGCCGCGCGTGAACGTCGTCGGATCGGGGCGCGGCCCATCGCCGGTCCTGGCCATCGGGACGGCGCTCATCGTGATCCCCCGTCGGTCCGCGGGCGGCGCGTCGGACGCAGGTCCGGGACGAGCGGCGCGTCTCGCTCCGCGTCGGTCGGCGGCGAGCTCGGGCGCCGAGGGTCGTCGGTCGCGGTGGCGGTGGCGCCGTCCGTCGAGGTCTGGATCGGCGGAACGAGCGGCGCGCCCGCTTCCTCGGTGATCGGCGTGCGGCCGGGGATTCGCTCGGTAGAAGTGTCGGCGGTCGGCGCGCGATCGGTCGCCGGTCGGTCGCCGGTCGTCGTCCGCTGGTCAGTCGCTCGGGTCGTCTCGGTCGTCGTGGTCGTGTCAGATGTCGTCATCGGGTCGCGTGGGTGGTTGCGGCGGTCGTCTGATGATCGGTCGGTTGGCGCGCCGGGCTGCGGCGTGTCCGCGTACAGATACTGACATTGCACTCAGTGAGTTCGGACGACCGGCAATAAACATAATGATTGATAATGATAATATTCGTTAATGTGTATTACGCCCTTAAATGATTCGTGCTATCACGCACCACGGGCGGTCGCGCGAGCCGGGCGATCGACGCGGCGGACCGATCCTTTCTAATCGGTTCCGGCGCGTTTGACCGCCCGTGAACGAGCGCGACGCGCTTCGCCGGCTCGCCGCCGACCTCCCGCACGCGGGCGACGACGCCGCCGTCGTCGGCGACACCGTCATCACGACAGACATGCTCCACGAGCGCACCGACTTCCCGCCGGGGACGACCCGGTACACCGCCGGGTGGCGCGCGGTCGGCGCGTCGCTCTCGGACGTGGCGGCGATGGGCGCGAGCGCGACCGCGGCGGTCGCGGTCTACGCCGACGCCGCCTTCGACCCCGGCCAACTCGACCGGTTCGTCGCCGGCGCGGTCGACGTCTGCGAGGCCGTCGACGCCGAGTACGTCGGCGGCGACCTCGACTCCCACGGGGAGTTCACGACCGCCTCGACGGCGATCGGGGACGTCGCGGGCGCCGAGCCGGTGACGCGCGCCGGCGCGAGCCCCGGCGACGCGCTCTGCGTCACCGGCGAGTGGGGCCGGTCGGCGGCCGCGCTCCGGCTGTTCGAGCGCGGCAACGAGGGCTCGGTTGAGCGCGCCGACGACCTCTTCCGGTTCACGCCCCGCGTCGCCGACGGCGTCGCGCTCGCCGGGCGCGCGACGGCGATGATGGACTCCTCGGACGGGCTCGCGCGGTCGCTCCACCAGCTCGCGGAGGCGAGCGAGGTCGGGTTCGCCCTCGACCGCGACCGGCTCCCCGTCCACCCCGCGGTCGACGACGTCGCCGAGGGGGCGGCGGACCGGTTCGAGCTGGCCGCGCACTTCGGCGAGGACTTCGAGCTCGTCTGTGCGGTTCCCGAGGACGACCTCGACGATGCCCGCGAAGCGTGTCCCTCCGGGCTCGTGCGGGTCGGGACCGTCGTCGACGCTGCGGACGGCGTGACCGCCGACGGCGACACCCTTCCCGACCGCGGCTACACGCACGGGTAGCGGGCGTCGACGGGCGGATCGAGCCACCGAACCACCGATGTATTATAAATCGGCGCCCGTCACTCCGACCATGTCGACCGAGACGGAGCGGATGCTGGCGGGAGAGCTCTACGACCCGAGCGACCCGGCGCTCGCCGCCGACCGCGTCCGCGCCCGCGACCTCGCCCGCCGGTACAACGCGACGAGCGGACCGGAGCGAGACCGGCGCGAGCGGCTCCTCCGCGAACTGTTCGACGCGGTCGGCGAGAGCCCGACCGTCCAGCCGCCCGTCCGCTGCGACTACGGCTACAACGTCGCCGTCGGCGACGACTTCTTCGCGAACTACGGCTGCGTCCTCCTCGACTCGAACCCGATCGAGTTCGGCGACCGCTGCCTGCTCGGACCGGGCGTCCACGTCTACACCCCGACGCACCCGATCGACTCCGACGAGCGCGCGACCGGCCGCGAGCGCGCCGAACCGGTGACCGTCGGCGACGACGTCTGGATCGGCGGGCGCGCCGTGCTCAACCCCGGCGTGACCGTGGGCGACGGCGCGGTGATCGCCTCGGGCACGGTCGTCACCGGAGACGTGCCGGCGCGCACGATGGTCGGCGGGAACCCGGCGCGGGCGATCCGGGAGATCGAGTAGGCGGCCTCGTTGAGGTCCCGTTCTGCAGACGGGTCTTGTCCCGAAACAGGTGGTCAACAAAGGGTACGTGTCGATCCCCGAGTTTCTACCAATTTAAATATATTTTTCGGCAGCCGTGCGAGGTGCAAAACGCGAATCTCGCACAGAGTTATTTCCAGATCCGATCAGATCGGATCGGTCAACACAGGGAGAAGAATGTAACACTACAGACCACAATACATATACGACCTGTGAGGAAACCGATGCCATGCGTAGAGGATAAATACTGGGAACCAACCTCGGTTTTGTTCATCGAAGCGCTCTAAACCAGCCCAATTGTCGAACCTGTGGGACTATCATAGATTACCGACCCGCAACATGTCCTTTATATGACGGCGGCGGAATAAAGCCGTATGAATGTCCGCGAAGGTGCGGTCCCAATACTAATTCTCGGCAGCCTGTTGTTATTAGTTGCCACGCTCTATCATGCTAATGAGATAATATCATTGGGAGTAGTCGCAGGACCAGTTGTAGCGTTGCTGTTAGATGGAGGACTGGCTGTCGGCGTAATTTATATTGGGTGGCATCTGCGAGACACCGAATTTATCGAATCGGAATACAGTATGATTCGGCGGTGGGCAGTTTCCGGTTTCGTCATCGGTGGTGGGTTAATTGGCCTGACGTTTGTCGTGTGGACTGTTGAAGGACGGTCAATAATCGAACCACAGTTTCTGCTACTCATTGGAATGAACGGGGGTACGCTGGCGGGTACACTCGCTGGCTATTATGCTGGCCGGTCAAGGGCAACTGCACGGAAGTATGAACAGATTTTTGATAATACGTATCAGCTCACCGGCCTCCTTGCCCGAGATGGTACACTTATCGAAGCAAACGCTACAGCCCTCAGGTTCGGAGAGCTGGATCGAAATGATGTCATCGGGGAACACCTCAGTGAGTCATACTGGGTACAGCCGTATCCAGAGTCACAACAAGTAGTTGAACAAGCAATAACCAAAGCGCAACAGGGAGAGTTGTTTAGGGACCAAATTCGAATCCAAGGGAAAGCCGGAAGTGCGATGATTGACTTTTCTATTCGCCCGCTACACAACGGATCTGGCGAAGTAGCGCAATTGATAGTCGAAGGACGGGATATCACGAAAATCAAACGTCAGCAAGAGCATCTCAGCGTCCTCCACACGTATCTCCGCCACAATCTCCGAAATGATGTGAATATCATTCGGGGATATTCTGCTTTATTACTTGATAAGTTGGAAATGGACCCACATACCGATCGTGTTGAGACAATCCACGAAACAGCGACGGATTTGAGAGACTCTTCGGAGTTAGTAAAAGAGTTCGCCGATACAACACCTGCGGATAGCGGTGAGACATCTGCACACCGACTCAAACCAATCGTGGAAGAGGTGTGTGATAGGGCAGCGATTTCGACATCACAGCTCAATATTGATATCTCTCCTGACCAATCAGTTTACGTTGACGAACGGATTCATTTGGTGTTCGAAGAATTTCTGAAGGCACTCGAAAGTCATCTTGAGAGTAGAGGTACGCTCAAAATTACGGACAACACGTTAGATGATAAAATAGAGGTAGAGATTGTGGGTGCTGGACTCGATATTCCCTCAGCCGAACTCTCAGCGTTCGACCAACCGGCTGAGCGGTCAAAAACGAACCATCCAGATGGTATTCGATTCTGGCTCATGAAATCAACCATGAAAGATCACCGTGGCGATATAACATATGATGACAATTCAGATAGTGAGACAAAAATAACAATAAAATTCGATCGCGCCCCCACCAACGAATTGTCGACCTCGTCACTCAGACCCCAGAGCAGTGCTTAGTCTGGAGGGAGGATGGATTGCGTCGGGACATTCACCTGTACCCAGTGGACTATTGTCAACAATTGGAATGCAGATCGCAGCAGTCGTGACACAGGGTCGTCCCGTATCAAACGATTCGACCCAGCACCTGCCCCTCGGAAATCAGTGACCAGTAGTCGTGTTGCATCCTGCACACCGTCCAGAACGTCACTTAGAAATGACAGGATTTCATCGGTCAGTTCGCAGGCACGTTCTATCGGCTAATTCAGGATCCGTTTTGAGAAAACAGCGCAGTCCGCGTGCTGACTGCCTCCTCTGAGTCGGTCACGACCCTGCCGACAGACTCCAAGTAGTTCATTGAGCTACCGCTGAATACCCAGCGCGGATGCGGCACGAACCGAGGCCGATCTACGAGAGAGTGATCGCTCAGTACGACTGAACTACGGACCGCTCAGTGTTCTCTCCCACATGGTGTGGAAACCCTTATCACAATTTAGTGTATAATCATTCGTACATAAATGTCCGACCGGAATCCCTGTACTCACTGCGGAGGGCTTCCCGCTGAGAAAAAGTCTCTCGTGTTTGAAGAACAGCTGAAATCAAGAGAAATGACTCTCATCTTATGTCAACGCTGTATTGAGTTGCTTCTGGACGACCCAGATATTTGAAGGCCAGATTGAATATCGTTATCCACCTTCTCTGGGAAAATCACGCCGATAGAACTGAGTTTGAAACTTGTAGCGGTGATCAATGCGCAGGAACGTTCTATCGATCGGTTCCGGATTCAGATGAAGAGTATGGCGGAGTTCCCGTGCTGACTGCCTCCTCTGTACTCGCACGCTGTCGGGTGGTCAGTGCTCTCCGTCGGCATTCGAATCCCCGTATGGACCGCAACCGCGGGAGGGGGCGATCGTATCAGATTCCGGGGTATTCGACGACGCCGAGTCGGACTATTCGAGCGCGTCGGCGAGCGCGGGCGCGACGCTGACGACGCTGCAGCCCCGCTCGATGGTGTCGCTGCCGACGATTCGATCGACGCCGGCCCCGCGGAGCTTCGTCACGGCGTTGGCGGCGAGCATGGGGTGGACGCAGACCGCGAACACCCGCGCCGCGCCGCGGTCGTTCAGCACCCCGACCGACTCGCTCATCGTCGATCCGGTGGCAACGATGTCGTCGACGACGACGACGTCTCGGCCCGAGACGGCGGCGTCCGAGGGCGACACGGCGACGGCGCCCGTCTCGCGGTCGCGGTGCTTCTCGAAGTAGTCCGTCTCGCCCGCGCCGTACGCGTCCCGGACCGTCTCGGCGATGGCGATCGCGCCCTCGTCCGGGGCGAGGAACAGCGGCTCGGTGAGGCCCTCCGGGAGGGGGTCGGCGAGGACGGCCGCGGCGTCGACCGCTTGGACGGGGACGTCGTAGAAGTCGGCGACGCCGGGCTCGTGGGGGTTGACGAGGACGACGCGGTCCGTGCCGGTCGAGATCGCCCGCGCCATCGCCCGCGCCGAGACGGGCTCGCCGTCGCCGAACGACTCGTCCTGTCGGGCGTATCCCATGTACGGGACGACGGTCGTCACGCGCTCGGCGCCGGCCTCGCGGACGGCGTCCTGGAGCTGGAGCAGTTCGACCCACGCCTCGTCGGAGTCGGTCGCGGCGACGACGGTCGCCTCGTCGCCGTCGAACTCCGGTACCGTCGCGAGCGTCTCGCCGTCCGGGAACCGGTCGTAGGTCGGCGTCGCCAGCGGTCGACCCGTCTCCTCGGCGAGCGCGGCCGCGAGCAGCTGTGAGCTGGATCCGGGAACGATCATGGGCGTCCGTTCCCCGGACTCCGATAAACCAGTTTCCTTACTCCGGCGGCGGCCCGGCCCCGGAGCCAGTCCGCCGCCCCCCACGCGAGCGCGTGACGCACCGCGACCACAGGGGCGGATATTTACGCGAGCGGCGGATACGACGCCGTAATGACCGAAACAGGAGACCGAGTCGGCCTCCCCTGCCCGTCGTGTTCGCCGGGCGAGGAGACCGTCCACGAAGTGCTGCGGCCCGGCGGACAGGCGACCGTCCGCTGTACCGGCTGCGACCACACGTACAAGACCGAGATCCCCGAGGCGGAGACCGTCGGCCTGAAGATCGTCGTCTCGCAGGACGGCGACTCGTTCACGACCCGGATGGACGTGCCCGCGGACACCGACGTCGCGACCGGCGGGGAGTTCGTCGTCGACACCCCGGACGCGCTGATGCAGGTCCGAGTGACCGGGATCGAGGTCGGACCGGAGCAGCGCGTCGAGGAGGCCGGCGTCGAGGAGGTCGAGACGCTGTGGACGCGCGCGGTCGACAACGTCTCCGTGCCGGTGACGCTGCACCCGAAGGACGGGAACGCCGACGAGACGCGCTCGGTCCGGGTGAACGTCCCCGGCGACTACGAGTTCACGGTCGGCGAGACCGTCGAGTTCGGCGACGAGGAGTTCGCCGTCGAGGGCGTCCAGATCCGCGAGGACGCTCCCGAGTACCGCCACGAGAAGCTCGACCACGACGGCGACTTCGCGTACGCCAAGGACTGCAAGCGCGTGTACGGCCGCGACGAGAGCCTGACGGCGTGGTCGGCCTGGTAGGGGAGGGGGAAGTCGAACGAGGCGGCCGCTCCCCGGAAGCCCTGTAAAAAACGGTGGCACCGATGGGGGCGACCCACATCGAACACCGTCTGTGAGTACGACCGCGGCGTGGTCGAAGCGGCGTTAGATGACGCGGTTCTGCAGGTAGTCGAGGTGTTTCGCGTTGTAGACGATCTTGACCTCGTCGGTGGCCGGACTACCGATACAGGTCAGGCGCACGTCCTCCTCCTCGACCTCCTCGTCGGAGAGGATCTGCTGCATGTCCATCTCGATGTCGCCTTCCTTCACGATGGACGCGCAGTTCGCGCAGGCGCCGGCGCGGCACGAGAAGGGCCAGTCGTAGCCCTGAGCCTCGGCGGATTCGAGGATGTACTCGCCCTGGTTCACTTCGAGGCTACCGTAGTCTTCGCCGTCGAGGTCGGCGCCGGCCGCCTCCTCGAACAGGTCGTCGTCGTCCATCGACCAGCCGTGGTCGTCGAGCACTTCGTAGTTGAGGTATTCTACTGTGGGCATCACCTGATGGTTAGGTGCCCTCCTCATTAGGCTTTGCTGTTCCTCGCCTCTCGGCGCCCGATCGATCGGCCGATCGAGGCCGGACGGGGCCGAGGGACCGCCGAACACGTTCGTTCGCGTCCCGCGGCGCGCTTGACAGTTTGTTATCACGACTGATACGCCGTGGGTAACAGTAAATAGCGAACGGCGCATATCGTGGTCCGATGGAAGAGTCCGTCGTCGCCGACTTCGTCGGCCGCGTCCACACCCCCGAGATCGGAAGCGACGAGCCGGTGACGGGGCGGGTGCTCCTGAGCCAGCGACGACTGGTGCTGGCGACGGACGACGGGAAGACGACGGTCCCCCTGTCGGGGGTGTTCGACGTGGTGGTCGGCACGGTTCCCGGCGACCTCCAGTCGTTTTTCAGCGACAGCGTCACCCTCGCGTACGAGCGGCGGGGAGAGCGGCGCACGGTCCTCGTTGAGGGGGAGCCGGAGGACATGGACCGGTTCACTCGCCTGCTGTTCAAGGCCCTGCTTCGCGACGTGACAGTCACCGTTCGCCACCCCGCGAAGGTCGGCGGGCGGGTCACGGACGCGTCGGACCACACGGCGTCGGTGACGCTCTCGTCGGGCGCGATCGGCTTCGTCGACTGCCCCGACCCGTTCGAGGTCGACCTCTCCGCCGTGATCGACTACGAGCGGACCGGCCGGACGCTCGCCGGCACGCGGCGGCCCGCGCTCGTGTTCCGCCATGTCGTCGACGGGCGGACCGTCACGTCGATCGCGACCGTCCCGAACGATCGCACGCTGAACGTGCTCGGCCGGTACATCAAACTTGAGTACGACGACGCCATGGAGGACCTGGAGTCGTTCGACCCGACCGAAGAGCAGCTGGAGATCCTCGTGTCGATCTACTCGGCCGGCGGCGAGGCGAACATCGCCGATGTGGTCACGGGCGACGTCACGCAGACGTCGATGGTCCTCGATACGCTCCGGGAGGCGGAGCTCGTCGTCGACGGCGAGTCGGGTGCGGCGCTCACGCGCAAGGGCCAGATGATCGTCACCTCCTACCTGGAGTCCGTCAACGCCTGACCGGCGCGACGCCCGGCGCATACGGGGGTCGCTCGGAGAGGGGTTCCGCCCCGAGTCGACGGCCGCACTCGGCCGAACGACTATGCGTTCGCGGCGCTTACTGCGGGTATGGGATTCAAAGCCGACCTGAGCAACGGGATCATCTCGCTCGTCGTCAGCCTCGTCGTGACCGCCGCGGCCGCGCGCTCCGAGGCCGACGACGACTGGTCGACGGGCGAACTGCTGGCCGCGGTCGGGATCGCCTCGTTCCTCTCGGGGTACCTGACCAGCTACTTCGCCAAGTGAGGTGAGCGGGGCCCGGCGGCCGCGGGACGGTCACGCCGGGACCGGAGCGGGGGGAAGTTTCATGCCGGTTCGGACGTAGGTAGTTCACATGCCAGACGACCGCCACGGGCGTTCGACGCGGCTCGACGCCGCGGCCCGCGAACGGGGGATCGCCGCGCCGGTGGGTGGCCGCCCCGACGCGTCGCCCGACGACGCGGGGCCGCGCACGGCGCGAGTCCCGGAGCCGCACGTCCACGACACCTTCTCGGTGGACGGGATCGAGACGAAACGGCGGGAGGGACTGCTCGAGGCCGTCCTCCTCGACCGCGACGGCGTCAGCGCCGCCTCGGCGACGAGGCGGAACGGGACGGTCGGGATCCACCACGACGCCGACGTCTCCCGCGCGGAACTCCGGGACGCCCTGGAGGCCTGCGGGCTCGTGGTCGCGCCCGGCGACGCGGCGTTCGAGGTGCGGCGCGCCGCGCAGTTCGCCTCCGCCCGCGTCGCCGTGGCCGTCCTCTTCGGGCTGATGGTGGCGACGCCGTACATCGCCGTCCTCTACCCCACGCGGATCGAGTGGCTGTTCTACGACCCGGTGACGGTCCAGTACCTCCAGTCGATCCTCGACTCGAGCGTGGCGACGCACTTCTTCGTCAACCTCGGCTCGCTGTCGGGCATCGCGTTCCTCGTCGCCTGCGGCCCGATGATAAAGCGGTCCCTCGCCGCGGCGACCGCGGGCAGGGTCACGAACGAGACCGCGTTCGTGGCGGGCGTCGTCGCGCTGTTCGGCTACAGCACGCTCGCCGCGTTCACCGCGTTCGAGGGGGCCGTCCACTACGACCTCGTCGCGTACGCGGTCGCCGGCGTCACCCTCTGGAACCACTTCGGCGTCGGCGAGACGACGCCCGACACCGCGAGCGTCGAGGAGCCTGTCGCCGACGGGAGCGACGCCCCCGCCGACGCCGCCGAGGAGGAGCCGGTCGCGATGACCGACGGCGGTCGGTAGTCGCCGACTGCGGTCGGTAGTCGCCGCCGGTCGCTCGGCGCGGTTTCTTTTAAATATCCTCGTCAGTTCGGACTCGCTGAACGCTCAGTACGGTTCCCCGTCGAGCGCCTCGACGCCCTCGATTGACACCTCGTCGCCGACCGCGAGGGTCGACTCCCACCACTCCTCCGGAACGGCGGTGTTCACCATCAGCCGGAAGTCGTGATCGAACCGGTCGCTCTCGGTCCAGTCGGGGAGCGTCGCTCGCCGGTTATTTATAAGCGTCTCGCGAAACCCGTCGATCCCGGCGCCCGTATCCGGGTCTCGTGACGGGACGACACAGCGCTGACAGGGGGTGACCCCGAGCAGCTCGGCGTCGCCCGCGGCGAACCGGACGGCCTCCCCGCGGTCGGCGAACAGCCGGTCCTCCCAGAACGCGGGGCAGTCGTCGAGGACCACGTTCGGGCGGAGCCGCCGCCGCATCTCCGTCGCGTCCGCGACCGCGTCGAACCAGCCGGCGACCGTCTCCAGCGTCGCGCGCGAGACCACCGTCGGTCCGCGGGCGCTCCGGTCGTCTGGGAGCCCGCCGTCGGGCTCGCGGGCCAAGTCGACGGCGTAGCCGAGGTAGTCGCCGACCCACGCCGCCAGCGCGTCGCCCTCGTCGGGGAGCGCGAACGTCCGCTCGGCCGCGACGGTCCCCGTCTCGGCGCGGGCCGGCCGCGAGAGGGTCACCGCGGTCGGCGTCGCGTCTCCCCGACCGGCGACTTCGTAGCTCGCGCGGAGCCCGTGGACCGCGGGCTCGCGCTTCCCGTTGACGTACCCGCCGCCTTCACCGACGGAGGCCTCGTGCGGGTCGACGCCGGCCTCGACGAGCGCGTACGTGCGGTCCCCCCGGAGCGCGCCAGCCGGCCCGAGTTCCGCGCGGTCGAGGGCGACGCCGTCGTTCGACTTCAGCGGGTAGGCGACGAGTTCCGCGATGCGTGCCATGCTCCGCGTTCGACGGGGCGGGAGAAAAGCGATCGGCCGAGAGGGGCCACGGCGTTACTCGTCGTCGTCCGCGTCGGCGTCCTCGTCGTCACCAATCCCGGCCGCCTCGAACGACTCGGCGACCTCGTCGCCGGGGACGGTCCGGTAGCCGTCCTCCTCGGTGATCGTCGCGACCGCGACGTCGTCGGGCTCGAACTCGTCCTCGTGGGCCGCGAGCGCGGCGAGGCCCAGCTCGATGCCGGCGGCCAGCGAGAGGTCGTCGGTCCACTCCTCCTCGAGGTGGCCCTGGATCTCCTGCCGGCCGCCGCCGATGACGGTCGCCTTCCACTCGTTCGGGGTCCCGGAGGGGTCGGCCGCAAACAGACGCGGCTCGCCGTTGTCGATGCCGCCGATGAGGAGCGCGGCGCCGTACGGCCGGGTGCCGCCGCGCTGGGTGTTCTCCTGGATGTGGTCGGTGACGAACTTCGTCAGCGTCTCGACCCCGACGGGCTCGCCGTAGCGGAGCCGGTTCCCCTGCGACTGCCGGCGCGCGAGGTCGATCAGCTGTCGCGCGTCGGCAACGTGGCCCGCGCTGGCGGTGCCGAGGTGGTCGTCGAGCTTGTGGAGCTTCTCGATGCTCTCGGCCTCCATCAGGGTCGAGGAGGCGCGGGACATCGCGACGAAAACGACGCCCTCGGCGGTCCGGATCCCGACGCTCGGCGCGCCGCGCGAGACCGCCTCGCGGGCGTACTCGACCTGGTAGATGCGTCCATCGGGCGAGAACAGCGACGTCCCGCGGTCGTACGCCTGCTGGTCGTTACCGCCCATCATCGCCGATCCTCCGCTCTCGCGGTGTCGCTTTGGCTCATTACACGTACTTACGCCGGACGGTTGAAAAAGCATCCGTAACCGGTATGTCCCGGCCGCGGCCCGGGAGCCTTTATTCGCCCGCGGTCGGCGGAGACGAGGCGCCCACCCCCGCACCGCGCGCCCGCCGCAGCGAAACGCGCGGCGTCGACCTCCACCTGCGACGGATATATTACGATCGGTCCCCTAGCGGGCTTGACATTGATTTCAACACGAACGACAGCCGTGCTGACGGCCCTCCTCGCGCTGTTCGCGGCCGTCGGCGGGGCCGCGGCGGTGCCCGACGCGCGGATCGCGATCGACGGGGTCGAGACGAGCACGACCGAGCCGGTCGTCGGCGAGCGCACGAGCCTGAACGTCACCGTCTCGAACTCCGGCGGCAGCCCCGCCGCCGCCGACGTGACGAGCGTCAGGGTCGTCGGCGCGGGCAACGACGCCGAGCCGCTGGACAAGGCGACCGCGGTCGGCGCGCTCTCGGCCGGCGACTCGCTCGACGTCGAGCTGTGGACGCGGTTCGACGAGCCCGGCGAGCGCCGGCTCACCGTCGAGGTCGTCGCCGAGGCGGAGGCGACGGGCGGCGACGAGGAGGGGGAGACCGTCACCGTGACGCGGGACGTCGTCGTCGACGTCCAGCCGGCGGAGGTGACGCTCGACCTCCGGACGCGCGGGCTCGCTCCGGAGGACCTGCAGAGCGACGAAGAGGAGGGGAACGCCGGCGGCGTCGGCGTGAGCGGCATCGAGGGGATCTTCGGCGGCGGTGGCGGCGGGCTGGACACGGGCGAGGACGCGGAGGAGGCCGTGCTGTCGGCCGACTCCCCGGTGGCGGTGACCGTGGTCAACACGGGGACGACGACCGCCGACCGCGTGAGCCTGACCGCGGTCGGGGAGCCGATCGCGGGCGGTGTGACCGACGGCGAGGGAGGCGCGGACGACGAGGGGAGAGCCGGGATCGAGGCCGGCCCGTACGTCGTCGAGGACGTCGCGCCCGGCGAGGAGCGGCGCGTCGTCGTTGACCTCGGTCCGCTCGACCGCCGCTCGGCGGTGACGTTCACGGCGGCGTTCCGGTCGGGCCTCGACGCGCAGGCGGGCGCCGGCGCGGAGCGCACCGCGACGTCGACGCTCCGGTACCCGACGCACGACGCGGCGCCGGCGGTCACGGACGCGACGGTCGAGACGACCGGCGGCGGGGAGGTCCTCGTCGACGCCAACCTCGGGAACGCCGGCGGCGGCGAGCTGGAGGGCGTCGTCGTCTCCGTGGAGGAGGCCCCGGGAGTCGCGCCGACGCCGGCGGGCGGCGAGTACTTCGTCGGCGCCGTCGGCGCCGGCGACTTCGTCGCTTTCGACCTGCGGACCACCGCGAACGCGTCGGTCGCGTCGGCGGTCCCGATCCGGATCGCGTACACCGAGCGCGGCGTGCGGTACGTCGAGACCGACGCGGTGGCGATCCCCGACGCCGAAGGGGCCGGAAGCGGGGGGTCGGGTACCGTGGGGACCCTCGGCTCCGCGGGCGGACTCGGCTCCGTCGGCACGCTCGGGGCGGTCGGCCTTGCCGGCGCCGCAGGGCTCGCAGTCGTCGGCGGCGTGGTGCGTCGGCGCGATGTATAGCCTCGAACTCCGGGGGGCGACCAAGCGCTACCCCGGCGGGGGCGCCGAGCCGGTGGTCGCGCTCGACGACGTCGACTTCGCGGTCGAGCCCGGCGAGTTCGTCGCGGTCGTCGGCCCCAGCGGCTCCGGGAAGTCGACGCTGTTGAATGTGCTCGGACTCCTCGACGACCCGACCGAGGGCCAGCGACTCCTAGACGGGACGGACGTGACGAGCCTCTCGGTCGCCCAGCGCACGGCGGCGCGCAAGGAGTCGATCGGGTTTGTCTTCCAGGACTTCCACCTGTTACCGACCCTGACGGCGGTCGAGAACGTCGCGCTGCCGACCGCGTTCGATCCCGGCGACGCGAGCGACCGCGCCGCGGACCTCCTCTCTCGGTTCGGCCTCGGCGACCGGCTCGGCCACGAGCCCGCCGAGCTGTCGGGCGGGCAGAAACAGCGGGTCGCCATCGCTCGGTCACTGATCAACGAGCCGGCGGTGCTGCTCGCGGACGAGCCGACCGGGAACCTCGACACGGAGACGGGCGAGTCGATCCTCGCCGAGTTCGAGCGGGTGAAAGAGGAGGGCGTGGCGGTCGTCGCGGTGACGCACGACCCGCTCGTGGAGGGGTTCGCCGACCGGGTCGTTGAGCTCACCGACGGCGTGCTCGTCGGCGGAGTCCCGGACGGTGGGGAAAGGGCGGACGAGCCGCGCCCCGGTCCCGAGACGGCGACCGCGGGGGATCGATGAGCCGAGCCGACCCGTCGACGCCCTCGGGGCTCGCCGGGCGGCTCCGCGGCTGGGGTCCCGCGGTGGCGATGGCCGCGCGAAACCTGCGTCGGAACCGGGTGCGGACCGCGCTCGCGGTGCTCGGGGTCTGCATCGGCGTGCTCGCCGTCGCGGCGCTCGGGATCTTCGGCAACGTGCTGGCGCTCGGCGCTCAGGACGCGATCGGCGACATCGGCACGCAGGTCGTCGTCTCGCCGAACGCCGACGCCGGGGTGGAGTCGCTCTCGGACGCCGACGTGGCGGACATCCGGCGTGCGGTGGGCGGGCCGGCGGTCGTCCCGCTACACTCGGACAACGCGGTCGTTTCCGGCCAGAGCGCCCAGCAGTTCGCGACCATCTACGGCGTCGAGGAGCCGGCGCTCGCGTTCGAGGCCGCGGAGGGGCGGCTCCCCGAGCGCCACCGACAGGGCGCGATCGTCGGCGCGGGCGTCGCCGAGGACCTCGGGGTCGGCCCGGGCGACACCGTCGGGATCGGCGGGGCGCAGGTCAGGGTCGTCGCGGTGCTCGTCGAGAGCCAGACGTTCAGCCCGGTCGCGCCCGACGACGCCGTCTTCCTCCCCGAGTCGGCCTTCTCGGCGGACGGGTACGGACGGGTCCTCGTCGTCGCCGAGTCGGGCGAGGCGGCGCGGGCCGCGGCCGACGACATCCGCGCGGAGGTGAACGCCCGCGAGGAACGCGTCGAGCTGTTCGAGCTCGTCGCGATCGTCGACGAGATAAACGGCTTCTTCGGCCTGCTCAGCACGTTTCTCCTCGGGCTCGGCGCCATCTCGCTCGTCGTCGCCGGCGTCTCGATCCTCAACGTCATGCTGATGAGCACCGTCGAACGTCGGCAGGAGATCGGCGTGATGCGCGCGGTCGGCGTGACGCGGCGGGACGTGTTGCGCGTGCTGCTCGCGGAGGCCGGCCTCATCGGCGCGGCCGGCGCTGCTGCGGGGACTCTCCTGACCGTCCTGCTCGTCGCCGGGCTCGTCGTCTCGACGCCGGAGGTCGACGCCGCGCTCGCGCTCGACCCGACGAACGGCCGCTACCTCCTCCTCGCGCTCGGCTTCGGCGTCGGCGTGGGGCTCGTCAGCGGCGCCTACCCGGCCTGGAAGGCCGCGAACGAGCGACCGGTGGAGGCGCTCCGAAGCTGAGCAGCGGCGGTCCGTCCGGTATCACCCCCCGCCGTCACCCCGCCCAACCAGCCCGCATGTCGTCGGTCACGCGGTCGCGCCACGTCTCGAAGGCGTCCCGGCACTCCGGGCTCTCATCGATGTGACGGACGAACCCCGCGCCGGGGGACGCCAACTCCGCCTCGCAAAACGGGCACCGCCTCGGTTCGACGGTCGACTCGGCTAATGGCATGACAACACGTACCAAGACACACGGCAAAAAGTGTTGTTACGCAGAATAAATTAGGGAGGAACCACCAGCTCTACGTAGGTATTTTTCTATTAATTCTGGGATAGCAAATTATATGAGATATAAAAGCACGTACGTCAGTCAGCTGCTCGCTCGTAGGTGACGAACGCGAGGTCGCCGTCGCCCTCGGTCTCGGCGTCCGCGACGACCTCGCGGTCGACTTCCCGCCACGCGGCGGCGTCCCAGTCCGGAAACCGCGTGTCGCCGTCGGGGCTCCCGGGGACCTCCGTCAGGACCATCCGGTCGGCGCGGTCGAGGAGCCCCTCGTAGACGGTCGCACCGCCGATCACGTGGGCCTCGTCGACGCCCCGGTCGGCGGCGTCCGCGGCTGCGAGCGCGACCGCCTCGTCGAGGTCGTTCGCGACGACGGCCCCCGCGGGGAGGTCGAGGTCGCGCGTCGTCACCACGACGCTGGTGCGGTCGGGGAGCGGGCCGCCGACCCGGTCGGCGATGCTCTCGTAGGTCGTCCGGCCGACGATGACAGGGTGACCGGTCGTGAGCCGCTTGAAGTGCGCGAGGTCGGCGGGGAAGTGCCACGGCATCCCGCCGTCGTCCCCGATGACGCCGTTCTCGGCGACGGCGGCGACGACGACGAGGTCGAGGTCGGCGTCGGCGGGATCCGGCTCGGCGTCGGCGCCGTCACCGGCGGACGCGTCGTCGGGCATCACTCCGCGACCCCGAACGAGAGCCCGTCCGCGGAGTCGTAGTCGACGAGCTCGACGTCCTCGTAGGTGAGCTCGTCGAGGGGGGCGTCGGCGATCTCGATCCGGGGACGGTCGCGCGGCTCCCGCGAGAGCTGTTCGAGCAGGCCGGGGACGTGGTCGTACCCGGCCTCGCCGTCGGCCTCGTCGGGGGCGGTCCGCTCGACCCAGTCTTTCACGTCAAGGTAGTCGGCCTTGCGCTCGACGCTCGCGAGCCGTTCCTGGACGTACGGCAGGTTGTTCGCGTACCACTTCCCGCGCTCGCCGCGGCCGCAGTAGACGTGCGCGTCGACGACGGTGTGCCCGAACTCGCCGACCTCGAACCCGGTCCGCTGCGCGAGCGCGTTTGCGAGCAGCGCGTACGCGGCGATGTTGAACGGCACGCCGAGCGCGATGTCGCCCGAGCGCTGCGTGAGGTGGAGGTTCAGGCGGCCGTCCTGGACGTTCACGACGAACGTGTAGTGACACGGCGGGAGCGTCGAGGTCGCGGCGTTGGCGGGGTGCCACGCGTTCACGACCATCCGGCGCGAGCGCGGGTTCTCCGCCAGGGTGTCGAGCACGTACTGAATCTGGTCGAACGTCCGTCGCTCGGTCCCGTCGGGGCCCGCCTCGACGGTCACCCAGCGGTGCGCGTCGTCGGGCCACGTCTCGCCGGGGAGCGCGGCGTCGTCGTCCGGAACGGGGAAGCGCCGCCAGAACCGGCCGTACGCGGTGTCGAGGCGTCCCTCGTCGTCGGCCCACGCGTCCCAGATCTTCGTCTCCTCGCGGAGGGTCCGGACGTGCTCCTCGCCGGAGAGGTACCACAGCACCTCGTGGATGAGCGAGTTCCAGCGGTAGCCGTCCATCTGCTTGGTCGTCAGGAGCGGGAACCCCTCCGCGAGGTCGACGGTATACTGCCCACTGAACGACGCGATCGTGTCGACGCCGGTCCGGTTCGGCTTGTACGTGCCCGTCGACAGGGTGTCGTCGACGAGATCGAGGTACTGTTGCATTGGTGGTCGGCGTCGCCCCCGTCCGACGAGCACGCGAGGCGACTGTCTATCGAGTCAAACGCGCCGCGGAAAGTAAG
Source organism: Halorubrum yunnanense (assembly GCF_026586675.1). Classification (GTDB taxonomy): domain Archaea; phylum Halobacteriota; class Halobacteria; order Halobacteriales; family Haloferacaceae; genus Halorubrum; species Halorubrum yunnanense. Next base: position 45,120 of record NZ_JAODIX010000023.1, read on the forward strand.
TGTGTCGCGACGGAATGCGGCGAGTTGCCAACACACACAGTGGCATCGCACGATAATTTATAAGCGATCGAAGCGGTGGCGCGCCTCCGAGCGGTCGCCGCCGGCGACCGCGAGGAGCCCGCGAGGGAGTCAGTCGCCCGGAGCAACGCGGAGGGCGACTGACGAGGCTGGGGAGGCGTGAGGTCGTGCGGTCGCGGTGCGGGGTGGGACTCAAAGGGGCAGCCGTGAGGCGGGCGCAGGCGACGCAAGGACCACAGGGAGCGAGCCACGCGAGCGACCGAGGACCGCAGCGAGCGTACGCCCGCCTCACGGCTGGGGCTTTGGAGGTGTTCACCGCCGATCCGTGCTCGTCTATCGATAAGCAAGCAGCTGGGGCTTCGGAGGTGTTCACCGCCGATCCAGTATCAATCGTTTATAACCAAGCGACCGGAGCGTCGGAAGCCTTCGCCCCGTAGTCAACGACTTATAAGCAACCGACGACAACGTGGAAAGTCAATTCATATAGCCGTCACCCAGGCCCGGTACCCCTCGTCGAGCCCGTACACCTCGCGGAACGCGCGCTCAATGAACCCCGCCACGCGGTTCGCGTCCGAGCGCGCCGTGACGACCGCGTTCGTCCCCTCGGCCTCCTCCGGGCTGACGAGCTCGTCGATCCGGAACTCGGGGAACTCGCCGAGCAGCTCCTTCAGCCGGTCCAGCTCGCCGTCGGTGCAGTCCAGAACCAGCTCCGTGCCGGCGAGCTGGACCCACGGCGGCACCTCGCCGCCCTCGGTGACGTCGCTGTCGGGGTCGACGTCGACGGTCATCACGTCGCTCGACCGGGTGCGGTGGGCGGTCGCCCCGTCCGCGAACAGCTTCAGCCGCTCCGCCTCGGTGGCGGCGTCAAATCGGGTCATATCACCACGTCGGCGCCGGCGGCTCTTGAAAGGCCGCGACTCCTCGTCGCGTTTATTTAAACGCCCGCTACCGCTCCGTCTCCGCCAGCACGTCCTCGACGACGTCGAGGGTGCGCTCGGCCTCGCGCACCCGGTCGTCGATGACGCCCGTTCGGACGAGCTCCAGCTCCGGCCTATCGAGCGCGTCGCGCACCTCGGCGGCACGGCGGAGCCGCTCGTACTCGTCGTCGCGCGCGAGGTCGCGGACCGCCCGCAGCGTCGCGACCGTCTCCTCGCCGGCGACCCGCGAGACCAGCGGGATCAGCTCGTCGATCTCGTAGGCGAGCGCGTCGCCGGCGGCGGGCGGCCAGTCGAGCGTCAGCGGCTCGCCGTCGATCCGCTCGGCGTAGGTGCGGTGGACCGCGACCGCGGTCCGGAGCGCGCCGGGGTCGTCGACGTAGTGCTCCAGCTTCGAGTTCGAGTAGTCCGCGTACTCCAGCAGGGTCGGCAGCGGCTCCTCGCCGGCCTCGTACTCGGCGACGTAGTCGGCCAGGTCCGTCGGCGGCACGTCGACGTCGACGAAGGGGGTCGCGTCCGCGCGGTCGAGGAAGGCGAAGGCCTCACGGGCCGACGCGGACTTATAAAAGGCGGCGAACGACTCGCGGACCGCCTCGTTGTACGTCTCGACCGGCTCGCGGAGGCGGTCGACGTCGGCGTCGAGGTCCGCGTCCGCCATCGCCGCGACCTCGCGGAGCTCGTCGAGCCGCGCGGCGAGGGCCTTCCGGGCCTCTCGGGCGTCCTTGCGGGCGACCCGGTAGTCGTCGAGGGCCTCGTCGCGATCGCCGAGGAGGTCGACGTACTCCCCGGCGGGGTCGAGCGCCTCGCGGGCCGCCTCGAAGTCGCGCTCGGAGAGCCGCTTCTTGTCGACCGCCTCGTCGGCGGCCGCGAACGCGTCGGCCGCGAGCGCGTCGTCGTCGACGTCGACCGCGTTCGCGAACTCCCCCTCGAACTGGACGTACGCCGCGAAGTCCCCGCTGCCGACCGCGTCCTCCTCGTACTGGTCGAGCACGCGGTGGGCCCGCCGGTACGTGTCCGCCGCGGCCTCGACGCGCTCGCGGCCGAGGTCGGCGATCCGGCCCTCGAGCCGGCGGAGCTCGTCGTAGCGCTCGCGGAGCGTCGCGGCCGCCTCGCCCGCCTCGGCGACGGGGTCGGTCTCTGCCGTCGCGCCGCTCGCCGTCGCGTCCGCCGCGCCGCCCCCCGCCGCGCCGCCCATTCAGTACACCTCGTCCGGGTCGAAGACGCGCTCCCCGACGTGCTCGCCGTCGATGGTCCGGTGGAAGCAGGACCGATGACCCGTGTGACACGCCCCGACGCTCTGGTCGACGAGGTACAGGAGCGTGTCGGCGTCGCAGTCGACGCGCACCTCGCGGATCGCCTGCGTGTGGCCGGAGGAGCCGCCCTTGTACCACAGCTCGTCGCGCGACCGCGAGTAGTAGTGCGCCTCGCCCGTCTCGCGGGTGCGGTCGAGCGCCTCCGGCGAGACGTATGCGAGCATCAGCACCTCGCCGGAGTCGGCGTCCTGGGCGACCGCGGGGACGAGCCCGTTCTCGCCGAAGTCGACCCCGATGTCGTCGTCCTCGCCCTCGCCCGCTCCTCCCGTCTCCGCGTCGGCGTCGCTCATGCCCCGACCGAAGCGCGGGGCTCGAATAGTCCTTTTGTCTGTCCGCCCGCGCGATCGACCCTACTCGCGGCGCAACACGAGCGCGTCGCCGTCGGCGTACGCGTCGGTGCGCCGGTCGACGACCGCAAAGCCGAGCCCCTCGTACAGCGCGAGCGCCGCGTCGTTGTCGGGGTGCGCCTGCAGCGTCACGGGGCCGTCGGCGCCCGCGATGGCCGCCGAGACGAGCCCCCGGGCGCGACCCTCGCGGCGGTGGTCCGGGCCGACGGCGAGCTCGGCGAGGTGGACGCCCGGTCGGTTCGGGGCGTCGACCGGCAGCAGGTAGCCGACGGTCCGCCCGTCCGCGGCGCTCACGAGCGCCGACCCGACCGCGAGCCCGTACTCCAAGAGGTCCGGGTTCGGCTGCCGCAGGAGCGACTGGAGCTCGCGGATCCGGTCGGCGTCGGCCGGCCGGGCGGCGCGGACGCGCGGGTCGGGAGCGGCGGGGTCGGCGTCCCCGGCGCCCGGGCCCTCGTCGTCCGGGTCGGGCGACCGGGTCACAGCAGCGCCACCCCGAGCGCGACGGCGACCGCGGCCCCGGAGAGCGTCGCGAGGAAGTTCACGGCCTGGTTGCCGACGCGGTCGCCCTCGACGACCGCGCCCAAGACGCTGTCGACGGTCATGCCCGCGACCCCCGCCAGGACGACGATCGCACCGCCGACGGCGAGGTCGCCGACCGGCATCCCGACCGCGGCGATGCTGCCGACGAGGAGCGCGCCCGTGAGGCCGGCGAGCTCCCCTTGCCACGTGATCGCGCCGTCGGTTCCGGGGTCGACCCGCCGGAGGGTCGTGACGAGCCGCGGGCCGTCGAACAGTCCGCCGATCTCCGAGGAGAGCGTGTCGGCCATCGCGGTGGCGGTCGCCCCGGCGAAGGCGAACGCGAAGGGAGCCGGCGGCAGGCCGAGGTGGGGGGTCGCCGCGTAGCCGACGAGCGCGACGAGCGCGACCGCGGAGTTCGCCAGCACGTTCCCGGTGCCGCGGGCGCCCTCGTTCTCCTGGGCGACGCCCCGGTCCGCCTTCTCGTCGAACCGGTACTTCGAGGCGAGGCCGCCGACGGCGTAGAAGGACATCAGCGTGAGGAACCACCCGACGCCGCCGAGAACGACCGCGAGCAGCGCCGAGAGCACGCCAGTCAGCATGCCCGGGACCGAGGCGGTGCCGAGCGCGAAGGAGATATACCCCAGGGCGGCGGTCACGCCGAGCCCGAAGGCGACGAGGGGGACGGTGACCGCGGGGTCGAGCGCGACGAACCCCCAGACCGCGAACGCGACGAGGATCACCGTGATGTGCGCGTCGCGGTCGAACACCAGCGACCGCACGAGCGCGGCGGTCAGCCCGGCCACGGACGCGAGGAAGACGAGGTCGGGAAGGGCGGTCGCCAGCGACGACGCCGTCCCCGCGGGGTCGACGCTCGCGACGGGGACGGGCCCGTCGAGGGAGAACCCGCCGTCGGTGCCGAGGAGCTCGGTCTGGATCCGGACCGCGACCTGTCCGGCGAGGGACGCGAGCGCCCCGACGCCGACGTAGCCGGCGACGAGCGGGAACTCGTCGGTCGAGCGGCGGGCGACGAACTCCCGGCCAAGTCGCCCGCCCCCGACGGCGAGCGCCGCCCCCGCGAACGCCTCGTAGGGGAGGGGAGCGCGGGGGAGGGAGGCGAACAGCGCGAGGCCCGCGGCGGCGACCGAGAAGGCGACGAGGCCGTACAGCCGCTCCGCCTCCCGGTCGCCGGGCAGCGCGAGCGTCTCGAACCACTCGCCGTCGCGGACCCCGAAGAACGCGAGGCCGGCGACGGCGAGGAAGGGCACGACGGCGGCGTCGCCGAGCGTCGGCGCGAGGGCCGCGAGCGCCGCCACGGCGGCGAAGGTACTCGCGCGTCGGAGCCTCTGTATCACGCCTTCGGCTACCCGGGACGAACACTTAACGGTCCCGACACCGGCCGGTGGCACGCCGCCGAGACCGGTCGGTCCGCGCGCCCGCTCGGCACCGGTCCGCGCGCCCGCTCGGCACCGGTCCGCGCGCCCGCTCGGCACCGGTCTGCGCGCCCGCTCGGCACCGGTACTCGTTGAACCGGACCGCGTGCCCCTCGATCACGCGCACGGGACGCTCCGGGTCCTCGTCGTCCCCGGTAGCCTCCTCGTGAGTGTCAACATCAAACATGACCGAGGGGAGGCGAATTCTAGTTATAAATGTTGGCCACAGAGCGGAAGTGACGAGCGGCGTGAGAGCGGGTCAGCGGTCGAGAATCGGACGTATCGCCGCCGGCCCGATCAGCCCAGGACGCGGTCGATGTCGCCGAGGTCGTCGAGCACGTAGTCGGGCGTGACGTCGGCGGCGGCGAGCCGGTCCTCGTCGGTGACGCCGGTCCTGACGAGGGCGGTGGTCATCCCCGCGCGCTCGCCGAGCGCGACGTCCGTGTTCAGGCGGTCGCCGACGACGAGACACTCCTCGGGCGGGTAGGGGAGGCGCTCGCGCACCATCTCGATCGCGGTGTCAGACGGCTTGCCGAGGACGACGTCCGGCTCGCGCTCGGCGACGCCGGCGACGGCGTTGATCACCGCGCCGGAGCCGGGGACGTCGCGTTCGGGGGCCGGGATGACGACGTCGGGGTCGGTCCCGATGAACGGCACGTCGCGCTCCAGCGTCCACATGGCGGTACAGAGGTCGTCGTAGTCGAAGCCGCGGTCGATTGAGGCGACGAGCGCGTCGGCGGCGTCGACGTCGTCGGTCGTCGAGAGGCCCGCGTCGGCGAACTGGTCGAGCAGCCCCGACTCGCCGATACAGAGCAGCTCGTCGTCCGCGTGGTGCTCCCGGAGGTACCGGGTCGTCACCGTGCCGGCCGTGAAGACGCTGTCGACGTCGACGTCGTACCCGGCCGCCCCGAGTCGGTCGATGTACGCCGCCGGCCCCTTCGTCGGGTTGTTCGAGACGAACAGCGTCTCGATTCCGGCCTCGCCGAGCCGCCGATAGCCGGCCGGCGCGCCCGGGATCGGATCGTTGCCTCGCACGACCGTGCCGTCCACGTCGAGGACGGCGCCGCTGAAGCCCATGGTCCCGGTCGGGGCGCCACGGCCGTAGTGGTTGCGGGGCCGCCGCCGGGTCGTCGCAGAGACGCGAGTTCCAGATTCGGGACGAGTTTCACCTTCGAGATAACGGAAGCGTAAAGCGGCGCGACTCCGTAACGACGGTTACTGTGACGACGACCCAGGTGACCCTCGTCCAGATCGACAACTACGGGCCGTGGACGACGACGCCGGAGCCGCGCCGAGAGATGGACCTCCAGACGCTCCAGTCGCGGCTCTTCGCTGACATCGCCCAGTTCCTCGGCCACCGCGACGCGTACGTCTTCTTCACGCGCTTCGACAACATGATCGCGGTGACGAACGGCGTGGACGGCGCGGCCCACGCGGCCCTCCAGGAGTCGATCGGGAACCGGTACCCGGTGACCGTCAGCCTCGGCACCGCGGTCGCCGAGCGACCGGTCGACGCCTTGGAGGCCGCGAACCGGCAGCTCCAGGTGGAGGGGAGCGCGCAGGACGAGCACCGGACCGAGGTGCTCGCCGGCGAGTACCTCGCGGAGACGACCCCCTCGGATCTCCAGGTCGCGCACTTCGACGTCGTCAACGCGACCGGGAAGTACACCGATCAGCTCAACGAGTTCGACACGTTCATCAACATCGAGCGGGCGTACGGCTCCCTGATGCGCCACCTCCGGGAGCGGCACGGCGCGCTCTCCTTCTTCGTCGGCGGGGACAACATCGTCTCCGTCTGCTCGGACCTTCCCGAGGGCGCGTTCGCCGACGCCGTCTCGCACGTCGGGGAGGACGTCGACGTGGAGCTGCAGGTCGGCGTCGGCCGCGGCGCCTCCGCCCACGAAGCGGGTTTCGCCGCCAAGCACGCCTTGGAGGACTGCCGCCACGACGGGACGAGCGTCGAGCTGTTCGGGGCTCCCGCCGCCGGCGACTGAGCCGAGGTCCGGACCGCGTCGGACGGATGAGGACCGGTGACGCTCCTCGTTATCTCATCTGATAATTAAGTCTCCGGATTTATGTAGGACGACCGGGAATTTCCCGTCAACATGTCCGATAATATAGTGTTCGTCTGCACGGCGGACGGCTGCGACGAGGGACCGTGGGAGGGCTCGCACGACGCGATGGCCCACTGCGCCGAACACCCCGACCACGGGTACACCGGCCGACCGCGAAGCGAGGTCGACGCCGACACGGTCATCCCGGCGACGGCGACCCGGAAGCGAGACAACCGGAACCTCCAGCACAAGGGGCACCCGAAGGGCGCGCTCGCGCAGGACGACTGAGAGAGCCGAGAGCGACGCGTCGGTGACGGCGGCGTCGCCTCGGGCGGCGAACCGCTTCTCCCCGCCTACGCCTCGTCGAAGAGCCCGAGGTCCTCGGCGACGAGGTCGGCGAGTTGGTCTTTCAGCGCGGGGTCGACCTCCGCAATCTCCTCCCCGTCGTGTTTCCCGTCGTTGTGTTTGGCGAGCGCGTCCGCCACGTCGGACAGGGGGACGCTGGTCTCCGTGTCGCACTCGGTACACACGATCGGGACGGACGGTTCGTCGGTGGACATACGTCGGGTAGTCGCGGGTGGGGGGTATATGCCTTCGGGGCGCGGGCGGGGGCTTCCCCCGAACACGTTACCCCGCTTCGGGTCCGGCCCCGACCCGAACCGCCAGCGTCACCCGTCCCCGGGGGGTAGCGAACGCCATGCGCGTCCTCGTGACCGGAGCGGCCGGCGGGATCGGCGGCGGCGTCGTGCGAACGCTCGCGGCCGCCGGCCACGACGTGATCGGGCTCGACCGCGACGCCGACGGGCTGGCCGATCTCCCCGAGACCGCGGAGACGCACGCCCTCGATCTGCGCGACGGCGACGCGGTCGAGACTCTCCTCGCCGACTGCGAGTTGGACCGAGTCGTCTCCTGCGTGGGCGGGTACGATATCGCGGCGGTCGAGGACACCACCGTCGACTCGTTCCGGCGGCAGCTCGACACGAACCTGACCGCGGTCCACACCGTCGTCAGGGCCGCCCTCCCGTCGATCCGCGAGCGCGGCGGCCGGATCGTCGTGGTCGGGTCGATGCTCGGGTCGACTGCGCTCCCGTACCACGGCGCCTACAGCGCCGCGAAGGCCGGGCTGCGCGGGTACGTCGACGCCCTCCGCCGCGAGGTCGAGCCCCGCGGGGCGACGGTCGCGTTCGTCGAGCCCGGCCCGGTCCCGACCGGGTTCAACGAGCGCGCGGCCGCCGAGATCGCGGAGCGGAACGCGGACGCGGACCCCGACGGCCCCTACGCCGACGCCTACCGGGCGTTCGAGGGGTACGCGCCCGCCGCGACCGACCTGGAGACCGTCGTCGAGCGCGTCGTCGTCGCGGCCACGACGGAGCGGCCGCGGGCCGTCTACCGGGTGAGCCGCCGCGCGCGCTGGCTCCCGCGGGCCGCCGCGGTGCTCCCCGACCGGCTGTACGACCGCCTGATTCGCGCCGGGCTACCGGGCGGGATACTCGGGCGGCTGATCGATCGGTAGCGGCGTCGCTGTCGGTGGCCCGTTCACGGGCGAGAGCCGCTCCGAGACGCGTCGTCCGACTCGCTCGAGAGCGTCCGGATTGTCTCGTGGAGGCCGAGGACGAGCGCCGGCACGACGATCATAAAGAGGTGCTCCTCGATCGGGATCCCGAACAGGTCGTACCCGGTGCGCAGCGTGATCTCGAAGACGCCGACCTCCAGCGTGTACCAGTCCCAGAGGTACGCGATCGGGTACAGGGCGGCGACCGTCCGAGCCGCCTCCCGGAGCGCGCCGGCGTACCGGAGCAGGCCGAACGCGAGCGCGCCGAAGACGACCTCGGTGGCGAGGTACGTGTACGGCCCGAGAACGGTGATGTCCGGGAGCGCGGTGCCCGACAGCGGTCGGAACCAGACGGCCACGAGCAGGAGGGCGAGGAAGACGTAGGCGCCGCGAATCAGCAGCATCGTCGCGATCGTCGGACGGGCGCGGCCGGCCACCAGCGCTACCGAGCCGAACGCGAGCGCCGCGGCCGGCGCCGACGGGGGAAAGAGCCCGCCGACCGTCCCCCAGAGGACGCCGACGAGCCCGGTCGACAGCAGGGAGAACGCCAGCGTCCGGGCCCGCGCCCGGCCGAGCAGCACCGAGACGGTCCGCTTGTCGATCGACTTGTCGTACGCGTAGTCCTGCTCGTCGTCGATGATCTTCACCCCGGCGAGCGTCGCAAGGAAGACGAGCGCGAAGCCGAGCACCGTCGCGGTCACCTCGCCCGCCTGGACGTAGAACCCGCCGAGCAGCGCGAGCGCGATCCCGGTCGGGTACCCCAGCGTCGTGGTGATCGGGTTCGTGTCGAGCTGCGGCGCGTGGAGGTACCCGACGAACCAGGTCGGCAGGGTGACGAGCGCGGCGCCCGGGCCGACGAGGGCACCGAGCGCGAGCGTGCAGGCGGCGAAGCCGACGCCCGCGGCGAGGAGCGAGAGGCGACAGCCCCGGACCGTCATCGGGTGGTCGTCGTCCTCGCCGCGCCGGTGGAAGTCGACGTAGCCGTCCTTCACGTGAGCCGTGTACACCGCGAGGAAGATCGCGGTCATGTGGATCGCGCCGACCGAGAGCGCGAACTCGCCGGCGACGGCCGCGCCGAACCACGAGGCCGCGAGCGGCGGCAGCATGAACACCGGATGGACCTGCGAGAGCAACGCCCGCAGGTCCGCCCGTCGTCCGCGTTCGTGCCGGGCGATCGCCATGGCTGACTAAGGCGCTGGTCGCGATTAATACTGTTGGAGTTTTCACGGGAATGACTACCCAGATCGTCGAAACGACGTCCGTCCCGGAGACGCAGCGGCGACGACCCGCAAACGCCTAACCCCCGGCGACCCAAGCCGACGTATGGTCGAGGCACCACAGACCGAGGAGGGGTGGTTCGCGCTGCACGACTTCCGGTCGATCGACTGGGACGCGTGGCGCGACGCCCCCGAACGGGAGCGGGAACGGGCGATCGAGGAGGGCAAGCGCTTTCTGAGACACCGCGAACAGGTCGCCGACGCCGACGAGGGCGACTCCGGGCTGTTCTCCGTGCTCGGGCACAAGGCCGACCTCCTGTTCGTCCACTTCCGGCCGTCGCTCGACGACCTCTCGTCGATCGAGCGCCGGTTCGAGGACACCGCGCTCGCGGGGTTCACGGAGCGGACGACCTCGTACGTCTCCGTGACCGAGGTCTCCGGCTACGTCTCCGACGCGTACTTCGAGGAGGGCCCGGAGGAGGTCGACGCCGGCCTCCGTCGCTACATCGAGGGGAAGCTGACGCCGGAGATCCCGGACGACGAGTACGTCTGCTTCTACCCGATGAGCAAACGCCGCGGGGAGGAGTACAACTGGTACGACCTCGACTTCGAAGACCGCGCGGACCTCATGGCCGGCCACGGCGAGGTCGGCAAGGAGTACGCGGGCAAGATTAAGCAGGTGATCGCCTCCTCAGTCGGCTTCGAGGGCCACGAGTGGGGCGTCACGCTGTTCGGCTCGGACCCCACCGACATCAAGGACATCGTCTACGAGATGCGGTTCGACCCCGCCTCCTCGCGCTACGGTGAGTTCGGGGAGTTCTACATCGGGCGGCGGTTCCCGCCCGCGGACCTGGGCGCGTACCTCGCGGGCGAGACGGTGCCCGCGGACGAGGGGAGCGCCGAGGACGCCCACGCGGGCCGCGCCCACGGGGAGGGCGGCCACCACGGCGACGGCGACGACGGTCACGGCTACGGCGGGGGCCACGACCGCGCCGGCGCCGGCGGGGGCTCGGCACACGGGGACCACCCGCACGGCGACGAGGACGCGGGCAGCGAGGGCGACCACCCGCACGGCGACGAGGCGGCGGACGACGGGGGGGACGGCGTCGCCGACGAGGACATCCGCGGCGAGCTCGCGGACCTCGACATCTACGCCGGGAAGCCCCACGGCGAGGACGTGTACGCCACCGTGCTGTACAGCGAGGCCGACGTCGACGAGCTGTTCGACGAGGTCGAGGGGCTCCGCGGCAACTTCGACCACTACGGCACCCACGTGAAGACGGCGGTGTACGAGGGCCGGCACACCGACCGCGCCGCGGTCGTCTCCATCTGGGACACCGCGTCCGCGGCCGAGACCGCGGCCGGCTTCCTCTCGGAGCTCCCGGACGTCGTCGCCCGCGCCGGCGAGGAGTCCGGCTTCGGCACGATGGGGATGTTCTACACCGTCAAGCCCGACTACCGCGAGGAGTTCGGCGACACGTTCGACGACATCGGCGAGATCCTCGCGGAGATGGACGGCCACGTCGAGACCGACCTGATGGCCAACGTCGAAGACGAGAACGACATGTTCATCGCCAGCCAGTGGGAGGCGAAGGAGGACGCGATGACGTTCTTCGGCTCCGACGAGTTCCGCGAGACGGTCGAGTGGGGTCGCGAGGTGCTGGCCGACCGGCCGCGGCACGTCTTCCTGGCGTAAGGCGACGCGAGCGCGGCGGTGTTCGGAGTTCGGGTTCGAGGAGTAGAGTCCGCGGGATTCAGGCCCGCGGGATTCGGATCCGCGGAAATCACTGTCCTTATAACCGACTAACTCCGTCGGGACCCGCTGCGGTCGAGGGGCGCCGACCCCGCGGTCGGTGCGGGTAACGACGACGTCAGCTACTGGTAACAACGGACTTCCGGCTGATGGCCGACCCCCACGTATGGACGACGCGAGGGAGTTCTACTACGAGCCGGACGAGACCGAGGAGCTGAGTACGGAGGTCGTCACGGCGGTCGCGAAGGCTCACGACGAGGACGTGCTCGATCAGCTGTGGCGCATCAGCGAGGACATCAACACCGACGCGCTGGACGGCCTCTTCCAGGATAACAACCTCAAGATGACCCTCCGGTTCGAGGCGGACTCGACGACGGCGACGATCATCGCCGACACGAGCGGAAGCCCAGTGATCAAGATCGAATCGCACCGGTAGGCCGGGAACGCCGCCGCGCCCGCGCCGATCGCTGATAAACCACAGCACCGCCGCACCCGCGCTTCCCGCCGCCACGGCGTCGGAGTCGACCGCCTGTTTTTAACTGTCGGCTCGGCGAACGGGGGCGTATGTTCGACACGATCGTGGTCGCGACCGACGGCTCCGACAGCGTGCGCCGAGCCGTCGACGTCGCGGTCGACGTCGCGGCCCGCTTCGACGCCGAGGTCCACGCTATCTACGTCGTCGACAGCGGCGAGGTCGAGTCCACGCCAGACGAGGTCCGCGAGGACCTCCGCGACGCGCTCGATGACCACGGGGAGTCGGCGCTCGAACAGGTCACCGAGGCCGCGGGGGAGCGCGACTCCGAACTGGACGTGACCGTCGAGGTGCGCGAGGGGCGACCGGCCGGCGAGATATCCGGCTGCGCCGGGGACGTCGACGCCGACCTCGTCGCGATGGGGACGCGCGGGCGACACGGGGAGAACCGGTTCCTCATCGGCTCCGTCGCGGAGCGCGTCGTGCGCACCTGCCCGGTCCCCGTGCTCACCGTCCGCCAGCTCACCGACGAGGACCCGCGGCGGACGACGATATAGGCCCTGCGACGCGGCGTCGCGCGCTTCGGCCGTCGAGAACGGCGGAGTTTTCCCGCTCCCGCCCGGGGCGACTGTATGGACGACGACCTCATCGACGAGGCGGGGATCCCCCGCTCGCGGTACACGCGGCTGCCCGGCAAGGGCTTCTTCTACCCGGACTCGCTGGACGAGGAGCGCGCCGAGCGGAAGGCGAAAGAGGCGATTGAGGGGAGCGAGGCGGTTGTGATCGCCGACGGCGACGCCGACGGGCTCGCCTGCGCGGCGATGATCCGGGAAGCGTACGACGCCGCCCTCGACGTCGCCGACTTCGAGGCCGCCATCGCGGCGCGGCTCGGGGACGGGGCGGATGCGGACGGGGAGGATGAGGATGAAGGGGGAAGCGACGGGGACGACGCCGACCCCACCGCCGACGCTCACACGCGGTCGCCGGTCGGGCTGGTCTCGGCGGGCCCGTACTCGCTCGACACCTCGCTCGAGCGCGTGCTCGCGTACGCCGACGACGACGTCGACCTGTTCGTCTGCGACCTCTGTCCCGACGACTACGACTGGATCGCGGAGCCGCTGGAGGCGCTCGCGGGGGAGACCGCCTCGATCCGCTGGTTCGACCACCACCAGTGGGACGACGAGACGGCGGCGGCCGTCCGCGACCTCGGCGTCGACCTCGTGATCGGCGAGTCGGACGAGGAATGCACCGCCGACGTGACGCTCCGCTCGCTCGACCACGCGTTCGACGACCGGTGGGCCGAGCTGGCAGTCGCGACCCGCGACCACGACCTCTGGATCAAGGCGGACCCGCGCTCGGACGACCTGGCCGACTACTCCTACTGGGCCGGCAGCGAGGAGTACGCGACGGTCGCGGGCGCGTACGGCGCCGATCTCCCTGAGACCGTCGAGAGGTTCGTCGCCGACCGCCGCGTCGAGAAGGAGGCCCGGATCGACGCCGCCGTCGACCGCGCGGTGACCCACGAGGTCGGCGAGTGGACGGTCGCGGTGACGTACGGCCGGTGCTCGCAGAACGAGGTCGCGGAGACGCTCCGCGGCGAGGGCGCCGACGCCGCGGTGATCGTCAAGCCCGCGGGCTCCGCGTCCATCCGCGGCTCGGAGGAGTTTCAGCACGCCCACGAGGTCGCCGGCAAGGTGAACGGCGGCGGGCACCCGCAGGCCGCCGGCTGCAAGCCGGAGATCTACGACGACATGCTCGACTACGCCAACCACTGGACGACCGAGGGACAGGCCTGCAAGCGGGTCATCCTCGCGGCGTTCGAGGCGGTCGCCGAGGAGGTCGCGGCGGCTGACGGGGAGTCGGACGGCTCGGATTCCGACGACGAGGAGTAAGCGGCCGTCCGCGGGCGAGAGGCGAGCGAGGGAGGGGCCGGCGAATCGCACACTTTCACGTCGCCCGGCGCCTCCGTCTCTCGCATGGCGGAGATCCTCGTGGCCGGCGAGACGCTGATCGACCTGCTCCCCGGGCCCGGCGAGACCCTTCGCGACGTCGACGGCTTCTCGCACCGACCGGGCGGCGCGCCCGCCGACGTCGCGGTCGGGCTCGCCCGGCTTGGCGCGGCGCCGACGTTTTGGACCCGACTCGGGAGCGACCCGTTCGGCGACTTCCTGCGCGAGACGCTCGTCGCCGAGGACCTACCGACAGGCGCGTTCGAGCGCGTCGACGGCAACACCACCCTCGCGGTCGTCTCGCCGCCGGGCGTGGAGGGCCGGCGGTTCCGGTTTTATGGCTCCGGGGACGCCACGTTCGGCTTTGATCCGGACTCGGTCTCGGTCGCGGCGCTGGCGTCGGCCTCGTGGGTCCACCTCGGCGGCGTCGCGCTGACGCACCCCGACGGCCGGGAGGCGATGCGCGAGCTGGCCGCGGAAGCCGGCGAGCGCGGCTGTACGGTGTCGTTCGACGTGAACTACCGCGAGGACCTCGTGCCGGACGGCGAGCGCGAGGCCGTCGTCGACGCGGTCCGCGCGATCGTCGCCGACAGCGACGTGGTCCTCGCCAGCGACGAGGACGTGGCGGCGACGGGGCTCTCGTCGGGGGAGGGCGACAGGGAGGCTCTCGGCCGCGATCTGCTGGCTCTCGGCCCGCACACCGCCGTCGTCACGCTCGGGGAAGCGGGCGCGATCGTCGCGAGCTCGGCGGCGGCGCCGTGGGGCGAGCGGACCGCTCGCCACGACGGGTTCGCGGTCGAGGCCGTCGACGCGACCGGGGCCGGCGACGCGTTCACCGCCGGGCTGGTCGCGCGGCTGAGCGAGGGGGAGAGCCGCGTCGACACCGGCGTCGATCTGGTCGACGCGGTCGCGTTCGCCAACGCGACGGCCGCGCTCTCGGTGCGAAAAGAAGGCGGGATGACGGCACTCCCCTCCAGGGCGGACGTGGAGTCGTTCCTCGGCGAGCGACGGTGAGCGGTCGCGGCGTGAGCCGGAGGCGGACCCGGGACCGCGGTCTGGGCCTGGACCGGCGTCGCGGGCGCGCCGCCGAGCTAATCGTTCCGACCGTGGACGTACGTCTGGTCGTGGTCCGGGAACACCTCGTCGACGGTCGCCTCGCCGTGCTCCTCGGCGATGAGGGTCCGGAGCTCGTCCTCGTAGTCGGCCTTCGGCACCTCCTCGCTCGGCCCCTGCTGGACGTCGAACGTCTCCTCCACGAGGCGGTCGACGGCGTGGCGGCCGAACCCCGACAGCGGAGAGATGTAGTCGACGCCGTGGCGGTCCTCGAGGCTCTGCGCCTGCGCGCGCGAGACTGTCGGGACCCGATCGTCCCGGCGCGTGCCGTCCGCGATGGCGTCGACGTCGCGGTCCGCGATCGCGTCGAGCGCGTGCTCGTGGACGCGCTGGATTCCGTTCCGCGGGTAGCCGTCCTCGAGCATGGTCGCGGCCGCCTCGTCCGCCACCTCCCGCTCCAGCTCGACGCGCTCGAAGGGGAAGCCCAGCTCCGCGGCCGCGCGTTCGGCGTGTTTCCAGTCGTCGGTGAGCCCGAAGCTCCCGGTGACGCAGCGCACGTCGTAAAACCGGTCGAGCAGGTGGGCGGCGAGCGAGGAGTCTTTTCCCCCGCTGTACAGCAGCGCGAGCTCCATCTATCGCCGCTGGATGTCGAAGCTCTGCTGGTCGGGCTGGAGTTCCTTCAGGAGGTCGCGCATCTGGTCTTCGTCGATCTGTCCCTGGATCCGGCCGCTCTGCGCGAGCGCCGCGACCTGCTGTTTCACCTTCTCGCCGAACTCCGGTTTCGACATCGCGACCGCGTTGAGACGCTGGCGCGCGCCGTCCGTGAGGTACTGTTTGAGCACGGCCTCCTGCTGGGCCTCAGCTTGTTCCTGGGCCTCCTGCTGGGCCTGAGCGTCGCCGCCGCCGCCCTGCTTGCGCTCGCGGAGCTCCTCCATCTTCTTCTCTCGCAGTTCCTCGAGCCGTTCGTCGTCGGGATTCTCGCTCATACGGGGGCTTTCACGGTCCGTGCGAAAAACGATTTCGGAGGGATAGGCTCAGAGACGCGCCCCGGCCGTGTCGGTCGAGGCGGGTCCGCGCCGCTTAAACGCCTCCTCGGCGTAGCCGCCGGCAATGAGCGAGTCGCGGGAGTTCTGTCCCCGGTGTGGCGGCGCCGTCCCGGAGCGGCGCGAGCCGCTTCCGGGCGACCCCGGCGGGCGGGACGCGCTGCTGTGTGACGACTGCTACTTCGAGGACTTCGAGCTGGTCGACGCGCCCGACCGGATCGAGGTGCTGGTCTGTTCCGGCTGCGGCGCGGTCCGCCGCGGCGAGTCGTGGCGGGATGTCGGCGCGCGCGACTACACCGACGTCGCCGTCGACGAGGTTGCGGAGGCGCTCGGCGTCCACGTCGACGCCGAGGAGGTCGAGTGGGGCGTCGAGCCCGAGCAGGTCGACGAGAACAACGTCCGGATGCATTGTCACTTCTCGGGCGTCGTCCGCGGGACGCTCCGATCCGCGGAGGTCACCGTCCCGGTGAAGATCTCGCGGGGGACCTGCGACCGGTGCGGGCGGATCGCCGGCGGCTACTACGCCGGCACGGTGCAGGTGCGCGCGGACGAGCGCGATCTGACGCCCGCGGAGCGCGCCGAGGCGCTCGACATTGCCGAGTCGTACGTCGCAGACCAGGAGGCCGACGGCGACCGCGAGGCGTTCATCACCGAGGTGAAAGAGACCGACGACGGCCCGGACGTCAAGCTCTCCTCGAACCGGCTCGCGCAGAACGTCGCGACCCGGATCACCGACGCGCTCGGCGGGAGCTTCGAGTCGTACCCGACGCTCGTCACCGAGGACGGCGACGGCAACGAGGTGTACCGGGTGACGTTCGCGGTCCGGCTCCCCCGGTACGCCGAGGGGGAGATCATCGATCCCGAGGACGGCGACGGCCCCGTCCTCGTCACGGGGGTCTCCGGGCGCCTCCAGGGCGTCCGGCTCGCGACGGGCGAGGCGTACACCTCCGAGTTCGAGGAGGCGGCGGCGCCGGACGCGATCCGCCTCGGCACCCGGGGCGACGCGGCGGAGACGACGGTGGTGACGGTGGAAGACGAGAACGCGATCCAGGTGCTCGACCCGGTCACTTACGAGGCGAAGACGGTCCCGAACCCCGACTTCGTCGGGGGCGACGCCGACAGCGTCCTCGCGTTCGAGCACGGCGGCGAGGTCCACCTCGTCCCCAAGGAGTAGGTCGTCGGTGACGATACGGTAGTTAACTATCCGCGAGCGGCCGCGACTGTCACTTATAAATGGTGTAGTAAACGGTGCGGTGGCGCGCCCCGGTGAGCGGCCCTTCGGGCCGCGAGCCGACGGC
>NZ_JAODIX010000023.1:62077-82987 GCF_026586675.1 Halorubrum yunnanense
AGCGACGAGGTTGGGGAGGCGTGAGGCGCGGTCGCCGTGCGGGCGGGTGGGACTCAAAAGGGCAGCCAGGAGGCGGGCGCAGGCGAGGCAAGGACCGCAGGGAACGAGCGAAGCGAGTGACCGAGGACCGCAGCGAGCGTGCGCCCGCCTCCTGGCTGGGGCTTTGGCGGTGTTCACTGTCGATCTGCGGTCAACCGCTTATAAATGAATGAGCGGAATTTTTGAACTGTCCACCACGACATCGCTACGCGTCGTAGTCACGAAAGAAAATAACCGTAGCCTCGCGTGTCGCCGTCGATCAATCAGCGCGGGCGGTCGACTCGTTCCCGAGCGCGGCGGCGCGCTCCGACTCGGTGACCTCAATGCCGCGGCGCTCCAACTGATCGACGAACTCGGCCTCGCTGAGCCCCGCCTGTGCGGCCGCCTGAGAGAGTGTCAGCGTTCGCGCACCGTACAGCGTCAGCGCACTCGAGAGGCCCTTGGTTGCCATATCTACAGTAGACCCGTGTAGGTTTATGAAGGTTACTAATCGATTGAGGCTCCTGATACACCTTATACGATATATATTGACAGTCGACCGATTCGGCCGTGTATAACCACTACCGATGACGGCCCGCAGGAATTATGCC
Source organism: Halorubrum yunnanense (assembly GCF_026586675.1). Classification (GTDB taxonomy): domain Archaea; phylum Halobacteriota; class Halobacteria; order Halobacteriales; family Haloferacaceae; genus Halorubrum; species Halorubrum yunnanense. The sequence continues at coordinate 62,707 of NZ_JAODIX010000023.1, forward strand.
GTTCTGCGTCGCAGGGAAGAGCATGAACAGACAACAGATCTTCGCGCTGTTTTTCGCGTTCCTCATGGTGAGCTCCATGGCCGCATGGGGCATCACCCTGCTGTAGGCGTCGATCGCGTGACGCGGCGCGCCGCGCCGTAGCGGCCCCGTCAGCCGTCGCCCCAGACGTCGGAGAGCGGGTGGTCCTCGCGCCGTTCGGCGTCGGCCTCCGAGTGGGTCCGCGTCTCTCCGCCGTCGCCGTCGTGTCCGGTTCCGCCTCCCGATCCGGGGGCGGCGGTCGAGCCGGTTTCGCCGGACGCGGCGGTTCCCGACCCCTGCGCGGCGGAGCCGTCACGGTCGGCCGCGCCGCCGGCACCGGCCGCCCGGTTCCGCGCCGCCTTGGACGGACCGGACGGCTCGGCGTTGATCCCGGCGAGCGCGGCGGCGGGGTCGAACTCCGGGAGGTCGGGCGTCCTCATCGCGTCGATCTGGTCCCGGAACCACGGCGGGGTGTCGGCCTGCGCCCGGTCGAAGAGGTCCAACAGGGAGTCGTCCGCGAGGTACGTCGCGCCGTGGTCGTCGGGGGCGCGGACGACGCGGCCGCACGCCTGGATCACGGTCCGGAGCGCGGTCCGGTGGTACCACGCCCACTGGTCGTCCGCGAGCCGGCGGGCGACGCGGGAGTCGTTCGTGTTGCGGTACGGCGCCTTACACACCACCTGCCACCGGCAGCGGTCGCCGTTCAGGTCGAGCGCCTCCTCCATCTTCACGGAGACGAACACCTCGGGGTCGTCGCTGGCCTTCCACGCCGCGAGCTCCGCGTCCCGGTTCTCGCGTCCGTGCCGTCGGACCCGCGCGGCGACGCCGAACTCGCCCAGCAGCTCGGTGAGCCGCCCGGCGATGTCGTACGAGTGCGCGTGGATCAGCCCCTTCTCGTCCGGGTGTTCGGCCATGAGCCGGACGATCAGGCGCGCGATCTTCGGTATCGTCTCGTCGCGGTTCTCGTACGTCATCGACCCCTGCGTCACGTCGTACAGGGGGCGGTTTTCGAGGGGGAACGTGTGTTCGACGTCGACGAGCGCGACCTTGGCGGGGTCGAGGCCGATCCCGCGGCAGAACGCCTCCTTCGAGAGGATGGTGGCAGAGAGTAGCGCGAACCGGTTCCCGCGGTCCCACACCGTGTGCCGGAGGTAGCGGGCGGGGTCCAGCGGCTTGATCGCGAGCGGCGACCCCTCCCCGCCGGACTGGTCGACGACCCACGTCGTGGGCGAGTCGAGGTCGCGGTAGTCCTCGAGGAACCAGCCGAGCTCGCTTATCAGCTCCTGGAGCCGGTCGCGGCGGGCCACCTCCTCGCGGTCGAGCTCGGGGCGACCCGTCAGCTCGTCTCGCGCGCGCTTCGCGACGTCGCGGAGCGAGCCGACGAACCGGGCGGTGCGGTCAAGCGCGTCCTCCTCGGGGCCGGCGTCGGCCTCGACGTCCGGGACGGTCACGTCGTCCCAGACGGGGACGCGGTCGGGCGAGAGCTCGATGGTCGCGTACATCTCGGCCCACTCGGCGAGGCCGTGCGCCTCGTCGATCACGACCGCGTCGCGCTTCCGGAACACCTCGGAGCCGGCGGTGCGCATGAAGTACGCTAACGTCAATGCGGCGTAGCGGTTCCCGGAGGCGATGGCGCGGTCGGAGAAGTACGGGCACCGGTGTTTCACCGAGCAGTCGAACCCCTGCTGGCGGACGCAGGGGGCGCGGTTGACCGGCGTGTCGTGTTCGCCGGGGAGGATGCAGTCGTAGTTCGACTTCCCCCGAATGACCGCCAGGTCGTCGAGGAGGTCGTCGGCCTCGACGTCGTCGATCTGCGACACCTGCGGCGTCGTGTAGTAGGCGCCCGTGGCCTCGCTCGGCGCCGTCTCCTCGACCGTCGCGGCCGCGCCCATCACCGCCCGGGCGAGCAGCGACTTCCCGCTGCCCGTCGGCGCGCGCACGAGGACGACCTCGTTGCCGGCGGCGAACGCGTCCCTGATATCCGCCAGCGCCCGCTCCTGCGCGCCGCGGAAGCTCGGCGCGGGGAACTCGGCGGGGATCCGGTCGGGGTCCACAGGGTCACTCGCGCCCGCTCGGGATTAAACCCTCGCGGTCCCGGAGCTCGGATGAACTCGAAACTACCCGATCGTTTATGAGGGTCCGGCGGGTCGGAGGCGGTATGTACTGGCAGGAGGCGGAACGGGAGTTCGCGGACGACGTCGTCGCCCGGGAGACGCTCCCGCGCACCTTCGAGCGGTCGGCCGAGCGGAACGCCGACCGAAGCGCCCAGCGGTACAAGGGCGGAGTCCACGACCGCTCGCTGGTCACCGAGGGCGTCCTCCCGCCCGCGCCGGACGGCGAGTACGCCGGCATCACCTACGGCGAGATGCGCGACGTCGTGCGGCGCCTCGCGGCGGGGTTCCGCGAGGTCGGCGTCGACGGCGACACGCGGGTCGCCCTCTACGCCAAGACCCGGATGGAGTGGGCCCAGACCGACTTCGCGGCGCTGGCCGCGGGCGCGGTCGTGACGACCGTCTACGCCTCCTCGTCGCCAAGCCAGGTCCGGTACCTGCTCGAGGACCCCGGCGCGACCGTCGTCGTCGTCGAGGACCGCGACCTGCTCGACGAGGTGCTCGCCGTCGCCGGCGACCTCTCGCAGGACCTCGACGCGGTCGTCTCGTTCGACGACGTGGACGCGGGGGGGCTGGACCTCGACGGGGTCGCCCTCGGCGCCGACGACGTGTACACCCTCGGCGAGCTCCACGGGCTGGGCGCCGACGCCTTCGACGCGGCGGCCTACGAGGGGTGGATCGACGCCGTCGGGGTCGACGACCTCGCCAGCCTCATCTACACCTCCGGGACGACCGGGAAGCCGAAGGGCGTCCGGCTCACGCACGCGAACTTCCGGGACAACGTCACGCAGTGTTACCGGCGCTTCGCCGACCGCCCGGACCGCGACCCCGACGCGCCGGGGATCTCGGCCGAGTCGACGACGCTATCTTTCCTCCCGCTCGCGCACGTCTTCGAGCGCATGGCGGGCCACTACATGATGTTCGCGGCGGGCGCGACGGTCGGGTACGCCGAGAGCCCGGACACGCTCCGCGAGGACTTCGGGCTCGTGCGGCCGACGACGGTCACCAGCGTCCCGCGCGTCTACGAGAAGCTGTACGACGCGATCCGCGAGCAGGCGAACGAGTCGCCGGTGAAAGCGCGGATATTCGGCTGGGCCGTCGACGTCGGGCGGGCCCATCACGAGGCCGACGAGCCGGGCGCGCTGCTCGGCGCCAAGCGCGTGGTCGCCGACCGGCTCGTCTTCTCGTCGGTCCGGGAGGCGCTCGGCGGCGAGGTCGACTTCTTCATCTCGGGCGGCGGGTCGCTGTCGGCCGAGCTGTGCGCGCTGTACCACGGGATGGACCTCCCGATCCTGGAGGGGTACGGACTCACGGAGACCGCTCCCGTCGTCAGCGTCAACCCGCCTGAGGACCCGAGAGTCGGCACCATCGGCCCGCCCGTCGTCGACACCGAGATCGCGGTCGACGGCACCGTCGTCGGCGAGGAGGGCGCCGACCTCGCCGGCGACGCGGGGGAGCTCCTCGTGCGCGGCCCGCAGGTGACCGACGGCTACTGGAACCGACCGGAGGCGACCGCGGAGGCGTTCACGGACCCCGACCGGCTCCCCGAAGACGTCACGCTCGCGGGGACGCCCCCCGAGGAGCGCGACGGCGACCCGGACGAGCCGTGGTTCCGCACCGGTGACATCGTTCACCTCCGGCCCGACGGGTACGTCGCGTTCCGCGAGCGCGCCAAGCAGCTCCTCGTGCTCTCGACCGGGAAGAACGTCGCGCCGGGGCCGATCGAGGACCGGTTCGCCGCCAACGAGTTTGTCGAGCAGTGCGTCGTGCTCGGCGACTCCCAGAAGTTCGTCTCCGCGCTGATCGTCCCGAACTTCGAGCGCGTCGACGCATGGGCCGAGACGCGGGGGATCGACCTGCCGAGCGGCCGCGCCGAGGCCTGTCGGGACGACCGGGTCCGAGAGCGGGTCCAGGAGGAGGTCAACCGCGTGAACGGTGAGTTCGAGTCGTACGAGCGGATCAAGCGGTTTCGGCTCGTCGAGGAGGAGTTCACCGAGGCGAACGACCTGCTCACGCCGACGATGAAGAAGAAGCGACGGAACATCCTCGACCGGTTCTCCGACGAGGTCGAGATGATCTACGCGGCGGAGTGACCCGCGCGGAGAGGCGGGCGTCGACGCGGGCGGTCCCGCGTCTCCGGGGTTCCCGGTATCTCGGCGTTTCCGGGGTCTCCGACGTCTAACCGATTCACGGAGCCGATCCGCTTCCCCCGTCAGATCGGGCCGGTAGGCCGGGCTTACCGCGTTTTTCGGGGGAGAGTCGCACCGACCGATACGGCGGGGAGTCGAGCCCCGCGGAGGGGGCTCCGGGAGCTCACCGCCAGACGGCGAGCGAGACGTACCCGCCGCGGCGCGCGGTCAGCCACTCCGTGGTCCGCTTGTCCTCGCCGGGAGACTCCGGGTGGAGGGTGCACTCGTCGGGGCGGTCGTCGTATCGCGCGAACGTCGCCTTGATCCGGTCCCCGCGGTCGCGCGAGTCCTGACTCTGTCTCATCGTCAGTTCCGCATGGGGGACATCCCGCTATGGTAATTCGTTCCCTAACGCCGGAATCGGGTCCGTTTCGACCGCGCCGGGAGGGCTCGGTCGGGGTTCAGGCCGACGACGCGGCCGAGTCCGCGACGCCCTCGACACCGTCTTCGTCGACCGGGTCGCCAAACGCGTAGACGGTGTTGTGACCGGTCACCTCCACCTCCAGGAAGTCGCCCACCTCGACGCCGCGATCGGTCGCGCTCTGGACGATGATCTGGCGGTACGCGGAGTCGCGGCACTTCACGGAGTCGCCGGTGCCCTCCTCGACGACGAGGACCTCGAACCGCTCGCCGACCATCGACTCGTACGCCCCGCCGACGACCTTCATCTTCAGCTCGGACATCGCCTTCGAGCGCTCCTTCTTGAGCGTGCCGCCGAGACCCTTCATGTCGGCGGCGTCGGTGCCGGGGCGCTTCGAGAACCGGGTGACGTTGATCTTCTCCGGGCGGACCTCGGCGAGGAGGTCCATCGACAGCTCGTGGTCGGCCTCGCTCTCCGTGGGGAAGCCGACGATGAAGTCGGTCGACAGCGTCCAGTGGTCGAGCCGGTCGTCGAAGGTCTCGACGACCTCGCGGAACTTCCCGACGCGGTGCTGTCGACGCATGTCGTCGAGCACGTCGTCGGAGCCGGACTGGACCGGCGCGTGGATGAAGTCGTACAGCTCTTCGTTCGCGGCGAACACGTCGGCGAGCTCCTGGTGGATCCCATGGATGCCGCCCGGGTTCGCCATCCCGAGCCGGACCCGGAACTCGCCGTCGATGTCGCAGATGCGGTCGAGGAGCTCCGGCAGTTTCCGGTCGCCGTTATCCCAGCCGTAGACGCCGGTGTCCTGGCCCGTGACGCGGATCTCCTTCGCGCCGGCGTGGACCAGCGCGCGGGCCTTCTCGACGTTCTCCGCGACCGACGGGGAGTCGACCCGGCCGGTCGCGAACTTCGTGATGCAGTACGAGCAGTTGCTCATGCAGCCGCGCGCGATGGGGAGGAGGCCGACCACGCCGTCGAGGACCGGCTCGGCGTCGGGCGTGGTCGTCGGGCACTCGCCGTTGAGCGCGTACGACGGGACCTCGTCCCAGTGGAGAATCTCGGCGTCGACGCCGGCCTCCTCGAACAGCTCGCCTTGGGCGAGCGCCATGCAGCCGGTGACGACGAGGTCGGCCGCCGTCTCCTGAAGCTCCTCGGCGCGCCGGAGCATGTTCCGCTCGGTCTTCTCGACGACCGTGCAGGTGTTGAGGATGGCGACGTCGGCGTCTTCGGGTCCGTCCGCCGGGCGGTGGCCGCCGTCGCGAAGCGCGCGCTCTATCTCCCGGCTCTCACCCCGGTTCGAACTACAGCCATAGGTTTCGATGTGATACGTCGCCATCGAGTACGCTCACTACCGGTTCCGCGGTCAAAAGCGCGACGGATCGGGGGAGGAAGCGTTCGGTCCGGGCTCAGTCCTCGGCGACCGCGGCCGCTGTGGGCGCCTCGGCGTCGGGCTCCGAGGCGGCCTCCGGCTCGGTCTCTTCCGAGCGTTCGGACTCGGGGACCGGCGCGTACACCGACCGGCGGGCGTCGCGAGGGCACAGCCCCTCTTCGACGAGACCGACCTCGGTGAGCTTCTCGACCGCGAACCGGACGGTTCGGGTCGACAGGCGCGTCTCCTCGGCGAGCCCGGTCTGGTCGAACCGACCCTCCTCGTTGAGGACGTAGTAGACCAGCTTGGCGCTCGGCGGGAGCGGCTCGAGCAGCTCGCGGGCAGTGTCATCCATACGTATCGTACACGGGCGAGTCGTCAATAACCGTGGCTCGGGTGTGTGCTGAAATCGCACATCACCCCGTGCTTTTATATATGTGTTTGGAGCGGTCGCCGTCGCGGTCCGCTACTCGCCCGTGCGGAACTCGAACCGCGCCCCGTCGACGTCGTCGATCGAGATCGCCCAGCCGTGCGCGGTCGCGATCTCTCGGGCGATCGCGAGCCCGAAGCCGCTGCCGTGCGGGTCGCTCGAGGTCCCGTACTCCAGCGCCTCCTCGGGGTCGACGTCGAACCCGCCGCCGTCGTCGGCGACGTAGAACCCATCCGAGAGCGCGCCGACGGTGACGGTGACGTCGGGCTCGGTCGCACCGGGTTCCACGCTGTCGTCAGGCTCTGCCCGGCTGCCCGTGGAATCGGGTTCCACGCTGTCGTCAGGCTCTGCCCGGCCGCCCGTGGGGCCGTGCTCCACGCTGTTCGCGAACAGGTTCTCCAAGAGCGTCCGAAGCCGCTCCGGGTCGGCGTCGACCGCGACAGAGCCGTCGGGCGCGTCGAGCGTCGCGCCGGCGGTGTCGACGGTTCCCCACGCCCGCACTGCCGCCTCGGCGAGGTCGACCGACTCCGGCTCGTCGACGGTCTGCCCCTGCCGCGCCAGCGCCAGGAGGTCGTCGATGAGCTGGCTCATCCGGTCGTGAGCCTCGCCGATCTGGTCGAGCTCATCGATCGCGGCCGGGTCGTCGACGAGCTCTCGCACGAGTTCGAGCCGCCCGACCGCGACGGTGAGTGGGCTCCGGAGGTCGTGCGAGACGAGCCCGGCGAACTTCTCCAGCCGGTCGATCTCGCGTTGGAGCGCGGCGTCGCGGTCCCGGAGCTGGGCTGTGCGCTCGGCGCAGTCCAGCGCGACAGTGACGTTCGCCGCCAGCACCTGCGCCAGCTGGATCGCCGTGTCGTCGAAGAAGCCTGGCTCGCGGGAGCCGAGCGGCATCGCGCCGTGGTCGTCGAGCGGAACGACGAGCAGGCTCCGGAGCTCCCCGTAGCCGACGTCAGTGTCGACGGCGTTCAGATCGTCGACGACGACCGGCTCGCCGCGATCGAACGCCTCCCAGATCCGCCCGTCGCCGGACCCGAACGCCGGGCGCTCCCCGAGCGCAGCGGTCGCCTCCTTGCTGATCGCGGTCGGTAAGAGCTCTTCCGCCTCGGGGTCGTACAGCCGGACCGCGCTGTTCGGGAACTCCAGGATGTCGATGGCCGCGCGGGTCGCGAGCGCGGCGATCTTCTCGCGGTCCTCGCCGCGGAACATCTCCCGGGTCGTCTCGTGGAGGTTCCGGAGCGTCCGCTCGACTCGCTTCTGTTCGGCGATATCGGCGTAGAGGCTGTAGAGGACCGTCTCGTCGCTGCGCCGCACGGGAATCGCGTGAAGGATGAAGTCCCGAAGCCCGTCGGTCGTGCGGCGACGCACTTCGAGGCGCGACACGGCGTCTCGCTCGACGATCTCCTCCGGGTCGTACCGGTCAGCGCCTTCCGGGATGATCGCGTCGCGGATCTCGCGGTAGTCGTGGTCGGTCGCCGAGTGGCCGAACGTCCGCTCGAACGCGTCGTTCGTCGCGTTGAGACGGCGCTCGCTGTCGTCGGACACGGCCGTCCTGGCGGCCGGGAGCGGGAGATCCTCGAACAGGGCCGTCAGCCGGTCGCGCTCCGTCCGCAGCGCGTTCTCCGTCTCGATCTGCTCGATCGCGTCGGCCGCGTGGGCGGCCAGCAGCTCCGCGAACTCGACGTCGCCGTCGTCGAACGCGGCGTAGCCGTCAGAGACGGCCTGCAACACGCCGTACGAACCGATCGGAACGCTGATCGCCGACCGGATATCGTCGGTGACCGGGTCGGCGACCGCGCTGGCGTCGGCCCGAGCGGCGCCCGACCGGTCGCAGTTCTCGGGGTCCTCAAGCTGGTCCGGATCGGCGGGGTCGACGCTGATGTTGTCGACGACCATCGTCCGCTCCTCGGCGGCCGTGGTGCCGACGACCCCCTCGCCGACTTCGAACGTCCGGACCTCGTCGTCCGTGACGCTCTCCGAGAGCGCCGCGGGGACGAGCGCGTCGCCCCGACGGCGGGCCGTGACGCACCGGTTGAACTCCAAGATCCCCTCCGCGGCGGCGACGGTCCGCTCGAACACGTCGTCGACGCGCTCGCAGGCGGCGACGTCCGTCGCGAACGCGTGGAGCGCGGTCACCTTCGCGTTCACCTCGCGGAGGTCCCGCTCCGCCCGTCGCCGGTCCAGCGCGTTCGCGACGCTGTTCGCGAGCATCTCGTACCGGTCCCGGCCGGCGCCCTTCTGGAGGTAGTCCGTCACGCCGGCGGAGATCGCCTCGCTGGCGATCTCCTCGGAGCCCTTCCCGGTGAAGAGCACGAACGGGACCCCGGGGTCGACCGCGCGGACGTCGGTGAGCAGTTCGAGCCCGTCGCTGCCGGGCATGTCGAAGTCGCTGACGACGCAGTCGACGCGGCCCGCCTCGACGGCCGCGAGCGCGTCGTCCGGGGCGGTGTACGTCACCGTCTCGATCCCGTCGACCAGCCGCTCGACGTGAGTGGCCGCGAGGTCGGCGGCGCCGGGCTCGTCGTCGACGAAGAGCACCCGTCGCGGGCCGCCGCCAGCCGGCTCGGAGCCACGGAAGGCGTCGGCGCCGGGGCGGCCGCCGGTGGCTTCCGAAACGGAGTCCATGGGTACCCGTCACACCACCGGTAATTTTAGTTTACGCTCTAATGGTCAGAACCGAGAACCGGAGCGACGAAAGGCGAGGCCGGCGAGGTCGACGAGGTCGACCGCCGCCTAGAGGAAGTCCTCGACGTGGTCGGCGACCTCCTCGGGGGTGTCACCGACGGGGGCGCCCGCGTCGTTGAGCGCGTCGATCTTCGACTGCGCGGTGCCCGTGCCGGAGCCGGAAACGATGGCGCCCGCGTGGCCCATCCGCTTGCCAGGCGGCGCCGTGCGCCCGGCGATGAAGCCGGCGACCGGCGTGTCCATGTGCTCGCCGATGAACCGCGCGGCCTGCTCCTCGTCCTCGCCGCCGATCTCGCCGCACATCACGACGGCGTCGGTCTCGTCGTCGGCCTCGAACGCCTCGAGGGCGTCGATGAAGGAGGTCCCGATGATCGGGTCGCCGCCGATCCCGATGGCGGTCGTCTGGCCGATGCCGCGCTCGGTGAGGTTGTCGACGACCTGGTACGTGAGGGTGCCGGAGCGGGAGACGAGCCCCACGTTGCCGTCGGCGAAGATGTTGCCGGGGAGGATGCCGAGCTTCGCCTCGCCGGGCGTGATGATCCCGGGGCAGTTCGGGCCGAGCAGGCGCGTGTCGGTTTCGCTCAGGCGCTTGTTCACCTTCGCCATGTCCTGGGTCGGGATCCCCTCCGTGATCGCGACCGCGAGGTCGAGGTCGGTGTCGAGCGACTCGAAGATCGCGTCGCCGGCGAACGCCGGCGGGACGAAGATGACCGAGGCGTCCGCGTTCTCCGCCTCGACCGCTTCGTGGACGGTGTCGTAGACGGGGACGCCGTCGACCTCTTGCCCCCCCTTTCCGGGCACCGCGCCGGCGACGACGTTCGTGCCGTACTCGATCATCTGGCCGGCGTGGAACTTCCCTTCCCCGCCGGTGATACCCTGGACTACCACTCTGGTGTCGTCGTCGACGAAAATGCTCATTGGGTCACCTCCTCTGCGTTCTTCACCGCGCGCTGGACCGCGTCCTCCAGCGTCTCCTCGACCTCGACGAGGTCCGTGTTCAGGATCTCCATCCCCTCCTCGGCGTTCGTGCCGGCGAGCCGGACGACCACCTTCTTGGGGATCTCGTCGAACTGCTCTAAGGCCTCGTTGATCCCCTTGGCGACCTCGTCGCCGCGGGTGATCCCGCCGAAGATGTTGAACACGACGGCGTCGACGTTCTCGTCGGAGAAGACCATGTCGAGCGCCTTCGTGACGCGCTCGGCCTTCGCGCCGCCGCCGATGTCGAGGAAGTTGGCGGGCGCGCCGCCGTAGTAGTCGACCAGGTCGAGCGTCGTCATCACGAGCCCGGCGCCGTTGCCGATGATGCCGACGTTGCCCGAGAGGCGGACGTAGTCGAAGCCGTACTCGCCGGCCTTCCGTTCGAGGTCGTCCTCGTAGGACGCCTCGGCCATGTCGGCGAGGTCGGGCTGGCGGAACAGCGCGTCCTCGTCGATGTTCATCACGGCGTCGGCGGCGACGACGTCGCGGTCGCCCGTGATCATCACGGGGTTGACCTCGATCTCGGAGGCGTCGCTGTCATCGTACAACTCGTACAGCGTCGAGAGGATCGACGCGACGTCGAGCGCGACGTCGGCGTCGACGCCGGCCTCGTAGACAACCTTCCGGGCCTGGTACGGGTGGAGCCCGAACGCGGGGTCGACGTGCTCGCGCGCGATGGCGCCGGGGTTCTCCTCGGCGACCTCCTCGATGTCCACGCCGCCCTCGGTCGACACCATCAGGACGGGCTGTCCCTCGCCGCGGTCCATGGTGACGCCGACGTACAGCTCGTCCACGAAGTCGACGCCCTCTTCGACGAGGACCTGATCGACGGTGTACCCCTTCAGGTCCATCCCGAGGATCGCCTCGGCGTACTCCTCGGCCTCGTCGCGGTCGGTCGCGATCTCGATCCCGCCGGCCTTGCCGCGGCCGCCGACGTGGACCTGCGCTTTGATCGCCGCGGGATAGCCGATCTCGTCGACGGCGTCGAGGGCCTCCTCGACAGTCGTCGCGAGCCGGGAGTCCGGTACCGGGATCCCGGCGTCCGCGAAGATGGTCTTCGCTTGATGTTCGTGTAGTTTCATCCGTCTCGAAAGCGGACCGATGACGGCTTAAATGGTGCCGATTCGGCGCGACCGGGGACACGGTTCCCGAAGGGAGGAAACGGGTCTCGGAGCCCGGAGAGTCGCTCTCACACCGCTGATGGCCCGAATGCGTGTTGCTTCGCCTCGCAACACCGTACGATAACTCTTAAGTCCGGACGTCGGATACACTGACACGAGCGGGTTGGTGGTCTAGCCAGGTTATGACGGCTCCTTCACACGGAGCAGGTCGGCGGTTCGAATCCGCCCTAACCCACTTCTGATTCCTCGCAACGACGAGCGCAGCGAGGAGTCCATGGAAGCGAAGTGGTGCGACGGATTCGAAGCAGGGAACGAAGCCAGCGCCAGCGAGCGGAGCGACCGAGGTTCGAATCCCCCCTAACCCATACTAGCCTCGTACGGATTGCAACCGCACGATTTCTCCATCTTCAAACTATGTAGCGAGGCGGATTCCCCGCCCCACCGTGGGCGGGGTTGAAATAAGGATCTGGTGGCGTCGCGGCCCTCTGTACCCGACGGTCAGGACGTTCGTTCGGAGGGGATTCGGCTGTTTGGCACGGTGCTACCTCGAAGCCGAAGCGGCACCAGAGCGGCTGCGAGACGCCCGGATATCCAATCCGAGCGAGCGTACCAGACGTTCCGCGTCGGCCGCGACCGACGAGATGGCGGATCGGGGACGATCGTGTCGGAGGAATCCGTCAGAGGCCACCGATACCGGACGCCGTGTTTCCAGCTATGTCGTACCGACGACCGGTTCCGTTCCGTCTCGGTACCGAAGCAACGCCCGTTCCTTCGATTTTGCTTCGACCATCACGTCTGCGCCGTCACGGAGCCAGTCGGGAACCGACGAGACGTACTCGGCGTGGGCCTGTGGCCGCGCGTCCTGCCCGTACAGCCGTGCAGGCTCCGAGTAGTGCACGACAGGTCGCACGTCACCCCACGTTCCTGCGGCCAGTTCGAAGGCCTCACGATACGTGAGTCCCCGACTCGTGAACTGATGGTGATGGTAATCGAAGACGACGGGCACGTCGAGTGGCTCTGCGACCGCCTCGACGAGCTCGGGGACGCTCCAGAGCGACTCCTTGTCGTCGTTCTCCACGGTCAGACGGTTTCGAACGGCGGGTGAGAGGCGGTTTACGGCGTTCCGGAAGCGTGCGCCTGTCGCCTCTTTGTCGTTGTAATGGGCTCCGATGTGAATGTTGACGCTATAATGCGGCGTTCGGGGGAGGCCGATCAAGTCGAGCCATGCGCCATGGAGTTCGAGATCTCGAATCGAGTTCTCGACGGTGTCCGCCGACTCACTGGCGAGCTTACACCAGTAGCTCGGGTGAAACGTGAACCGGACGTCGTTGTCCCGAATGACCCGGCCACAGTCCGCTGCGATTCGAGCTATCTCGTCGTAGTCCGGGAGCTCTGTCAGGTCGAACTGGGAGTTCCACGGAACCAACTCCGACGTGCAGCGATAGAAGTAGATGTCGTGGTCGACGTTCCAACGCAAGATGTCATACAGATCAGAGAAATTCTGAAGAGCGAGTTCAGACGCGTAGTCCAGACCCCGTGACTCCCACGTCTTCTGTTGCATCCCGCGATTACATCGTAGCGGCTGATCGCGCGCTCTCAACGTGCGATTCATACAAGCGTAACCCAGCATAAATATGGCGTATGTTCGCGCTCTACACGGATAACCGCACGGCTCACCGAAACGCGACCGAGCGGCGTATCGAATCGCTCTGGTGAACGTCCCTTTCGTTCGAGCTGAGCGGCAGCCATGTGTCCCCAAGCGCTCGATTCGGATCTCACAAATTCGTCGAAACGAGTACGTCATGAGAGACGACTGTACCCATCTTTTAAATTCACCGGCAACACCCAGTGAACGATCCCTGTCAGCTTATCGTAGTACAAACACACCGGACGACGGCAATCACGCTCGCCGAGCCGACGGTGCTTGCTGCCGGGAGAGACACGCCGCACGATGACATCGACACGAGTCCCGATCAGTACGCGGTCACGGAAACGCAGTTCATCCAATCCATGTAGGGCGGATAGACGATTCCGCAGGCGCTTTGAGGTCGGCTCTCGCCACGGCAGGTCGTGACGGACGTTCCGCTCGTACCGGGTGAGCAGTGGATCCGCGAAGCCGTACTGCGGGTCGAACACGAGCGGCTCTCGCCGCGTTTTCGTTAAAAATCGGGAGCGGGGGCGTCCAGTCGTCAGACGTCGTCCAGGTAGCCGCGGCGCTGCTCCATGTTCACCTCCTCGGGCCGTTTGTCGTAGTGGGACTCGGCGGGGAGGACGGGGCCTCGCGGCTCGGTCGGTTGCCGACGCTGGGCGTCGTGGACCTCGCCGACGGGTGCGCCTACCCGGACGAGAACGGCTTGCGATACTGAATGCGGTCGGCGAACGGCGCGACGAGATCGAGCGAGATCCCCGCAAGACCGACCGGTCGCCGACGTGTTTTTATACGTCCGGAGAGGCGAATATCCTAACACGATGCCACGCGAACAGTACCAGTCGAAGCTGGAGACGCTGCGCGACGACGTGCTCTACATGAGCGAGGTCGTCGCGGAGCGGCTCCGGATGGGCCTCGACGCCTTGGAGCGGCAGGACGCCGAGCTGGGCGAGGAAGTCATCACCGGCGACGCCGAGATCAACGACCTCTACCTCGAGCTGGAGGGGCAGTGTACCGACCTCATCGCGCTCCAGCAGCCGGTGGCGGGCGACCTCCGGTTCATCGCGGCCTCGTTCAAGATCATCACCGACCTCGAGCGGATCGCGGACCTGGCGACGAACCTCGGGGAGTACGCCAAGCGGGCCGACCGCGAGGTGTTCACCGACGTCGACGTCCAGCGCATCGGCGCCGACACGCTGGCGATGCTGGACGAGGCGATGGAGGCGTACACGGAGTCGGACCCCGAGCTGTGTTACGCCGTCGCCGAGGCCGACGACGAGGTCGACGCCGCCTGCGAGGCCGCGAGCGAACTCGTCGTCCGCGACCTCATCGAGCGCGACGAGCTCCGCGAGGAGGCCGACGTCGAGGGGACGATGCGGAACGTCTCGCGGCTCCTCCTCACGGTCCGCGACCTCGAGCGCGTCGGCGACCACGCCGTCAACATCGCCGCGCGGTCGCTGTACATGATCGAGAACGACGACGAGCTGCTGTACTGACGGCGGGTCGCTTTTAAACCGCCGGCCGTCGGCCGATCCCGACGCCTACATACCCCTTCCCGGGGACGACCTGACATGAGCACGTACACGACCGAGATCGACGTCCGATTTCGCGACATCGACGCGATGGGCCACGTCAACAACGCGGTCTACGCCACGTACCTCGAGCAGGCCCGGACTGAGTACTTCCGCGACGTCCTCGACGCCGACCTCTCGCGGGTGTCGACGGTGTTGGCCTCCCTCTCGCTCGACTTCCGCCGGCCGGTCGAGCTGACGGACGGGGCGGTCGCGGTCGACGTCGACGTCGCCGAACTCGGCCGCTCCAGCGTGACGATGACCCACGAGCTGCGGGTGGGCGGCGCGGTGGTCGCCGAGGCCGAGGCGACGCTCGTCAGCCTCGACCCCGACTCCGGCGAGCCCGCCCCGATCCCGCCCGCGTTCCGCGAGGGGATGGCGTCGTACCACGGGCTGTAGCGTCCCGCGGGCCGAGCCGATCGGCTGATCCGAGCCGGGAGATCCGCCGCCGACACCGTACCTTCTTGCCGCCGCGTGCCGATCGATCTGGTATGTCACTCCGACTCTACGCGCTCGACGGATGCCCGTGGTGCGAGAAGGTGTCCGACGCGCTCGACGACGCCGGGATCGAGTACGAGGCCGAATGGGTCGACGCGCTCCACTCCGACCGCGACGCGGTGAAGCGGGTCAGCGGCCAGCGCGGCGTCCCGGTCCTCGTCGTCGAGGAGCGCGGCGTGACGATGGCGGAGAGCGCGAACATCCTGGAGTACGTCGAGCGGACCCTCGCATGACCATCTACACCGGCCGCGGCGACCAGGGCGACACCGACCTCCGAGACATGAGCCGCGTCTCGAAGTCGAGCCCCCGGATCGAGGCGTACGGGACCGTCGACGAGGCGAACGCCCTGATCGGCACCGTACGCCCGACGGGCCACGACGACCTCGACGAGCTGCTGGAAACGGTCCAGAACCATCTCCACGTCGTGCAGGCCGACCTCGCGAACCCGGACCCGGACCCGGAGGACCCGCAGGTCGAGCCCGAGCTCGTCGAAGACTTGGAGGACCGCATCGACGCCTTCGACGAGGAGCTGGAGCCGCTGACCTCGTTCGTCCTCCCGGGCGGGGGGGAGTCGGGCGCGCGCCTCCACCACGCCCGGACCGTGACGCGCCGCGCCGAGCGCCGGATCGTCGAGCTCGCACGCTCCGAACCGATCAACGAGACGGTCGTCTCCTACCTCAACCGCCTCTCCGACCTGCTGTTCACGCTCGGCCGCGTCGCGAACGCGCGCGACGGTGAACCCGAGGAG
This sequence comes from Halorubrum yunnanense, assembly GCF_026586675.1. Lineage (GTDB taxonomy): Archaea > Halobacteriota > Halobacteria > Halobacteriales > Haloferacaceae > Halorubrum > Halorubrum yunnanense. Next base: position 78,434 of record NZ_JAODIX010000023.1, read on the forward strand.
TCGCCCTCCTACTGACCCCTCAGCGGGCGGTTCTCGCTCGGATCGACCTCGCGATCGGTCTTCGGTATCGGACTCGGTCCTCGCTTTCGAACTCGATCGGAGAGCGACGGCGACCCGCGATCGCCTTTTACCATTCTGTCGTTGCAGCGTAGCCACAAAGGATATATCCGTCGCCTTCCAAAGGACAGATATGAGCAAGCACTTCGAAGACGCACGGTACTACCTCGGTCGCGCAGCGGAGCACGCGAAGGCGGGCGTGAAAGAGGAGCTGAAGCCGGTCGAGACTCGCGTGAGGGAGCTCGTCGGCGCCGAAGCGGAGGAGCCGGAGCCCTCGCGGCTGGACCGGCTCCAAGCCGACCTGAGGGGGGTTGAGGAGCGCGCGGAGGGCGGGGCCCGCGAGGCGGTCGCCTCCGCCCGAGCTCGAGTGACGGAGTACCGCGGCCGCGACGCCGCCGCGGAGTAGCCGCTCAGCTCCCTCGGCTTTCCGCGGTCGACGTCTCGGTGGCGACGCGCTCGTCGACCGGCACCACGGCGTACTCGACCCCTTCCTGCTCGAACAGTGCGCGGGTGCGCTCGACGCCCGCCTCGGCGTCGACGTCGGTCGCCCGGTAGTGCCGGATCGGGTGACGGATCCACGAAGGCTCCCAGTGAGCGTACACGTCGGTCGTGGAGCGCTCCGAGCCGACGAACAGCGCGAGGTGGAGCTGGGAGTCGCTCGCGAGCGCCCCGTTCGGGTACCGGACCCAGCTGGCGACCGACGTCTGGGGCGGGGTCGCGTAGTCGCGGAACTTCAGCGAGGAGACGAGGTTGCGGACGAACCCGAGCCGGTGGAGTCGCGCCTCGACGGCTGGGTACGGCTCGCGGAGCGTGAGCGCGTACTGGTCGCGGGGCGTCTCCCGCTCGGCGTACAGCCCGACCGCCGACAGCGGGAGGTGAAGCAGGCCGGCGACGTTCCGGCGCACGCGTTCGAGAAGCCGGAGCTCGTGGGTCATAGCCGAATCAGGGGGCGGCGCGCGGGTGAATCTTTTCCGGCGGTGCGCGCGTCGGGACCCTCCCCCGCCGGTCGAAACGCCTACGGGTCCCGGCCGCGAGGGCGACCGTATGCAAGCGCGAGACCTGATGGAGACCGACGTGCAGACGGTCGCCTCCGACGACGACGTCGCGGACGTGTTCAGGAAGTTCGCCCGGCACGAGTTCAGCGGCTTTCCCGTCGTCGACGAGGCGGGCCGCGTCGTCGGCGTGGTCACCGAATCGGACCTCGTCGACCTGTTCGAGCCCGAAGACGAGACGCTGTGGATCCCGATCGGGCTCCCGCCGTTCGTCGACACGCTCACCTATCAGGTGAAGGCGCCGTGGGCCGACCTCGACCTGGGCGTCGACATGGTCCGGAACGCGGACCGCCCCGTCTCCGACGTCATGAGCGCCGACGTGGCGACGGTGACGCCCGACGCGCCGATCGACGAGGTGCTCGACCTGCTCGCCGGCGACGACCCCGACATCAATCGGGTCCCGGTCCTGGACGACGAGGGCCGGGTCGTCGGGATCGTCGCCCGACAGGACGTCGTTCAGGCGTTCCGCGACACGCGATTGGACTGAGACGCCGCGAGGACGGCGGGTGAATCCGTGTTTGGTAATAGATTCTGAGTCGCACCTTATAAATGAATGACACCAGGTCGACGGAGGGCGGCTTCAAACCCCCAGCCGACCGCAACTGCACCTCACGCCTCCCCACCCTCGTCGCTGCGAGATCGTTTATAAGTAGCTACCTGCGTCGCGCTCGCCGTCAGGGGTCCACACGGGTCAGCCATGCCTCGGGGTCGTCGATCTCGGCCATGGTCGGGAGGTTCTCGGAGCGGTCCCAGACGACGCCGGCAGCCTCGATGCCACGGGCGTCAGCGACGTGCCGGAAGAAGGCAGCGCCCCGCTCGTACTGCCGGCGTTTCATCCCGAGCCCGAGCAGGCGCTGGGCGAGCTGCCGGATCGGCCCCCCGGCCCCGCGGCGCTCGTCGAGCTTCCGCCGCAGGTCGGCGTACTCGTCGTCGAACGCGCGGTCCATCAGCATCTCCGCGTACCCCTCGACCGCGGTCATGGCGGCCTGCAGCTCACCGAACGCCTCGGAGTCGAGCCCGCCGATCGTCAGCTCGCCGGCCGTTAGCCCCTCCACGCCACGCTCGACGCGCGATTCGAGGTACTCCGGGAGCCACGGCGCCGCGCCGAACTCGGCCGCGTGGGTCACCTCGTGGAAGGCGATCCACCGCCGGAACCGGGGGTAGTCGACGTCGAGCGAGGCCGCGACCGCGACGATGTTCGGATGGACGAAGTAGAGGCCGTGGTCGGCGTCCGGCTCGTCGGCGAGCAGCAGGGGGTCGTACTGCCCGAGCACGTTCCGCGCGAGGAAGCCGAGCGCGAACGCCATCGTCCCGGTGTTGGCGATCCGCGAGACGTCCCGCGAAAACGCGCCGACCGGGCTGCCGGGGCCGCCGAGCCCCCCGGGACCGCTTCCCGCCCCCGTTTGCCCGGTCGCTGCCGCCTCGATCGGCGCCATCACGTTCTGAAATGTGCCGACGCTCGCGTCGATCCAGTGGTGGCGGTTCTGCACCTCGATCGCGTCGGGGACGTCGAACGCGAGTCCCGCGACCTCGCCCAGCCGCGCTCGGGCGTCCCGGACGTCGGCGGCGTACCCCTCCCGCTCGCCGGCCGTGAGCGCAAGCGAGCCGGGGTCGGTGCTCGCCTTCGCGGCCGCCCCGGCCCGGTCCCAGTCGACGACGCCGGTGCCGGACGCCTCGGAGACCGAGCGCAGGCTTCGGAGAATATCCATGCGGACGAGAAGGGTGCCCGCCTCAAATCGCTTGCGTCGGTTCGACGGCCACGGCCCGCGTCGATCCGTCAGTCGTCGCCGGCGATGCCCGCCGGGACCTCGTCGTCCCCGCGGAGCGCCACGACGCCGACCGCGATCGCGGCGAGCGCGGCCAGCACGAGCAGAAGGCCGGCGACCGACCGGGCGCGGCAGCCGCCGTCGGACTCGGCGTCGGCCGCGTCGACCGCGTCGGTCGCGTCGTCGTCTCCCTCGGTGTCGCCGTTCGCCGCCACGATCGGCTCGACGCCTGCCGCCGGTTCGTCGCCCGCGCCGAAGATCTCGAACGGGCCGACCTCCACGTCGCCGTCGCCGAGGTGGATCTCCAGCAGGGTGAATGACGAGTCTGTCATATCCCGTCCTTCGTGCGGCGACGGTTTAGACGTGGCGGCGCGGTCGGCGGCGGGCGTCGAAGGGGTTTCGACCGCCGCAGACCGGCGGTTTCTTCCCGGCCGCCTCGTCAGCCGTCACCGTGCACGAGCGCGGCCGAACGTTCCTCGACGACCTGCTCGCGACCGTCGCCGACGGGGCAACCGCTGCGGCCCCGTTCGCCGTCGACGTCCGAGCGTCGCGTCGCCCCGCAGTCGGGCGGACCTGACCACGGTAAACCAGGGCACAGCGCTGTCGAAACGGAACTGTTTTACAATATCCTGTCGTACCCGAGAATGCGTCAAACGGACGTGCGCTCTGGTGGTGTAGTCCGGCCAATCATATTGCCCTCTCACGGCAATGACCTGGGTTCGAATCCCAGCCGGAGCATCCCTTCCTTCCGCTGTCTTGCGATTTTGAGTCCGTCTTAACGTCGGGTAACCATGAACACTGAGGGCAAATCGATTCGCAGGACGGGCAATCCGACCCGCGGTACTGACAACAGTGGTTCGACCATGGATCTGACCGAGTTCGTCGTCGTTCCCGCTCCGACCGAAGACCGACTCGCTCAACGACAACTGGTCGACTACCGCAACGGACGAGAGGAACGTGTGGACGAAGAGAGTCGCGCAGGGGTGGGTGTTACGCGTCTGATTGATCAGGGTTCGGGTCGAAGATTGCGGGGTCTTCGTCGCCCTGTACGTCGATCACTGCCATCAGGCCTTTACGTGCCACTCGCGAGAGCGAGTGATCAACCAGCTTGATTGGCCCGGGAACCGGGGAGTGCAAGGTCGAGATGGATGTACTCCCAGGCTGGACAGGTGTTGTTTGGACGTTCCGATGTGGATCGGACGCGATGGAGCCTTGCGGCCAGACTTCATCCCACACAGACCCAATCGGATGGAAGCTGCTGGCGAGGTTGGGTCCGCCGACAGCGTAGAACACGCGCACAGTTTCGTCGGTCCCAATTTGCATGTCGTTGTATCCGCTCGGTCCGATCGCGTACTTTTCGCCGTTAATGAGCGTGTACGTTGGCTCTTCGTTGGCCATCGCGTCAAAATCGAAGTCGTGATGCCCTTCTTCGCCGGCATCACCCTTGGTGTACAGCTCGTGCTGCCCAAGATAGAACTCGTGATCGACGTTCGGCAATCCCTCTTTGGGTTCCACGAGGATTCCGCCGAACATACCGGCAGAGATGTGGTAGTCCAGTTGTGGGACTGCACAGTGGTAGATGAACAGCCCGGGGTAGGTTGCTTTGAAGTTGCCTTGTTGAATGCAAGACTGCGTCGGGGTAGGGTCGATAACTCACGGTTTCACGGTGTCAGAGACTG
>NZ_JAODIX010000024.1 GCF_026586675.1 Halorubrum yunnanense
GGGTTAATCTGGCGGAATATTACAGTAAGAGCGTCCCAGACCGTCGTCACTAGGCGGCAAAACAAGGCATATTGAGGGCTTCAACAGCGCCGTGATCGCGGGAACCCCGCTCAGGCCGTGAACAGCTCGCGGGGGAACTCGGCCAGCGTCTCCGCGCCCGTCGAGGTGACGCGGAACGTCTCGCTGATCTCCATGCCGACCTCGGGCGTCCAGATGCCGGGGATCATGTGGAACGTCATGTCCTCTTCGAGGACGGTCTCGTCGCCGGGGCGGATGCTCGCCGTGTGCTCGCCCCAGTCCGGCGGGTAGCCGAGCCCCATCGAGTAGCCGATGCGATCCTCCTTCTCGATCCCGTACCGCTCGATGGTGGTCCGCCACGCCTCCTCGACGCGCTCGCAGGTGACGCCGGGCTCCGCGGCGTCGAGCGCCGCCTCCAGCCCCTCGACCACGATGTCCGCGGTCTCCCGGAGCTCGGCCGGCGGGTCGCCGACGAACGTCGTCCGGGCCAACGGCGAGTGGTAGCGGTGTCGACAGCCTGAGAGCTCGATGATCACCGGGTCGCCGTCCTCGTACCGTCGGTCCGTCCACGTGAGGTGCGGGGTCCCGGTGTGGTCGCCCGAGGGCATCAGCGGGACGATCGCCGGGTAGTCGCCGCCGTACTCCCCCGTCCCGTCGATCAGCTGCTGGTAGACCGCGGAGGCGACCTCGTACTCGGGGACCCCCTCCCCGACGGCGTCGAGGCCGGCCCGCATCGCGTTCTCGGAGATCCGCGCGGCCTGTCGCATGTACTCCAACTCCTGCTCGGACTTCTTGATCCGGATCCAGCCGACGAGCAGCGTCGCGTCCTCGAAGTCGGCGTCCGGGAGGTTCCCCTGCAGGCGCGTGTACGACTTCGCGGTGAAGTAGGCGGCGTCCATCTCGAGGCCGACGCGCCCGTCCGCGACGTCCAACTCCTCGAGGACGCCCGCGACGTAGTCCATCGGGTGGAGGTCGCGCGGCGACTGCACGTGGTCGTCGCTGTACGCGCGGACGCTCTCCTCGGAGAGGTGCGTCGTTGCCCGCGCGCCGTCCCCGTCCATGTCGCGGCCGATCCAGATCGGCTCGTCGCGGTCGGGCGTCACCACGACCGCCTGGTGGACGTAAAACGACCAGCCGTCGTAGCCGGTCAGGTAGTTCATGTTCGCCGGGTCGCTGACGACGATCGCGTCGAGGTCGCGCTCGCGCAGCCGCTCTTTCGTCCGTGCCACCCGCCGCTCGTACTCGGCCTCGTCGAAGATGTGTTCCCGTGGCATGATAAGAGGCGTCTACGAAGCCGATCAGCCAGCAGCAGCATAAATTTACCGTGTACATTAAATACGGAAACTGTGTACAGACTCGTCCGCGCATCCCGGGAATTCGCCCCGAAGCGCCGCTCAGGCCCCTCCGACACGTCTCGTGAGCGGTCTCTTGAGAGCGGTCGAGAGGCATTAAAACCCCGGTTCGTCCGGCTTGGCTCGGTTTTTTGTATCTCGTCCACGGACGATTCCGTATGCTACACAGCACCGGACCGCTGCTGTCCATCGACGTCGGCGAGCGGACGACGTCGGAGACCGACATCACGGGGGTTCAGGAGCGATACATCGGCGGACGGGGCGTGGCGACCCGGCTGGCTCACGAGCGGATCCCGTTCGACGCGGACCCGCTCGGCGCCGAGAACCGCGCCGTGTTCACCACCGGGCCGATGCAGGCGTCCCAGATGAGCTTCACCGGCCGGACGAACTGCACCGCGCTCTCGCCGCTGACGGACGGGCTCCTCTCCTCGAACGCCGGCGGGTTCGTGTCGCGTCACCTCGCGGCGACGGGGTACGGGGCGATCGAGCTCGCCGGTGCGAGCGACGAGCTGGTCGTCGTCCACGTGCGCGACGACGGCGTCGAGTTCGAGGCGGTGCCGGACCTCGTCGGGGCGACCGTCCCCGAGACGACGGAGCTCTTGGAGGGCGAACACGACATCTCCAAAGAGCAGACGGCCGTCATCGGCCCGGCGGGCGAGAACGAGGTCCGGTTCGCGTCGGTGATGACGACCGAGGAGCGTGCGTTCGGCCGCGGCGGGCTGGGCGCGGTGCTCGGCTCGAAGAACGTCAAGGCCGTCACGTTCGACGGCGATTCGGCCCCCGACGTCTCGATCGATGCCACCGCGGACGACGTCCACCGCGAGGCGGCCACCGAGGACCACATCATGAAAGAGCAGGGGACGGTGGCGGTGATGGACCTCGCCAACGAGATGGACGGGCTGCCGTCCTACTACTTCTCCGAGCGCTCCTTCGCGGGCGTCGAGGGCATAAACGGCGCCGCCGTCGCCGACAAGAAGTACAAGAAGGGGACGTGCTCGGCGTGCGCGTTCGCCTGCAAGCTCCCCACTCGCGACGAGGGGCGCGGCGTCGAGACCGAGGGCCCCGAGTTCGAGGTGGCGATGGCGTTCGGCTCGAACTCGGGCGTCGACGACGTCGTTGACGTGATGGAGTCGAACCGGCTCTGCGACGAGTACGGGCTCGACGCCATCTCTGCGGGCAACACGATCGCGGCGTACCTCGCCGCTGAAGACGAGTTCGGCAACCGCGAGCTCATCTGGGACCTCGTCGAGAAGATCGCCCACCGCGACGGGGAGGGCGACCAACTCGCGGAGGGGATCGGCCGGATCCACGAGGAGCTCGGCGTCGGGAACTGGTCGGTGAAGAACATGGACTTCGCGGCCCACGAGGGGCGGCTCCTCCACGGGCAGGCCCTCTCGTACGCGGTCGCGAACCGCGGCGCCGACCACATGTACGCGACCTTCTACTCCGTGGAGTACCCCTTAGTCGAGGAGGACGATGCCATGGAGCCCGCGGGATTCGAGGGGAAGGCCGAACGCCTCGTGGAACGCGAGAACCTGATGGCGCTCAACGACAGCGGCGTCGTCTGCAAGTTCTCTCGGGACTTCATGACGCCCGAGCGCTACGAGCTGCTCTTCGGCGCCGACTTCGACGAGCTGCTCGCGGCGGGCGCCCGGACGGTGACGCTCGAGCGCCACTTCAACAACCGACGTGGGATCGACGGCGACGACGACCGACTCCCGTACGAAGAGGAACTGTCCGGCCTCGACGACGCCATCGGCTCGTACTACGAGCTCCGCGGGTGGAACGACGACGGCACGGTGCCCGAGTCGGCGCTGCCCGCGTAGGGCTTCCGGGCCGTGCGGATCTGGCCCGACCGAAGCCCCTCGGCCCGAGGTGTTGCTAGGCCGCCGATCGACACGAGACGCGATCGGAAAGAAGCCGACGCCGCCTACGTCGGCCGCTGTCCTTCCGTGGTCGCCGCGATGGCGTCCGCGATGATATCGGTGGCGACCTCGGCCTGTCGCTCGGTCAGTACGAGCGGCGGCAGCAGTCGAAGCACGTTGCCGTGACGGCCGGCCTTCCAGACGAGGACGCCGTGCTCGAAGCAGTACTGTTGGATCGCGTCGACGACGTCGCCGTTGGGGTCGCCGTCCTCGTCGACGAACGCCGCGCCGATGAAAAGCCCGCGGCCGCGGACCTCGCCGATGCGGTCCGTCCCCTCACCGGCGGCCCGGAGCCGGTCGCGGATGTACTCGCCGAGATCGCGGGCGTGCGCTAGAAGGTCGTGATCCTGGATGTATTCGATCGCGCGGGTCCCGGCGCGCATCGCGACCACGTGGCCGCGATAGGTACCGGCGTGACCGCCGGCGTCCCACGTGTCGAGGTCCTCGTGGTAGATCGTCGCCGACAGCGGGAAGCCGACGCCGCCGAGCGCCTTCGCAGTCGTCATGATGTCCGGCGTGACGCCCTCCCACTCGCTCGCCCACCACTGCCCGGACCGGCCGAGCCCGCTCTGAATCTCGTCGAACATCAGCGGGATGTCGTTCTCGGTGGCGATCGTTCGAAGTCCCTTCAGGAAGCCCGGCGGCGGAACGATGACGCCGCTCTCGCCTTGGATCGGCTCGACGAAGATCCCGGCGGGGTTCGCGAGTCCCCCGTAGGGGTCTTCGATGATCTCTCGTACCTCTTTGAGAGCGCGCGCACACGACGGGGCGCCGCAGCACTCGCTCGCGGGGCGCGGACAGACCGACGCCGCGTCGCCCGACTCGGCGCGGTCGATGAACGGTGAGGGGTACTTCGCGTGGACGACCTCGGGGAGGAGCGGCGTGTAGTCGTCCTTGAACCCCTTGTTCGAGGTGAGCGCCATCGCGCCGGAGGTCGCGCCGTGATAGCTCCCGCGGAACGCGATCAGCCCGTCGCCCCCGGTGTTGTATTTCGCGAGTTTGATCGCGGCCTCGACCGCGTCGCTCCCGGTCGGCCCCCCGAAGACGACCCGGTTCTCTCCGCGAAGGCCGGGCGGGGCGATCTCGTCGAGCTTCTCGATCAGGTCCAGTCGGGCCTCGGTCGGGAAGTCGATCGTGTGGACGATCTCCTCGGTCTGCTCACGGACGGCCTCCAGCACGTACGGATTCGAGTGGCCGACGTTCAACACGCCGATGCCGGCGAACATGTCGATGTACGTGTTGCCGTCGGCGTCGCGGAGCGTCGCCCCCTTCGCCTCCTTGAACGCGACCGGAATGTCGTCGGGGTACGCGACCGCGCTGCTGTCGATCTCCTCCTGTTTTTCGAGGAGCCGTCGCGACTCCGGACCGGGGACTCGGTCGACGCTCGGCTCCTCTGCGAAGTGCAGGTCTTGGATCGGCGGTCCTGGCATACCCCAACCGATACGATGCGCCCACATAGAATTGGTGCAACCAGCAATCAATGACAGTGTATACGGAATTCGTTTTAATCTTCGACGGCGCCGTCCGATCGCCGGGGCGGCGCGGCCGCGTCAGACCATCGCCCTGCGAGCGAGCGCTCGGAAGTTCTCGAAGAGCCGCCCCGGTCGGTGCCGTCTGAAACACAGGGGAGACGTCCCCCACGGTCTCCGGTCCGACCCGCAAGTGTTCACGAGCGAGGTGGGGTCAGGAGAGGTCTCTGTCCGATCCCGTGGGAACGGACGGAGCAAAACGCGTGATTCGGGGGGTCGACGGGGGGATGGGGGTATTACTGCGTCCCGAGGTACAGCTCGGTGACCTCGTCGCTGTCGAGCAGCGACTCGGCGGTTCCCTCGAACCGGTCTTCGCCCTGGTCGAGGACGACGCCCCGGTCGGACTCCCGGAGCGCCCGTCGGGCGTTCTGTTCGACCATGAGGATCGCTGTCCCCGACTCGTTGATGTCGACGATCTTCTCGAACACCTCGTCGACGAGCTGGGGAGCGAGGCCGGCCGAGGGCTCGTCGAGGATCAGCAGATCCGGATCGAGCATCAGCGCCGCCCCCATTGCGACCATCTGCTGCTGGCCGCCCGAGAGCGTTCCGGCCTTCTGGTCCGGCCGCTCCTCGAGAACGGGGAATCGATCGTAGACCTGCTGAACGCGGTCATCGAAGTCGGCGTCGAGATCGCTCTCGCTGAGCGCCCACGCGCCCATCTTGAGGTTTTCGAGGACGGTCAGGTTGGGGAAGATGTTCTCCGTCTGTGGAACGTGACAGATCCCCTCGTAGATCACTTCCTCCGGGGGAAGCCCGGTGACATCTTTCCCGTCGAGCGTGACCGACCCGGACTTGATGTTGAGCAGTCCGACGATGCTCTTCAGGAGCGTCGATTTCCCGGCCCCGTTCGGCCCGATGATCGCGACCATCTCGTCGCTCTCGACTTCGAGGTCGACATCGTGGACGACCATCAGATCGCCGTAGCCGCTCTCGAGGCCGGACACGTCGAGTAGCGTCATACTTCACCTCCGAGGTAGGCCTCGAGCAGTTGCTCGTCCTGCTGGACGGTCTCCGGCTCCCCCTGAACGAGGATTTCTCCGTTGTGCATCCCAATAACGCTGTCCGAGATGGACATTATCGTCTCGATATCATGTTCGACGATCAGGAACGTCCTGTTCTCCTCGTCCCGTAGTTCCGTGATCCGATCGAGGAGGTGGTCGGTGAGGTCCGGGTTGACCCCGGCCATCGGCTCGTCCAGAAGCAACACGTCAGGATCGCACATCAGCGATCGGCCGAGTTCGAGCAGCTTTCGCTGCCCGCCAGAGAGGTTGCCCGCGTACTCCTCGCGCAACTCCCAGAGTTCGAGGTACTTGAGTAACTCCTCAGCGCGCTCGCGCTGCTCGTCCTCGTACGCTCTCACCGTCCCGGGTTGAGTCAGGAGCGGGAGGATCCGCTCGCCGGGATTTTCCTGTGCTGCGAGCAGCATGTTGTTCATCACGGTCATTCCGGATAGTTCGCGGGTGATCTGGAAGGTCCGGATCAGCCCGCGCTCGGCGCGCTTGTCGGGTTGGAGTTCGGTTACGTCCTCGCCCTTGAGCGTCACCGCCCCATTGTTGGGTTCGAGAAAGCCGCTCATCAGATTGAACAGCGTACTCTTTCCGGCGCCGTTCGGTCCGATGAGACCGGTGATCTCCCCTTGCTCGATCGACACGGAGACGGTGTCGACGGCGACGAGTCCGCCGAACTTCTTCGTGACGCTCTCGGTTTCGAGTATTGGGCTGTCGTCGCTCATCGTGTCGCCTCCCCGAACAGTCCGTCTGGACGGGTGAGCAATCCGATGATCAGCAGCACGAGACCGACGACAGGCTTGTACTCCGAGGGAATGAAAGCCACGCTCACTTCCTGTCCGATCCCGATGACGTACCCCCCGATGACGGCCCCGGTCGGGTCACCGATACCGCCGAGTATCACCGCGGCGAAGATTGGAATGAGCGCGATAAAGCCCATGTTCGGCCGGAGGTTCGAATCCAGACCGAGCATGATCCCCGCGAGCGCGGCGATGATCCCGCCGACAAGCGAGATGTAGATCACCAGCCGCTTGGTGTCGATCCCGCGCAACCGCGCGAGGTCGGTGTCGTCGGACGCCGCCCGCATCGCGATCCCGATTCGAGTCCGGTGCAACAGGAGGAACAGGAGGCCGAGAACGATAAGGCTCATCGCGATGATGGCCACCTGCTCCGGCAGGAACGTGATCCCGAGGAACGACGGCCCCTCTTCAACCGGAACGGCGTAGTACCGCGGGTCCGTCGACCAGACGATTCGTATCACGTTTCTGAGGATGAACGCCATCCCAATCGAGACGACCAGCAAGACGATCGGGTCGCGATCCATGAACTTGCTGAAGATCGCCTTGTGGACGACGACGGCGAGTGCCCCACCGCCGACCGCACCGATCAGTATCGACACGACGATCGGAAGGTCCAATCTGACGTTTGCCGCGAGCGCGAAGTACGCGCCCATGGCCATGTAATCGCCGTAGGCGATGTTGATGAAGTTCAGCAGTCCGAACAGGAGCGTCAGCCCCAGTCCAGCGAGCGCGATCAGACTGCCGACGACCAGCCCGTTCCAGATGAACTGTGGATCGATGATCATATTCAGTTACCTCCTCCGCTCATGCCCGCGAGCGACCGTTCCTTGTCACCAAACATCCCGTGCGGCCGGTAGTACAGCACAGCGATGAGCAGTACGCCGATGATGATCAGGCGGAGATACGGCAGTTCGTTCCCGAGCGGAATGTCTCCCGGCAGGAACCGGGTGATCTGCCGGATCCCGGTGACGATGACGGCACCGGCGACCGCGCCGAAGTAGCTCCCGGCACCGCCGATGATGACCATCGCCCAGATCGAGAACGTGAGGTTGGAGAGGAACATGGTCGGCTGGATCGCGTAGACGTAGTGCGCCCAGAGCGAACCGGCCAGTCCGGCGAGGGCGGCACCGAGCGCGAAGGATTTGAGCTTGAACCAGGCCGTGTCTTTCCCCAGCGCCTTCGGAACGTCCTCATCCTCCCGGATCGCGTGGAGCACGCGCCCGAACGGCGCGTTCGCGAAGTGTCTGAACAACGCGTAACTCCCGAGCAACACGAGGAGAACGAGCCCGAAGTAGAACACATCGTAGGGAAGCACTGCGGGCAGGCTCTCGTCGAGCGGCCGGGGGATGTTATTCAGCGTCTGCACCCCGCTCGTGAGCCACGCCTCGTTCGAGATTATCAGCCGGGCCGTCTCCGCTCCGGCGAGCGTGACGATCGCGAGGTAGTCGCCGTCCAGTCGGATGCTCGTGATACCGAGAAGGAGTCCGAACAGCCCGGCCGTGATCGGTGCGGCTATCATCCCGACGACGATGGGGAAGTCGAAGCCCACGGTCCGGCTGGCGAGCAGTCCGGCGTCACCCACCGGCGTTGTCAGGATCGCCGATGTGTAAGCCCCAACCGCGAAGAAGCCAGCGTGAGCGAAGTTCAACAGCCCCGTGTCCCCCCAATGCATGTTCATCCCGATCGCCAGGATCGCGTAGATCCCGATGATGATCAGGGTAACCATGACGAGGGAAAACGACACAACCATCCTATGCAGCCTCCGTCTGTTCGCGTCTGTTAATTAGCATACTCGAAGTTTTTCTCTGTCGTTTGGCACCGTTCACCCGTGGTTCGGGAGGTCCTCTCGACAACGTCCCGACAGCATCTGGGCCCCGGTACCGTGAAACACGTTCCATGCTGTGTAGTCTTCCGGACTGAGATGTTACGTTGCGCCCGGCGATTCCGGCCGGTCAGACCGGCTACCGACGGCTGTTGCAGGGACGATCGAGATGGACACTCGATCGCACGGGGCCGCCGCCGACACGGCCCCACCGGACCCGGGAGCGGTATCGCCCCTGGAGCGACCCGAGTTCACTCCGCCAGTTCCTCGGCGGAGTAGGTGATCTGTGGCACCCATTCTCCGTCCTGTGCCTGCAGCGCTTGGAACGGCCCGAGGACGTTCCCGTTGTCGTCGAAGTCCTGCGGATTACCCGCGCCCTGGTAGTTGATGTCGTTGCCGTTCGCCAGCTCCTGTTTCCCTTCGGCGAACGTCGAGACTTCCGTTCCCGGCGGGTTGGAGACGTTTGTGAGCTGTTCCGGAATCGCCTGGCGCTCGACGGCGCCGTGTGCCTCGAACGCGAGAGCGAACTGGTTGACCGCGTCGTACGCGTTCGCACCGAACGTTCCGGGCGCGCTGTCGGTCACCTCCTGGTGGGCCTCCTCGAACTGCTCGTAGGACGGACCGGGCGCGGGCGCCTGACCGACCATTCCTTCGATGGGGTCCGCGCCGACCGTCTCGATGAAGTCCGTCGTGAGGACGTCGTTCGACAGAGTGAGGTTGAAGTTCTCCCCCGCACCGAGCTCGGTGTAGTTGTTGATGAACAGCGAACTGATCTCGGTGCCGGCCGTCATCTGGACGATGTCCGGCTCCGCGTCGATCAGCGTCTGAATTTCGCTTCGATAGGAGTCGGTCTCGAGTGCGAGCGGGGTCTCGTTGATGACCTCGCCGCCGAGTTCTTCGAAGAACTCCCCGACCGCACGCGAGAAGCTCTGCGATCCGCGGTCGTCTTTGAACGCCAGCGCCATCGTCTCGTGGCCGAGCTCTTCGTAGCTGTACCGTGCGGCCGCGCGCCCACCGATCGCGTCGCTCGGGACGTTCCGCCAGAACCACTCGCCGCCGACGTCATCGAGTTGGATCGTCCCGGCCATGATCGTAACCAAGGGAGTCTGCGCGTCCTGCACCGGTTGGACGAGGTTCGGCACCGTTGAACTGGACGGACCGACGATCCCCGGGATGCTGTCGTCGGCGGCGAGCGTCTCAAAGCCGCTGAGAGCTTCCTGCGGGTTGGTCTGGCTGTCCTGTTCGTTCATTTCGATCGTCATCCCGTCGAGGACACCTTCGCTGTTGTCGTTGATCTGGTGAAGTGCCGTGTTGTACCCCCGTCGGGCGTTCCCACCGATCCATCCGAGCCCGCCGCTGAAGGGATTGAGTGCACCGAGTGTGATCGTGTCACCGCCGCTCGTGGAACCACCATCGTCGCCGTCGCCGCCGTCGCCGCCGTCACCGCCGTCGCCGCCGTCGCCGCCGCCGCCGCTACAGCCGGCGAGGCCAATGGCCCCGGTCGCACCGATGGTTGCAATGAATTGACGCCGCTTGGTCGAATCGCGTCGGCTATTACTGTTGCCAGACATAGCATAGTTGGAATGTAATCATAGTCCATTTAAATTTTTGAATTCGAAGGTAATTTATATTGGTTCTCCTTCGATACGCCGAAATCGGCACAGAGCTCTTACCGATGTATGACGATTTCGGCGCCTTCCCACCGTTGACTGGCCGAAATCCGAAGAAGGAATTGGTGCGCGGGACCGGATTCGAACCTCACTCACTCCGCTTCGCTTGTTGCGCGCGACTTCCAGGACTCAAATCCGCTCCTGCTCCCTCGCTCAGCCGCTGCGCTCCTTCGCTTAGTGCGCGGGACCGGATTCGAACCGGCGGACCCCTACGGGATAGCGTCCTAAGCGCTACTTAAGTACTTGGCTCGGCGGGTGCTTTCGCTCGCTGGCGGTCAGAGCAACCCTATCTACAGCATCACCAACCACAGGGGCTCTATCGCCTGCGTGCGCCGGTATTCGCTCCCGCGTATCGCCGTGCCCGATCTTGCGTTTTTGCTTGTGTCGCGTGCTTCTCAGTCCTCTCACTTAAAAATGACCCACTGTGTAGCGTTATGCGACACAGACGTTCAGCGACTTAGGACTAACATCCCGTAGGGGTCCGCCTCCCGCACTTGTCCCGCGGGCTCACTCGCCTCCTCTTTCACGTCGGAGCATCTCTGTCGCTGACTCCTCGCTATAGTCTTCATCACTTGCGAGCTCGCCTCGGAGGTCTGATGGGGATCTGTATATTCGAGAAAAATCGATTAGCGCGTCGACTCGCAGCTGCATGTCTCGTCCTACGCTCTTGTGTAGCACATTGTTGATTTCAGAGAGTTGCTTTGACGGCGTGTTTGAGCGCTTTTCGTCCGGGTTTGCGGTAGAGTTCTCGTCTGAGTTGGAACGCTCGGAGATACTGTGTGAGGCGATCTTTTGAGA
>NZ_JAODIX010000025.1 GCF_026586675.1 Halorubrum yunnanense
GGGTTAATCTGGCGGAATATTACAGTAAGAGCGTCCCAGACCGTCGTCACTAGGCGGCAAAACAAGGCATGAGTATTGGAACGTCAACCTGTCTCAATCGAGATGATCCACTTTGCTCGCAGTGTCTTCTCCAAGAGCAGTGCGTTGGTCACCAAGAGCGACCGGAACTTATCCAGAGTTATAATACGTAGTCAGGTATCAGCGATAGGTCGTAGCCTGTCGAGGTCCAACATACGCTGAGGTGGCTTACGAGAGCAGTCACGTCCACTCTACGTGGCTGAATACTGACTGGAGCGTTCGATACGCTCGATGACGAGATGTTCCGCGAAGCGAACCCGACGCTGATTGCTGGAGCCACAGGTTCCTGCGAGCAACTCGTCGAGTACGTCATACAGATGCTCTCGTAAGTACTCGGTTTCAACCGAGAGTTCCTCCGGTGTTACTTCGTGGTCGGTACTCAGCGCGTCAAGCACGGCGAGTCTCGCCTTCAAAACCATCTGCGTCTTTCTAAATCCCAACTATACAAACACGATTTGGATTTTAGGATCTGCTGAAACCCCGGAGACTGATAGGTACTGGTTGCTAAAGGTAGGGAATGTATTTCCTGAAAGAGTTTGAGTGTTGGTCTTCTCAACTGGTGTGTCCCGTTACAGCATCTTTGGGCGCGACATTATGAGTCTCCAAAGTGATCTTCCGCTATTTCTCTGAGTGAGTCGTCGGGATGAGACCCTAAGGATCTGTTGTCTTGCTCTTCTAACCTAGCAAGATCAAGAATTCGATCAACATCTGGCTCAGGAATCAGCGTGATATTAAAACCCTCTTGTCCGCAGTACTTCATTTCTTTCGACAATCGGCCTGCCTCGATTTCTGCTTGGACGTCACTGTAGGAGACTTTCGGTACGAGTTCTTGAACAGCTGAGAATTTGAGTCTCGCGCCCTCGTGGTCATTACGATTTATTTCATCGACGGTGAGTAGATGACTCAGGCAGGCACCATGCTCGTCGACACTGCTTGTACAATAGAGCAGCCCCTCATCACCAGCCGAGATCGTTTTCCAAGCCTCATATCTTCCGAACCCTTCCTCTTTCCAGAATGGACTCGCATTGAAGTACTCTCCACGGCGAAGTGGTTCATCACAGAATCGTGGCCCCTTCGCGCCCTCAATGTAGGCAGGGGCAGAATTTTCTTCGATAGGATGACCGCTCACTTGAATTAGGAACCCTGTCATAATGGACACCAACTCAGTTAGTATCAAAAGAGTACGTGACCGGGACGCTGTGTATTGAGCAGGCCCGCTGAAACCTGTCACCGCTTGAGAATTTCAACAAGGCCAGATTTTACTTGACGACTACTTCGTCCCGGACCAGTTCTGTAAGTGCGTCCTCGAGCGACCCGTGGAATTGCCAGCTCGCCCGCTCGAAGGCCTCGTCGGTCGGGCCGTCCCAGCGGGGGAACGCGGAGTGGCCGCTCACTTTGACTGTCCACTCAGTCGGCTCGTCGAACTGGTTCTCCGTCGGGAGTTCCACGACGTAGAGATACTCCTCGTCGCCGTGGATGCTGTCGGTCGGATTCTCGACGCCGTGGCCCAGCAGGAACAGCGGCTGGTCCAGATGCTCCATATTCGACGGCTCAAGGAGATCCGCTGGCTGAGCCGCGTCGATCGTTCGCTCTGGGTCGCCATCCAGATAGAGGTCGACCGTCGAGAGCTTGTCGAGGAACATGAACGTCGCCGCCGTGTAACCCGGTCCGCGCTCGGCACGGGTCGCATCGAGCAGTTTTTTCAGCTGTGTCAGATTGCGGAGGACGCTTCCCGGATAGCCATCCGAATGCCGGTACACCTGCGCGACGCGGTCGGCGCTGCCATCTGTCTCATCGGTCTGTTCGACTCGTTGGACGAATCGGAGTTGACTTCGTGTCGACATCGGTACTCGCCGGCGCGTGTGCGCCGGCACCCATCGCCGGCGCTGAAACAACACCAAACAGTCGTAGCGGGATTGCAATCCGCTACGCGAGATGTGACACCTCGTCTGGTTCCTCCACGTCGTCGAATTCACCACGCTCGACCGGCTCCCAATCCTCCCCAGGTGCTGGACTCCACCAGTCGATCTCATAGGCACCCGGTGCACCGAGGATTTTTGCCCGTGCCGAGCCGTCAGGCAGGTCGCGACGGAGCTTCTCGTCGACGTGAAGGTTCCACGTCGAGTCGGTGTCGAAGCACGCGAGCACAGCCTCCTCGTAGCCACGGTCTTCTCGGGACTCTCGGAGGATGACCTGCGTGTTACAGTTCTTGCAGAACACTCCCTCGAAGGGAATGTGGGTGAACACTTCCTGCCCGCAGACGGGGCACCAGAGGAACTCGAACAGTGCCTCGCTGTGTCGGTCGAGTACTTCGAGACTCATTGTTGGACCGACCCGGTTCGACCGGGCCACTCTCTCCGCCCCGGCCGAAAAACACCCTGCGTGTGTACGTTCTCAGCGTTCAGGGCCGTAGACGATGCGCGAGGAGGCTTCGTACCCACAGTCCGGACAGTCGTACCAGCGCTGTACCTTCGCTCCATCAGCTGTCTTCTCACCGACGAGGACGTCGTCGTTTGGACACTCCGGACAGTTCAGTTCGGGCGCTGGCCGCTCCCGAAGCGCATCCCGGAACGTTGTCGCCTCCTTCGTCTCGAAGCCTCGTGACCAGATCGGGTAGCCGTCGACGAGGATCGCCCCGCGCCACTTGTACCGGTATGAATCCGGAGCCCGGTGTAGAACAGCTCGCGCTCCAGTCTCGGTGTTTCGATACGCGAGTGTTGGTGTACGACTCTCCCGGGACCAGTTTGTGATTCTGGGCATTGTCAATCAGAAGTGGACGTCTGCGGGGACAATCCAGAGTGTCTGGCTGTCTTCCTCTTCCTCGAGGACACGATCGAGCTGATCGCGGTGGCGAATCCCCATCGCGTGCTGGTCGTACATCGGGACTGATGGTCCCTCGTAGGCGCCGACCTGATGGAACGCGTGTCGGGCGAGATCTTCATCACGCATAATCTCCTCGTCGCTGAGCTCGTCGAGCGCCTCCTTCACGCGGTCGAGATTCCGCTGGAACTCTTCCTTTGTGGCGTTCCAGGCTCGATCGAGCAGTTCACCGCCCTCCTCTGAATTGATGGGTGCTGCCGTCGGTAGGTCTCCCCAGCGAGCCTTCCCGGCGACCGTCGTATCCTCTTCGTCGAAGGTACAGTAGTAGTCAAACACGGCACAACCGTGGGGGTTCGCCCCGACGAGACGGTCGAAGACTGCTTTCCCTTCGACCAGGGCGTCGTGCTGTGTCGGTGCCTCGACTAACGCGTAGATGACCATATGCATCTTTGTTCACCTCGGAGCGCCAACTCACCGGGCACTGCTCAGTTTTGTCTCCTTGGTGCGCCGGCACCCCTCGCCGGCGCTCGAAAAACTCGCTTTGCGAGATCGCGTTCAGGAATCGCCTGTCCGCTCGACGGTGATAGTCAGGTTGCCCGACTCGTAGTCGGCCTCGAAGTCGACGCTGAACGCGTCGGAGTTGTAGGCGGCGTGGTAGGCACGGTGCAGTTCGAGCGATCCGGTCGCCTTGAAGTGGAAGAACGCAGCCGAGGTGTAGGGCTTGCTCTGAGTTTCGACCTGCGTCTCGACAGAGGCCGGGAGCGCGATTTGTGGTGTGTCCGTATCGATGCTCGCAGCGAACGCCTTCGCTTCCTCGACAGTCGCCTGCGAATGTGCGGGCGTCTCACCGGTTAGCACGTTCACGGGCGTCTCCGTGTCGTCGGTGAATAGGACATCGTAGAAGGTGCGCGTCCCGAGGAGTGCGTCGGGACCGAACTCGCAATCGTGGAATGGGTCGTCGTCTGGTTTCTCGGGCATCCAATCACGAGCCTACGCTGGGGCTCAGCCCTTTCTGCCCCCTAAAAAACAGGCGGCACGACCACGTGGCTATCCTCTCGCAAACACTTACCTCAAACAGACTTCAAAAATAGTCCAACATAGAGTTCGATGCTCCACGAACATATCCACGACGCCCTCGATGCCTTAGAAGACCGGGACGGTCAATCAAGACTCACTCCGCAGGACGACCAATTCGATGTCTTGGTCAGTATCATCGCTGACGAAACCTCACTCAGCCCTGACGAACAACGGATCTCAGAACAAAAATTCAAAGACGAAATCGAGGAGATCCTCGAAGACATTTCCGACTCGAATGACCCAATATCCGATTTTCATTCCAGACTCCACAAACTCAAAGCTGACGTCGAAGACAGATACCAAGAATACACGATCCTCTTCCCCTGGAACTTTCGAGAGAAAGACGCCGAAGGGTTCACTCACCCCGTTGATATTCTCGGCGTCGAATTCCGTTTAACAGCGAAACAAGTCTGGGACGACTACGTCGAACAGGCATCAGAGGAAAGCACGTTCGACAAATTCCTCGAAGAAGTCCCTACTAAGCGCCACCACGAATCGCCTTTTAGTCATCATCGGTACTGGGAGGCAGAAGTTGAAGCAGCCGATCAACAATATGCCGTGAACCGTGTGGAAACAGCGTTGAAGACCCTGATGGGGAAGATCACGTACTCGGCATACTTCGCATCCACTCCTAATACGTTCCGATCAACGACGTGGAAGTACGGGATTACAGAACTACAAGCACCAGTCTGCTACATCGCTTTGGAAGACAGTGAATATCTTCACTACTACGTCTCATACGACTACCGGCCCCGCCAAACATTCAAATTCAGGGCAGGGCTAGGGTACGCCTTCGAAGAACTCTACAACGACCTCCCCGACTTCCACGGAGAGCTTTCCACAATCGAGGAACACCTCGGCACAGCATTGCGAGCCTTCCAATCCGGTATGTCGAAATCTAGGCCGACACAGTCATTCCTTGAGTTCTGGCGGGCCTTAGAAGCCGCCACACTTTCCCAAGAGGAGGACTACTCAGCAGCCGCCCCACTTGAACGAAGTACGGCAGCCTTGCTACCGGAGGACCGTGACCTCGCTGAGAAACGGATCGAGCTCTTGGCCGACAAACGCAACGACCTGATCCACGGCGGCAAAGAAGTCGAAGTCACAGAAGGCGACCGAGTCTACCTGAAAAACCTCTGTGAATCGTCTATCCGATTCGTCGCCAATGAAAGGGAGAATCACTCATTCGAGGAGTTACAGTTCTTGTTTGAGTACGGAGCAAAATCTGACGACAACATCCTACAGGCACAGGCAGAGCGTGAACGTCAGATCACGGAAAAGCGGGGAGAGATAGAGGGGCACGAACACGACCTCAAACTGCTGGAGAAACTGGAAGAAATGAGAGAAAACGCCGGATCTCAGGAATAATTGGTGCCAGACAAATCAACTTGACCCTCCCTCCTCGTTTATTACCTCCCTCATCAACTCGACGTACTCTTCATCTCACGGGGGATCCACGACTGGATCCCCCGTACTCCTATCGGGGACGATAAACCAACGCGAGAGGTACCTCCCGAGGCGTGGCCGGCGACTCCAGTTAGGAGTCTGCGTGGGCGTCCGCCCCGGCTCCGTCGCCCGGCCGCGTGAGAAGGCTCACTTCTTCCAGGAGGTCTCTTGCAGTCTCGACTCGCTCTCGATCTGCGTCGTCCAACCGGTCGACATCGAGCCGGCTGAGATTGCTGAGCACACAATGCATCCGGTAGCCCTGTTCGACTTGCTGATTCATCGGTAGCGCCTCACCACTCGCCGGCGCAGAAAGACTCCTTACGAGACTGTTGTCGGCGCATCAGAGTCGCCACCAGTGCTCGTCGCACCGCGTTGGCGCCAGGAGGTCACTCTCCCACCCGTCGTCCAGCATCGTGTCCGGGATGTGGGATGCCTCGCCGGTCGGCCGTAGTTTTGCAAAGTCAGAATATCGGTCGTACATCGGTTGGTGCATAACCTCTGTCGGTATCGCATTTCAACGTCCGAACGCCTTCGCTCGCATCCTACTCTTGATTATGCGAGATAGTACAAACATATATGAGAACAGGGCGCGAACACTGTCCCAAGAGGTGCCAACCATGACCGAATCCTCGCGAGATGGGGTCCAATCGTGGACTGAGTCGATGAGCGCCCGCGACCGCATTCGGGCGGTCGCCGAGTCACTTCGCGAACCCCGCTCAGTTAACTGGATCAGCGAGCAGGCCGACGCCGCCTGGAGCACGACCAACGAGGAACTTCAGGATCTCGTCGACCAGGGCCAGTTGCGTCGCGTCGAGGCCGGCGAGACCACGCACTACCAGCCGGACTACACGCGACTGCTCTTCGAGGAGATCCGCACGCTCATCGAGGAAAACACCCGCGAGGAGCTGCGGAGCGAATTGGCCGCGATCACCGAGGAGATCGAGGAGTGGCAGGCAACCTACGACGTCGAGACGTGGGAGGATCTTGAACAGTCGCTCGCCGACGGCGATCTCGCAAGTGCCGAGCTCCGCGAGCGCCGCGACGTCATCGCGTTCTGGCGTGAGAACGAGGAGGATCGTCGCCTCATCAAGCACGCACTAGAACTCTACTCCGACGTCGAAGCTGCCCGCGAGCAGATGACCGACGTGGCTGACCGTGCCACGAGCTAATCCTCCTCTCTCACAGAATGATCTTTCTTGCCGGTCGCGACCGCTATACACAGCGGACCCTCCTCCGCGACGTTCACGACCGATTGACGAACCAACCAGGGTGTGAAGAGGTCCGCTATCGTCCGTCTCGACGCCGACCCCGCTACGTCATCGCGGATGTCGATCCGACGACGTTCCTGAGTGATTCTTACGACGCAGCGACAGCAGGACTGGAGATTCGTTTCTGGTACCCCGCCGGCGTCGACCACGAATACTACCGCATAAACTGGGTCGAACCGGACCGAAATCTGATGCTCGGCTTCCATCAAGACGCCGACCATCCGGACCTTGGGCCCTGTCATATCCAACTCAATCACGAAGACACGCCGGTTGATCGGCACGAGGCGACGTTTCTCGATGCGCATCCACTCGTCGTCCTCGATGACCGACTACAGCAATTCCCACCCGCGCTAGATGCGATTCACTGGAAGAATGGAGCGCCATCGCTCCCTACCTGGCCCGTCTAGACTGCGAGTTCATCGAGCGTCTGGTGATGCGTCCGTGCCGTGGTCGGCGTGACGTTTCCGGACTCGACGATGTTACGGTTCGTTACCCACTACCCCTGTTCCCGCCCCGATTTGTGGAGGCAAGCCGCTGCGAACCCTGCCGAATGAACGCCCGCCGTGACTGATGTCGGACTTGAGGGTACTCACCGTCTTAACCAACAAAGATCATCTCTATCGGAGACTGTTGGTTAACCGACGAGATTCCTCCTGGCCTATTCGGGAGCAGGCCCGTAGCGACCTGTGCCGCACACCTGACATTCCCAGATTGGTTGGCCCGTCCAGGTCTCGTCAGGGAGCGACTCGCGTGTCCTGAACCGATGTTCTGTTTCTCTCGTACAATGCTGGCACTCCAGGGCTGTCACGGTCGGGATTTCAGCTCCGGTACTGGTGGATTCCGTTTTGCGGGGAACTGTTTCAACAGCGATTGCTGGGACGATCCACAGCTGATCGCTGTCGTCGAGCGTGTGCTCGAGGGACGACTCATCACAAATTCCCTGGCCACGCTCGTCATAGACGCGTGGAATCTCCTTCTGAGAACGATCGCTCCTCTCGTCCCGCGCTGTCCGCTCACGGGTCGCTGTTAGCAACGCTTCGCCAGCTGCTGAGGTCACCTCGACACCAGCGGGGAGCGTAGGCCAGCGCTCGGTTAGCTGGGGTGCGGGCTCGTCGTCGAGATCGTAGATGAGCGTACAGCTGTCGATCGGCTCGTCGCGACCTGACGTAAGAAGTGTCGCTGCAGCTGCCCCTTTCGCGACAGCACCATAGAACGTCCCGGATTCGACGAGGAAGTGGATCACACCACGGAGTGATTGCTCGGAACTCGCAGCATCCGACGCTGACGCGGCGTCGAGTTCGTGTTCGAGACAGAACCGGCATTTTCGTTGCGACGCCGGGATCGATGCGCCACAGGAGACACAGGCTCGGTCTGTGTCGGTTGTTCCAACCGGATACCCACCCGAATGCGAGGATTCACGCTGGCGGGTTGGCTGGCCGTCTGCTGGCAGATCCAGCGCTGGGTCCGGCACCAGAGCGCCTTCTCCGACAGGTTGGAACGCGTCTCGGTCTGAGTTGTGGTCAGTCATCGATTCGCTCCGCGTTTCCCCCGGTTTGGTATTTAAACTCAAGGGTGAGAAAACGCGGGGACGGATTCGGCGCCGACTAGATAAATCTGGTCGCCTGAGACAGAGTCAGTCACGGAGCTCGGCGACCGCTCGACCGACCTCGTGAACGTGCTCACTCCGCTCGATATCGAGTTCTGTCGACAGATACTCGACAGTCTCTTCGAGGTCCATACTCCTTGGTAGACTCTCTGCCTGTATGTAGGTACTCCTTCATCGGAGGCGTCTCAGATCGCTTGGAGTTCGTCTCGCCGGCTTCGGAGCGTCACGACTGACACCTCTGCTGCCGACGCGACGGTGGATTGGGTAATCAACGCGCCCTGTTCTTGGGCGGCCAGATAGACGCAGGCGGCCGCGACGCCTGATGGCTGACAGCCGTTCGTGAGGGCTGTTTCCTCGGCGCGTTCTGCGAGTTCGTTCGCGCGTCGGCGAATGTTGTGGTCTAACTCTAGCTTCGAGATCAGGCGTGGAATGAACGACATCGGGCGCATTGGCGGCGCCGGGAGCTCTAATTCGCGATTCAGTGTTCGGTAGGCGTTGGTGACACGAGTGGACTCGACTCGGGCGGCGTCGACAACATCCTCGAGGAGGAGCGGGTGTTGGTTACATCGACAGGTACCGTAGATGCTCGCTGCGCCGATGGCTTCGATTGATCTGCCACGAAGCAGATCCTCGCTCTGAGCGCTCCGGAAGAGCTGGCACGCCTGGTCACGAATCGACTCGGAGAGTTCGAGCGCACTCGCCAGCCGGCGTACCTCGCCCAACCCGTGTGCGAGATTCCGTTCCGCTTTGGACCGCCACCGGCCACGGGTCTGTTCGCGCCGCATCCGGGCCAGCCGCCGGCGTTTCTGACCAGAGAGTTCGTTCCCGTGTGCATCGGTTCCGTGGCCGATTTCCGTCGAGAGGCCTCGATCGTGGCGGGCCGCCGTTAACGGTGCGCCTGTTCGCCCGCGCTCGTCTGCATCGTATGCTCGCCACTCCGGCCCGTGATCGATACGTTGCTCTTCGATGACGAGGCCACAGTCCTCACAGACCGTTTCCTTGACGTTCGTAGTGACGTGTCCGTGGCACTCGGGACACTGGTTTGCGCTCGACTCCGTGTAGACGTCTTCGTCGAATCCAGTCGCGTAGATGTCTCTCGTTGCCATCGTTCTCACCGTATTGAGGAACTCGCCAGTACGGCGAACCCCTCACCCATTGGGGGGGAAGATAGACGCTATCGAGTACGGAACTCAGCTCAGTTGGCTCGTGATTCAGCTATGTATCCCCCAGACAGCTGGTTTACCTGCCCTACTCCCGTGGATGAATCTCAGTAAGTTCGACAGCCCGCTTTTCACATTCCTCCTCTACTCGCTCGTAGCGCCGCTGTGCCTTTGCCGTACTCCGACTATCGTCCTCTCCTTGCTGGAATGGGTTCTTGTTTGAGACGACGATGAGATGCCGTGATTCGGCATCCGTGAGGTCGCCGAGCTTAGATAGATCCGCGGAGAAATGCGGCCACGCGTCAATGTTGTTCCGTTCGAACTTCGCGCCGGCGACATCCACGTTCTTGATGTACTTGAGTTCGATTGCGTGTTTGATCGACGTAGTCGAGAAGTACTTGCTTCCGTCGACAAGGCGAACCGTGACCTTCGGGGCCTCTACTTCCGGCAGGTAGTCGAGGTCATCATACTCCGACTCGTCACGCGGCTCTAGAATCGCGATATCGAGGCTCTGATTCCCGTCGCCCGACATACCGAAGTTCACCTCCGGTTGGACACTACTGATGTACTGCGGCTTCGCAATTCGGTCGAGATACTTTCGCTTGTACCCGGTCGCATCGGCCGTGTTGTAGCCCCCGCGTACCTGAATCGTCTCCCCTACCTTGGCCCGTAGGAGTTCGAGGAGCCGGGCTTGAAGTGCGGTCTCGACAGTGAACCCCAGAGGTGTCTCTTGAAACTCAGCGTCCAGTCGATTAACTGCCTCCTGAATCGTCATGGTTTACTCCACGAGCTATCTGGGAGCGCGGGTGTGGTCGGGTAGTGGATACGCGGGACCTCCGGCGCTGGTGTCATTCTATGATCTGTTGGTCCTCCATGTACTGAAGATTACTGTGAAAATGAATTTGCGAGGAGGGCTGCCCTTCTCTACCGCGCACTGGCCATTGCCTGCTCGACCGAGATGTAACTAGTGATGGCGACGACGATCGCGACTAGCCAGACGGCGAACTGGGCGTCACCGGTGAACGTTGTCGGGAGCATCCCCGCAAATACATTTATCAGTGCGAACATCGCTACCGCCGCGAGTAGTCCAAGTCCGGACATACGCGACCAACCAGAACTGAGATGAAATTAACTAATTCGCACCCTGAGCCTAGCGACTAAGTAAACGGGGTTAAAAATTAGCTGCTAAGTTAATATATGTCCGAAGAATTCGATTGGGTCGAACGAGACCGGGGTGTCCTAACCAAGCGCGACCGAGAAATCCTTCTCGGTAGAGCTGGCGAAGATCTCGACAAGAACGCCCAGAATGTACGCCGGTACAATATCCGAGAACGCTCTTCTGTAGGAGATTGTTGATACTGTTGAGCTGTCGCTGTGGAGTCGAAGAGGACAAGGGCACC
>NZ_JAODIX010000026.1:0-4566 GCF_026586675.1 Halorubrum yunnanense
AGCAGAAACTGCTGACGAGTGGCTCAGATCGTTCGCTTTCGCATGGAATCAGCTTATCTGAACACTACGGACTGAAAGGACATTGGGCGGGTCAGGGGGGGAGTCGCGAGGAGCGCCGCAGCGACGGGCCGGCGGGCGTCTCAGACCCGCGTCAGCCTGGCGTCCAGACAGACGTTGTACTCGTGGGGCGCGTACGACCTGACGATGCGCTCGGTCTCGACGGTGACGTCGTACTCGCCGGCGGCGGCGTCGCGGATGGCCCGCGTTCCGGGACCGAACGGGTCCTCCTCGTGTTGAATGTCGTAGTAGTGGACCGCGCAGTCGTCGCCGGCCAGCGCGACCGCCGTGTCGAGGAACTCGTCGGCGGAGTGCGGGAGGTTCATGACGAGGCGGTCGGCCGTGTCGGTCGCGTCTTCGCCCGCGCCGCCGACGAGCTCCCGCACGTCGCCCGCGATCGGCGTCACGCGGTCGGCGACCCCGTTCCGGGCCGCGTTTTCGCGGAGGTACGCGACGGCGCGCTCGTTGAGGTCGCAGGCGACGACGTCGGCGCCGCGGGTCGCCGCGGGCACCGCGTAGGGGCCGACGCCGGCGAACATGTCGACGACGTCCTCGCCCGGCTCGACCTGCTCGATAACGCGGTGGCGCTCGGTGGCGAGCCGCGGCGAGAAGTACACCTCGGCGACGTTGAGCAGGAACTCGTGGCCGTACTCGCGGTGGACCGTCTCGGTGCCGTTCCCGGCCAGCACGTCCCACCGCCGAACGCGGAGCTCGCCCTCGATCGGCGACGCGCGGTTGAGCACCGTCTCGCAGGGGACGTCGGAGGCCATCACCGCGTCGGCGATCTCGCTGGCGCGCTCGTCGTCGTCCTCGTCGACGATGACGATGTCGCCGAGCCGCTCCAGCGAGGGGTCGTAGCCCAAGATCTCCGCGGGGGTCCGCGGGCGCTCGCGCTCGGCGGCGTCGTGCTCGACGGTCCTCGCGTCGAGGTCGGCGGGGACGGCCTCGGGGTCGACGACCGGGATGTAGATCGCGTCGCCGTCGACCGCGATCTCGTGGTCACCGTCGAGGAGACCGAGTTCGGCGAGGCGCTCGCGGACGGCCTCGCCGCGCTCGCGCTCGACCGCGACGCAGGGGACGCTCATTGTCGGGAGGAGGCGGAGCGAGCCATAAACGCTGACGCTTTCGACCGTCCGGAGTGCCGGGGTGTCGTCGTTGAACGTGCCCCCGTCGCCGTTGAAGGTGCCCTCGTCGCCGTCGGGTGCGACGCGCTCGCGGGAGCGACCCGTCTCAGTCGTCCGCGGACGCCTCCGGGCGGTATGCCTCGCTGATGCCCTTCCACTTCCCGGAGCGGAACCGCCAGTAGTTGATCGCGGCGGGGATCGTCGTCTCCGCGAGGAACGCCAGGTAGAGGCCCCACAGCCCGATCGCGGGGAGCGCGACCTCCGGGACCGTGAGCCCCGTCAGGGGCACGTCGATCGCTGGGGTCGCGTCGTTGGCGCCGACGTACGCGAGGGGGATCGAGACGCAGAACATCCCGAGGAACTGGCTCGCAAACGGGATCTTCGTGTCGCCGGCCGCGTCAAGCGGTCCCGCCGCGCCGCCCGAGACGCCCTGGAACACGACGGCGACGCAGGCCGCGTACACGAGCGTGACCGCGATGGGCACCTCCGGGCTCTCGGGGCCCTCGACGAACAGCACAACGATGTCGGTCGCGAAGACGGCCGTCAGCGCCGCGAAGACGACGTACGTCGCCACGGAGAAGCGGATGATGTCGCGGGCGTACGCCTCCGCCTCCGCGGGGTCCTCGCCGCCGAGCTCCTGCCCGACGAGGCTGGAGGAGGCGAGGCCGAACCCCCAGCCGGGCGCGTTCATGATCCCCCAGATGCGTCGGGCGATGACGAACGCGGCGACGGTGTTCTCGCCGAAGACGTCGAGGATGGCTAACATCGGGAACTCCGCGGCCGTCCACACGAGGTTTCGCGCACCGACCGGGACCCCGATCTCGACGAGGTCGCGGAGCATCTTCGGGTTCACGTACGACCCGAACGGGTCGATGGTGACCGGGAACTCGCCGATCAGCGGAGCACCCCCGCGGACGAGCCCGACGGTGAAGCCGGCGACCGCGACGACGTTCGAGAGGACGGTGCCGGCCGCGGCGCCCTCGACCCCCCAGCCGAGCCCGAAGATGAACAGCGCGCTCAGCGCGATGTTGGCGACCGCGCCGCCCGCGCGGACCCGCATCGCGGTGTAGGCGTCGTCGCACCCCACGAGCACGCGGCTCCCGACGAGGTTGAGCGCGGCGAACGGGACGCCGAGCCCGACGACGCGGAGGTAGTCGGCCCCGAGCGCGATCGCCCGCTCGTTGCTGCTCAGAGCGTCGATGAAGGCCGGAGCGAACAGCCAGAACGCGGCCGACACCGGGAGCGTGACGACCACGACTAAGAGCACGCTCGACCGCACCGCGTCCCCGAGTTCGACGTGGGCCCCGGCGCCGTACCGCTGGGAGACGAGGGCGATGGTGCCGCCGGCGACGCCGCCGCCCAGCGCGAACGCGAGCCCCCAGTACGGGCCGGCGAACCCGACGCCGGCGACCGCGCTGGTGCCGACCGCGACGCCGACCATCGCGACGTCGACGGCGTTCTTCGACATCCGGGCGATCCCCGTGACGATCCGCGGCCACGCCAGGTCTGTCGTCCGGACCACGCGGTGGCGGTCGATCAGTCCCGCCCTCGCGAGGGCGAAGCCGATGTAGAGGATCAGCGCGCGGAAGGGGTTCGGAAGGCGAGCCACGGCGGGCACGGGGCTTTCCCGGTCGGCGCTAAAGGGATTTCGTCACGCGGCGGGGGTTTCCGGATCGGGCGATGACGGAGACGGTGACTGAGGGAAAAACGCCGAGGCTCAGGCGCCCGACACGAGGTACACCGACGCGGCGGCGAGGACGATCCCGAGCGCCTTCCGGGCCGTAAACGACTCGCCGAGGAAGAGGAAGCCGATCACCGACGAGAAGACGAGGAACATCGAGAAGATCGGCGTCACGACGCTCACCGGGCCCAGCGCGAGCGACCGGTACAGCGCGAGGATGCCGATGCCGAGGAACACCCCGGCCGCGAGCACGTGGAGGATCTTCGGCGACCCGAGATGGGTGACGAACCCCTGTCCGCTGTACGCGAGTACGCCAACGGCAATGCAGATGAGCAGCGTGTTCGAGACCACGACGGCGACGTCGCTCGGGATCGCGTCCGGGCCGGTGGTCGCGACGCGCATCAGCGGGGCGACGAGCGCGTACGCGCCCATCGCGAGGAGCGCGTAGGGGAGATAGGTGGCGTCCATACCGGCGGATCGGGCGGGAGGAACTAGTGCCTACCGACCTACGTCGGGGCGCTCTCCCCACCGACCCGCCCACGAGCCCTCCGAACCGCCGCCGTCGACCCGGGAGCCCCCACTCCGCGATCCACGGGGCAACCCCGCAGCGCTCTGAGGGCGTCCGCGCGCCGCGCGACGGGACCTTCAGTACGCTTTTGAGGCGAGCGGTCGATGTCCCACGTATGGACGGAACCTTCGATCACACGATGATCCGCGTCGAGGACCTCGAGGAGAGCCTCGACTGGTATCAGACCCACCTGAACTACGAGGAGAAGGGCCGCTGGGAGGCGGAGACGTTCACCAACGTCTACCTCGGCCCCGAGGACGTCCACGAGGACGGCGCGCTCCTGGAGCTCACCTACAACCACGGCGACCACACCTACGAGATCGGCGACGCGTGGGGTCACATCGCCGTGCGCGTCCCCGAGGACGCCCTCCAGGAGTCGTACGACCAGCTGATGGACGAGGGCGTCGAAGACTACCGCGACCCCGAGTCCTGTGGCAACCGCTACGCGTTCGTGACGGACCCCGACGGCCACGAGATCGAGATCGTCAAGCGCGACTTCGGCGAGAAGTGGAGCATCGACCACACGATGATCCGCGTCGAGGACGCCGACGAGGCGCTCGGCTACTGGACCCGCAAGTTCGAGTACACCGAGGTGCCCGGCCGGTGGGAGGCCGACAGCTTCTCGAACTACTTCATGGCCCCCGAGGACGCCCCGCAAGAGGCGATGAAGCTGGAGCTAACCTACAACTACGACGGCCGCGAGTACACGATGGGCGACGCGTGGGGGCACGTCTGCGTCCGCGTCGACGACCTCGACGACGCGTGGGACGACCTCATGACCCGCGAGGCGACGGACTACCGCGATCCCGAGTCGTGCGACCACAACTACGCGTTCACCAAAGACCAGGACGGCCACGAGATCGAGCTGCTCGTTCGCGAGTAGGTCCCACAGTCTCCGATCCTGGCACCTCTACGCCGTCGAAAGTCTGACTAGCGGAGTTTTAGGGTCGAACACGGTCGAGACGGCCAAACCGACGACCGACTTCGGGTGTGCGCGTTGCGGATCCGCGGTGACGAAGCGATCACACGACCGTGGGCGATAGCGCCGTTTGTTTATAAATGCCGTGCGGTGGCGCGTGCCGACGAGCGGCCATCGGCCGCGAGGACGCACGCGCGAGGGAGCCCGCGACGGCGTT
>NZ_JAODIX010000026.1:4597-15956 GCF_026586675.1 Halorubrum yunnanense
GCAAACGCCGTCGCGGCGAGGTTGGGGAGGTGCGAGGCCGTGCGGTGCGGTGTCGTGCGGAGGGAGGGACTCAAAGGGGCAGTCGCGAGGGCGAAGCCTGACGACGCAAGCACCGCAGACCGCGAACGAAGTGAGCGGTCGAGGAGCGCAGCGAGTCACGCGAGTCCTCGCGACTGGGGCTTTGGAGGTGTTCACCGTCGATCCGTAGTCGACCACGTATGACCGAGCGACTGGGGCTTTGGAGGTGTTCACCGTCGATCCGTAGTCGACCACGTATGACCGAGCGACTGGGGCTTTGGAGGTGTTCCCCACAGAGCCGTCGATAACTTATAAACAGCCGACAGCGACATCTCTCAATCATTTATAAACAATCACTTAATTAACCTGACACACGTACTCCCGCTGTCGATCGAAAAGCGGGCTTCAGCCAATCCCCGTTTCGCGCGGTGCGAAGTCTGAAAAGGCGAGCCTCGACGGAGCCGGTTTATCGGTTTTCCCGCTTCGCACTCCGTCGCTCGCCGAGCGTCAGTCGCTCGCGGGCTCCACGCCGCTCGCGGGCTCCACGCCGCTCACCTCGAAGCGGGCGCCCCCCAGCTCGGGGTCGTCCGTGACGCGCACGTCCCAGTCGTGGGCGGTCGCCACCTGCTCGACGATCCGGAGCCCGAACCCGCTCCCCCCCTCCGAGGTCGAGTACCCGGCGTCGAACACGTCAGTGCGGTCGTCGGGGTCGATTCCGGGCCCGTCGTCCGCGACGAAGAACCCGTCGCCGCCGTCCAGCGAGCCGACGGCGACGGCCACGTCGTCGCCGCCGTGCTCGACCGCGTTGCGCATGAGGTTCTCGATCAGCTGTTGCAGCCGGCTCTCGTCGGCGCACAGCGTCAGGTCCGTCTCGACGGCGAGCGTCGCGTCCGCGGTGTCGACGTTCATCCAGCAGGAGCTCGCGACGGACGCGAGACCGACGGGTTCCGTGTCGCTCACGCGCTCCCCCTGGCGGGCGAGGGTGAGTAGGTCGGTGATCAGGCCGTCCATCCGGTCGTGCGCGCTCGCGGCGGCGTCGAGATGCGGCGAGTCACACCCGTCTCGCGCCAGCTCCACCCGGCCCTGCGCCACGTTGAGCGGGTTGCGGAGGTCGTGGGAGACAACGCTGGCGAACTCGGCCAGCCGGTCGTTCTGTCGCTCCAGCTCGGCGCTCCGCTGGTGGAGCCGCTCGGTCCGGGCCTCCAGCTGGAACGCCGTCTCCGCCGCGGTCGCGAGGATGCGCGCGAGGAACTCGTCCGTGCCGTCGAACACGCCCGGCTCGGTCTCGCCGATCGAGACCGTCCCGTACTCGCCGGCCGGGAGGACCATCAGGCTCCGGAGTCCCGTCCCCTTGTCGACGGCGTCGAACTCCTCGATGTCGTCGTACACCCGGACCTCCCCGGCCTCGTACGCCTGCCAATTGAGGCTCCCGCCGTCGGGCGTGAACACCTCCCGTTCGGGGAAGGTCACTTCCACGGCCTCCGAGACGGCGACGGGGACCAGCCCGCCGGCGTCCTCGTCGTAGACCCGGACCGTGGTCACCGAGAAGCCGAGCACCTCGGCCGCGGCCTCGACGACGCGCTCGGCGATCTCCTCGCGGGAGTCCGCCCGGATCAGGCTTCGGGTCGCGTCGTGGAGCCGTTCGAGGCTGGTCTCGCGGGCGACGCGGTCGAGGGCCGCCTCCAGGTGATTGGCCAGGATCTCGGCGATGAGCACATCGGTGTCGGTGAACGCGTCGGCCGTCGACGCGGAGATGACGAACAGCCCGTGGTCGCCGATCGGATGGAGCACGACGCTCTCCGCCGGCGTCTCCTCGTCGAGCCGGTCCGACGCCGAGACCTCACCGATGGCGATCGCTTCGTCGCCCCGATGCGCCTCCCACGCCAGAGCCGCCCGCGACCCCGGCGGCGCGTCCCGGTCGTACGACAGCTGCTCGTCGAAGAACGTCGAGACGGACTCGGCGATCGCAACCGGTTCGAGCGCGTCCCCCGCGTCGTTCAGGAGGTGGATTCCGCTCAGCTCCGCGCCGATGATCGAGTCGGCGGCGTCGACCGCCAACTCCGCCGTCTCCTCGACGGTGCGGGCGTAGTTGAGGTCTCGCGTCCGCTCGCGGAGCCGCGCCAGCTTCTCCTCGCGCGCCTTCCGGTCGGAGATGTCCCGCGTGTTGACCACGTATCCCCCGATCCAGTCGTCGTCGAGCCGGTCGCTGCCGACCGACTCCACCCACAGGTAGTCGCCGTCGGCGCGCTGTATCCGGTACTCGACGGTCGGGTTGGCCGTCTCGCCGGCGACCAGCGCGCGGAACGCCTCGAGAACGCGCTCGCGGTCCTCGGGGTGGACGCGCTCGAACGCCACCTCGCCGAGCAGCTCCGCCGGCTCGACGTCGAGTATCGACTCGACGGCCGGGCTCACGTACTGGAAGCTGCCGTCCGCGTCGAGCGCGGCGACGGCGTCGTTGGAGCGCTCGACGAACGCGCGGTGTCGCTCGCGCTCCGTCACGTCCCGGACGATCCCGACGAAACGGCGCTCGCCGTCCTCCTCGAACTCGCCGAACGAGATCGACAGCGGCACCTCGTGGCCGTCGCGGTGCCGACCGGGGAGCTCGACGGCCGACCAGTCCGTCGTCGGGTCGCCGCTCGCGAGGTACCGGTCGACCGCCTCGCGGCGATCTTCCGCTTTCCGGTCCGGCAGCAGCGTCGACAGGGGCTCGCCCTCCAGTTCGTCCGGCGTGTAGCCGAAGAGGCGCTCGACCGCCGGGTTCGCGAACTGTATCGTGCCCTCGGCGTCGACGGTGACGATCGCGTCCATCGAGTTGTCGGTGATCGCCCGCAGTTGTCGCCGGGTCCGCTCGGCCTCGCGCTCGGCGCGGCGCTTCATCACGGCGTCGACGATGCGGTTCGCGAGGATCTCGTACTGCTCGGTGCCGCCGCCCTTTTGAAGGTAGTCCGTCACGCCGGCGGAGACCGCCTCGCTGGCGACCGTCTCGGACCCCTTGCCGGTGTACAGGATGAATGGGAGGTCGGGGTCGCGCTCGCGGACGCGCTCCAGGAACTCGATCCCGTTCGGTCCGGGCATGTCGTGATCGGAGACGACGCAGTCGATCCCGCCGTCGTCGAGCCGCTCCAGCGCCGCCGTCGCGTTCGGGGCGGTCTCGACCTCGATCCGCTCGTCCTCGTGTTCGAGGAACGACCCCGTCACCTCCGCCAAGTCGGCGTCGTCGTCGGCGTGGAGGACGCGGATCCGGTCGGTCATTGGCCCCGACTACAGGTGACGCCCGTATAACGATTTGGGCGGAGAGCGGAAACGCCGGCTGCGTTCGAACCGTCGAGTAAGGGGACGTTACTCGCCGTCAGCGGGCCGGAACGCGACCAGCGGCTCCCCGTCCGTCGCTCGCTTCTCCACGCCGGCCTCGACCGAGAGGCCGACGGCGACCGCGTCGCCCTCGGGGTCGACGCCGCGCAGGACGCCCGTCGCTCGGACCGGGCCGAGGTCGACGACCGCGGTGACGTATGGGACGTCGTCGGCGAACCGCGGCGACGGGACGTGGACGACGCTGAACGTCTCGACCCGGCCGGTCTCGGCGAGCGGCTCCCGCGAGAGCGACGTCGACCCGCACTCCGGGCAGAGCCGCCGGGGCGGGAGCGACCCGTGCCCGTCGGGACAGACGAGCGCGTACCCCTCGCCCGCCGCGAGCGCGTCGAGCCACTCGGCGTAGTCAGCGTCGGTGATCGGGGTCGGCGCGGTCTCCGTGCGGTCCGCGTCGGCGCCGTCACTCATTCGGCCACCTCCAGCACGTGGACGACCGCGCTGGCGACGGTGCCGCCCGCGTTGTGCGCGACGCCGACCTCGGCGTCGGGGACGTGCTCGCTGTTCGGGTGGTCGCCCCGCAACAGCCGGGTCAGCTCGGCGATCTGCGAGCCGCCGGTCGCGCCGACCGGGTGGCCCTTGGCCTTCAGGCCGCCGGAGAGGTTCACCGGGAGGTCGCCGTCGGCGGTCGTGACCCCCTCGCGGGCGGCGCCGATCCCCTCGCCGGCCTCGAACAGGCCGAGCGACTCCGTGGCGAGCACCTCGGCGATGGTGAAGCAGTCGTGGACCTCCGCGACGTCGACGTCGTCCGGCCCGACGCCGGTGGTCGCGTAGGCCGCCTCGGCGGCGTCGTCGGCGGCGGGCGTGCGAGCGAGGTGCTCGCGGTCGGCGAGCGCCATCCGGTCAGTTCCCTGGCCGGTCCCCGTCACCGCGACGGGGGCGTCCACGTCGTGCTCGGCGGCGTACTCCGCGGAGACGATCACCAGCGCGCTCGCGCCGTCGGTGATCGGGCAGGCGTCGTAGAGGTGGAGCGGCTCGGCGACCGGCGGCGCGTCCATCGCCTCGTCGACGGACACCTCCCGGCGGTACTGGGCGTACTCGTTCGGGAGCGCGTTCGCGTGGTTCTTCGACGCGATATGCGCCAGGTCCCGCCGCTCCCCGCCGTACGCGTCGAAGTAGGCGGTCGCCATCAGCGCGTACGCGCCGGGGAAGGTGACGCCGGATCGGACCTCGAAGAGGTCGTCCGCGGCCATCGCGAGCCCCTCCGTCACCTCGTCGGTCGGCAGGTTCGTCATGCGCTCCATCCCGCCCGCGAGGGCGACGTCGGCGTCGCCCGCGGCGACGGTCCGGACCGCCTCGCGGACCGCGACGCCCGCGGAGGCGCACGCCGACTCGTAGCGGGTCGCCGGGCAGCGCACGCCGGCCGCTTCGGCCATCAACGGGGCTTGGTGGCCCTGGTGCTCGGCGAGCGCGCCCATGTAGTTTCCGTAGTTTAGCTCCTCGACGTCCCCTCGCGGGACGCCGGCGTCCGCGAACGCGCGCTCCGCGGCCGTCGCGAAGAGGTCCCGTCCCGCGCGGTCCGCGTGGCTCCCGAATCGCGTGAGGCCGACTCCGGCGACGCGTACGTCGGTCATGCACGAACGATGATCGGGGTCCGGTTTATCATTGCCGGAAGGGGTGGCCCTCGCGGAAGACGCACCGACCGCCGCCGGATCGACTACCCGATGTATCGCAGGTCGTCGTCCGGCACCGCGGGGCCGTCCTGCATCTCGCGGATCTTGCCGACGACCTCCTCCATCTCCTCGGCGCGGTCCTCCAGGCTCTCGTAGTCGACGGCGAAGTCGAGGACCTCCTCCAGCACCTCCAGCACCGCCCGGGCGCTCTTGGGGTCGACGAGGTAGCCGCTCGTCTCGCCCATGAGGCAGGCGGCGTCGAAGCCGCGGCGCTCGCCGAGCCCGAGCACGAGCCCGGAGACGCCGACGATGCCGCCGGCCGGCTCATCGGGGCGGAACTCGACGGCGGCGTCCGCGAGCTCCTCGACGAGGTCGCCGTCGGAGACCGCGCCGAGAACGGTGTACTTCTCGACGAGCTCGCCGGTCGGGACGCCGCCGAGCGCGTACGCCCGCGTCGCGCCGAACTCCTCGGCGACGTCGAGGAACGTCGTCGTCAGCGTGTAGTGGCCCTTGTTCGAGCCGGCCTGGTGGTCGCCGGTCAACACGAGCAGGTCGGCGCCGTCGGTCTCGACGGCGTGGAACTCGGCGCAGGTCAGCTCCGCGACCCCGTCGCCGTCGACGTCGACCTGCGGCGGGAACTCAGTGGTGTACACGCGGCGGACCAACTCCCCGTCGAACTCCTCTAAGAGGTGTTCCGCCGCTAGCTTCCCCACGTGACCGACGCCCGGCAGTCCCTCGATGAGCACCGGGTCGTCGAGCTCCGGCGCGGCGACCTCGTCGATCTCGATGTCGTCCATACCGGATCCGTCGGAGCGGCGGTCACAAGAGGGTGGCTATTCCGGCGCCGAGGGGAGGGGGCGCCGGCGTGTCCGACGAGCTACTCGGAGTCCCGACGCCGCCGCGCCCGCCGCCGGTACTCGCCGTAGGGGTCCTCGGGGCTGAAGGGGGCCGGCGCGCTGTTGGCCGTCGGGCCGTCGCAGTCGGGACAGCTGTCGCCGAGCGTGTACACCGGCCGGTCGTGAGCGGTCTCCCAGTTCGCGCAGACGCGGATGTCGGATTTCACGGGTGGAGAAGGGTCCGGTCGTCGACGAGGCTACTCGTCGTCCTCGCGGCGCTCGCGGTGGAACTCGCCGGCGCCGCCGGCGCCCTCGATCGACGTCCGGGCGCGGGCCGCGGCGGCCTCCAGCTGGTCCTCGGCCGTCTTGTAGTCGGGCGCGCGGACCTTGATCCGGTACTCGGGCGAGCCGACGTAGCCGACCTCGAGGTCGACGCCGTCGGGGACCTCGCCGTTGCCCTCGGCCGCTTCGAGGGCCGCCTTCACGTCGTCGACGCCGTCGGAGCCCATCGACTCGAGGTCGACGTAGCCGGTCACGTCGACGTACGGGACCGAGACGTTGTCGCGGGCGGCCTCAACGACGGCGTCGAGGGCGTCCTCGTCGACGTCGACGTCCTCGAGCGCCTCCTCGCCGCTTATCGCCGCGGCCTCGAAGGCGTCGTACAGGGAATCGTACTCGACGAGGAGTGCGTTGGCGACCTCGGTGTAGCGGTCGTCGTCGACGTCCTCGCCCAGCGCGATCAGCATCCAGTTGTCGGCCTTCTGCGAGTTCTTCCAGTCTTGGATCTTGTCTTTCCGCTGGTGCTCGTTGACGTCTTTGATCGAGAGATCGATCTGGTTCGCGGACTCGTCGACGTCCAGCACCTTCGCGACGACCGTCTGTCCCTCGCGGACGTGGTCGCGGACGTTCTTGATCCAGCCGGAAGCGACCTCGCTGATATGGCAGAGGCCGCGCTTCTCCTCGTACTCGTCGAGGTCGACGAAGACGCCGAAGTCGGCGATCTCGTCGACGTCGCCGACCACTAACTCGCCGGGTTCGGGCCAGCCGCTGTACTTCATACGGGGTTAGAGGCGGTTACCGCGCCTCAACGGTCTCGACGATCTCGCCGTGAAGCTCGGCCTCCCCGCCGGTCGGGGTCGCGAGCGTCGTGCCGCAGACGGCGCACGACACCACGGAGGAGGCCTTGCCGAAGACGACCTGTTCGTTCTCGCAGTCGCCGCAGGCGACGCGGTGGAAGTCTCCTGCCATGCTTACTCCTGGAAGGTGAGCCGCCCTGCGCGCCATCCCTCGCGCATGTGGGCCTGGCCGCAGTCGCCGCAGCGGTACTTCAGGTGGGTCTTCTTTGTCGGCTTGTCGCCACCGGGCACCTTCGAGTACCCGCCGGCGTTGCCGATCGTCGCGAGCGCGCGGCGCCGCTGACGCGCGTCCCGCTTCATTCCGGTCGCCCGACCCGATCGAACCTTCTCCACCTCGTGCTCCTGGTGGGAGTCACAGTGCGGACAGTACGTGTTGAAACGACGTGGCATCTCCATGGATATCGACCTTGAGTCGCGGTTCGTCGCCGACGCTTAAAACGGGTTTGGTCTGTCCCCCGGCCGGGGTGCGGAGCGGCCGCGACGCCGCCGCGCGCCGTTCGGTCACTCCTCCCACTCCGCGACGGCCCGCACCGGCGACCCGTCGCCCTCCCGCAGGCGGAGCGGGAACGCGTACAGCCGGAACCGCGCCGGCAACCCGTCGAGCCCGCGGAGGTTCTCGACGATCGGGAGACCGCTATTTAAAAGGACGTCGTGGACGGGAGTGCCCTCGGGTTCGTCGCTCCCGGCCGCGGCACCGGCCCCTTCCCCGGCGGGCGTCGGGTCAGGCCCGAACGCGTCGAGCCCGACGCCGACGGCCCGATCGCGGCACCACTCCGCGGCCGCCTCGGTCAGAGAGGGGTGATCGCGGTACCGCTCGGTCCCCCAGTGGCCCGCCCACCCCGTCCGGAAGACGAGGAGGTCGACCGGACCCGTCTCCCCTCCGACCGCCTCCGAGAGCGCCTCGGGCGCGATCGCCTCCCGCGGTTCGAGTGGCCGGAGGTCGACGAGACGGGCGTCGAACGCGAACCGGCCCGGGTCGACCTCGTCGATCGTCGTCCCGTCCGAGAGGGTGTGGCGCGGGGCGTCGACGTGAGTCCCGGCGTGGCTCCCGGTCCGGAGTTCGCTCGTTGCGTAGCCGTCGGCCTCGTGGGTCGCGTCGGCCGCGAGCGTCACCGCCGGGTCGCCGGGGTAGGTCGGCATCCCCGTCTCGATCGGTCGCGAGAGGTCGCGGAACACGGGCGGCGATGGGGCGTGCCGACGCTTAAAAACGGCGGGCGAGGAGGCTCCGCGCCCGTCGACGGGCCGCCGTCCTCAGTGCTCGACGAACTCCACGAGCACCCCGCCCGTCGACCGCGGGTGGAGGAACGCGACCTCGTGGCCCCACGCGCCCGGTCGGGGCGCCTCGTCGACGAGGTCGACTCCCGAGTCTCGGGCGCGGTCCAGCGCCGCGGGGAGGTCGTCGGTCGCGAGCGCGACGTGGTGGATCCCCGGTCCCTCCCGGTCGAGGTAGTCGGCGATCGCGCCCCCGTCGTCCGGCTCTAAGAGTTCGAAGTAGCCGCCGTCGTCGAGCTCGAGGAAGACGACGCCCATCCCGTCGAACGTCTCCTCGTGAGCGACCGGCGCGTCGAGCAGGCCGTCGAACAGGTCGGCGAGGTCGGCGGCGTCGCGCGTCGCGACGCCGACGTGGTCGAATCGCATACGCCCCGGATCGAGTGCCGTCGACTTATAAGGACCGAGCGAGAGATCGGTTCCCCTTACCTCCCCCGCCGGGATCCAAAGATTTGGGTACCGTCCGGGAGTAGCGTCAGGCGACTCTACCAGTGAGCGACTCAGAGAACGACACGTCGAACGAGCAGATGTCGTCGCGGAGCGTCCTCGACTCGCTGCTCGAGACCGGGCTCCACGAGATGCAGCGGGAGCGCTCCGGGCTGCTGCTCTCGGGGGTGTCAGCCGGGCTCGACATCGGGTTCGGCCCGCTGATGATGGCGGTGGTACTGACGCTCTCGCCGGGGACCTTCGGCGATCTCACGACCGAGCTGCTGTTGGCGGCCGTCTACTCCATCGGGTTCATGTTCGTGATCTTGGGCCGCTCGGAGCTGTTCACCGAGCACACGACGCTGGCCGTGATCCCGGTGCTCGACGGGCAGGCGTCGTTCCGAGACCTGGGCCGGCTCTGGGGGCTCGTGTACGTCGGAAACATCGTCGGCGGGCTGTGTTTCACCCTGCTCGTGACTCTGCTGATGCCGGAGCTCGGCGTCGTCGACCCCCAGTCGTTCGAGACGATCGCCCTGAAGCTCGTCGACCACGACCTCCCGTGGCTGTTCATCGGCGGCGTCTTCGCCGGGTGGCTGATGGGGCTGTTGGCGTGGCTCGTGACGGCGGCCCAGGACACCACGGCCCGGCTCCTCCTCGTGTTGATCGTCACCGGGACGATCGGCCTCCTCCACCTCCCGCACTCGATCGCGGGCAACGTCGAGGTCCTCTTCGGGCTGTTGGTCTCGGACGCCATCACGCTGACCGACTACGCCGCGTTCCTCGTGTTGGCGACGGTCGGCAACGCCGTCGGCGGCGGGGTGTTCGTCGCGCTGCTGAAGTACGGCCACGTCGTCCGCGGGGCGAACTGACCGCGCGTCGGAACCGGGCCTCCCGCCGACCTATCGTCCCGGCTGGTACTCCCCGAACTCGTCGCGGAACACGTCCGATATCTCCTGGACCGTCGCGTACGCCTTCACGGCGTCGACGACGTGGGGCATCACGTTCTCGGTCCCCCGCGCGGCCTCGCGGATCGACGCGAGCGCGTCCTCGACCGCGTCGCCGTCGCGGTCCGCTTTCACCTCCTGAAGGCGTTCGCGCTGGTTCTGCTCCTGTTCGGGGTCGACCTCCTCGAGGTCCATCTCCGGCTCCTCGTCGACCTCGAACTCGTTGACGCCGACGATGATCCGCTCGCCCTCCTCGATCTCGCGCTGGCGCTCGAAGGCGACGTCCTGTATCTGCCGCTGGACCCACTGGCTCTCGACCGCCTCCAGCATCCCGCCGCGGCGGTCGACCTCCTCTAAGATCTCGAACGCCTCCTCCTCGATGCCGTCGGTGAGGCTCTCGACGTAGTACGAGCCTGCGAGCGGGTCGATCGTGTCGGCCGCGCCCGACTCGTGCGCGAGGATCTGCTGGGTCCGGAGCGCGGTGCGGACCGACTTCTCGGTGGGGAGCGCGAGGGCCTCGTCTTTCCCGTTGGTGTGGAGGCTCTGGGTGCCGCCGAGGACGGCCGCGAGCGCCTGGTAAGAGACCCGGACGACGTTGTTCTCGATCTGCTGGGCGGTGAGCGTCGAGCCGCCGGTCTGGGTGTGGAACTTCAGCTGTTTCGACTTGGGGTTCTCGGCGCCGAACCGCTCCTCCATGATCTGCGCCCACATCCGGCGGGCGGCGCGGAACTTCGCGGCCTCCTCGAAGATGTTGTTGTGGGCGTTAAAGAAGAAGGAGAGCTGCGGCGCGAACTCGTCGACGTCGAGCCCGGCGTCGATCGCGGCCTGCACGTACTCGATCCCGTCGCCGAGCGTGAACGCGACCTCCTGGGCCGCCGTCGAGCCGGCCTCGCGGATGTGGTACCCCGAGATGGAGATGGTGTTGAAGCTGGGGACCTCGCCGGCGCAGAAGTCGAAGACGTCCGTGATCAGCCGCATCGAATCCTTCGGCGGGTAGATGTAGAGGTTCCGCGCGATGTACTCTTTCATGATATCGTTCTGGATCGTCCCGCGGAGCTCCTCGCGCGGGACGCCCTGCTCGTCGCCCATGGCGACGTACATCGCGAGGAGGACCGCGGCGGGCGCGTTGATCGTCATCGACGTCGACACCTCGTCTAAGGGGATCCCGTCGAAGACGGTCTCGAAGTCGTCGAGGGTGTCGATGGCGACGCCCGACCGGCCGACCTCGCCCTCGGCCATCGCGGCGTCGGAGTCGTACCCCATCTGCGTCGGGAGGTCGAACGCCATCGAGAGCCCGGAGGAGCCCTCGTCGATGAGGTAGTTGAAGCGCTCGTTGGTCTCCGCGGCGGTGCCCATCCCGGCGTACTGGCGCATCGTCCAGAGCCGGCCGCGGTGCATCGTCGAGTAGACCCCGCGCGTGTACGGCTCCTCGGCCGGGTTCCCCACGTCCTCGCGGTAGTCGTGGTCGGCGATGTCGGCCGGCGTGTACAGCGGGTCGACCTCCTGGCCGCCCGTGTCGGTGGTGAACGCCTCCTTGCGCTCCCCGAACCGGTCGACTGTCTCGCCGTAGGTCCCCGCCTCCCACGACTCCTTGGCCTCCCGGATCGCGGCCAGTTCCTCGGGATCGTACATTATCGAACTAGTCGTCCGAGCGCGACTTAACCCTTTTCGGGAACAGCGTGGCGGTGTTCAGATAAGGATTGAAAGGTGAGGCGGTGCGTTTTCAAAGTGTCTATGCCCGAAAACGACCG
>NZ_JAODIX010000027.1 GCF_026586675.1 Halorubrum yunnanense
CAAGGCAACGAGGTGTTGAGTCCACGAGTACTAACAGACCGAAGCCACAATCATACGGCACTGACACCACACTCGGTTGAGTTCAGGCGGTAACTGGATCGCACGTATACACGGTCGGCTGATCGAGAGATCAGAGCCACCGACACAGGCGTCTCTCGCCGCTCGTGAGAGCGGAGAGAGGTTCGGTTCGAGTCCGAGCGTCGGCGTGAAGGCGGCCAGAGCGGTGGGGAAACACCCGTACCCATTCCGAACACGGAAGTTAAGCCCACCAGCGTACCGGGAAGTACTGGAGTGAGCGATCCTCTGGGAACCGCGGTTCGCCGCCTGCCCATTCATACTTTCATCCTCGTAGCCCACTCATAGGAGCGATTGCTCCAGAATAACTCGGCCCACGTTCGTCTCCGCCCGATTCGGCTCGGTTCAGTTCACTCCGAATCGACGGACCGTGTCGTCCACGAACCTGACAGTTTGCGAACACGCATGACGCCCGGAAGCGACGGTTCCCACCAACCGGTGTGCGACCGCTAGGCTTAAACGCTCGACTGCGGTACGTCTGATAGCGCCAAGGTGGCAGAGTCTGGTCAGACGCAGCGGCCTGCAGAGCCGCCCAACGCCGGTTCAAATCCGGCCCTTGGCTCTCACACGTTACCCTAAAGCCCAAGACGATATTATCTTGGCACGTCCCTCTTTTCCCATCGGAATATCAGGAATACGACAATCCTACTTGAGTGGGTTGTCCAGCCGGATTCGCTCGTGTTGTCGTATCTTGACTGAGAACGTCACCGTCATCGCCGCTCTTCGAGAGCGTTGAGCGCACGTCGGAACTGCTCCTCGTTGATCCGCGGTTCGGACATCGCCTGTGCTTCGAGTGCGCCTGCGTATTGTTCGAATTCGCCGTCGCTTGGGTCGGCCGCGAGCACGCAGTCGACGTACCCATCGAGCGCAGACTGCAAGGCCTTGGCGTAGTGATCGTATGCGGCGTCGATGCGGCCGTGGTTGTCGTCGATTCCCTCGAACAGCGCACGGTAGACGGTCACAGCCGCCCGGTAGCGCTCGCGCTCACGGTACTGCTCGGCTGATTCGAAGAAGTGAGAAAAGTCGATGGCTTCCGTGACGACTGGATAGTCCTCGGTGTGCTGGTCGAACAACTCCTCGATTCTCTCGCGGTACGCTTCGACCGACTTGTGGTCGTCGCCGAACCGTGCGAGAAACTGCTCACGCAGGTCCGGGTTTTCGGCAAGTGCATCGCGCACGAACGCGCGTAGGTCGTCGGACGAGACATCTTCGATAACCCTTTCGACGTGTTCGCTCTCGTCTTGGGGCGGATTAGCGACGACGTCCAGTAGCACCGCGACGACGTGCTTACACTCGCCCGCTCCTTGGTAAGGACACGTACACCGCGCATCGACGGTGTTTTCGCCCAGTTCGACGGTCACGTCGTACAGACTCGATCCCCGAACCGCAGCTGTAACCACGTCGCCAAACCGTTCGATTCGCTGAATGCGTCCTTCATCCCGGTAGTTCCGTCCGCGCTCGAACACCGCGTCGGTACAGGTCTCCCGGATGTTCACGTTCTCGGGGTCCATGGCTGTAGAACGCTTCTTTAACCCGTTTTACCAGTCTGCAGCCCTATTTGTCTAGTAGTTCGGTGACGCTCTCGACGGGGGCGTAGTAGCCGCGTTCGTCCCGCCAGACCTCCAGCCATTCGTCCGCAGTTTCGCTGTCGATACGCTCGCGTTTGATGCCGAGGACGAGGAGGCCTATCGATCCAGTGACTGGAACATCCAGTTCTGTCGAAAGACGGCGTGCTGCGAGGTCATCAGTGGCGATCGTCCCGTCGCGTTCAACGGCTCCCCGCAACGCTTC
Organism: Halorubrum yunnanense; assembly: GCF_026586675.1. Taxonomy (GTDB): domain Archaea; phylum Halobacteriota; class Halobacteria; order Halobacteriales; family Haloferacaceae; genus Halorubrum; species Halorubrum yunnanense. Next base: position 1,867 of record NZ_JAODIX010000027.1, read on the forward strand.
CGTTTCTCCTGGATCAAGTCGCTCATGGAGGCTCACCCTTCCTATTTCGGGTGGAACGTCACTGACTGCCAGTCCGTTGTCGAACGCCTCGACGGCGCTGGTCAGATACTCGTGACCGTGTTTGAATCCCCGTTCAATCTCGTCACGGACTGCGGGTACTACGATCGGAGCTTCGAGTAGGTGAACGAGAAATTCGACCGAGGTCGTGCTGGCGAAATTACTGATGACAGTTGCGTCGAGAAAAACCGGTTGCGGGTAGCCGTCCGGCATCTATTCGTCGAGGTCGAGTGCAACGTCGATCTCGCGCTGTAACTGGTCGTCAGTTCGTGGCCCGTAGAGCGACGTGAAGCCAGCGTCTTCCAGCACTTCTTCGAACTCCCACCGGGACAGTCCGGCCGCTTCGGCAGCACGTCCGAGCGAGAGGTCGCCGAGAACGTACCGACCCACCGCGGTCGCAAGTTCGTCGGAGGACTCGCTACTGGAAGAGGCCATCGTACGTAGTTATCGGATCCACGGACCTAATAATCTATCGTGGGACGGGGCACTCATCGACTCACCGGGTTGCCATCCACATAGCAATCTAGGACAAAAGTATTGATTCATCCGCTATCTGGGGCGATCTGACGATAATTCACTTGATGTGATGGTTTATTATACTTAAAATACTGCCTTAATTCGGGCCCTTGGCTTTGTTTTGTTACGGAGAATTGAGGAGAAAGCCTCGCCGTTCACAGCGGGGATGAATCCGACAAACCCTCCACGAACCACGTTCGGCGTACCGAAAAGATGTTTTAAGTAACCTGAGACGTATTTGATGCCAACCGAGGCGGTCCACCCGCCCCACTAATCGGACAATATCGGGATTCCCTCATTTCAAGCGGAAGACACCCTCTTCCGTGCCGAAATAGGGTGTAGGCAGTCAGAAGTACCTCCGAATCCCATGCCGGGATAGGAGTAACGGCTGGTTGGCACAGCCAGTAGCCGTCATCGAGGCGTCTACAAACCTTCAACATCCCAACCCAGCGGTGCGGTGCCGTGGGAATCTTCGCCCTTCAGGGCGGAGAGGATGTCAACACCGACGGACCTCACAGGGGCAGGTCCGAACTCGCGTTGAGCCCAATTAGAACGGTCCGGTCCTCCCCTCGTGCCTCGACGACGACCTTGGCTGGCTTCAGACGCCAGCGAGCGACAGCAACTCTACTTGCCCGCCTGTTCGACTGAACACCTGACGATATCGCTCGTGACCTCGTCGAACACGACTGCGATCGGTCCGCTGTCGCGCTCGTCCGCGACCGGCCACCCGCGACGACGGGGAAAGCACTCCAACGACGGTCGGCGAGCTCGCGCGCCACGCCGCTGGCACCGCGCGGTCGGAGACGCCGTTCTCGGACCCGTCCGCGTCCGTCGTCTGCCGGTATCGTCGGGAGAGAGCAGTAGCGCGTTCCGGCCGTCCCGGTGGCTCGGCTTAGTAACCGTTATACACCGGGTGACCCATCCTGAAACCATGCAACGACGCGCTGTGGCCGTGTACGTCGCGCTCTTCGTGCTGATCGCGGGCGGAGCGGGTGTTCTCACCGCGACAGCCGATAGCCCGGAGATCGGCTTCGAAAACCCCGACTACGTGGTCTCGGACGGTGAGACGGTCGATATCGAAGGCCAGGAGTACACCGTCCAGATCTCCGAAGTCGAGGAGAGCGGCGGTGGCGGTCACGGCGGCGGTGGCGGCGGGGCCTCGCTCGTGGCGACGATCGAGCGCGAGGTGACCGTCGAACAGTCCGAGGCCTGGGCGAACGAGTCGACGGTTCAGGTCGGCGAGCAGGAGTGGCGCGTGGAGATCACGGGTGAGGACCCGAGCGAGTTCACGCTCGTCGAGGTGCCCGACCGGCAGGCGATCCTCGAAAGCGACTCGCAGGCCGACAACGAGACGGTCGAGCGTGACGACGGGGAGTACGTCGTCGTCACCGAGGACGGCGAGTCGACGCTCGTCCCGGTCGACGAGTACTTCCCGGCCCCCGAAGAGCAGTCGTACGCCACGGGCGACTCCTTCGCGTACGGCGACCAGACTGTGACTGTCGACGAGATCACGGCGGGCCAGGCGGTGCTCGTCTGGGAGGCCACGGAGACGGAGTCGATCGAGGTCCAGGACGAGGGGATCGTCACGCTCGTCGAGACGGATCTGGTCGCGCACTTCGCGGACTCATCGACCCTCCACCTGTCGAGCGACATTGAGGCGTACGAGGCCCAGGTCGCACAGATCGAGCAGTTCGAGCAGTACAACAGCGGATTGGCGCGCGTCTTGGTCCTCACGCTCCTCTCCTCGGTGCTCCTGCTCGGGGCGGCGTTCATCCCCTCGCGGTACTGAACGCCCCCTGCTCTGACTCGGACGCCTCTCGCTGCTCTCGTTCCCTTTCGATCGCCTCTCGTCACCCATAGACCGAGACGGCGATCGACACGCTACCTGTGTCGCGCTCGTTGTACGAGACATGAGTTCGACCCGAGAGAAGGTGCGACAGCTCGCCTCGCACTGGGCCGCGATGTTCCTGCTGATGATCGCTGCGCTGTCGCTCGTCGAGCGAGTCGCCGGCGCCCCCGGGCTCCTGCCCTCGCTGGGGCTGGTCGTCGCCGTCGCGACCGGCTACCCCTACGCCGTCCGGGCGCTCGGCGTCGCTCCACCGATCTGGCGGTGCTCGTGATCGCCTCGTGCGAGCCGATCGCGCGTCTCTCCGTGACACTCCCTTCCCCCGACGATCGCGTTCCAGACCGCTTTACGGCGATAACACCGATGTCAGTCGATCACCCGATGGTCACTTTCCTTTTTATACGCACTCGTCTCGTAGGAACGGTATGAGCGACGAAAGCGCGGCTCCGGTCACGACGGAGCTTCCGGACGCACCGATCCACACCAGCGGCACCGACCACATCACGGTCTGGGGGAGTAACGAGGCCGACACGATCGCCTTCTACCGCGACCTGCTCGGGATGCCGCTCGTTCTCCGGCAGCCGAACCTCGACGACCCCTCGCAGACCCACCTGTTCTTCGACACCGGCGACGGCCGCATCCTGACGTTCTTCGTGAGCGACGACCGCCCCTCGGCCCGCGGCCAGCGCGCCGGCACCGGCGCGGTCCACCACCTCTGTTTCAGCGTCGAGCCCGACGAGTACGAGGATATCATGGCGGCGCTCGAGGAGGCCGGCAAGGGGTACAACGTGTTCGACCGCGGCATCTTCCACTCGATTTACACCCAGGACAACAACGGACTCGTCATCGAGCTCTCCGCCGACAAGTACGAGATCCCGGACGACCGCAAGGGGGAGGTGCTCGCGACGGCCCAGCGCCTCCGCGAGGAGGACGGCGCCGACTTCGCGCAGGACCGCCACATGAAGGGCGCCTTGGAGGAGCTCGGCCTCCCGGTGAAGGAGCACGACCTGCCCGACGCGGACGCGGGCGTCGGCGTATGAGCGGTCGGACGCCCCACGCGGGCGACGACCCTCACGCCGACGAGGGGCTAGTGAGAGCCGGGACGCGCCCCGCCGAAGCCGACGCCGCGATCGTCCTCGTTCACGGCCGCGGTGCGACCGCCCGAAGCATTGTCGACTTCGGCGAAGAGGTCGCTGGTGACGGGGACGTCGCGGTGTCGCCGTCGGCTTCGCCGCCGGCTGTCAGAGAGACCGCCGGTCTCTCGCTACTCGCCCCCCAGGCGGCGGCGAACACCTGGTACCCGAACTCCTTTCTCGCGCCCGTCGCGGACAACGAGCCCGGCCGGAGCTCCGGGCTCCGCGCAGTCCGCCGTGCGGTCGAGACGGCGACGACTGCGGGAGTCCCCACGGAGCGCGTCCTCGTCGCCGGCTTCTCGCAGAGCGCCTGCCTCGCGAGCGAGTTCGTCGCGCGAAATCCGGCCCGCTACGGCGGGCTCGCGGTCCTGAGCGGCGAGTCGGTCGAGGTCGACGACTACGTCTCCCACCCCGCGGCCGCCGTCGACGGAGACGCCGCCGAACCGCTCGCCGGGACCCCGGCGTTCCTCGGGTGTAGCGACGTCGACCCCCACATCCCGGAGGAGCGCGTCCAAGAGACGACCGCGGTGCTGGAGGCGCTCGGCGCGGACGTCGACGAGCGGATCTATGAGGGGATGGGTCACGGGATCAACAAGGACGAGACGGACGCGGTGGCCGCGCTGGTCGCGTCGCTGTCGTAGAGGCGCCGCGACCGGGCCGGCGTGTCACTCTCTCACGCCAGCCAGTCGTCGGGCTTGGTGTCGTAGTCGACCTCGTCGGCCTCGATCCGCTCGCGGATCTCCGGGTCGAGGTCGTGTTCGGTCACCTCGCCGCCGTCGTACTGGAACCGCACGCCGACCTCCTCGCCCTCCGGCTCCGCCCCGCGACGCTTCGCGCGACGGATCGCCTCGTCGGAGTACTCGACCCGGATCGTCGCGAGGTTCACGGGGCGGCCCCACAGCTCGAACACGCGTTTGAGCGTCTCCTTCGCCGACGCCTCGTCGATCGCGACTCCGTTGAACCGGTGGCCGAGCAGGAGCTCGCCGCGGTTCCGGAAGTTGCCGTCGAGCACGACGACCGTCGGCTTCCCGAAGTTCGTGAACTGCAGGAGGAGCTTCCGTCTGACGTCGTCGGCGTCGACGCTGGCGACCCGGTGCTCCTCGGCCGTCCGGCTGTACTCGTAGGTGAAGTAGTTCCCCTCGCGGACGAACTCGTCGGTGAGGAACGCGTCGATGAACGTGACGTCGTTGTGGCTCTCGCGCACCTCTCGCATCCGGTCCCAGCCGGCCGTCCGGTCGACGTCGGCGAGCGCCTCGTCGACGCTCCCGTACCGGTCGACGTCGAACATGTACCGGGCGCGCTCCGCCAGCGTCTCCCGCGAGACGTTGCGCAGCGCCCCGCGGTGTTCCGGCCGCGAGAGGACGTAGTGGCGCTCCGCGAGCCCCTCGCGGGTGAGGAGCTTCCAGGGGTAGCGTTCGATGTCGGGGCCGTCGTCGGGGCCGGCCTCGTCGTCGGTCCGCGCCGACAGCGCCCGGTCGACGGCTTCGGCGTCGACCCGCGGGTCGCCGTCGGCGGCGAGGTCGGCCAGCTCGTCGAGCGTCGCCGGGCCCGCCCCGGCGATCGCGGGGTGGGGCTCCAGCGCTTCGGCGACCTCGTCGAGGTCGATCCGCGAGTGGAAGTTGTCGGCGGTCACTCCCTCCACGCGCAGCAGCCGGTCGATCACGTCGCGGCGGGCGGCCCGCAGCTCCACGTGGGTCCACAGCTCGAAGCCGAGCTTATACGGGTTGAGCCCGGGCGAGCCGAGCACCCGCGCCATGTGGTCGGCGTACGTGAGGAACTCGTCGGGGCCGGCGAACCCCTCGCCGCCCATCATGGTAGACTCCCAGTACGAGTTGTGGTTGATGAATCCCGCACCCGCGTATCGGTGAGTTTCCTCCACGGAGATGTCGTACACGTCTCCGGTTCCCTCTTCGACGCTTACGACCTCGTCAGTCCATTCCTCGGCTTCGAACCACGCGAGCTCGTCGAGATACTTCTCGAGTGCTTCGTCCTTGGAGGAGTAGCCGAACCCGATCTCCGTATGGAACCGATCAACGGACTTGCCGGTCAGATGAACGTGGAAACAGCCGTCGGACTGCTTTCGACGGCGTGAGAGGATCCCGAAGTTCGTCAACAGTAGCTGGACGACCTTCGAGACAGACTCGCTCTTGCTGCTGAGGATTGCCCCTCGGTCCCCGGCGTATCCGTCAGCATCGAACAACCCTCTAAGGAATTCGCTCACGACCGGTTTCGGCGATCGAAGGATTGGCTTCGGGACGACTTTGTCGGCGGCACCCGTTCGCAGATCGAACCACTCCGTGAGCAGCCGAACCAGATTCGCGGAGTAGATGTACGTCCGCCATCGCGACCCGTCTTCGGAGACGGTCGGAGAGACGCCGAACAGTTCGTCAGCCAATCCGGCGAACTCCTCCGCTTTGGCCTTCGAGCCGGACGTAAACCCGACCTGCTCGGACGCTTCCGAGACGTGTCCGTCTCCGACCAGTAACCCGAGGAACCGTCCGAGTTTCTCGGACACCTGATCGGGAACGGCGATGATGTCGCTCTTCGCGACGCTCTGATTCTCCCCATCGTACGACGTCAGTGCTCTCTCGATGGTCTCGGATTTTTCCGCACGGCCCGTCTTACGATAGCGCATAACGGTCCAGATCGAGACGCCCGCCTCGTCGGCCACGTCGTTGAGCGTGGTGTGTTCCGGATGCTGCCAATCGATACCGACGTAACTCGTCGGCCAGAGACCGTCACCTCCTGATATCTCGATCTCGTCGCCTTTCGAGATATCTCGTAGCTCGACCCAGGAACCGTCTGGTTTCCGGATCCGGTGGTTGTCGGAGCCGCGTAGTTCGAAGCCCCGTCGGGTCTCGATCGAAACGGTGTCATGATCCGAAATGACGTTTGAATCGTAGGCGGCTCGCACCCCGTCACCGTCCGATACGGCGGGGAGATCATCGACGACCTCGCGCATCGGCAGGAGTCCCCCTTCGGTGAAGACGGGGGTTTCGGGCGCGACACAGGCCCACCCCTCGTTCATCACCTTCGTCTGCTTCTGGCCCGCGAAGTAGTACGCCTCCTCCCGGATCGCGTCGACGACGGTCGTCTCCCACGGCTCGCGGTCGACCGCCTTCCCGCTCTCGGAGTCGTACCGCTTCCCGTGGTCGCGCAGGAACGCGAGCACGTCCGGGCGCGGCTCCTCCGGCTCGACCCCCTCGCCCCGCGCTTCGAGCCACTCGTCGTCGAACACGTCCCGGCGCACCTCCTCGGAGAGGTCGAGGTCGGCGACCCGCTCTTCGATCGCCGCCAGCGGGTCCTCGTCGGCGTCGTTCACGTCCTCGGCGACGCCGGGCTCTTCGACCGACCGAGCGGCGTCGACCGGGCTGTGCTGGTCGATCGTGTCCTCTAACGCCGTCACGGCGTCGATCAGGCGCTCGACCTCGTCGCGGTCGACGTCTGCCCGGTCGGCGATCGCCGCGATTCTGTCGGCGTTGCGCTCCAGCCGCGCCGCGGCGTTCGGCCCGCCCTCGCCGCGGTCGGCGTACAGCCCGAACCAGCCGTTGTTCGCGAAGAAGTCGGCGTGCGCCTCAACGTGGGTGATCACGGCCTTCTGGTCGGCCGCCGAGTTGGACTCCTGGAGGAACGCGTGGCTCGGGTCGTCGTTGTTGACGATCTCGAACGCCTTCCCCAGCCCGTGGCGGTCCTTCTTGTACTGTCGCTCGTAGTTCATCCCCCACCGCCAGTGCGGGTAGCGACGCTGGAAGCCGCCGTACGCGATCAGCTCGTTCATCTCGTCGTGGTCGACAACCCAGTACCGGACCGGGTACGGCTCCAGCCCGAGCCGCTCGGCGAGCTCGCGGGCCGCCGCGGCGGGCTCGTCGAGGGACTCCGCCTCGCGCTTCGCCTCGACGCGCTCGTCTCTCATCGCCGCTCACCTCCTCCGTCGGCCGCCGCCCCGCCGGCGGTCGCGTCGCCGTCGCCCTCGGCCTCGGTACTGAGGATCTCGTAGATGGCGTCGGTGACGTCGGCGGGCTCCGACACGCGAGCGACGGCGACGTCGTCGGCGTCGCCGAGCGCGTTCTCGACCTCGTCGGCGTGGCGCGCGTTCGGCGCGGCGCCGCCGGGCTGCGTCTCCACGTACGCGTGGAGGTTGGCATCGATCGACTCCATCAGCGGGATCACCGAGTCGGTCGTATCGCTGCCGGAGTTCTCGGAGTCGCCGGCGGCGAAGACGTAGCGGTTCCACTCATTGTACGGGTACTCCTCTACGATCTCTTCGACCAGTTCGTAGGCGCTGGAGATCCGGGTGCCGCCGCCCGACTGGATCCCGAAGAACTCCTCGCGGTCGACCTCCCACGCCTCCGCGTCGTGGACGACGTACCGGAACTCAGCGGCGTCGTACTTCCCCGTCAGGTACCAGTCCATCGGCGTGAACACGCGCTCGACCAGTTCGCGTTTCGTCTCGCGCATCGAGCCGGAGGCGTCGCGCACGTTGACGACGACGACGTTGCGCTCGCGCTTCTCGATCACCTCCGGGTGGCGGAACCGCTCGTCCTCCCGGCGGAAGGGGACGCTGTCTATCCCCTCCCGGCGGATCCGGTGGCTCACCGGCTCACGCTCGACCTCGTCGTCGAGCGCGTCGAAGCTCTCCCAGCGGTCGAGCGCCATCACGGGCTCGCCGCGCTCCTCGGCGAGCGTCGCCGCGGCGTCGGCGACCCACGCCCGCGAGACGGGTACGCCCTTCCCGCGCGCCCACGCGAACGCCTCGTCTACGTCCGCGCCGGCGACGAACAGTCCCTCCCGGACGTACTCCCCGTCGAAGTCGGTCGCGAGGTGGCGCTTCAGCCCGCGCTTGAAGAACTCGTCGACGTCGAGGGTGCCGCGCGGACCGGCCCGCGCGGTGTCGGTGAAGTCGCCCTCCACCTCCTCGACCACCCGCTTCCCCTTCGGCTCGAGGTCGAGCCCGAGCGCCTCGTCGAGCTCTCTCGCGAACTCCTCAGGGTCCATCTCGTAGTACTCGTGCTCGCCCCCCTCCTCGCCGGGGTCGCCGTCCTCGTCGCCGTCGCCCGGCTCGGGGTCGACCGGCTGACCGGGTTGCGGCTGGCCGCCCTGCCCCTGCCCGACCCCGCCGGCTTCCCGCTTGTCGTACTCGAACTCGGGGAGGTCGACGATCTTCACCGGAATCTTGACCCGGTCCGGGCCGGACCCGCCGAGGTCGCCGTGGCTGATGAACTCCGAGAGGTCCCCGCGGCGCTCCTCGCCGACCTCGCGGAAGCGCTCGCGGTCGTCGGTCAGTCCCACGAGACGTCACCCCCGTTCTCGCCGCTGCGGTCCCGCCCGCCTCGCCGGGCCCCCTCGTCCTCGTCGGCGGCGAGGTCGGCCCACTCGTCGCGGGCGTCGCGCATCACGGCGCGGCTGGTCAGCTCGGCCGACGCGGGGCTGTAGCCCCGGTCGACGAGCCGCTCGATCGTCGCCGTCTTCACCCGCGCCGTCTCGGTGTCGGCCGGCGGATCGGCCCACTCGGCCGGGTCGAGATCGGGGAAGCGACGCTTCACGTCGGCCAGATCGTTCGCGTCGAGTACCTCCCGGAGCTCGGGGATCTCGCCGAGGTCGACGTCGTCGACGCTGAACTCATCGCCGCGGTTTCGCCACGCGTACCGGGTGAGCGCCCGGATCACGCGCTCCCGGCGGAACTCGGCCACCCCTCTCGTCGGGTCGGTCCCGTAGTAGTCGTCCTCGTCGAACCGGCCCAGCGTCTCCGTCTCGAACACCTTCATCACGAGGGCGTCGGGCTCCTCGGGCCCGCGCTCCGTCTCCACCGGCTCGTCAGCGTCCCAGGCGTAGACGTGTTCGACGTACTCGGCCACCGTCTCCTCCGCGACGGTCGCCTCCGCGAGGGCGGCGTCGATCACGTCGGCGCGCTGTCGCTCGCGGACGCGCGCCGCCACCGGCGCCCTCCGGCTCTCGAACTCCGCGACTTCCGACCGGGAAAACAGCGGCGCCGCCGAGAGCCCCTCGGCCATCGCGTCGAGCACGTCCGTCGGCGTGACGACGCGCTCGACCGGCAACTCGGAATGGCTCCGGTCGCCGTCCGACCCCAGCAGGTCGGCGACGACGTCGCGGGTGTACGTCACCGGGATCCCGTTTCGCCCGTCGCCGTCGCCGAAGTCGACGTCGTCGATCGCGATCCGCTCGTCGTCGCCGTCATCCCGCTCGCGTCTGAGCTCTCCGGTCTCGTACAGCTCCGCCTTTTCGACGAGGCCGAGATCGGCCGGCAGATCCTCCGCGTCGAGCCGACTGACGACCGCGTACAGCGCCGCCGCCCCGACCGCGTGGGGGGAGAGCTCCCGCTGGGTGACCGTCCCGTCGTCGCCGCGGACGTCGATCGTCAGGCCCGCGGCGCCGGGCTGGTCGGCCGGGTCGCGCTCGGGATCGGCGTCCGGGTCGTCCCCGGGGCCCTCGCCGCGCTCGTTTGCCTCCCCCTCAGTCTCCGCCTCGTCGACGCCGTCGACGGTCGGCACGCCGCGGACCCCGCCGACCTCGCGGCGGAGCAGCTCCGACTCCAGCCGCCGGTTCGTCAGGTAGCGGAACTCGTGGCGGGTGAGCCGTCGCTTCAACGCCTTCAGGGGGTCGGCGCCCTCGCGCTCGGCGTGGCGGTCGAGCTCTGCGTCGAGGTCGGGGTTCGAGATAACGATCAGCTGCGTGTCCAGGTCCATCCCGATCCCCTTGTCGAGCTTCACGCGGCGCTCATCGGGGACGTTGAGCAGGCGCCGGAGCAGGTCGGCGTGCTGGCTCGCGTCCTCGACGACGGTGGCGACGCCGTTGCCCTGCGAGAGCACGCCGTCGTAGCTGAACGCCTGCGGGTTCTTGCGCCCGCGCGAGTCGAGCTCGCGGAGCATCCCGCCCATCCACGAGCCGACGAGCCGCTCTTTCGGGGTGCCGTCGTCCTCCGCGTGGAGCACGCCGACCCCCTTCCCGACGTCGACGACGTAGCTCGTCACGCGGAGGTGGTCGCGGTCGGTGATCGCCGAGAACAGGTCCCGACGCCCCTCGTCGCGGTACGCCGACTCCAAGTGGTCGTACGCCTCACGGCTGAACGGGTCGAGGTCGACGTCGGCCGCGATCGGGTAGGCGTCGTCCTCGACGCTCTCGGCGATCGACTCTCGGACGTCCTCGGGGAACACCGAGAGCGGATGCGCCTGCACCGGGCTCCGGTACCACGCGCCGGCGTCGCCGCCGTCGCCGTACGAGAGCGACGCGGCGCCCGCGCCGTCGACCCCGCTCCCCGCGCCCGTGACGTTCCACTCGACAGTGTAGCGACGCCCGGCCTCGGTCTTCGAGAACTCCCGGAGCCCGTTCACCAGGCACCGCTTGAACTCCGACTTCCCGGTCGCCGTGGGGCCGTCGATCCAGACGATGGTCTCGTCGTTGCCGCGGCCCGACGCGGCGGCCCGGAGATCGTCGACGAACGCGTTGAGCGCGGCGGTGTTGCCGAGGACGGCGTGTTCGCCGTCGTTGAACGGGTCGTCGAAGAAGCGGTACCGCTCTAGGCGCTCGCCGCGCTCGCGGACCTCGCGGGTCCCTTCCGACTCGATCGCCGCGAGGACGTACCGAGCCCCGGAGGCGGCGGCGACCGGGTTCTCCAACACGCGGTCGACGTACTCGTCGAGGCTCATCGGCGGGTCGTACGCGCCGCGCAGGGTCTCGTCGGCCGCTCGCACGAAGCGTTCGCCGTCGGATCGGTCGCGATCGTTCATCTTAGTTCCCGCCGTCTTCGATCTCCGAGCGGGCGACGGCGGCGCCCGCGTACTCCAGCACCTCTGCCGCGCCGTCCTCGGAGTAGCCCCGGTCGACGAGGGCGTCGACCCAGGCGCTGCGCTCCTCGTCGTCGAGGTCGGTCGCGGAGACCAGCGCGGAGAAGTTGATGTTGTGCTTTTTGTCCTCCCACAGCTTCCGCTCCAAGGCGCGCCTGAGGCGGTCGTTCTCCCGCGGATCGAAGCCGCGCCCCTCCCGGGCGCGCCGAGAGACCCAGTTCGACACCTCCTGCCGGAAGTCGTCTTTCCGGTCCGAGGGGACGTCGAGCTGCTCTTCGACCGCGCGCATGAACGTCTCGTCGGGCTCCGTCTCGCGGCCGGTGAGTTCGTCGTCGACGGTGGCGTCGTCGATGTACGCCATCACGTGATCCATATACTTCTCCCCCTGCCGGCGGAGCTCGTCGACGTCGTACGCCAGCGCGTGCCGGACGTCCTCGATGGCGCGCTCGCGGTACTCCTCTCGGACGGTCTCCAGCAGGCGCTCGTAGCGGTCGAGGTCCTCGGCCGCGATGGAGCCGTGGCCGCCGAGGTTCGCCTCGAAGTGGTCGAAGACGGACAGCGGCGAGAGGTGCCCCCGGTCGCGGTGGGTCGCGTCCATGATCGCCTCCGCGATCTCGTCGCCGATGAACCGGGCGGAGACGCCGTCCATCCCCTCGCTCACGTCGGCCCGCTCGGCGGCGTCCTCCCGCAGCTTCCGGCGGTCGATCTCCTCGTCTTCGAGCTCGCCGTTGTACACCTTCGCCTTGTCGAGGAGGCTCACCGTCTCGTCGGTGGGCTCCTCGAGCCGGGTGAGCACCCCGAAGAGCCCGGCCATCTCCAGGGCGTGCGGCTCGACGTGGACGTTGGGGACGTCGGCGTTGTCGAGCATCTTCTCGTAGATATTCGCCTCGCTACCGTACTCCAGCACGTAGGGGTAGTCGATTCGCTTGGTGCGGTCGTTGAACGCCTCCATCTTCTCGTCGCCGGTCTTCTCGCGATACTCCGGCATATTCGTCCGGCCGACGATGACCTGGTCGATGTCGATCCGGGGGTTGTTCTTCGGCTTGATCGTCGACTCCTGGGAGGCGTGGAGGAAGTCGTAGAGGAACTCCCGCTGGAGTTTCAACAGCTCCTCCCCGGAGAACAGCCCGCGGTTGGCGTTACAGAACGCGCCGGCGTAGTCGAACGCCCGCGGGTCGGACTCCCCGTAGACCGCGAGCTTCGCGTAGTTGACGTCGCCGGTGAGCTCCGTCTCGTCCTGGTTCTTCTTGTCTTTCGGCTCGAACGTCTCGATGCACTCCCGGCGGTTCTCGTCGGCGACGAGCCGGACGACCTCGACGTGCTCGTCGAGTACGCGCCGGAGGTCGTCGTCGTAGTGCGCGAGCAGCTCGTTCAGGTAGAACTCCGAGGCCGGGTCCGGGTGCTGGTCGTTCCGGAGGGTGTACGGGGCGTCGAGCCGCTCGTTGAGGTCCTCGATGACCTCCTCGCGCTGCGGGCGCGGGAGGAGTACGAGCGGGTCCTGGCTCATCGGCGAGCGAACCGCGTCGTCGCCCGGGTCCTGGTCGTCGATCACCGAACAGAGGTCGACCCACCTGAAGGTGTACATCCGGCCGGCGTCCTCGCGGGTGTACGCCTCGAAGTACCGGCGAGTGAGCCAGTCGAAGTGCGACTTCCCGGAGCCGACGGGGCCCAACAGCAGTTTGATGCGCTTCTCGGGCCCGAGCCCGCGGGCACCTGACTTCACCTTGTTGACGAACTCGTGGATGGACTCGTGGACCTCGCGGCCGTAGAAGACGTTCTCGCCGTCGTGGAGGGGATCGTCCGCGGCGAGCGCGTACTCCACCACGCCGCGTTCCTCGTCGTACCGCGTCCCGTAGTGGTCGAACATGTCGGCGACGCGCTGGTGGGCATTCCGCGCGATGCGCGGCTCCTCGTACAGCGCGTCGAGGTACCAGTCGAACGAGCGGGGTTCCCGGAGGTCGTCCGGGACGTTCGTCCGGTACTCCTCGCTGAGCCGTTCGAGCGTGTGTCGTTCTGACATTGTATCACGTCTCTCGGACGGGCGAACGGTCTCGACCGGACCACGCGTTCGGACGCGCGCCGAGTGGACGCGCGGCTCTCCGTGCCGGAACGAACGGCTCATCGAGCCGCGAACGCCGCCGTCGTCGAGGGGGACCCGCCGCGGGTCGCCGTTTCGCCCGTAACCGAGGCTATATGTATGGGAGGGATTCGCACTCATAAGTGTGTCGCCAGTTCACACGCCCCACGCGCTCGCGGACCGCCCCGCGCTCTGCGGTTTTTGCTCCCGCGAGCCGGCCGCAATCGGCGTGGAACGGCCATCGGGGTATGAGCGCCCGGAGCCACGCCCAGAGCCACGCCCGGAGTCGCGCCCGACTGGAACCGTCGCTCCCGGTGCGGGGTCTTTTCCCGGTCGCCGTCCCACTCCGGGTGTGACGTTCAGCATCTGCGTTCGCGAGCGGTACACCGACGAGGACGGCGACGACCAGGTCCGGTACGGCGTGGCGGTGACCACCCGGCTGCCGGGGGTCGGCACCCTCTGTCCGTTTGCGTCGTCGGACGGCGCGGTGGCCACGCAGTCGCTCGTCAACGTCGAACTCGGCCGGAAGGGGATCGAGTACCTCGGGGACGGGCTCGCGGTCGACGACGCGCTGGAGGCTCTTTTAAATGCCGACGACGAGAAGCCCCAGCGCCAACTCCACGGCGTCGACGCCGACGGGACGTTCGCCTTCTCCGGCGACGAGTGCCGCGACTGGTACGGCCACGTGGCCGGCGAGAACTACACCGTCGCCGGCAACCTCCTCACGGGCGAGGACGTGGTCGACGACACCGCGGCCGCCTACGAGTCGGACGCCCACGGCGACGCCCCGCTCGCGGAGCGGCTGATCGACGCGCTCGCGGCGGGCCACGCCGCGGGCGGCGACAAGCGCGAGGACTTGGAGGTCCAGTCCGCGGCGCTGATCGTGCGGAACACCGAGGAGGACGTCGACGACCCGTACTACAGCGATCTCCGCGTCGACGCGAGCGAGACGCCGGTCGTCGACCTCCGGGAGACGTACGAGACGGCGAAGCGCGGCTACGAGGCGGCCTTAGAGAAGTACGCCGACGAGATGGATGGGGGCGGCGAGACTGACGAGGAGTAACGCCCCGTCTACGGTGACAGCCGCGTCAGGATCGGAAGGTGGTCCGACGGGTACCGCCCGCGGTCGTCGCGGTCGGTGAGGGTCCCGAACGCCTCGACGTCGAGGTCGGGCGAGACGAGCGCGTGGTCGATCCGGCGCCCCCCGATCAGCCGCGCGAAGTCGGTGAGGCTCGTCTCCGGGCCGTGCCGGAGGTCGGCGGCCGCGGCGGCGTCGCGGAGCGCGACCCGGTCGCCGTCCGGCTCCTCGGAGCCCTCTCGGTCCGCCTCCGGGTCGTCGCCGAGGAGGATCCGGTGCGGGTCCGACCCCGGCGTGCAGTTGAGGTCGCCGACGAGCGCGACCGGGAGGGACACGTCGCGCCCGTCGGCGCCCGTTCCGGTTATCTCCGGGAGTCGCTCGCGGAGCAGCCGGGCGGACCCGCGTCGCGCCTCCGCGCTGACGTGATCGAAGTGCGTGTTGACGACGAGGAGCCCGGCCTCGTCGCCGACGGACCGAAGCCGCGCCCACGTCGCGATCCGCGGGTGGGCGGCGTCCCAGCCGGCCGACTGCCGGTCGGGGGTCTCGGAGAGCCAGAACGTGTCGCTGTCGGCGACCGCCCAGCGGTCGGCTCGGACCCCGATCGGACACCCCTCGCCCTCGCCCCCGGTCCCTCGCCCCCGCCCGACGAACTCGTAGCCCGGGAGTCGTTCGCGGAGATCCGCGCGCTGCTCGGGAAGCGGCTCCTGAAAGGCGGCGACGCCCGGGCGGTGGAAGCGGACGAGCCGCCCGATCGCGTCGCGGCGGTCGTGCCAGGCGTCGTGGTGGTCGCCGCGGTTGGCGTAGCGGACGTTGTAGCTCAGCACCCGAATCGCGGTCATTACCGTGAGCGTCGCGGGCGAGGAGATTAAAACACGTGGGGCGATCGCGAGTTCGACGGATGCGATGTTGACTCTCCACTCGCTTGTTTATAAGTTGTCGCCGGTGGCTCTTTGACGAACGTCTCCAAAGCCCCAGCCGCTCGCTTCTAATCGGTTGCTGGTGGATCGACAGTGAACACCTCCAACGGGGGAGCCGCCCTCGCGGCTCCCCCTTTGGGTCCCACCCCGCACAGCACCGCCGGAAGACGGTCGCCTCGCTGCGCTCGGCGCTGCGACTTCCGTGATCCCGCTCGCTCCCACCGGTCGCCCGCGGGACCGCCGCCTTACACCTCCCCAACCTCGTCGCCGGCGCTGCGCACCGGCTGCCAGAGGCGCGAAGCGCCTCGCTGCCGTGGCCGCCGGTGACGGCCGCGGGCTCCCTCGCCCGATGTTCCTCGCGGCCTCTGGCCGCTCGGAAGCGCACGCCACCGCCCTCGTCTATTTATAAAAGGGCGCCACGACCGCTCTCGGCATTTATAAATGAATCCCGCGCGCTCACGCCGAGAACTCGTACAGCTCGTCGCCGACGTGGTGGATGGACTCGACGACCTTCCCGCTGTCCCCGACCATCTCGTCGCCGTCGACCATCGCGCGGCCGACCGCGAGCACCTTCTCGTGCGTCTCCTCGGCGACCACGACGAGGTCGC
The DNA here is from genome assembly GCF_026586675.1 of Halorubrum yunnanense. Taxonomy (GTDB): domain Archaea; phylum Halobacteriota; class Halobacteria; order Halobacteriales; family Haloferacaceae; genus Halorubrum; species Halorubrum yunnanense. Next base: position 17,901 of record NZ_JAODIX010000027.1, read on the forward strand.
CTTCGCGGATCTCCCGGTCCGCCTCGACGATTCCCGGTCGCATCACGTCGGCGCCGTCGGAGACGAACGAGATGGCGCCCGCGTCGACCGTGACGATCCCGGTCTCGGGCTCGTAGTCGTTCGCCCCCCGGACGGTGAGGAACGGCTCGTCGTCGTCGACGTAGAAGACGGCCGGCTCGCCGTCGACCAGAACGAGCTCGTAGTTCGCGTCCACGAACTCGACGAACTCGAACGTGTCGCCGTCGATGTCGACGCCGAGGTGGTCGGCGACCGCCTCGCGGATCGCCGCGATGTCGTCGCTCCGGAGGTGGTGCCGAGATTTCACTTCCATGGGCGTCCAGTCGACCGCTCGGCCGATAAATGGTCCGTTCCGTGACGTGGTGGCGCTCCAATCCCCGCACCGCGGCTCTCACGCGGTTGGACCGATCAAAACGGCCTTATGCCACCTCTCCATATCGTCTGGTATGCTCAACCCGCTCATCGCGAACGTCGCGAACACGCCCGCGATCGTTCTCGGGGCGATCGTGACGCTGCTCGTCGTCTTCGTTAGCAGCCTGAAGGGGACGGGGTGGGAGACCACGACCGACGTCTCGGACGAACTGCTCGAACGCCGCGCGTCCGCGGTGCCCGAGACCGAATTCCCCGAGCCCGGAAACCGCGCCGTCGGCGGCGGCGGCGGCGGCGGGGCGATCCCCGCCGGCGGCGCCGAGGGCGAGGAGGGCGAACTGGAGGACGGCAGCGCCGCCGCGTCCGGCCCCGGCGACGTCCCCGAGGACGAGGTCGAGTACTTCGAGGTCGAGTTCGTCAAGCAGGGCGAGACGGTCGAGCTCTCGAACGACCAGCCCATCCTCGAACAGGGCGAAGACGAGGGGTGGGACCTCCCGTACGCCTGCCGCCAGGGCCAGTGCGTCTCCTGTGCCGGTCAGATCACGGACGGTCCCTCCGAGGACTTCGTCGAGCACGACGACCAGCAGATGCTCGAGGAGGGCGAGATCGACGACGGCTACACCCTGACCTGCGTGGCGTACCCGCGCGACTCCTTCAGCATCGAGACGGGCGAGGCGCCGTAGCTCGTCTCGCGCGTCCCGATCGTCGCACCGTCCGTCTGTTCCGCTCTTTCGCTTTCCCCATCTCCCCCTTCGCCCCGCCCGCTCGCGACACCCTTTTTCGCGTCTCGCCCGAACAATCGGTATGGCAGTCACCACGGCCCTCGGCGGCGCCGCCGTCCTCCTCGTCGCGGCCGCGGCCGCGCTTGTCTACCGCGACGCCGCCCGCGTCGGGGTCGACCTCGGCTCGCCCGCGCTGTGGGGCGTCCTCCTCGTCGCCACCTCCGGCGTCGCCCTGACTACCGCCCTGCTCGTCCCCGACGCGCCGCTCCCCGGCGTGCTCGTGGTGGCCGCGCTCGGGCCGCTCCTCTACCTCCTCGAACGCGACGACTCCGTGCACGGCGACGACCCCGCCGACCCGACCCGCCTCCCGAGCGACTCGGAGCGCGCGGACGACCGCGACGAGTGACCGGCGCGTAACCGAAACCGGCCCCACCGCTCCGTTCCCGCGGGATCGACGGTGACACAGTTCGTTTCGTTTCTTCAGCCGCCTCGGAAACCGCAAGCTTCCATAGGCTCGGGTGCCAACAGTCGGCAATGAGCGACGAGAGCCTCGCGGACCGAGTCGAACAGTGGATGGTCGGGCAGATGCCGATCATCCAGATGCATGGCGGCACGAGCGTCGTGCGCGAGGCGGACCCTGAGAGCGGCGAGGTCGTCGTCGAACTCGGCGGCACCTGCTCCGGCTGCGGCATCTCCAACATCACGGCCGACAACATCCGGCGCGACCTGATCATGGACTTCGACGAGGTCGACAACGTGACGGTGCGGACCGCCTCCTCGGGCGATCAGGGCGCCTCTACCGTCGAGGGCGGCCGCGGCGGGGAGCTGAAACACGAGACCGAGTCCGCGAACCACTTCTGAGGCGCCGGTTCTGCGGGGAAAATTATCCCCCACCGACGCTTCCTTTTCTGCTCTCGTCTCCGCGATCCGGCCCGCTACAGCGGCGTGAACGGAAGCGACGCCAGCGAATCAGGGCCGTAGTCGAGCGCATCGGACTGGCTGATTCCCTCCGGCGTCATTGGAGCGCCTGTTCCAGCGCGGACGCGACGCTCCGCGCCTTCTCCGCCAGCGGCTCCGGCACGTCGCCGGTCGCCGTCGCGTCCCGGAGCTCGTCGTCGTCGAGGCGCTCGACCCGACCGTCCGGCCGCTTCACCACGTCGACGTGGAGGTCCACGTAGCGCGCGGCGTCCGGGAACACTTCGACCGGAGTGCAGACGTTGACGTAGGTGCCCCGGACCGTCCCGTCGCGCCCGCGGTAGGTGGTCGGATACCACCACCGGCCCTCCTTCAGGCTCGTCTCGGCGACGTCGCCGGCCTCGCGCGGCGTGCCGAGCCCGTCGTAGCTGCCGCCGCCGGTCATCTCGCGCTTGACGGTGACCGACCCGTCGGCGTCGACCGCGGTCACCTGCCCCTCGCCCAGCGTGATCAGCCGCCCGTCGGGCTTCCCGTGTTCGAGCCGGAGCGCGTCGCCCTCGGCCGGTCCGAACGCGTCGGCCACGACCCCGAACGGGAACGCGGCGTTCGGGTCGGGCTCGCAGAGCGCCTCCGCGAGGTCGACCCCGGCCGAGGCGTCCGCCGACCCCGCCTTCACCCGGTGGTGGCCCGGCATCGTCGCCGTCGCCTCGCGCCGCCGGTCGTCGAGCGCGAACCGGCTCTCCCGGCCGAACCAGACCCAGGCGCCCGCGTTCGGCGACGCGATCGGGTCGTCGCGAACGAGCGTCGCGTCCTCGAGGACGCCGATCCCGCCGGCCGCGTCGACCGCGTCGTCGAGCCCCTCGGCCGCCGCGACGGCGCGCTCCAGCCCGGCCGCCAGCGCCTCGGTCCCGGCGTCGACCGCCGGCGGCTTCCAGACCGCCCGCCACCCGTCCGGCGGCTCCAGCCCGAGTAGGTCGAGCATCCCCGCCAGCTCCCGGCCGGCCTCGTCGTCCCGGACGCCGACCCGGGTGCCCGAACCCGGCTCGAGCGCGACGAGCCCTCCGGCGGCGCGCAGCGACCCGTCCAGCTCGGGGCGCCGGTCCGTCCACGGCGCCGCGGACGCGTCGACCCGCACCCGGACCGAATCGCCGGTCTCCACGCGGTCGTCGACGCTCCCGTACGGCAGGTACCCCTCCGCGGTGGCGCCGCCCCCGGTCCGAAGGCGCACCACCGCCCCGCCGCCGAGCGTCTCGGTCACCTCGCCGTCGAGGACGGTCCCCGGCGGCGTCGGATCGGCCCACGCCAGCGCGTCGAGGCCGACGCCCTGGAGCCGGTCGCGGAGCGGCCCCACCGCCTCGGGATCGCCGCGGATCCCGACGCCCTGTCGGTCGCTCGTCGTCTCGATCCGGACGTCCGGGGGCGCGTCACCGAACTCCGCGTCGAAGCGCCGACGGATCGGCGGCGACGCGTCGACGACCTCGTGGCCCGCGTCGAGTAGGAGCCGCGTCAGCGTCGTCGCGTAGATGCCGCGGACGCGGACGGTCGCGGTCACAGCTCTTCCGGGTCGCGCGCGAAGCGCGCCCGGCCGTGGACCGTCTCCCCGAGCGAGAGCTCCACGAGGACAGGGCGCTCGCCGCCGCCCTTGCTGTCGTCGGCTTCGGCGGCCCGCAACACCCGGCCGCCCTCGACCGGGACGCCCCACCCGTCGAGCGAGAGGTAGCCGCGGAGGTCGCTCCCGTGGGTGAACAGGTCGATGTCCGCGGTCGGGTGTTCCTGCGTCTCGGCCGTGCTGTGGGCCAGCTCCATGTCGGAGTAGTAGGGCCCGGAAGAGGCGAAAAAGCCCCGCAGGCGGTCGGCGTCCTCGGCGACCAGCTCGGCGACGCGGTCGGAGGCGCCCGCGATCGCGTCCGCGTCGAGCCCCGCCTCGCGGAGCGCCCGCTGGGTCCTTCGGTCGAAGTGCATACCTTCTCTTCGGGCGCCGCGGTTTCAATTCTACCGGCTCGGGGGCGTCCCGCTCGGGGTGCCCGGTCGGGACGCGGCGACCGACCCGGACGTGGCGACGGATCGGCGCCGTCCGGCCACGGGTTAAGTCGCCCCGGACCGAACCGAACCGTATGCCATCTCGGTCGGACCCGGTTGAGTCGCGCGCCGACGACGACCGCGACCTCTACGACGTCGCCACGTGGGAGGAACGCACCTCCCTCGACGGCCTCTCAGTCGCGCTGTACTGGCTCATCACCCGGTCGGCGAAGGGGCTGGTCGTGCTTGCCGCCTTCCTCGGACTGCTCGCAATCCTCGGGTCGTTCGGCCTCGGCCTCGTCTTCGACCCCGCGGTCGCGATGCTCGTGGGTCTCTCGGCGGTCCCGGCGTTCGGCCTCGCCGCGTACGTGTACGTCTCCGACGTCACGACCGCGGAGCCGCTCTCGCTGCTCGTGGCGACGTTCCTGCTGTCGATCCTCACGGCGACGTTCGCCGCGGTGCTCAACGGCCGCCTACAGCCGTTCTTCTCCCCGCTCGGCTTCCCGGGGCTCGTCCTCTTCTTCTTCCTGGTCGTCGGTCCCGTCGAGGAGACGGTGAAGCTGCTCGCGGTTCGGCTGTACGCGTACACCGACGACCGGTTCGACGCCGTCGTCGACGGCGCGGTGTACGGGGCGATCGCCGGGCTGGGCTTCGCCGTCATCGAGAACCTCGTGTACATCGCCCGGACCGTCGAAATGTCGGAGCTGACTATCGGGGTCGCCGTCCTCGGCGCGGGCGACGGGATCGCGGCGCTGCGCGCGCTTGCGGGCCCCGGCCACGTCGTCTACTCGGCGTTCGCGGGCTACTACCTCGGCCTCGCGAAGTTCAACCCCGAGAACCGCGGCCCGATCGTCGTGAAGGGGCTCGTCATCGCGGCCGCGATCCACGGGCTGTACAACACTCTCGTCGGTCCCGTCACCTCCGTGATCCCGGCGCTCACGCCTCTGCCGCGGCTCGCGACGCTGTTCCTCTTCGTCGTCCTGTTCCAGGGCGCGTTCGGCTACGTCCTCCTCCGGAAGATCCGGCGCTACCGGGACGCGTTCCTAGAGACGCGGGACGCGGTCGACCCGGACGTGAAGCCGGAGCTCACGGAGTTCGAGGACTGACGGCGACTGCGCGACCCGCTCACCCGCTCGGCGACTCCGCGCGCGACCGGTCGCCCGTGCCCCCGGTGAGCGCGCTCGCGAGCGCCCCCTTCACCACCACCTCGTCGCCGAGATCGGTGAGCCGGACCTCGGGGACGTTGATGAACACCATGTCCGCGAGCTTCTCGCGGATCGGGTCGAGCACGAGATCGGGGTTGTTGAGCGCGACCGCGCCCCCCACGCTCACCACGAGCGGGGCGTACGCGTGGATGACGTTGGCGACGCCCATGGCGTTCCAGTGGGCGACTTGGTCGATCACGTGGTCGGCGAAGACGTCCTCGCCGGCCGCCCCGAACACGTCGACCGCGGAGAAGTCCGGGTCCTCGATCGGCAGCGACGTCTCGATCGGGTCCTCCGCGTGGAGCTCGCGGGCGTAGTTCGGGATGTTGTTGCCGGAGCAGTACCCCTCCCAGTGGCCGTCGAGGCCACACCCGCAGGTCATGAACCCGTGCGGGTCGACGGTCATGTGCCCGACCTCGCCGGCGTTGCCGTCCCACCCCGAGAGCACGTCGCCGTCGACGGCGACCCCCGCGCCGATCCCCGAGGAGATCGTGAGGTACACCATGTCGTCGGGGTTACGCTCGGAGTGGAACCGCTCGCCGATGACGCCCGCGATGGTGTCGTTGTGGAGGTAGACCTCGTCGGCGTCGAGGAGCTGCGAGACGGGTCCGACGAGCGGGATCCGCTCCACGGTGTCCGGGAGGTTCGCCGGTCCCTGCACCACTCCGGCCGCAAGGTCGAGGGGGCCGATCGAGCCGATCCCAGCCGCGGCGACCTCCGTCGGGTCGATCTCGGCGTCGGCACACGCGCCCCGAACGGCCCCAAGCACGGCTTCGGTCACGGCGATCCCGTTCGGGCCGCGGGGGGTTCCCCGCTCGTCGGAGCCGAGGATCGTCGCCGCGCCGTCGCCGACGACCGCCCGGACGTTCGTCGCCCCGAGGTCGACGCCAACGTAATACATCGGGTAAAAACGCGGACCGGTGTCACTTAAGCGGGACGCTTCCCGAGGCGGTTCGCCGCGACCGACGACGGGCGCCCGTCGCGGAGCGACGCCGTCGCCACCGACCGCTCGCTGCGCTCGGTACGCCGGGAGAGTGGGAGCCTCTCTCCCCTAGCTGGCGGTCTCCCGCACGAAGGTCACCGGACACGGCGCCGAGAGGATGACCTCCTGGGCGACACTGCCGAAGACGGCCTTCCCGGTCGGCGACCGCCCCCGCCCGCCGACTACCACGCGGTCGGCCTCAACGGCCGAGGCCGCCTCGACGACCTCGTCGGCGTGGTCGCCGACCGCCCCGCGGATCGAGTGGGCGACGCCGGCGTCGTCGAGCGCCCTCGCGAGCGCCCGCGTCGTCGTGTGTCGCTTGGCGACCGCGTCCGGAGTCGACCCCTCGCTCGTCGGGTCGACCCCCAGCTTCGAGCGGACCCCGTCGAACTCCTCGTCGGTGAACACGTGGGTCAACACGACCTCCGCGCCCGCGGGCTCGGCGATCGCGATCGTCTCTCTCGCGAGTCGCTCGGCTCGTTCCTCGCCCTCTGTCCCCACCGCTAACAGCACTGTCTCGATGCTCATACCTACCCTTCGCCCCCCGTCTGTTTAACACTGTCGAGATATTAACTCAGTTTTGAATTAGCTTTCATGCGATCGATCCTGAGGGTTCTCGCCCGCGTCGGCGCCGGGCTCGGTCGACGTCCCGGTCGGGTGCGGTTCCGACTCGTCCGGCGGCTCAACGAACAGGGGATCCCCGGCCGGTCGACCGTAGTCGACGATCCAGTAGCGGCCGCGGTAGGCGCCGACGTTCTCCGGCTTCAGCTCGTCGAAGTGGAACCGGTCGCGGTGCGGCGCCAGCGCCGCCCGCACGCGGTCGAGCGCTTCGTCCCGGACCGACTCGTCCGGAGGGACGTCCGCGCGCGGCATAGCGATCCAGCCGCCGTCGGGGTCGCCGGCGAGGACGGGGAGGAACGGGTGCGACTCGACCGCCGACCAGATCCGACGCTCTCGGCGGTTCTGCGGCCGCCCGTCCCCCATCTCCGCGGAGGGGCCGTACCGCGCGAGCTTGGCGACGAGGGCGTCGCAGTCGGGCGCCTCCGGACCCTCCGCCTCCAACCGCCCGCCGATCGGCCCGGTGATCTCGACGGCGACGCGGCCCGTCCCGATCCCGACCACCTCGGCCCTCGACTCCGCCGGCAACGCGTCCGGATCCCTCGCCTCGACGACCTCGTCCAGCTCCGCGGTCAGCTCGTCGAGCACCTCGCGCTCGCCCGGTGCGAGCTCGCGGAAGTAGGTCCGCGCCTCGCCCGCCGGCCACGACCACGTCCGGCCCGCGTACTCCCACTCCGTCTCCTCGACGGCGACGCGCTCGAGGGCGCTCCGGCGGGCCGCCCGCAGGCGACGGGCGGCGCCCGACAGCCGGTCGGCGACCGTGGCCGGGATCGGGTCCTGACGCATTCGGTTCCACTACCCGGCCGGTCGTCAATAGCCTGTCGTCGGTCGAGGGGGGATCGCCACCCGTCATCCCCGCTCCCCGCCGAAACCTCCTTGTCGCGCGCCACCCCACTCTCGGCCGTGAGCACGCTGTTCGTCAGACACGGGACGACCGAGTGGAACGAGACGGGGCGGATCCAGGGGTGGGCGCCCGTCGGCCTCTCAGAGCCCGGGCGCGAGGAAGCCCGGCGGGTCGCCGACGCCATCGCCGAGCGCCACGCGGTCGACGCGGTCGTCGCCTCCGATCTCGTGCGGACAGTGGAGACCGCCGAGCCGATCGCCGCGGCGGCCGGAGTCGACGTGGAGACCGACCCGCGGCTCCGCGAGCGCGACTTCGGCGTCTTTCAGGGGCTCCCGTCCGGCGACTTCTTCGAGCGCTTCCCCGCGTTCGACCTGCTGGAGAACGGGCGGGCCGCGGCCGAGCGCGCGCCCGAGAGCGGCGAGAGCTGGCTCGCCGTCCGCGACCGCGTCCTCGACGCCGCCGCCGACCTCCGGGCCCGCGAGGGGACCACCGTCGCCGTCACGCACGTGAACCCGATCCGGCTCGTCGTCGGCGAGCGTCGCGACCTCTCCGTGGTGCGGTCGCTGACGGAGCTGTCGGCCGACAACTGTTCGGTGACCGAGGTCGACGAGAGTGGCGCGGTCGTCCGCGAAAACGCGCGCTCGTATAAATAGCGTCGGCCGGCGGCGTCCGGCTCAGTAGTCGGGCGCGTCGTCCTCGACCTCCCGTTTCAGCGAGTCGCGGCGGGACTTCGCGTCGCGCCCGGTCGCCTCGAGGAGGAAGTCGTTTTTCGCGTCGACCGCGTCGGCGGCGGCGTCGGCGTTCCCCTCGGCGATGACGTCCTCGGCGGGGCGCTCCTCGAAGTGGACCGCGAGCTTGTCCTTCTTGCTCCCGTACTCGGCGGCGCCGGCCACGATCCGCTCGAAGACGGGGTTTTCGGGGTCCGCGACGACGTACAGCTCGTGGCCCTGCCACTCTTCCGTGTCGGAGATCTCGCCGAAATACTCCTCGACTGAGCCCTTCAGGTCGGGCATGCGGTCGTCCAGATGCTCGCCGCGGCGCATCTTGTACTCCTTCATGCCGCGACCGTTCGATTGGGGAGCGTAAACCAGTTTCGTCACGGGGTCTTCAGCCGCCTGAGGGCCCCTCGAGACCGATCAGATCGGCCGCTCGGTGACGTAGCCGCGCTTGCACTCGGGGCAGATGTCGCCCGCGCGCATCGAGTTGCCGTCGGCGTCGCGGCTCATCCCGCACTCGGGGCAGTGGTACTCCGTCGCCGTCTCCGAGGTCGACGTCGACAGGTCGGGGCTCTCGGCGCGGGTGATCCCCGTCTCCGCGTCGGCCGGCTCCGCCTCCCCCTCCTGCGGCTCGACCGTCCCGTCGACCTCGTCGGCGTCCCGCTCCGGCGCCTCAACGTACTCCGTGTCTTCGCCTCCCGCGGACGACTCGGCCGCCTCGGGGGTGAGGCCGCCGCCGAAATCGACGTCGCCGGCCCCGCCCTCGCCGACCTCCGCGCTGAACCCCTCGTCCTCCGCGCGCTGTTCGGGCCACGGGGTCGTCGCCCCCGAGTCGTCCTCCTCGTCGACCTCCGGCCACGCTCCCCGCTCCCGGTCGGCCGCCCCCTCGTCCTGCTCGCCCTCATCGTCGAGGATCACGCCGTCGTCCGTCTCGGCGTCCTGCCCGTCGGCCCCCGGCGACTCCGCGGACTCGACGTCGGGGTACTCCGCGTACTCCTCGCTGCCGCCGAGCGAGTCGCCCCCGTCGTCCGCCCCCGAGTTGAGGAGTTCCGCGCCCTCGTCCTCGCCGCCCTCGGTGCCGTCATCGGCGGCGCCTACCCCGTCCGCCGCGGCGCCGTCGCCGCCGGCCGCTCCCGCGGGCCCGTCGCTCGCGACCTCGCCTTCGGTCCCCTCGTCGTCCACCCCGTCGGGCCCGTCGTCGATGATCACGGCGTCGTCGGCACCCGCGTCGGCGGACGCGCCCGTCGCTGACTCGGCGGCTCCCGCCTCCGCGTCCGTCGCCGCGGCGCTCGTCGGCCCGGCGTCCGAGCCCGCATCGCTCGACGCGCCGCGGTCGCCGCCGCCGACCGCCGGTCCCGTCTCGGCCGGACCGCCTCCCGACGCCTCGGCGCCCGCGGCGGCCTCGTCGGCCAACTGCGCCATCGTCGTGACCTCGGTGTTCTCGCTCACGACCTGCGTCTCACCACAGCGAGCGCAGGTCTTCACCTCGGTGACGGTCGTGACGACCTCGTCCCCGTCCTCCTCGCGCTCCCGCCGTAGTTCGGGCTCGTCGAAGTCGTGCCCGAGCAGACACCTGAGTCCCATTACGTCCGTCGTGCGGTGCCGAAGGTAAAAAACGCCCCGTCCGGCGTCCGACGCCTGGCGCACGACCGTTTCGGGGACGACGCGGTCGACCCTCCCGGTTCCGGCCGTCCCGCGCCGCGGACACAGGCTCTTTGTGGATCGCCGCTGTACCGTTCACCGACATGCCTACCGTATCCTATCAGGGCGAGGAAATCGAGTGCGAGAAGGGCGCCGTGTTACGCGACGTACTCGCGGAGGCCGGCCTCTCCGTGTACAACGGCAAGATGAAGCAGCTCAACTGCCGGGGCGCGGGGTCGTGCGGCTCCTGTGCGGTCCAGGTCGACGGCGAGGTGAGCGAGCCGGGCAAAAAGGAGACGGCCCGCCTCTGGTTCCCGCCGCACCACCCCAGCCACGACGTCCGCCTCGCCTGTCAGACCAAGGTCGAGGGCGACGTCGAGGTGACGAAGGGGCGCGGGCTCTTCGGGCAACACATCTGACTCGACCCTCGCGGCCGCTCTTGACTTATAAATACGAACACGCCCGGCGCCGCCGCTCGTCGTCCCCGACCGAGTCGATCGGCGGCGACGCTCGGTGTCGTGATAAGAGCCCGCGGCGGACGCGGGTCCGCGGCGGGCAAAAGTCTCGTTGTCGCGTGTCAGAGTCGCGTTCGGCGTCAGCCGGACCGACCCACCTTATCGGATCGGCTTACTGCCGAACGACGTTGGACGCGCGCGGCCCCTTGGGCGAGGACTCGATGTCGAACTCGAGCTCCTGGCCCTCTTCGAGGTCCGGCCCTTCGACGTCTTCCATGTGGAAGAACACGTCGTCGTCAGCGTCGTCAGTCTCAATAAATCCGTAGCCGCCAGTGTCGTTGAAGAAATCAACCTTTCCGGTCGCCATTGCATTCTAGCAGACGCCCCGTCAGGGCATAAGGATTGCGAGTGTAGAGCTACCACGGGTGTCGGTGGACGGTTCTCGCAGATCCAACCGGCTCTCGAGGCGATCGACGTCCGCGCGTTCGGACTCGACCCGGTCCACCGACCGATCCGTCGGTTTCCTCGATCTCGCGACCTCGGTCGCCGCCGCCGAGGCGACGTTTATGTGTGACCGCCGCGATCTCTCCGTCGTGTTCCGATCGCTGAGGGAGAACGGTCCGGCGCTGCTCGTCCCCGCCGCCTGGTCCGTCGCGGCCGCGACGGTCCTCGGCGTCGTCTCGACGCGCGCGCTGTTCGTCGCCCACGTCGTCATGAGCGCCCTGCTCGTTGCGTTCGTCGTCGCCTCGTGGCGCGACATGGCGACCGGCGTCCTCCGCGCGTGGAAGCTCGCGATCCTCGCGGGCACGCCCGTGACGCTCGCGGGCGTCGCCGGCTTCCTCGCGCTCGGTGACACACTCGGCACCCCCCCGGAGCCCCTCCTCGCGGTCTCGCTGTACGGCTGGGCGCTCCTCCCCGCGGCCGGGTTCGCGTACACCGGGCGCCGCGTCGAGGCGGGCGTGCGGGTCTACGACGTCGGGGTCGCCTGCTGCGTCGCCGGCGCGGTCGCGGTGGCGGTCGCACCGTCGGCGGCGTGGACCGCGGTCGGAATCGCCGTCGTCGGCGCCGGACAGACGGCCGGCATCCTCGACGCCACGCTGCGGTACTGAGCCGCGTGCGTCTCCTACCCGCGATCCGTGCGATCACCCCACAATACCTAAGCCTCCGACCCGTAGGAGTCGCATGACCGATTTCGGGACGGTCTACCTCGCCGTCACAGGGGCGCTGCTGTTCGTCGCGCTGGCGCTCGGTTTCCGCGTGCTCCTCGGAGTCGCCCGCGAGGGGCTCGAGCTCCGCCGGCGCCGGCGGGCCGGAGCGGCGGAGCGGCACGCGAAAGACGAGGCGTCCGGATCGGAACCGCCGGCCGGCTCGGACCCTCCGATCGCGACGTGCCCCGGGTGCGGGGCGGACAACGAGCCGGGATTCAGCTACTGCCGACGCTGTGCGGCCCCGCTCCGCTCCGATACTTAGCTCGCCGTCCCGGCTCTCGTCTCCGTCTCGGCGTCACTTCCGGAGCCGGACTCCGGAGACGCGTGCCACCACGCCCACAGCACCAGCGCGGCCTGAAACGGCAGCCGCGCCCACGCTGCCGCCCGGGCGACCCTCGCGAGGCGGTCGGGGACGAGCTCCGTCGCCACGTCGTCGGTCGCCATGTAGACGTTCGCCGGGAAGACGGCGACGAGCAGCGCCACGATCCCCCACGCCGACGCGCGTCGCGTCCGCTCGAACTGCACCCCGAGGCCGAGGGCGACCTCCGCGATCCCGGAGAGGTAGACGAGGGCCCGCGGCCGGGGGAGCTCGGGCGGGACCGCCCGGGCGAACGACTCCGGCGCGAGGAAGTGTGTCACGCCCGCGATCGCGTATATCGCGCCCATCAGGCGACGGAGGAATCGCTTCCGCCGCCCGACCGGGCCGGTCGGACCACTGTCGGGTCTCGTCTCGTCGCTCATCCGCGTGGATAGCGGCGGGTGGCTAATGAGCGTTCTCCCGGCTCCCCCGAGATGAGCGATCGGCGACCGACGCCGCGACGCTCCGGGCGACCGGCGACGACGGCAACGGCGAACTCGACGCCCGGGCGTTTCGCCTCACTCGCTTTCGGAACGGACTGCGTCCCGGCCGCGGAGACGGTTCGGCCCTCAGTCGAGCAGCCTTGACATCCTCCCCGCGCTGAAGCGCGAGGATTCCCACGGCACTGCACCGCTGGGTTGGGATGTTTACGGTTTGTAGCGACCTTAGAAGGCCGCTACTGGCTGTGCCAACCAGCCGTTACTCCTATCCCGGCATGGGATTCAGAGATACTTTTGCTGACTACACTCCGAGTTCCACAACAAAAAGGGGTGCTTTCTGTGTGGAATCGGGGAATCCCGATATTGTCCGATTAAGCGGGCGGGCAGGCCGCCTCGGCTAACTGGTAGTACAACAATAGATTAGTTAAATCATCCGACCGGGGCGGTGGTCGTGGTTGATGTAGAATACTGTCGGATTCATCCCCGCGCTAAAGCACGGGGCTTTCTCCTTTATTCTCCGTAACTACGGACCGTCTCGAAAGGGTACGCCGACTCCTTCCGGCCGCACGACCCCGGAAACGGTCTCGACGTCGTCGAGGAGTTACCGCCCACCCGGAAGGGTTTGAAGCCGAGTTCATGGACAAGCCCCATCACTAGAAGTCACAGACTTCTGGTTAGCAGCCAGAACTTTTCGAGTTCTGGCGACACCCTCAACGAGCGAAGTCAGTAGACTGAGCGAAGGAGGGTGGGGTAGCTGACGCCGGAAGGCGGCCACGGTCAGTTCGGTTCCGCGTTGCGACTTCCGTCCTCAAATCGGCTCGGCGTCGTTTTTCCACCCGCTCGCTGTCGCTCGCGGGTTCAGAATATGCCGCCTCCCCGATTTGAACGGGGGACAGCTCGATCTTCAGTCGAGTGCTCTCCCAGTCTGAGCTAAGGCGGCTCGCACTCGGACCAACGCCGAATCGAGACAAAAGGATTTCGAAAGGCGGCGGGCGGATCGGACGCGGACCCGCCACCGGCCCGTCGCCGCTTGACCGCGCTTCGCCGCTGGTGACTTGATGTCGGGGCCGCGAGTTTCGGACGTTCTTGCTGGTGATCTGTGGCTCCGGCAGCGACCGTCTCCACCGAAATAGGGCCGGTTATCCCGCCCGTTAGTCCGCTTGATGTCAGACCACGAGCATCACCACGAACGCGTCGACGCCGCCGTCGACGACCGGACCGCTTGGGCCCGTCGTCGCCGCGAGGGGATCCCCACCGACGAGAACCTCCTCGTCGTCGCCTGCATGGACGAGCGCATCCCGATCGAGGAGGCGCTGGGGATCGAACTCGGCGACGCGCAGGTGTTCCGCAACGCCGGCGGCAAGGTCACCGACGACGTGATCCGGTCGGCGGCGCTCACGACGAACTTCTTCGACACCGACGAGATCATCGTGATCAACCACACCGACTGCGGGATGATGAGTGCCCCCGACGAGGCGGTCCGCGACGGGCTCGAAACACAGGTCGGCGATCTCGACGACGCCGACCTCGACCCCTCACTGCCGGCGCTGACCATCGGTGACGTCGACCTCATGGAGTGGATAAAAATGACCGGCGATATCGACGAGGCCTGCGCCGCGCAGGTCACCTACCTCCGCGAATCGGCGTTCATCCCGGACGACGTTGCCGTCACCGGCTACGTCTACGAGGTCGAGTCCGGCGAACTGCGCCGTCCGGGCGAGCGCGTCGCCGAGGCGATCAGCGAACGACGGGACTGAAAGCGGCGAGCAGCACGCCGGTCGCTCTCTGAATCGACTCCGCCTGCTGCTCGCGATGTCGCTCGCAGCAGCAGAATGGGACCGCCCGGATTCGAACCTCAGTCGCCCCACTCCGTTCCGCTCCCTGCTTCGAATCCGCTCACGGTGGCGACGCTCGCGACGTTGCTCGCGCCGCACACGACTCGATCTATAACATTGTGTGACAGTGCTGAACGGCCCCTTGTCGCTGGTGGCCACTACCATAAAATGTCACAAAAAAGAGGAACCAGCTACACTGGCCAAGACTGTTTTAATAGATAGTCTCCTGCAAAATTGATTCGGCTGTCCTTTTTTTGGGTGGATCGACTCGAAGTGAGAGAGAACTTCCGAACGAATCAGCTGCTACCAGATACCAGTCCTCTGTTTCTGGGTTCTTGAATGAGTAATAATCAGCATTCTCACCGTTTGCGTTGAATCGAACGAATCCGTTTTCGTTCCATGCTGGTTCGACACGAATTCGAAATTCGATATCTTCACAATATATCTCCGCTGTTCTCTCACCGTCACATTCTATACGTTCGTACGCTATCTGTTCTTGTTCCAATTTACGAGTGTGACACTCCGAATCAACGTCCCCAGAAATCGAAGATTTCTGGTGTGCGAACGAATCGCACAGCAATTCGTTAACGCCCGTGGAGACTGCGCTCCCTACGGGAACCACTCCGGTTCCTGCAAAGTGCGTCATGAAAGCAGGAAGCCCCACCCTCAGCGAGCGCATCAGCGCGAGCAGGGTAGGGTAGTTCACTGGCCGACGAAGGAACGTTTACTTTCGTTCCGACGCTTACACCTTCCATGGATTCACTCCCGGATTTGAGTGGACGAACGGCCCTCGTGACCGGTAGTGCGAAACGGGTCGGCCGCGAATTGTTGGTGTCGATCGCCGAGTGCGGCGCGGACGTCGTCGTGCACTACAACGAAAGCGAAGCGGCGGCGGCCGCCACGGCCGAAGAGGTCCGCGACCGCGGCGGGGTTGCGATGACCGCTCAGGGCGACATCACCGATCCGGCGTCCGTAGACGACCTGTTCGAGACGATCGAGTCGGAACTCGGACCGGTGGACATTCTGGTCAACAACGTCGGGGACTTCGACTCGCGTCACTGGACCGAGATTGAATGGGAGTCGTGGCAGAACGTCATCGAAACGACGTTCTACGGCACCGTACTGTGCTCTCGCCGTGCCGTTCCAGCGATGCGCGAACAGGAGTGGGGGCGGATCGTCAACATCGGATTCGCCGACAGCGACCGGATGCACGCCCACCCGGTGAACTTCCCGTACTTCGTCGCGAAAACGGGCGTCCTCATGTTCACGCGCATGCTGGCGACGGATACGCGCGACGACGGCGTCACCGTCAACGCCGTCTCCCCGTTCGCGGTCTCGAACACCGAAGCGGGCGTCGATGCGTTCCCACGGGGACGTCCCGCGTCGTTCGAGGATGTTGCTGCTCCGCTGCGGTTCTTCTTGAGCGATGCGGCTGACTACATTAGCGGGGAGAACGTCGCCGTCGACGGCGGACGGATGCCTGAGTTCGACAGCTGAATTGATCGGCGTACGCCATAATTGAGACGCCTCGCTGGTGTGACCGACCAAAGACAGATGCCAGAAAACACGTCAGCTGACGGCCCGCGAACGATTCCCGTCGATCCGGTGATCCACGTCGAACCGTTTGCTACCCGTCTTTATTCAAGCAGGGAATCCCGGCCTTCAGGCCGGGAGGGAATGCGACATAGTTCTAACCAACCGCTATTCGACATCTGAACCGGAATCCAACTGGGACGTAGACAACGATGACATCGTAGAGTACCTCCGCGAGTTAGCCGACGTGGTTGACAACGAGGGGTCAGTAGATGAAGTAGAAGAGGAGTGGGAGGGTAGAGAGGTAGATATCTCGGTATGATAGAAAGACAAACGGCTGACCTGCCGTCAAGCAGGTCTACGCTTGCTCGCGTGTCTGAGTTGAGGTGGGAGCGTTAGCGGCCTTCAACGTCCGTGGCCTCCTCTAATCGCTCGACGCGTTCGCGCAGCTCTTCGAGGTTGGGAACCTCGGCTCGTGCATCCTCCAGCGGGCGGACGTCGGTGAGTGCGTCGTAGGCTAAGAACTCGTCGACCACCTTCCCGCCTGCCTGTCCGACCCCGATTAATGCAAGTTTCATGTGAACACACTACACAAAACTACGCGGGTAGGATAGATAAAGGTTAGATACCCAAACTATCTGCTGTGTTGAATAGCGGTTGTTGAGTGTCGGCTTATCGACACCGATCTCGAGACCATACAGCTCATGAGATGACGAGTCGATTCATATCTGCCTTGTCCACCCGATCACCGCTATTCAACAGAGCAGTCGATACAGCGTCTCAAGCCGTCATTGACGTTCACTAGTCAACGGGACGAGAAAGAGTCTCGATACAACGCTCGTTGTACGGCTTATGCGCTGATCAACGCTTTCAGCTCTGAGAAGAACGTCTCAAAAATGCCAAACAGTCCGTTGAGAAACTCAATATCGCTAGGATCAAGACTCTCAGCGGCAGCCACTCCGGTGAATAGCAGTAGTACCATGCTTAGGATAAGTACTGACTGAATCTTCTTATTCATATTTATCACATGTGAGCGGAGTAATAAGTAATTATCCCCCAAGCAGCGGTCGCGTAAAGTTAGAGGATGAGGCGTTCGACTTCAGAGTGTCTATGACCGAAATCGAACGCCTCAGCGAGAGTATCGCGTGGATCGACTTGTCATTTGTGAAGCGAGATCGGACGCCGCGCTGGGCGATTGAAGTAGGGATCCGCTGTCATTTAGCTGGTATGTTACTACGCGAGGTAAGTAACCATCCCGAAAGGCTTGGGATTGATCGGAGTCACGTCGCTATTCACAATTGGGTTCATAAAGCCGATCTACAGCCGATCTCGACCGTCTCAGAGGATCAACTCGCGGTTGACGAAAAGATGATCCGCCTCCACGGCCAGAAGTTCTGGCTGTACGGCGCGGTTAATCCACAGACGAACGAGATCCTCCACGTGAGTCTCTATCCGACCGCATATAAACAGACGACGCGGTGGTTTCTGACCGAGCTACACCGGCGTTACCAGCTGAATAACGTCGAATTTCTCGTCGATGACGCAGACTATCTCGGATCAGTCCTTGCTGAAGACAGCTATCGATTTCGAGTGATTCGTCATGGAAATCGGAATGCCATCGAACGTGTCTTTTGGGAAATAGAACGACGAACGTCTTCGTTTGCGAATAGTTTTAGCAATGTCGCGTTAGAGACAGCTCAAAACTGGCTCGAAGCCCTCGCCGTCTACCACAATTCACGCCAAAGTTAACGCGACCGTGGATTTGGGTGTCAACAACATCGCCGTCGCTTCAACAGGGCGCTTCTGGTCGGCAGACGAGTTCAATCACTGGCGCAACGAGTACGAGAAACGTCGTGGGTCGCTCCAACAGTGTGGCTCACGTCATGCTCACGAGAACATCGAGAACGTCGGTCGCAAAGAGACGGGGCGGTTCGAGATACACCTGCACACGGTGGCAAACGAACTCATCGAGGAGGCCGTCGAACACGACTGCTCGCACATCGTGTTCGAGGAGTTGACCCACATTCGGGAGACCATCCCGAAGGCGACGTGGCAACAGCTTTGGGCGTTCCGACGCCTCTACGAGTACGTCGAATACAAGGCTAAAGAGTACGGCGTGGAGGTCGTACAAGTTGACCCTCGGAACACGTCCAAACAGTGTTCGACGTGTGGGTTTACCCACAGCGACAATCGGACGGGAGGAGTGTTCTGTTGTCAGCACTGCGGGTACGAGAACCACGCTCATTACAACGCTTCCAAGAACACCGGGTTACAGTATCTCCGTCGTCGGCAAAATGTAGACGATGGAGGCGCACCCGTAGATGTGCGCTTGAATCGCGGGACGCTGAACGTGAACGGCGAATATTCGTCTACTGCTCTCAGCAGTTAGAACGGAAGTCCACGCGAAAGCCTGGGGGTCGTACGGAAATCGCAGATTTCCGTGATGACGAGAGACGAAGTCTCTCGAACCACTTGACCCCGGGGCAATTTACCAAGGAATCTGTTCCTTGTCTTTCCAGAGTTTACCCGCTGGACTCCCTCGCGCAAATTGAGAGAGCCAGACCGGCGTTTCGGCTCCTTTCGATGGAGAGCGAGGGGCACGGTCGCCGCCCATATCGGTCTGAACCCAGCCGGGTGAGACGGCATTCGCGATGAGACCTTGATCACCGTATTCACCATCTAGGTAGGCTGTTAATCCGCCAATACCCACCTTCGAGAGCCGGTAAGCGGGATATTGACCGTCCATCTGTCCGTCAGTGAACTGTCCAAGCCCCGAAGACATCGAGACAACACGACCGCTGTGGCTGTCCAACAGTAGTGGTAGCGCTTGCTTCGTCAACAACACCGGGCCACGAAGGTTCACAGCCATTGTCCGGTCGAAGTCCGCACGTTCCATCTCGTGGAGTGGACCCGACCGGGGGAAGATCCCAGCGTTATTCACCAGGATATCAAGCGACCCCTCCTCCTGTTCGATTGTGTCGACTGCCGATTGGATCTCCTCTTCGGCAGTCACATCCAGTTTGATCGCATGCTGGTTGGGTGCGGTAACATCAGTTGGATCTCGGGCGCCTGCGTATACGGTCGCGCCTAAGTCGGCGAGCTTGGTAGCGATCTTGGCTCCGATTCCGCGGTTTGCCCCAGTCACGAGGGCAACATCGTCTGTCAAATCGGATTTGAGATCCACGTCGGGAGGTGTATCTGCCATGCCAGCATAGTAGACGGATTCCACCGGGATATAACTCACAAGTGGATCTTAGATATGTGTCTTACATACGAATGGCTCTGTTGAAATCCTCTTCTTTAGCTGACTATAGGCGCTAAGCCCCCGTCCTCAAGGAGCGAACGAAGTGAGCGAGTAGGGCGGGGATACAGCGCCGTCATCGTTTTAGAGGTTCTCAAAAAACACTATCCAGAACTTCATGAGGAGGTTGAGAATATTGTCTGTGACGATGAAGAATAGTGGATGGGGCCGCTGAGAGTCGAACTCAGGTCCACTGCACCCAAGGCAGCGAGGATACCACTACCCCACGGCCCCGCGCCTATACGTACCCGCATCGGCCGCTAAAGCGTTTCGTTGCGCGGGCGGGTCGCGTTCGACAGTGTCCCGTTCGCAGCCCTCCCGACTCCTCACTCCTCGTCGTCACGCAGTTCGAGGTCGGCGACCACCTGGTACGGGTCCGTTCCCTTCCGGACCGCGTCGAGGATGAAGAACGCCTCGTCGGGCGCGAGGAAGTGCCTCGTGATCCCCCGGCCGAGCGGAGTCGGCTCGAAGCCGTCGACGAACTCCCACTCCAGCAGCTTCCCGACCGCGTGTTTCGTCGGCACCTCGCCGATCATCCGGTCGTTGAGGCGCTTGGCCCGCTTGCCCGCGACGACGACGTTCGCCAGCGTCTCCTCGACGGCGGCCGCCTCGTCGTAGTGAGTCGCGACGTCCTCCATCTCGCCTTTTAAAAGGGTAAACGCGACCTCGTCTTCCGTGCGGTCCATGGAGTTGTGGTAGACGCCGTCGGGCTCGACGAGGAGGTAGACGCGCCCGCGGTCGTGGTAGTCCGGGCGCCCGGCCCGCCCGAGCATCTGGGAGAACTCCTGGACCGAGAGCCACTCGATCCCCATCGCCAGCGAGTCGAAGATCACCTGCGAGGCGGGGAAGTCGACGCCGGCGGCCAGCGCCGCGGTGGTGACGACCGCCGAGAGGTCCTGGTTCCCGAACTGCCGCTCGACTTTCTTCCGGCGCTTGTAGTCGAGCCCGGCGTGGTACGGCGCGGAGTCGTACCGGAGCTTCCGGCTGATCTCGTGGCAGCGCCGCCGGGAGTTCGTGAAGACGATCGTCTGGCCGCGGTACCCCTTCGAGGATTTCGTGTCGAACTCGCGTTTCACGAGCTTGTCGGCGATCTGCGCCTTCTCGCGACTGTCCGCGAAGGTGACGTGGCGTTCGATGGGGACCGGGCGCTCCTCGTACTCGATCAGCGTCGCCCGGAGCTTCTCGGCGAGCCACTCCGGGTTCCCGACCGTCGCGGAGAGGTAGACGAACTGGGTGCCGCCGTACCCCTCGTGGGTCTCCATCCGGTTCTCACTGTAGTACTTCAGCCGGGAGATGAGCCCGTCGAGCCGGTGGCCGCGTTCGCCCTCCTTCAGCGTGTGGACCTCGTCGATGACGACGGTGCCGACGTCGCCCAGATCCTTCCCGGTCCGGAGCGCGTGGTCGATCCCCTCGTAGGTGCCGACGATCACGTCGGCGTTCGGATCGAAGCGGTTCCCGTCGTCGTTCACCCGCGAGGAGCCGACCCGGATCGAGACGTTCAGCCGGTCGCCGTAGCGGTCCTTGAAGTCCTCGTGCTTCTGGTTGGCGAGCGCGACGAGCGGGACCAAGAAGAGCAGCTTCCCCTCCCCTTTCAGCGCGCGGTCGATCCCGGTCAGCTCGCCGATCAGGGTCTTCCCCGTCGCGGTCGCGCTCACGACCAGCTGGTCGTTGCCATCGAGGAGGCCGTTCCGCACGGAGAGGCTCTGAACGGGCAGCAACTCCTCGAAGCGGCCCTGGAGGTGCGTCGAGAGGTCCGGGTGGAGATCCAGGTCCTCGGTGCGCACGGGGCTCACGTCGTCGACGTTGGCGGACACCTCGTCGTACTTGGTGAGGTCGGGGTCGAGTCCGCCCTGCAGGAGGTTGACGATCCGGTCTAAGTCGCCGGACTCGTACAGCAGCTCCTCTAACCGCCCCTCGGCGGCGCCCGTGAACTCTCCTTTATAAGAGAGCTCCCGCTCCAGCTCCCTGCGGGCGCAGTCGCGGCAGATCAGCTCGTCGTTGTGTTGGATCGCGCTCTCGCTCGTGATCGGGCCGTACCGGCCGTCGTTTGCGCAGCGCCGGCAGGTCCGGACCGCCGTCGCCTCCAGCTGGTAACCGTCGAGCATCGCCTCCAGCCGCTTCCGGTTCTCCGGCGACGTCTGCTCGGAGATGCGGATCCGGCCGGCCGCGCGGGCGAGGTCGACGAACTCGTCGGGCTGTCGGGGGTGATCCTCGCCGTCGCGGATGACGCGGAACTTCCCCGGCCGCGGGCCCGCGGAGGTCTCTTTGAGTTCGAGCCGCCCGCGGAGCACCCGGCTACCGTCCCGGTTCGCGACGACGGTGTAGTCGCTCCGCGCCTCGTGGAGGAACAGCGTCTCGACCTCGGCCAACTGCTGTGACACTGCTAATCGGTACGCGAGGAAGGTATTTCAGGAGTTCGCCTCGCCGTGCGGCGGGGTCGCGGTCGTGGGCTCGTCGACAGCGGGGTCGCACCTCCATCTCTGGCCGCACCGCTCGGGGCCGTGAGAACCGCGCCTCGAAAAGGTCGGCGCGTCTACGAGACGAGGAGCTTTTCGCCGCGATCGACCGTGATCCGGCACGGCGGCGAGAGCTTGTTGTACGCGCGGCGGAACGCCTCCTTCACGACGGACGCCTGCTCGACGTCGCAGTACGCGGTGAAGACGATGTCGTTCGCGTTGAGCCGCGCGGCCGTCCCGACCGGCTTCCCGAACGCCTGTCGCATCCCGTCGGAGACCCGGTCCGCGCCGGCGCCGGTCGCCTGCTTGTTCTCCCGGATGACTTGGTGGGGGAACTTGCGGAGAGTCATCTTGTAGTTGCCCTCGCCGAGCTCCTTGATGAGGTGGCGGTTCGCGGAGAGCCGGGAGCTCTCGAGCGAGCCGTGGCGGATCTGGAGCTCCTCCTCGACGCGGAGGCTGATCTGGACGGGGTAGTCGTCCGGCTCCGCGGAGAGGTCGCCCATGTTGTGCTGGGCGATCTTCGAGCCGGGAATGCCCGTGATGTATTCGCGGCGGGTGTACGACGGCTTGTCGATCGTCCGATACATAGAGGCGGGTTTGTCAGACATGGCTACTTGTCCGATGTAGCCCGTGCTGCGGCGATAAACCCTTCGATACCGCGGCGTCGCCGGCTCGTGATTCGGACGCCCGCAGGTCGGTTCCCGGTCGCCGCCGCCTCACTCCTCGGACGTCGGGTCGAGCGCGACGTGGCCGAACCCCCGGTCCGCGAGCCGCCCTCTCGCCCGGTCGGTGACCGAGGGAGCGACGAGGACCCCGCGGACGACAGGGGTGTCGCCGCCGTCGTCCCCGTCTTCCGCGGCGATCTCTTCCCGGAGCGCTCGCACGTACCGGGCGAGCTGCCCCACCGCGTCGGGCCCGACGCGCCGGCGCTTCAGCTCGACGACGACCGGGGTCCCGTCGGCGTCGACGCCGAACACATCCATCGGGCCGGCGCTGGAAGGGCGCTCGGTCTCTTTCGGTTCGAACCCCGGTTCGACGAGTTCGGGGCGCTCTAGAACCCGGGTCCGGAGGTCCTCCTCGCTTCCGTGGAGGGTGAGGTTGCGCCCGCCCGTCACGGCCATCGCGGAGAGCTGATGGACCCGGTCGAAGCGCACGGTGAGCGTCTCGTCGGGGTCGCTTCTGGTCGAGCGCACCCGGAGTCGCCCCTCGCGGACCGCGGCGTGGTGTTCCGACCCCGGCGGCTGCCAGTTGACGGGCTGGCGCCCTTCGTCGGTGTGGACGAGGGCGGCGCCGTCGGGCTTCAACACGAGCAGCCGGTCGCCGGCACCCAGGTCCGAGGCGGCGCGACCCTCGTAGCTGACCGTGCAGCGCCCGAAGACGCTTATCAGGTCGCCGCGCTCGAAGGCGTCCTCCAGCTCCCAGAGGGCCTCGCGGTGGCTCGGATCGTGGACGCTCGTGACCGTCACTGATATGTGTAGGGCGTCGTCGCTCAAAAAGGGCGCGCGCTCGGAGTCGGTTTCGAGGCGGCTACGCCGCGTCCGCCCCGTCCTCCCCCTCGTCGCGTCGCGAGACCGCGATCCCGGCGACGAAGAGGACTGCCCCCAGCGCGAAGGCGCCGATCCGGAGCGCTGTGTCCGAAACGAGGATTCCGATCAGGACCGATACGCCGAATCCGGCGTGAAGCACCGCCGTTGGGTTCATACGTTCGATACGGTCGCGTCGCACAAAAGCCGGTCGACCCGACGCGACCGCCCCGTCGGCTCCCGCCGAGCGGACTACGTCCCGTGCTCCCAGCTGTCCATGTACTCGCGCTGCTCGTCGGTGAGGGTGTCGTACTCGACGCCCTCGGCGGCAAGCTTGATGTCCGCGACCTCGCGGTCGAGCTCGTCGGGCACGTCGTGGACGCCGGCCGCGTAGCGCTCGCCGTTCTCGACGAGTTCGCGGACGACGACCGCCTGCACGCCGAAGCTCTGGTCCATCACCTCGACCGGGTGACCGAGGGCGATGGGCGCCGCGAGGTTGACGAGCCGCCCCTCGGCGATCACGTTCAGGACGCGGCCGTCGGGCATCTCGAACCCCTCGACGCCGTCGCGGACCTCGTATCGGTCCACGGCCAGCTCGTCGAGCTGGTCGAGGTTCACCTCCACGTCGAAGTGGCCGGCGTTCGCGAGGAGGACGCCGTCCTGCATCTCCTCGAAGTGATCGCGGGTGATCACGTCGCGGTTCCCGGTCGTCGTGACGAACACGTCGCCCTTCTCGGCGGCCTCGGCCATCGGGAGCACTTCGTACCCCTCCATGTGCGCTTCGAGCGCCTTGCGGGGGTCGACCTCGCAGACGATAACGTTCGCGTTCTGGCCGGAGGCCTTCTTGGCGACACCCTTTCCGCACTGGCCGTACCCGCCGACGACGACGTTCTTGCCGGCCCACGAGAGGTTCGTCGTCATCGCGATGGTCGCGAGCGACGACTCACCGGTGCCGTGGACGTTGTCGAACAGCTGTTTCATCGGCGTGTCGTTCACGGCGAAGACAGGGTAGTGGAGCTCGCCGTCGGCGTCCATCGCGCGCAGGCGGTCGACGCCCGTGGTCGTCTCCTCGGCACCGCCGACGATGGAGTCGATCAGGTCGGGGTACTCCTCGTGGACGAGCTTCACCATGTCCATCCCGTCGTCGACGGTGACGGTGGGCTCGTGGGCGATACAGGCGTGCATCGCGTCGTAGTACTCCTCGTCGTCGACGCCCCGGACCGCGTAGGAGGTGATCGACTCGTGGGTGTCGAGCGCGGCCGACACGTCGTCGTGCGTCGAGAGCGGGTTACACCCGGTGATCGCGACCTCCGCGCCGCCGTCGGCGAGCAGCTCGACGAGGTTCGCCGTCTTCGCCTCGACGTGCATCGCCATCGCGATTGTCTCGCCGGCGAGCGGCTGCTCGTCAACGAACTCCTCGCGGAGCGCGTTCAAGATTGGCATGTGCTGGAGCGCCCAGTCCATCTTCCGGCGCCCCTCCTCACGGGCCGCTTCGAGGTCCGAGAGGTGCTGTGACACCGGCGGATACGCGGTTTCGCTCATACTCTACGATTCACTCACGGCGCACTAAACCCTGCCGACACCGGGTCACGTCGCAAAAACGCCGAAAAGGGATCCCGCACCGACGCGGGTCAGCCACCGAGTCGCCGGCGCGTCAGTTACCGAGTCGCCGGCGCGTCAGTTGCTGCGTCGCGCGTCAGTCACGCCGGACCGTTGCCGTTCCCGTTACCGGGACCAGACCCGTCGTCACCGTCGTCCTCCTCCCCGTCGTCTCCGTCGCTCTCGCCACCGTCACCGCCCGGCCCGGCGTCGCTCGGCGGTCCTCGGCCGTCGCCGTCGCTCGCGTTCGCGGCGTCGCCGCCGTCGCCACCGGCTCCGGCGTGGTCCGGCGGTCCCTGCTCGCCGGCGTTCCCGTTGCCCTGGCCGGCGCGGTCGGGCGCGTTACCGGGGCCGTCGCTCGCATTCGCCGCGTCGCTTCCGTTACCCGCGTCGTCCGGGCCGCCGGGACCGCCCGCGTGGTCGGGCGCGTTCCCCGGGTTGTTCTCCGTCACGAAGTCCGAGATGGCGGGGCCGATGGCGCCTTGGTTGGCCTTGATCTTCTGAACGAACTCGCGGACCTGCTGGCCGAACGACCGGTTCGCCTCCCCTCCCTCCCCGGCGGTCAGGTCGACCGTCGCTGAGACGGAGTCGTTCCCGTACTCGGCGGTCACGTCGACCGTGACGTTCTCCTCGGCCGCGGGGAGCGTCACCGTGCCGTTCTCGTCGGTCTCGTAGTCGCCCTCGCCGACGTAGGTCGCGTTCTGGCCGTCTGTGGTCGCGGCGTTCACCGAGGCGTTCTCGGCCGCGGTGCCCTCGTCGGTGACCGCGACGACGGGCTCGCCGTCGGTGTTCGACACGTCGATAGCGAGGTCAACGGGCGCTTCGAGGTCGACCGTCGTCGACGCGGCCCGGCTCTCGCTGCTCGCCGTCACGTTCACCGTCACGTCCTCGTCGGGGGCGGGGAGGCCGACGGTACCGTTCGCGTCGGTCTCGTACTCACCTGTCCCCTCGTACGACGCGTTCTCGTCGACCACGCTCACGTCGACCGTGGCATTCTCGACCGCGGTGCCGTTCTGGGTCACGTTGACCGTCGGCTCCCCGCCGTCGTCGACGTCGACGCCCACCGTGAGATCTCCGTCGGCGGCCGCGACGCCGGTCATCGCGCCGAGCGCGACGACCGCGACCAGGAGGAGTGCTGTCGTGCGTCCGTTCATGTCCACTCGGGTTAACCCGTCCTTACCATATAAAAAGGGCATTCGCTTAACCCGGTTTAATCCGGATTATATCCGGCTTGACGGCGCTCTACGGTTCATTTTCCCGTTTCGGGCCGAAACGCGGGTCTACCTTCGAACCGACCGGTAATTCGGGTCGATTCGTCTCGCGCGCGGGTTGGCCCGACGCGCCTCGCTCCTCGCGAGCGCCGTCTCCCCCCGCTCACGAGCGTCACCCCTCACAGCCCTTGCCCCCCGTCGAGCGCGAGCTTCAGGCCGAAGCCGACCAGGACGCTCCCGCTCGCGTATCGGACCGCTCGCCGCCCCGCCATCGAGTCCAGCAGGAGGTGCCGGACCCGGTCGGCGAACAGCGCCACGCCGACGAGATACAGGAGGCTGAGCCCCGCGTACACGACTCCGAGGACCGAAAGCTGGAGGGTGGCGTCCGCGGTCGCGGGGACGAACTGCGGGAAAAAGGCGAGCACGAAGACGGCCACCTGCGGGTTGGTGACGTTGATCGTAACCGCCCTCCGATACGAGCCGACGACCGAGCGGTCCTCGGTCCCGGCCGACTCGTCGATATCGAACGTCTCGTCGTCTCTGAGCAGCTGCACGCCGAGGTACACTAGATAGGCGGCGCCGACGTACTTCATGAGGACGTACGCCTCGGCGGTCGTGCGCAGGAGCGCGGACAGCCCGACCACCGCGGCGGCCGCGTGCACCAGCACGCCGGTGGCCGTTCCGACCGCCGCGGCGACCCCGGCCGCGCGACCGCCGCCGAGGCTCTGCGCGATCGTGTATATCGAATCCGGTCCGGGGGAGACGACGACCGCCATCACCGCCGGGACGAACGCGACCACGACGGGCAGGTCGATCACGACCGGCCTGTCGGTCGGCGATCGATTAACTCTGTCCGTCCCGCCTGGCGCGCGGCTCGTGCCGGCACCTCCCGCCGCACCGCTTCACACCCCGCTATCGACGCGCTCGACGAGGTCGCTCGCGGCGTCCGCCGCGCGCTCTCGGACCGCCTCGGCGTCGAGCGTCAGGACCTCGCGGTCGCGCATGAGCACCCGGCCGTCGCAGACCGTGTGCCGCACGTCGCTCCCCCGCGCCGCGTACGCGAGGTGCGAGACGGGGTCGTGAACGGGCGTCAGGTGCGGGGCGTCGAGGTCGACGACGGCGAGGTCGGCGGCCGCGCCCGGCTCGATCCGGCCGCCGGGGAGCCCGAGCGCCTCAGCGCCCGCCGCGGTCGCCATCTCCACGACCGCCTCGGCCGGGACCGCGGCGGCGTCGCCCGCGGCGAGCTTTCCGAGCATGGCGGCGTCGCGCATCTCGTCGAAGACGTCGAGGTCGTTGTTCGAGGCCGCCCCGTCGGTGCCGAGCGCGACCGTGACGCCCGCGTCGCGAAGCCGCTGGACGGGTGCCATCCCGCTGGCGAGCTTCATGTTCGAGGCCGGGCAGTGGACGACCGCGGTCCCCGCGTCTGCGAGCCGCTCGATCTCCGAGTCGTCGACGTGGACGCCGTGCGCGAAGAAGTCGTCCGGCCCGAGCGCGTCCAGGTCCTCGGCGTACGTGACCGGGCGCTCGCCGCGCTTGTCGACGATCGGGTCGACCTCCTCGGCCGTCTCGTTCGCGTGGAGGTGGACCGGGACGCCCGCCTCGCGCGCCTCGGCGACCCCCTCGCGGAGGTACGCCTCGCCGACCGTCGTCAGCGAGTGCGGCATGAACGCGGTCCGGATCCGCCCGTCTGCGGCCCCCTCGAGGTCGCGGGCGACTGCGAGGCTCTCCTTGACGTCCGCGCGGGCGTCCGCGTCGTCCTTGCCGACCGTGACGACGCCGTGGCCGAGCCGCGCGCGCAGGCCGGCGCGGTCGACGACGTCCGCCACGCGGTCCATCGCGAAGTACATGTCTGCGAACGCGGTCGTCCCCGAGCGAATCATCTCCAGGGCCCCGAGCGCGGCGCCGGCCTCGACGTCGTCGGCCGTCAGCTCGGCCTCCGCGGGCCAGATGTCCTCCCGGAGCCACGCGTCCAGCTCCTTGTCGTCGGCGTACCCCCGGAGCAGCGTCATCGCGACGTGCGTGTGCGCGTTGACGAGCCCCGGGACCACGAGCCCCCCCTCGGCGTCGAGCGTCTCGTCGACGTCGGGGACCGCTTCGGCGGCGGTCGCCTCGTCGCCCGCCGTCTCTTCGCCCACCGCGAGGATCGTTCCCGCGTCGCGGTCTATCGTCACGTCGGAGCCGGTCACGGAGCCGTCCGGGCGCAGGACCCGCCCGCCGGTCACGCGAAGCGCGTTCATACGGGCCGGTTCCCCCTCCCGGACCAAACCGCTTCGGTTCCGGCGACGGTGGGAGCGTCGTCCGCCGCCCCCGGCTCCCGCGACGGGCTTAGGCCGCTGCGGCCCTTTCGGTTACGCGTGACCGTCGACGTCCACGCGCACACGTCCTACTCCGACGGCTCCGGGATCCCGCTTATGGTCGACGCCGCCGAGGCGGCGGGGCTCGACGCGGTCGGGTTCGCGGACCACTGCAGCCTGAGCGAGGCGTGGCGCGACGAGCGGCTCCTCTGGAACCGCAACTTCGACCGCACGCACGGGCGTCGCCGCGAGGCCCTCGCGACCGCCGCCGACCCCGCCGACCTGACGCTCTACGACGCGGTCGAGATGGACTACGAGCCCGAGCTGGAGGGCGCCATCCGGGAGTTCCTCGCCGACGCCGGGTTCGATTACGCGGTCGGGAGCGTCCACTACGTCGCCGGCAAGCAGGTGTTCCCGTTCGAGTCGTTCGCGGACGCGAGCGACGCAGAGCGCCGGGCGTTCGTCGACGACTACTACGACGCCGTCGTCTCGCTCGTCGAGTCGGAGCTGTTCGAAGTGCTCGCGCACGCCGACCTCGTGGAGAACCACCCCGCGCTCAACGGGCTCACGACCGCCGCCCATCGAGAGCGAGTCGCGGCCGCCTGCGCCGACTCCCGGACGGTCCCGGAGATCAACGCCGGCCGAGCCGGCGACCGCGGCGAATTCGACCTCTTCCACCCGACCGACCCGTTCGTGGCGGCATTCCGCGACCGCGGCGTCCGGTTCGTCGTCGGGACCGACTCGCACGACCCCGAGGACTTCGCGGACCGGGTCCCGCGGCTGGAGCGCTACCTCGACGAGACGGGGATCGAGCCGCTCGCGGTCGAGGAGGTCGTCGGCGGTTCCCCGGGGGATTCTCTGAGTACCCCGGAGACGGGACCGCCGGACCCCTCCGAAGCCCCTTAGGCCGCCGCCCCCGCAGTGCGGGTATGGCAACCGACGCCCAGCAGGCGTGTTTCGAGGCCGGGATCAAGTTCGGCTCGCTGTACCACCAGTTCGCGGGGACGCCCGTCAGCCCGTCGAGCGCGCGGAGCCTGGAGGCCGCGATGGCGGAGTCGATCGAGAATCAGCCGTTCTGCGAGTCGGTGACCGTCACCGTTCACGACGACCGCGTCGCCGACGCGATCGACCACGAGAACGGCTACACCGAGCTCACCGGCTCGCTGATGGACGTGGAGATGCGGATCGAACACGAGGGCGTGACGGTCCGGACGCAGATGACCATGACCGACGGCTACCCGCTGATGGAACTCGTCTCGGTCGAGGACTGAAGCGCGGTTACTCTCCCGGAAACGCGTCCCGGATCGTCCCGACGCCCTTGCTCGACCCTTCCCGGAAGACGAACCGCTGGCCCTCCTCGACGAGGTACGGCCGGAACTTGAACCGCACCCGTGTCCGGCCGGTGTCGCCGGGGAGGAGCCGGCCCCCCTCGGGCGCGAAGACGGCCGCCTCGGAGACGGTTTCCACGTGGACGACCGGTTCGTACCCCTCTTGGATCCGCGTCGGGTGGTTCAGCACCATCACCTCGGCCTCGAACTCGCGGACCGGTTCGGGGCCGCTCCCGCGGGGCACCAGGGCCATCCCGCGCTCGACATCCTCCTCGTCGACGCCCTTCAGCGCGATCCCGACGATCCGGCCGGCGGTCGCCTTGTCGACCCGGTGGTAGTGCATCTCGATCGACCTGACTTCCACCTCACGGAAGGAGCCGTCCGCCATCGGACCGAGCAGGAGCTCGTCGCCGGCCTCCACGGTGCCGGAGTTGACCGTGCCCGACGCGACCGCGCCGACGCCGGTCACCTTGTAGCTCCGGTCGATGTACATCCGGAACTCCTCGCGCGCCGGAGTCGCCCGCTTCGGCAGCGTCTCGAACAGCCGGTCGAGCGTTCCGATCCCCTCCTTCGTCACCGCGCTGGTCCGGAGGAGCGGGACGACGCCGTCCCCGACCTCCGCGACCGCCGCGTCGATCCCGTGTCGGTCGACGAGCAGGGGCGTCTGGCCGGCGTCCCGGAGCACCGATTCGACCTCGCGCTCGGCTTCCGCGAGCCGCCCGTCGCTCACGGCGTCGGCCTTGGTGATCGCGACGACGGTCGGCAGCTCGGTCGCGAGCAGGATACCGAGGTGCTCGCGGGTCGTCTTCGTCGGCCCGTCGTCGGCGGCGACGACGAGGAGCCCGTAATCGAGCTTCTGGCCGACGAGCCCGCGGATCGTCGTCCGGAGCCACGGCTCGTGGCCGACGGTGTCGACGAACGAGACCAGCCGGTCCGCCTCCTCGACGATCCGCGCGCGGTCGGACTTGCGGTGCGGGTTGTCCATCCGAACCGGCTCGTCGCCGCCGTCCTCGAACCCGTAGACGGCGTACGACAGGTCGGCGGAGAGCCCCCGCTCGACCTCGTGCGGCTGGACGTCGAGGAAGCCGCGCGTGCCCCCCTCCCCGTCATCGGCCCGCCCGGTGACGAGGGTGCCGACGAGCGTCGACTTCCCGTGGTCGACGTGGCCCGCCGTCCCGATCACGAGGTGGTCGTCGTCCGTCTCGAACATCCCGCCGTCGCGGAGGGTGGCGAGACCGACGAGCCCATCCGAACTGCCGTCGCCCGCGGTGCCGGCGCTCCACGTCTCCGCGTCGGCGATGTGGGCGTCCGCCTCGTCGGCCAAAAGCGAGAGGACGTCCATCGTCTCGGAGAAGGCGTCGGGCGAGATCCCGGCCAGCCCGCCGTCGTCGGTGACCCCGAGGACGTACGTCGCCTCGCCGTCCCCGGAGAGCACCCGGTGACGGAGCTGGGCCACGAGCGACTCCATCCGGCCCTCGGCCAAGTGGACCTCGCGGGTCAGCCGCTCTTTGAACTCGATTTCGCCGCCGTCGCGCTCGCCGCGCTCGATGGCCCGCCGGAGGGCGGACCGGTCAGCGCTCATATCTGATTGTAGGCGACAGCCGGGCTTAACGGTTTTCGTGCGATACGTCCCCACTCCACGCGACCGGTACCGAGCGCTCGGGAGGCCTCCCGAGCGGTCTGTTCACTCGGTCAGGTCCACGTACGTCCGCCGGACCGTCACGGGCGTCACGTCGGCCACGTCGGCCGCCTCCTGCTGCGTGCAGTCGGCGCCCAGCTCGCGGGCCGCGGTGTACAGGCAGGCGGCGGCGACGCCGACCGGGTTACGGCCGTTCGCGATCCCCTCTCTCACGGCGCGCTCCGCGAGTTCGCCGGCGCGCCGCTCCACGTCGGCCGCACAGTCGAGGTCGCTCGCGAACCGCGGGAGGTACTCGGCGGGACCCGTCGGGCCGATCGGGAGCCCGAGCTCGCGGTTCATCGCGTCGAAGGCCGCCCGATGCTCGTCCTCCGTCGCCTTCGCCTCGGCGCAGACCTCCCCGACGGTCCGGGCGACGTCCGCGGTGCGACAGGCGACGTAGACGCAGGCGGCCGCGAAGCCCTCCAGCGACCGGCCCCGTAGCAGGCTCTCGTCCTGCGCGGAGTCGAACAGCGTGCACGCCGTGTCGCGGACGCTGTCGGGCAGCTCTAGGACGCCGGTCAGGCGCCGGACCTCGGTGTACGCGTACACCTTGTTGCGGTCGCGCTTGGTCGAGATCTGCGCGCGGTTATGCTGGGTCCGCATCCGGGCGAGCCGCCGCCGCTTGCGGCCCTTCACCTTCGTCGACCGCCCGATCTCCGTCGAGAGGCCGCGGTCGTGCCGAGAGCGCGTGAGGGGCGCGCCGGTGCGCTTGGGGTTCGCGTCGTCGTCGTCGAACGAGCGCCACTCCGGGCCGTGGTCGATCCGGTCGGCCTCGACGACGAGCCCGCAGTCGGTACAGACGCGCTCGGCGGAGTCGACGCGGGTCCGGCCGCCGCACTCGGGGCACTCGTCGACGGCAGTCGATTCGGTCGCGGTCGTCTCCGCGTCTCCGGCCGCCTCCCCCTCGGCGGTCGCGGTCGTCTCCTCGGCGCGGTCGGTCGTCTCGGTGCGGTGCGAACGGGCGCGGGTCGAGCGTGCCTGGCTCATCACACGTCGAACTCGGGCCCGATGCCTTACTTAAACCCGGGAGAATTCGGGGGTGATCGCCCGGATCGACGCGCTCGAACCGACCGGTTACCGGTCGGTGAACCCGGCACTCCCCCCTGCCGCAGTACGGTGGTTTTAACCCTTGGAGCGAGCCATCTCTCCGCATGACACTGTCGGAGATCGCGGACGGGCTGGAGGTGACCGCGAGCCAGCGCGATCGCGGGGTCGCCGTCGCCGACGACACGGAGACGCCGCTCGTCGACCGGATCGCGGCGCACGCGGACGACCTGCCGTGTACCCCGGCCGCGACCGCGACGCTGGTCGACGCGTACACGGCCGGCCAGAGCGTCGGCGACGCCGCCCGCGAGGCCGGGGTGACGCCGATGACGGGCGCGAAGGCGCTGCACCGCTGCGGCGTCGATGGCGTCTGCCCGCTCGCACCGAGCCGTCGAAGCGTCGTCCGCGACTGGCTCGACGGCCGGATCGCGCGCAGCGAGGCGGTCGCGCTTGCCGGCGGCGACGAGGCCGACTTCGCGTTGGCGACGTACGTCGAGACCCACGACCCGGTCCCCGCGGTCGCCGACGCGGTCGACGCGCACGTCGCGGGCTCCGCGCCGCTCGGCGACGGCCTCCGCGGCGACGGCGACGCGCTCGGGTCGCCCGACGGGCTGCGCTGAGCGGCGAGAACTTCTCGTCACTCGTTTTTCCGTCTCAGGACCGGAGCCGCTCGACCAGCCCCGGCTCCTCGAACTCGATCCCGAGCGAGGCGTCGAACGCGCGCTCGTACGCCTCGGCCAGCGCCGCGACGTACTCCCCGGTCCCGGTCGTCGCCTCGGGAGCGCTCCCCACCACGGGATCGGTCGGCGGGAGCTCGGTGTCCGCCCTCCCCCCGTCGCCGCGCTCCGAGCCGGACTCCCCGGCGCGGTCCACCGCGATCGTCCCGTCGACGCTTCCGCCGACGTCGGCGACCCGACCGCGGAGCCGCTGGAGCGCGTCGCGGCCGTGCGCGGTCGCGGGGGTCACCGCCTCGACCCGGTCGGCGGCCGCGACCGCCCCGACCGCCTCGTTCGAGCCGACGGGCGCGGCGTCGACCACCACGGCGTCGTAGGCGGTCGCCGCCTCGCCGATCCGCCGCTCCAGCTTCCGCGCCGCCTCCGCCGTCTTCGCGCGGGCGGCGCGCTCGAAGGGCGCGCGGGCCGGGACCGCGTCGGCGCGTCCCGGGAGGGCCGCCGTGTCCCCGTCGCCGTTCCCCTCGCCTTCGACGTCGATCGGGTACGTCGCCGCCGACAGCGACGCGTCGGTCTCGTCGGTGAGCAGCGCCGTGAGGTCGGTGCCGATCCGCCCCGCGACGTGCTCGGAGAGCCCCTGCGTCGTGAACGCGGCGTCGACCACGGCCACGTCGCGGTCGTCGCGCGCCCCGATCGCGGCCAGTTCGACGGCGGTTCGCGTCGTCCCCGCCCCGCCGGTCGCCCCGACGAGCGCGAGCGTCGTCGCCTGCATGTGCTCGGCTACCCGGAGTGTCGCTGTTAACTCTGTTGCACGCCGCCGGGCGGGCGATCGGCCGACGCAGGCGAGGGACGCGGCGCCCGACCGCTCACTCGGCGATCGCTTCGGCGACCGCGTCCAGCTCGTCGTCGGAGAGGTCCGGTCGCTCGCCGCCCACCGCGTGGAGCGGCGCGCCGCCGTCGCCCTCGAACCGCGGGATGACGTGGACGTGGACGTGCGGGACCTCTTGGCCGGCCGCCTCGCCGTCGTTGATCCCGACGTTGGCGCCGTCGGCGCCGACGGTCGACCCGATGTGGGGGACGAGATCGGTCACGACCGCGAACAGCTCGCCCGCGAGGTCGTCGTCGAGGTCGCCGACGTGTTGGGCGTGTGACTTCGGGATCACGAGCGCGTGCCCCCGGGAGAGCGGGTTGGCGTCGAGGAACGCCAGCACGTCGTCGGTCTCGCGGACGGTCCGCGCCGGGATATCCCCGGCGACGATCGAACAGAAGATGCAGTCGTCGGACATACTCGAGAGGTCGTCGGCGCGACTCATCAAGGTTTCCCGGACCGAGGCCCCCGGCTTCGCGCGCCGCTCCGTCCTACTCGCCCGTGTCGGGGAACGGCACCTCGACGAGGTCGCCGTCGTCCGGGAGGAGACACTCGCCGTCGAACGCCTCCCTCGCCTCGCGGCGGATCGGCGAGGCGTCCGCGGCGTACCGCGAGGAAACGTGGACCAGCGCCAGTCGCCTCGCGTTCGCCCGGGCGGCGATCTCCCCCGCCTCGCGGCCGGTCGAGTGGGCCGTGTCGCGGGCGCGGTCGGCCATGTCGTCGGCGAAGGTCGCGTCGTGGACGAGCAGGTCGGCGCCATCGGCGACCTCGACCGTCCGCTCTCGCGGGCGCGTGTCGGCCGTGTACACCAGCGTTCGCCCGGGCCGCGGCGGTCCCACCACGCGCTCGGGCTCGACGACCGTCCCGTCGTCGGCCTCGACCGGTTCGCCGTCGTGGAGCCGACCGAACTTCGGGCCGACGGGGACGCCGAGCTCCTCCGCCTTCGGCCGGTCGAACCGGCCCGGGCGGTCGTCTTCCTCGAGGACGTACCCCTGCGACCGAGTGCGGTGTTCCGTCTCGAACGCGCGGACCTCGTAGCCGTTGGCGTCGAGCGCGACCTCGCCGGGCGCGACGGGCTCGATCCGGACCTCGAACGCGGGGTCGTGGCCGACCGCGTGCACGAGGTCGCGGAGGTCGCTTTCGGTCCCCGGCGGGCAGTGGATCGTCAGGGGGTCCGTCCGGTCGTTGAACCCGAGCGTCTGGACCAGCCCCGGGATCCCGAGGACGTGGTCGCCGTGGAGGTGCGAGACGAACAGGTGGCTGATCCCGAACCCGGTCCCGAACCGCATCATCCCGCGCTGGGTCCCCTCGCCGCAGTCGAAGAGAAGGCGATCGCCCTCGCGGTTGGCGAACAGTGCGCTCGGCGCGCGCTCGGTGGTCGGGACGGCGCCGCCCGTCCCGAGGAAGGTGACGCGAAGGGACATACCAGTCCTGTGGCCGGCGGCGATAAACTCCTTTCGAGGCGGGCGTCCCCCTCGTCGACCACGTCATCGCGGCCCCGTTGACCCCGGGACTGCCACGCGGCCCCGCCGACCGCGACGCGACCGAGGCCGAAGCCGACATGTGTCCGCCGCCCCGAACGCGACCGTGTACGACTCGATCGCCGCGCTGGTCGAACAGGAGGGGTGGCGCGCCGAGGGTGACGCCGCCCGAGTCCACTACGACGGCGGCGGCGACCGGTTCGCGGTGGAGTTCTACGCGGACGCCGAGCGCGTCCTCTACTGGACCGTACCGGCCCCGGCCGGAAGCGACCCCTCTGCGGCCGCCGACGGCTCGACGCCCCGCGACGACTCGACGGCGACCGCCACGGCCGCCCCGGTTCCCCGCGACGACGTCCCCGACCCCCTCCGACGTCGCATCCGAGAGGACCTCGCCGCCGCCGGCGCCGATCCCGACCTGGAGCGCCGCGGCGTCTGACCTCGCGTCCGGGCCGCCGTCGCCCCCTCTCACTCCGTTTCCCTCTCAGGCCCCGATCGAGCGTTTTGACGCCCGATAGCGGTGATTTACGCCGGTGTCTCTCGACTCGAAGGAAACCCATTTGCCGCCCGATACGGTAGGTAACGGTAATGAGTAGCGCCGAGTGGGAGGACGACGACCCCTTCGAGGAACAGCGGGACAAGATCGAAAACCCGATGAAACGGCTGTTCCTCGCGTACGGTCGCGACTACCTCCCGCAGGTCTCCGTCGGCGTCTTCGCCAGCGTCTTCGCCCGACTCTTAGACCTCCTCCCGCCGCTCATGCTCGGGATCGCCATCGACGCCGTCTTCTACGAGGACGCCCTGTTCAGCGAGCAGATCCCGCTCGTGGTCCTCCCGGACGCGTGGCTCCCGACGGGACAGACGGCACAGTTCTGGTTCACCATCGGCGTCATCGGGGCCGCGTTCGGCATCGGGGCCGCGTTCCACTGGATCCGCAACTGGGGGTTCAACGCCTTCGCGCAGAACATCCAGCACGACGTCCGGACCGACACGTACGACAAGATGCAGCGGCTGAACATGGAGTTCTTCTCCGACAAGCAGACCGGCGAGATGATGTCTATCCTCTCGAACGACGTGAACCGGCTCGAGCGGTTCTTGAACGACGGGATGAACTCCCTGTTCCGGCTCTCCGTGATGGTCGTCGGCATCGGCGCGCTGCTGTTCTGGATCAACTGGCAGCTCGCCTTGGTCGCGCTCCTCCCGGTCCCGATCATCGGCGGGTTCACCTATCTGTTCATCAAGACGATCCAGCCGAAGTACGCGGAGGTGCGCTCCTCGGTCGGGAAGATGAACTCCCGGCTCGAGAACAACCTCGGCGGCATCCAGGTGATCAAGTCGTCGAACACCGAGCCGTACGAGTCCGACCGCGTCGACGGCGTCTCGATGGACTACTTCGACGCCAACTGGGACGCGATCACGACCCGGATCAAGTTCTTCCCGGCGCTCCGCGTGCTCGCGGGTATCGGCTTCGTGGTCACGTTCGTCATCGGCGGGCTGTGGGTGTTTCAGGACACCCCGCCGGGCCCGTTCACCGGCGAGCTCTCGGTCGGGATGTTCGTCGTCTTCATTCTCTACACCCAGCGGTTCATCTGGCCGATGGCGCAGTTCGGGCAGATTATCAACATGTACCAGCGCGCCCGCGCCTCCTCCGCCCGGATCTTCGGGTTAATGGACGAGCCCTCGCGGCTCGCCGAGGACCCGGACGCCGAGGAACTGGTCGTCGGCGACGGCGATGTCGCCTACGACGACGTGAGCTTCGGGTACGACGAGGAGACTATCGTCGAGGACGTCGACCTCGCGGTCGAGGGCGGCGAGACGCTCGCCTTGGTGGGCCCGACCGGCGCCGGGAAGTCCACGGTGCTCAAGCTGCTGCTCCGGATGTACGACGTCGACGAGGGGTCCATTCGGATCGACGGGCAGGACGTGCGCGACGTGACCCTCGAGTCGCTCCGCCGGTCGATCGGCTACGTCGGCCAGTCGTCGTACCTCTTCTACGGCACCGTCCGCGAGAACATCACCTACGGCACCTTCGAGGCGACCGACGAGGAGGTCCGCGAGGCCGCGGAGGCCGCGGAGGCGCACGACTTCATCGAGAACCTCCCGGACGGCTACGACACGATGGTCGGCGAGCGCGGCGTGAAGCTCTCCGGCGGCCAGCGCCAGCGGGTCACCATCGCGCGGGCGGTGCTGAAAGACCCCGACATCCTCGTCTTAGACGAGGCGACCTCCGACGTCGACACCGAGACGGAGATGCTGATCCAGCGCTCGCTCGACCGGCTCACGACCGACCGGACGACGTTCGCGATCGCCCACCGGCTCTCGACGATCAAGGACGCCGACGCGATCCTCGTGTTGGAGGGCGGCGAGGTCGTCGAGCGCGGGAGCCACGCGGAGCTGCTCGACGACGGAGGCCTCTACGCCCACCTCTGGGGCGTGCAGGCCGGCGAGATCGACGAACTCCCACAGGAGTTCATCGACCGCGCCCAGGAGCGCACCGCGCGCCTGATAGCGGACGCCGAGAGCGACGACGACTGAGGGACCGAACGGTCAGTCCCGTTCACGTCGACAGCCGGCTCCAGCCGTCCGCGCCGCCGTTCCCGTCTCCCGCTTCGCCCGTCCCTCTTCCGTCTCCCGCGGTCGCCGCCTCCTCTCTCGTCTCTTCGCCCAGCGCGTCGATGATCGCGTCGCGCACCTGCCGCGGCTCGCCGAACTCCGTCCGCTCGCACCGCTCCAGCGCCGTCTCGAGGCGCTCGCTCTCGACTTCGGTCTCCAGTTCGAAGCCGCCGTACTGCTCGACCAGCTCCGCGACCGACACCGGGTACCGATGCTCGCGGAGCGCCCGCTTCAGCGGTCCGAACGTCACCCCTCTCGTTCGATCGTGTCCCTCGTCCTCGTTGCTCATGGGTGGCGTCTCGTCAGGTACCGGAATAGTTCCTCGGATTCCCGACCCTCGTATCGACCGGAGACCGTCGGCTATACGGCGCGTCCCGCCGAGGGGGCCGTATGCGACTTGCGGACGCCACCTGGACCGACGTGCGCGACGGCGACGTCGACGTCGCGTTCGTCCCCGTCGGCAGCACCGAACAGCACGGCCCCCACGCGCCCCTCGGAACCGACACGCTCGACGCCGTCGCCGTCGCGGAGGCCGGGGCGGCGGCGTACGAGGCGGAGCGCGACTCCGCTCCCGAAGTTGCCGTCGCCCCGCCGATACCCGTCGGGGTCGCCGAGGAGCACCGCACCTTCGACGGGACGATGTGGGTCTCGCCCGACGCCTTTCGCGCGTACGTCCGCGAAGCGGCCGAGTCGCTGCCGAGCCACGGGATCGACCGGGTGGTGTTCGTCAACGGCCACGGCGGCAACGTGGAGGCGCTCGCGGAGATCGCCCGCCGGTTCTCCCGCGACGGCGGCCACGACGGCTACGCCGTCGCGTTCACCTGGTTCGATGCGGTCGGCGAGCACGCGGGCGACATGGGTCACGCCGGCCCGCTGGAGACGGCGCTGCTGCGCGCGACGAACCCCGACCTCGTCCGCGAGGACCGCGTCGCGGCCGCGAGCGAGGACGCGGCCGACCGGTGGGGCGAGTGGATCTCGGGCGTGAACCTCGCGCACGACTCCGACGAGTTCGCGGAGAACGGCGTGGTCGGCGACCCCGCCGACGGCGACGCCGAGCGCGGCGAGGCGCTCTTGGAGCTCGCGAGCGACGCGCTCGCGGAACTGGCGGCGGCGGTCGTCAAGCGGGAGTCTGTTTAAAAGGCGACCGGCGCCGTCGAGGTCCTGTCTATCTAGATCCGCATGGCAGCGAACGATGCAGTATTTAAATACGGCACCGTTGTCAGCGCGCCGGCGTCGCTTCCTCGGGGACGGCGTAGGGCTGGCCGCAGCCGTGTATCTCCAACGTACAGTCGGGACAGGCGGTGTGCTTCTCTCGACGGTGCTCGACCGACTGTCGCTGTCGCTGCGGGTCCGCCTCCAAGCGATCCCGCAGCTTGCCCGGTAATTCGCTGAACTCCACGACGGCGCTCCCGCAGACGGGACAGTCCATAGGACGAATCTCTTCCTCTACCAGTAAAGAGACGTTGGTGCTCTGGCGACCCCCGCGCTCGGCGCGCTGTCCGTGTCAACGCATGACCGACCCGTCGCGCGGGACGCCGACTACTCGTTGTCTTCGTCGTCCTCGCTCGCTTCTGCCGCGTCCTGCAGGGCGCCGCGGATCGCGGGGATCGTGCCCGTGAGCGAGGCGACCTCCTCGGCCGCGCTCT
The DNA here is from genome assembly GCF_026586675.1 of Halorubrum yunnanense. Lineage (GTDB taxonomy): Archaea > Halobacteriota > Halobacteria > Halobacteriales > Haloferacaceae > Halorubrum > Halorubrum yunnanense. The sequence continues at coordinate 57,489 of NZ_JAODIX010000027.1, forward strand.
CGATGTCGCCGACGAGCGACTCCAGCTCCTCGATCTCCGCTTTTAAATCGTCGGCGTCCTCGAAGGCGTCGGCGCGCTCGCCGAGCACGTACGCCTTCTTCGCCGACCGGACGGAGCCGGTCGCGTCGCCGACGTCGAGGGCAGACTTGAGCCCGTTGAGGGCGCCGAGCACGTTGTCCGCGTCCGTCTCCCACACGTCGTCCGGGTCGGGGAGTTCGCCCCGGGCGGCCGCGAGGTGCTCTTCGACCTCGGCGCGCGTCTCCTCGGCCGCCTCGCCGAACAGGTCGTCGTCGTCGAACGTGGACTGGGCCATACCCGACATGTCGTCCCGACGCCTTTTAAAAACGCGCCCGAAAGCGAAAGTGAAACCGCCGCCGACGGGGCGTCAGGGTCTCGGTTCGATGCGGGACGGCGTTCAGTTCCGCCCCGGGCGACCGCCCACTCGCCCGGCCGAGGCGACTCCGGTCACGCCCCGTTCCACGACGCGTCCTCGAAGTCGACGACGCGCTCGCTCCGCTCGAGCGCGTCGATCCGCTCGACGTCCTCGGGGTCGAGGTCGAGATCCCGCGCCGCCCAGTTCTCCTCGACGTGGTCGAAGCTCGCGGCCTTCGGGATCGGCGCGACGCGCTCCTTCGAGAGCAGCCACGCGAGGCTCACCTGCGCCGGGCTGGCGCCGTGTCTCGCGGCGATCTCCCGGAGGACGTCGACGTCGGCGACCCGGTTGCGCGCGATCGGCGAGTACCCGACCAGGTAGTGGCCGTGTTCGACCGCGAGCTCCCGCAGCTCCGCCTGCTGGAGCAGCGGGTGACACTCGACCTGGTGGGCGAACACGTCGTGGTCGAGCCGGTCGATCGCGGTTTCGAGCTGGTCGGGCCGGAAGTTCGAGAGCCCGATCCGGTCGACGACGCCCTCGTCGACGAGGCCGTCGAGCGCGGGCAGCGTCTCCTCCGGGTCGTAGGTGTCGATCGGCCAGTGGACGTACAGCAGGTCGATCGAGTCGACACCGAGCCGGTCGCGGCTCACCCGCGCCGTCGCGGTCGCGTCGTCGTACGAGAGGTTCTCCGTCGAGAGCTTCGTCGCGACGAACACGTCCTCGCGGTCGACGTCGGCGCGGTCGATCCCGGTCCCGACCGACGCCTCGTTGTCGTACCCCTGCGCGGTGTCGACGTGGCGGTACCCCGTCTCGACCGCGTGAGCGACCCCGCCGACGCACTCCTCGCCGCCCGCCAGCTTGTACGTCCCGTACCCGAGTCGACCGAACGCGTCGGACATACCAGTTCGGGGGGCGGGAGCCCCCTCAACGTACCGGTCGGGATCTCGCCCCACCCTCCCGCTCCGGCGCCGACGCCCTCGGCGGCGAGCCCGGTGACGACGCCCTCGACGCGGACGAGCCCGCCGCGTCGCTCGGCGACGACTGACCTCCGCGGCCTCCCTCCCCGCCGTCTCGCCTCCCGTCAGTCGCCGTCGGCGACGAGGTCCTCGTACCGCGCGCCGGTCTGTTTCAGCGTCTCTGTCGAGTAGAGCCGCTCGTGGGTGAAGGGGAGGTGGTCGGACGCCAGCTCGTCGATCTTGGCGTCGACCGCCTCGGCTTCGCGCCCGTGGATCATCGTGAACAGGTTGTACTCCCACCCCTGGTCGCTCCGGCGCGGCCGGTGGTAACACAGCGTGACGTACGGGAGGCTCCCGACCGCCTCGCCGCGCTCGTCGAGCTCGTCGTCGGGCACGTCCCAGACCACCATGCAGTTGTTCGTGAACCCGGTGACGACGTGGTTGACGACGCAGCCGATCCGCTTGATGCAGCCGTCCGCGAGCAGGCGCTCCACCCCCGCGAGGACGCCGTCGAGTGGGGCGTCGATCTCGTCCGCCACGTCGGCGTAGGGGGTCGAAGACAGCGGGAAGCCGTCCTGGATCGCCAGGAGGAGGTCGGCCTCGAGAGGGGTGAGGTCGCCGCGAGCGTTCTCGGAGATGCGGGTGGCGGAGACCGCCGTGTGGTCCAGTGACTCTCGCGCGAACCGATCCGCGTTGACGACGGGGAACTCCAAGTCGATGTAGTAGTCCGTGAGCATCGGGAGCGCCAGTACCTCGCAGCCGGTCCGCTCCTCGATCTCCGCGAGGATCGCGTCGCGCTTCTCGCGCGAGCCCGCGGTGACGACGAACCACTGGTTCCACTCGTGGTCGCGCCGGTAGTTGTGGTTCACCTGCCGGTAGCCGTTGATGACCTCGGCGACCTCGTCGAACCGGTCCTCGGGCGCGCGCACCGCAGCGAGGGTCGACGAGCCGATGACAGGCGGGTTGAGCACTGCTCCGAACCGCCGGAACACGCCGCGCTCCCGGAGGTCGCGGACGCGGTCGAGCACCTCGCCGGCGTCGACGTCGACGCCCGTCTCGGCCGAGACCTCGCGAGCGACCCGCTCGAACGGGCGCGACTCGACGGGGAAGCCGCTCTGGTACTCGTCGATGAGCGCGGCGTCGACCGCGTCGATGTCGGCCCGCCAGTCGGCGTCCAGACTCATTGGGTTCGGTTGGGGTCGCGCGTACCTACGGGTTTCGGAGGGAGCCCGCTGTTCCGGTGACGGGCCGGCGGTGCCGGACAGGAAGGGTCAGTCGTCAGCGGGGGTCCGCCCCGACGCCGGCGCGAAGGCCCGGGCGCTCTCCTCCAGCTGCGCCGCAGAGCAGCCGCCGACGGTGGCGGCCTGTTCGAGCGTTAGGGTGCGAGCGCGATACAGCGTGAGTGCGGTGGCGACGGATTTGGACGTCATCGTGTACGTCCCTCTAATAGCTGACCGATTATATAGTTCTAACGCTTTTTGCACCTTGTCTCGGGGACTCATGAGCAGGTATACTGGCTAATACAAAACTAAAACCGTCTAATAATGCCCGATCGACCTGTTTCAATATGTGAACGACTCGCACGGGACTCGCGTGAAACCCCCCCGTCGACGGAGTCCTCGGCTCGCGCGCGCTCGGCCGACGGCGAGTTTGACCGGTCCGTTCCCGCCGCGCGGGAGTCGAGCGAGGGACTTTTCGTTCGAGAACCCGAACGATGCGTATGGCTCAGGCGACCCAAGAGTTCGGCGAGTGGCCCCTCAAGCGGCTGATGACCGAGGTCTGCGGCTCCGGCCACAAGTCGGCCGACGACCTGACGCGCGCGCAGGCGACCGAGGCGTTCGAGCGCATCCTCGCGGGCGAGCCGGACCCGACCACGCTCGGGGCGTTCTGGCTCTCGAACCGCTGGAAGCGGAACACGCCCGAGGAGCTCGGCGCGTACGTCGACGCCATGTGCGAGCGCGTCGAGTACGCGGAACCCGACGTCGACCCCGTCGACTGCGGCGCCAACTACGACGGGAAGGGGCGCTCCGCGATCCTCGGCGTCGCGGCCGGCGCGGTCGCGGCCGCGGCCGGGACGCCAGTCGTCGTTCACTCCGGCGACAGGGTCCCCACCCAGAAGCAGGACGCTTATAAACACGTCCTCGACGAGCTGGGCGTCCGCACCGAGCTGACGCCCGCGGACTCGGCCGACATGGTCGACGAGACCGGCTTCGGCTTCTACTCCCAACCCGAGTTCAACCCCGCGATCGACGACCTGTTCGACCGCCGGGACATGATGGGCGTCCGGTCGTTCGTCAACACCATCGAGACGCTGGCGAACCCCGCCGGCGCGTCGGTCCACCTCGGTTCCTTCTATCACCTCGCGTTCGCGAAGAAGGTGGTCGACACGTTCGTCGCGAGCGAGTTCCACGACCTCGATCGCGTCCTCATGTTCCAGGGGATGGAGGGGTACGACGACGTCCGCCCCGGCTACACCAAGGTCGCCGAGTGGGACGCGGTCGGCGGGAGCGACGGCGAGGAAGCCGGCAGCGGCGGCGCCTCCTTCGACGACTTCGAGATCGAGACCGCCGAGTACGGGATGGACCTCGAGGAGGCGGACCTCGCGGTCGACGACGTCGCCGCCGACTCCGCCGAGATCACGGAGGCGGTGCTGGCCGGCGACCGCGACGGCGCCTTCGCCGACGCGGTCGCGGTCAACGCCGCGCTCCGGATCTACGCCCGCGAGGACGCCGACTCGATCGAGCAGGGGTTGGAGACCGCCCGCGAGGTCATCGACGACGGCTCCGCGATGGGTGTTCTCGAGGCGCTCCGCGGGTTCTGAGGCCCGTACTCGCGGCGACGTCCCCGGCTTTCGAGCGCGTTTCGGGAGGGGTTTTGGGGTAAGTTGGGAAAGCCCACTTCGGCGCTCGTGACCGACTCCCACACGCACAGAACATCATGATACACCACGCCACCTCACACGGCGGGAGCCCCCGCTATCCCCACGTGTGAACACTGCGACGCGCACGTCTCTGACCGGTTCGCCCGCGTGTTCTCTGACGCGCGCGGTCGGACCCACGCGTGCCCGAACTGCTCGGCCAACGCCGGTATCGGGGAGGTCACAAAACAGCGGGCGCACGACGCCTGACGGGGTCTCTTCTCTCCTCGGCTTCGCGGTCCCCGGCAGCGTCGGCTACCGCTCCGGAGCCGGCGGCATCGACCGCTTGTGCGCGCTGCGCTCGTGGAGGTCGACGACGCGGTCGACGGCCTCCGCGGGCACGTCAAGCTCGCGCACCGTCGCCGCCCGGGAGAGCCCGCCGTCGACGTGGACCGCTACGATCGCGTCGACGGTGTCGTAGTCGAGGCCCATCTCCTCGGCGTCGGTCTGCCCCTCCCACATCCCCGCGGTCGGCTCCTGCATCACGAGGTCACGCGGCACGCCGACGTGGGCGGCCAGCTGTCGGACCTGCTGTTTGTAGAGGTCCCCGATCGGGTTACAGTCGACCGCCTGATCGCCGTACTTGGTGTAGTACCCCGTCATCGCCTCCGCGCGGTTCCCGGTCCCCAGCACCACGCGGTCCTCCGCGTTAGCGACGAAGTAGTTCAGGACCGCCCGAGTCCGGACGTAGACGTTGCCCGCCGCGGTCCGGTCGTCCGCGGCCCCCGGAAACGCGTCGAAGACGGCCTCCGCGATCGGCTGGATCTCGACCACGTCGTACTCGATCCCGAGTTCGTCGGCGACGCGCTCCGCGTCGCTCATCACGTCCGGGTCGTTCACTTCGGCGGGCATCGTGATCCCGTGGAGGCCGTCCTCGCCGAGCGCCTCGACGGCGAGGTGCGCGGTCAGCGTCGAGTCGATCCCGCCCGAGAGGCCGAGGACGGCGCCCTCGGCGCCCGCCTCGTCCACGATGTCAGCGATGAACGAGACAAGGCGCTCGCGTGTCGCCTCCAACTCTTCCTCCGAGAGCCGGAGGTCGAGCGGCGGGTCGTCCGACAGCAACACCGACTGCTCCGATGTCTGACTCATAAACGAAGAGAGGGGCCGAGACGACTAATATCCCCGCTTTTCCCCGACGAACTGGACGTCCGTTTGGTTTCCCCGCGGTCTCCGGGTCACAGTAGCCCCTCCTCTTCGGCCAACAGCAGCCCCTCCAGCGTCGCGTCGTTCGTCGGCGGCTCGCGGGCGACCTCCAGCGCCTCCTCGACCGGGACCGTGCGCGGCGAGAGGAACTCGTTGCTGTCGTGGTCGACGTCGACCGGTTCGAGCCCCTCGGCGAACACGTAGCCGCGCGTGTGGCGGAGCACGCCCGTCGAGCACCACACCTCTTGGAGCAGCGACGTCGATGAGGGCGCGAAGCCGGTCTCCTCGGCGAGCTCGCGCGCCCCGGCCGCGGCGTACGACTCGCCGCGCTCGACGATCCCCGCGGGCAGCTCCAGTTGGGTGTTCCGGACGGTGGGACGGTACTGCTCGACGAACAGCACTTGCCCGTCGGCGACCGCGATCACGACCGTCGCGGGCGACAGCTCCGCCCAGTAGTACTTCTTCTCCGACCCGTCCGGCTGCTTGACGCGGTCGTATCCCCCGACGAACCAGCCGGGGTCGTACTCCACGGCGACCTCCCTGACCGGCCACTCCGGCTCGCCCGGCAGCGAGTGGTTGCGGCCGTCGGAGAAGGCCGGGAGGTCGCGGAGGTCGGCGGCCGGGGCGTCGTCGCCCTCGCCTAGCTTCTCGCCGTCGGCCGGCTCCTCGCCGTCGCTCACGGCTGCACCACCTCCACGCGGTAGGCCGTTCCCTCGTACCGCACGCGGACCCCATCGCCGGTCGCGGCTCCGGGGGTCTGTCGCGTGAGTGCGTCCACCTCGTCGAAGGGGGTGTGGGTGAACCACTCCTTGATCCCGTACGAGTCGGCCCGGTACGGGTCGGAGCGCCCGTCGTCGCTGGTGAGCGCGCTCGTCAGAAACGGCCACCGACGGTCGGAGACGTTGCTGACGTCGGCCGCCGTCTCGTCCGTCTCGATCGGTTCGGCGGTCAGGTAGTAGGGCTCGCCGCTGCCGAGGTAGCTCGGGAGCGCGCCCAGCGCGAGCAGGACGACGACCACCAGGGCGATGACGACGAGGAGGTTCCGGGTGACCCGGCGCATGGTCGACGTTGTCGCCCCCCGGGAATACCGGTTTCGACCGCGGCGGCCCGGCCGCCCGCGCCGACGCGCTTTACTCGCCGGCGCCCTTCTGTCCCCCATGGAGTTCCGGTTCGAGCTGGCGCTGTGCGCCGCGCTCGAATCGCCGGATCGGGTCGTCGCCCGCCAGCTCGGCGCCGGCGTCACGAACCCCGGCGGCCGGATCGTCGACGTCTGCGTGCTGGAGCCCGGACCGGGGTTCGACCGCCGGGCGGCGATCACGCCCGAGCGGATCCCGGACCCCGCGATCGAGGCCGCGGTCGGCCCCGGCGAGGCGGTCACCGTCGCGGAGGCGTTCGATCTCTCCCCGGACCGGGCGGCCGCCGTCGTCGATCGGGCGGTCGAGGTCGGCTACCTCGAACGCGAGCGCCGTGACGGGCGCCCGGTTGTGCGCACGACCGCCCGGTACCCCGACGACTGGGTCGACTCGCTGACCGCGATCGAGAACAAGCCCGACCTCGGGACGCCGGGCGACCTGCGGGCGCAACTGCGGTACGACGTCGCGCTCGGGCTGTTCGACGAGGCGATCCTCGCCACCGCTTCGTACGTCACCCGCGCGCACCTCAACCGGATCCCGGACCCGGTCGGTGTCTGGCGGTTCGACCCCAAGACGGGCGAGCGCGAGGTGGTCCGGGAGCCGACGCCGCTCTCGCCCGGCGCGTCCGGCGTCGAGATCCGCGAGGAGCGGTCGCTCCGGACCGACGTCGCCCTTGTCGGCCCGGACGCGTTGGCCCGAAAGCGGCGCCGGATCGCGGAGCGCGCGTACGGGAAGGGGTGGCGACCGGCACCGCCGGACTGCGCGCACGCGACGGGCACCGCCGACGGCCGGCCGTACTGCGAGCGGTTCGACCGGGTGGTCGACCCCGGGCGCGACTGTGGCGCGGGCTGCGTCGCTCACGACCCGGCGGACCCGCCGGGGGTCGACCGCGAGGGCCTGCGCGACGAGCGGACCGCGTGGATCGCCGACCCCGACGGCGACGGGCCGCGCCGGCAGTCGGGGCTCTCGCGGTTCCTGTGAGGTCGCGGCGCCGGTACGGCGCCCCTGTCGGGCCGCGTGCGAATGCTTATACCCCGAGCGACGGTCCATCGGGTATGGACGAAATCGACGACGCGTTCGTCGCGCGGCTGATGACGAGCGAGCTCTACACGGTGACGCCCGACACGCTGGTCGAGGACGCGGCCGCCGTGCTGCTCGACAACGACATCAGCTCGGCGCTGGTCGTCGATGACGACGGCGACCTGGTCGGTATCCTCACTACGACCGACTTCGTCGACATCGTCGCGAAGAGCCAGCCGAAGGCGGAGACGACCGTCGAGCGGTACATGACGCGAGACCCGATCACGGCGAGCGCGCAGGACTCCGTCTCGGCGGTCGCCTCGCTCATGGTCGAGCACGGCTTCCACCACGTGCCCGTCGTCGACGGAGGCGCGCCGATCGGGATCATCACCACCACCGACTTCGCCGCGTACGTCTCCTCGCCGGGAACGCCGTCGCCGTAGGACCCCGTTTCGTCGCCGCAGTCCGTCCGCAGCTCCCTCCGCGTCCGCGACGCCGACAAGTGACGCCCCTTTCTGTGGGATATTACGCGGGCCCCGCCTACCCGGCGACATGCCCGACCACCTGCATCTCAACCTCTTCACCATGGCCTCCGTCGAGCACGTCTCGCCGGGGTCGTGGACCTACCCCGGCGACCGGTCGCCCGAGTACACCGACCGCGGGTACTGGACCGAGATCGCCCGGACCGCGGAGCGGGGCGGGTTCGACGCGGTGTTCTTCGCCGACGTGCGCGGGGTCTACGACGTCTACGGCGACGACCGCCACACGGCCGTCGAGAAGGCGGTCCAGACGCCCGCGAGCGACCCGCAGCTCGTCGTCCCCGCCATGGCGGAGGTCACCGACGAACTCGGGTTCGCCGTCACGCGCTCGACGACGTACACCCACCCCTACCAGCTCGCGCGGGAGTTCTCGACGCTCGACCACCTCACCGACGGGCGGGTCGCGATCAACGTCGTCACCTCCTACCTCCAGTCGGCCGCCGAGAACCTCGGGCTCTCCGAGCGGATGGACAAGGAGACGCGCTACGACCGCGCCGACGAGTTCCTCGACGTCTGCTACAAGCTGTGGGAGGAGTCGTGGGACGACGACGCGGTCGAGATCGACCGCGACTCCGGGCGGTACACCGATCCGGAAAAGGTCTCCGCGATCGACCATGACGGCGAGCAGTTCTCCGTGCCCGGCCCCCACGGCTGCGAGCCCTCTCCCCAGCGGACTCCCGTCGTGTATCAGGCCGGCTCCTCCGACCGCGGGCGGGAGTTCGCGGCCGCGAACGCCGAGGCCGTCTTCGCCAGTCAGCCGACCGAGGAGGGCGTCCGCGAGTACATGGCCGACGTGAAGTCGCGCGCGGCCGACCGCGGTCGCGACCCCGAGAGCCTGCGGTTCTTCATCGGGGTCGTCCCCGTCGTCGGCGAGACGCAGGCCCTCGCGGAGGCGAAGTACGAGGAGTACAAGCGCCACGTCGACGTCGAGGCGACGCTCGCGCTCCTCTCCGGGTTCCTCGACATGGACCTCTCGGAGCTCGACCCGGACCAGAGGGTCGAACACATCGAGACGGACGCGATCCAGGGGACGATGAACGCGTTCACGAAGGCCCAGCCGGACCGCCAGTGGACCGTCCGCGAGGTCGCGGAGTTCTGTGGGCTCGGCACCACGTCGCCGAAGATCGTCGGCACCCCGGAGCTCGTCGCCGACGAGCTGGCGTACTGGCACGAGGAGGTCGGCGTCCACGGGTTCAACGTGAAGGAGGTCGTCTGCCCCGACTCGCTGACGGACTTCGTCGACCTCGTCGTCCCGGAGCTGCGCGAGCGGGGGCTCGTCCCGGACCCCGACGACCGCCCCGCGGGCGGTACCCTCCGCGAGCGCCTGCTCGGCGAGGGCCAGTCCCGGCTCCGCGACGACCACCCGGCGAGGCAGTAGGTCGGTCGCGTCGGTCGATACCGGTCCGGGTTCATCGGACCTGAATCCGACAGCGCTGCCGCCCTCGCTACCCTTAAGTACATTCCCCCGTTGCTACTCGACGACGCTTCGCTTGGAGGGCCGAAGCGTCAGCGGGGACCTACTGAACGCCGCGCCCGTGCCACCTTTTCCCGGCACGGGCGCGGCGTTCGTTCCTTTCACGTCGCCGAGCCGCGGCCTTTCCCGCCGCCGCGAGCGCGAGTCGTTCGCCGCGTTCGTCACCGACCGGTACGCCGAGGAGATGGCGACCACGGCGGGCCACGTCGCGGCGACGGTCGCCGAGCGCGAGCCGTCCGCGATGGCCATCGGGCGGGCGGTCGACGGCCCGCTGCTGTTCCTCGACGCGGAGGTGCGCGAGGGGCGCCCGTTCGAGTACAAGCGGGGGTTCGCGCTGGCCGTGATGGAGCGCGCGGTCGCGGCGTTCGGCGTCCCGGGGCCGAACGCCAAGGTCGTGTTCACCGAGCACGCCGGCGAGGACATGATGGGGATCGACCGGGTGGGCGGCGACTGGGAGGAGGAGTGACGCCTCAGCGGTTCTCTCCCTGATACGTCCCCTCGTACGTCCCGTCGTGGTCGGCCTCGGCGAACACCAGCTGGCCGATCCGCGCCCCCGGCTCGACCTCGATCACGTGCCCCACGTCGAGGCGCCCCTCGCCAACGCCCTCGTAGCCGGCGTCCCAGACGGCGGTGTCGAGGGTACACGAGTTCCGCAGCAGCGTCGACCGCGGGAGGACGAACCCGATGCGCCCGTCTGGGATCCGCACCGGCTCGCCGTACCGGACGACGTACGTCCCGGGATCCAGTCGGTACGCTCCCTCCTCGGGGTCGAGTTCCTCGCGCTCGCCCACCCGCTTCCCGTCGAGACGGACCGCGCCCGGTCCCGTCTGCTCGAAAACCGCGCCGACCGTGAGGTCGACGCCGTTCGGCTGTCGCTGCGTATCGTCGAGGTCGGCGTCGCCGGCTTCCAGCGCCGCCGCGACCGTCGCTCCCGAGTCGAACATGCTCGACCGGAACCCCGGCCGAGACTAAACGGTGTCGTCCGCGATCGCGGCGTCGATCCCCCGAGCGCGAACGTCCATCGAACCGCCTATACTCTCGTTACGCTTATCCCTCACATGCGGAGTGATACCACGTCCGTTCTCCCGTAATAATCGCTGGATTCCCCGATCCAACACGGTCGATCTTGCAAAAAACTCGCGGGTTTTATATCCACGGGAGGGCCATCATTCGGTGATATGGGACAAACGATTACGGAGCAGATCCTCGATGACCATCTCGTCGAGGGCGAGCTGACGCCCGGCGAGGAGATCGGCATCGAGATCGATCAGGTGCTGACGCAGGACACGACCGGGACGATGGTGTGGCTCCAGTTCGAGGCCCTGGACCTCGACGAGGTCCAGACGGAGCTGGCCGCGCAGTACTGCGACCACCAGACGTATCAGTTCGACTTCAAGAACACCGACGACCACCGCTTCCTCCGCTCCGCGGCCGGCACGTACGGCGCGTACTTCTCCCGGCCCGGCAACGGGATCTGCCACCAGGTCCACAAGGAGAACTTCGCCGCGCCCGGCAAGACGCTGCTCGGCTCCGACTCGCACACGCCGACGCCCGGCGGGCTCGGCGAGCTCGCGATCGGCGCCGGCGGCCTCGACATCGCCGTCGCCATGGGCGGCGGCCCCTACTACGTCGAGATGCCGGAAGTCGTCAACGTCCACCTCGAGGGCGAGCTCCCCGAGTGGGCGACAGCGAAGGACATCGCGCTCCACCTGCTCGGCGATCTGACCGTCAAGGGCGGCGTCGGCAAGATCTTCGAATACACCGGCCCCGGCGCCGAGAAGCTCTCGATCCCCGAGCGGACCACGATCACGAACCTCGGCACCGAGCTCGGCGCCACCTCCTCGATCTTTGCGACCGACGAGAAGACGAAAGACTGGCTCGCGCGCCAGGACCGCGAAGCGGAACACGTCGACCTCCAGCCCGACGACGACGCGGAGTATGCGGAGACCATCGAGGTCGACCTCGGCGAGCTCGAGCCGCTCGTGGCCGCGCCGTCGATGCCCGACAACGTCGCCCCCGTCAGCGAGTACGAGGGCACCGAGGTCGAGCAGGTCATCGTCGGCTCCTGTACCAACGGCGCCTACGAGGACATCCTCCCCAGCGCGAAGATGCTCGAGGGGCGCGAGGTCTCGAAGGGCACCGAGATGATCGTCGCGCCGGGCTCGAAGCAGGCGTCCGAGATGCTGGCCCGCGAGGGCTGGACCGCGGAGATGATGGCGGCCGGCGTCAACTTCTCCGAGGCGACGTGCGGCGCGTGTATCGGCATCGGCCACGTGCCCGCCTCCGACTCCGTCTCGCTGCGTACGTTCAACCGCAACTTCGAGGGTCGCTCCGGCATCGAGGACGACTCCGTCTTCCTCTGCTCGCCCGAGGTGGCCACCGCGGCGGCCATCACCGGCGAGATCGTCGACCCGCGCGACCTCGCCGACGACCTCGGCGACCTCGAGGCGCCCGGCCTGGAGATGGGGACGAAGTACGGCCCCGGGATGGGCGAGTCCGACTCCGACATCATCTCGCCCGACGAGGCGATCGACGACGGTCTGGTCAAGGGCCCGAACATCGGCGACGTGCCGCTGAAAGACGGGATCGACGTGGACGGCGGTGAGGCGCTCCTCAAGATGAAGGACAACATCACCACCGACCACATCATCCCGGCGACGGCGGACATCCTGAAGTTCCGTTCGAACATCGAGAAGCTCTCCGAGTTCACGCTGTCGCGCGTCGACGACACGTTCGCGCAGCGCTCGCTTGACGCCGACGGCGGCGTCCTCGTGGCCGGCGAGAACTACGGGCAGGGCTCCTCGCGTGAGCACGCGGCCCTCTGTCCGATGTACCTCGGCATCGAGGCCGTCTTCGCGCGGAGCTTCGCCCGCATCCACAAGGCGAATCTGTTCAACTTCGGTATCGTTCCGCTGGCGATCGACGCGGAGACGTACGAGCAGATCGAGCAGGGCGACGACCTCCGGATCGTCGACGACGTGCCCGCGGGCGTCGCCTCCGACCAAGAGGAGTTCACCGTGAGCGTCAACGACGGCGAGTGGGAGTTCACCGCCGATCTGGACGCCTCCGAGCGCGAGCGCGACATCCTCGGAGCCGGCGGCAAGCTCTCGTGGGTCAAACAGCAGCACGCCGACGACGGCTCCGGCGCGGCGCCGGCCGACGACTGAGCGCGCTGTCCACCGGCCAACGGCCGATCTCGGATCTCTGTCTCCCCTACTTTTCGACGCGGTCGCTCCTTCAGCGGTGGTCGCGCGGATCGGCGGCGGACGTCCCCGAAGCTCCACTCGCTTATTTATAAACAGTAGTCGCAGTCGCTCACGGTGGGCTACGTGTCCTCTCGCCGCTAACTAGCGCTGCCGCTCCGCGGTCGGGGTCGAAACGGAAGAACCGCGAAACGCGTCCCGTCGGTTCGGCGTCGAGACCGGCGTTAGCGGGCCGCGGCGGCGACGCGCTCGCGCTCCTCCTTCTGCGAGATGGAGTAGGAGCGCTCGGCGTCGTAGTCCGCGGCCGTGACGAGCTCGTCGGCGAGCGCCTCGGCGGCGGAGGTCGTCGACTTGTACGTCGCGCTGGCGACGCCGTCGGAGATGAACAGCAGCGCTTGGTCGACGCGCCGCTGGGGCGCGACATCGACCGCCTTCGGGACGGAGATCCCGCCGTACTTCAGACGGACGGTCTCCTCGCGGGGCGCGGCGTTCTCGACGGCCGTCACGAGGACCTGGGCCGGGTTCTCCTCGGTCCGATCGTGGATGATGTCGAAGGCGTCGCGGACGATCCGCGTCGCCTGCTGTTTCTTGCCCGTGTTCTCCTCGGTCTGCATCAGGCGGTTGATCATCCGCTCGACCAGGGAGATCTCGCTTTTCTTGAACTGTTTCGACGCGTGACGGCCCATGGTGTGGGCGATGGGCGTCACGGTCATGTACCGCTTCGTCGAGGGGTCCTCGTAAGCGATCTCCGCGACGTCCCAGGCACCGAACAGCTTCGCGTTCTCGTTGGCGGCCTCACTGGACGCGGGCGCGTCCGGCTCCGGCTCGTCGGCGGCGACGTCCGCGTCGGACTCCGCCTCGGTCTCCTCCCCGCTCATCTGACGGGCTTCTCCGCGTTTCCGCGAACGAGTTCGATCATGGAGACGCCGTTGACCTTCTCGACCTTGTAGTTGACACCGGAGAGGTCGCCCATCGCGCGACCCTTGGCCCCGCCGATCCCGGCGATCGTGACCTCGTCGTGCTCGTCGATGAACGAGATCGCGCCGTCACCGGGACAGAACGCGGTGACCTGCTTCCCGTTCTTGATGAGCTGAACACGGACGCACTTTCGGATCGCCGAGTTCGGCTGCTTTGCCTCGATCCCGACCTTCTCCAGGACGATTCCGCGAGCCTGCGGAGCGCCCTCCAGGGGGTCGGACTTCTTCTTGAGCCCGCGCTCTCGCCGAGCGTACTCGGAGTCGGACCAGCGACGCTTCTGCCGGTCCTTTTTGAGCTTACGGGCCGCGTATTTGCCGTTCGCCATCGTACATCCACTTCCGAACGGAGCTACTTAAGCGTCGTCTTTCGGCGCGGCGAAACGGCCTCAGATCGCCCGAGCGGTACCTCTCGTCCGTTCTGAGGGTGTTTTTTGTGGGAAGAGATCCGAAAACGACCGCCGCTCGTCCCCGCTGAGCCGGTAAGCCGGCCCGAGCGGGCGTCGTTGACCGATATGCGAACGGCGCGCGAGCGACACGCGAACGAGGCGTCGGCTAACGCCGGTCGCCCCTACGTGAGCTGCACGTCGTCGACGTCGTGGTGACGCTTCGCCAGCGTCCGGGCCGTCTCGATGTTGGTCCCGTCGGCGCCGATGGCGACGCCGCGGTCCGGCTCCGGTACCTCGACGTACGCGACCCGGTCGTTCTGCTCGGATATCGTCACGGCGTTGACCGCCGCCGGCGCGAGCGCGCTCGCGACGAACGCCTTCGGCGTATCGGCGTCCTCGACGAGCTCGATGGACTTGCCCAGCCGCCGCTCCGCCTCTTCGACGGTCTCGCCCGCCTGACCGATCGCGGCGGCCATCTCGCCGGCCGGCACGAGGAACACGAGCCGGTCGCCCTCCACGAGGCAGTCCTTCGGCGCGACCCCGGTCAGCTCGTCGAAGCGACCGATGTAGCGCCGCGCCTCGTCGGAGAGCTCGACGCGCATCAGTCGTCGCCCACGACGCGCGACCCCATCCGGAGGTCGACGTCGCCGGTGCCGAGCGAGATCGGTTTGCCGGCGATGACGTTCTCGATGACGCCGTCGAGCTCGTCGTACTCGCCGTGGATCGCGGCGTCGAGCAGGTGGTTGACCGTCACCTCGAACGCCGCCCGCGCGAGCACGGAGTCCTTGTTGCCGGAGATGCCGTGGCGCCCGATCGACTCGATCTCGCCGTTGTTCGTCATGATGTCGGCCACGAGCATGAGGTGCCGGACGTTCACGTCGTCGAGCCCCTGCTCTTCGAGCGTGTTCTTCGTCTCGTCGATGATCGTCTCGCGGGCCGCCTCGACCCCGAGGTTGCGGTAGATCTCGTGGATGTTGTTACACGTCGTCCGCGAGGCGTCGACGCCCTCGATGTCGAGGGTGTCGCCGAACGCCGACCCCTCAGTGTAGAGGACGAACTCCTCGTCGCCGTCGATCTCCTCTTTCCGGATGACGACGCGCTCGATCTCCTCGATCCCCTTGAAGACGATTTCGCGGAGCCGCTCGACGAGCTGGAGCAGCTCGCGGTAGCTCGGCTCACTCGGGCCGAACTCGATGACGGTGCCCGACTGCCGGGCGTCGACGCCCAGGGAGTCCTCGATCGTCTCGGCGACGATCCCGGCGACCTCGGACGGGTCGGAGTGGGTTGGCCACCGCTCGAGGAGGGTGTCGTCGTTCAGGTCGATCCGAACCAGCATGTCGGCGACGTTCGTCGACACGTCGCCGAGCGCGAGGATACGCGTCGCCTCGATGGACCAGACGACCTCGTGGGCCTTCTCGCGGTCCGTCGCGTACTCGCCCCCGAGGTGGACCGTCATCATCGGCGTGTCCGGCGTCTTCCGGGCGTCCACTAGCTCGATGAGCCGGGGGAGCCCCTGCGTGACGTCGATTTCTGCAACCCCAGCGTAATGAAAAGTATTCATTGTCATCTGAGTCCCGGGCTCACCGATTGACTGTGCAGAAACAGTCCCAACAGGGTCCAAGGGATCAACCCGCGTCTCGATGTATCGATTCTCGACGCCCGTCGCGACCTCGGTGGCCTGCTCGATCGTGATCGCGCCGGCCTCCTCGGCCTTCTGTTCGAGGGCCTCGTACACCTCGTCTTTGAGGCGGGTCGGTAGCTCCGTCGCCTCAACGACCGCCTCCATGTCATCCGTGACGTGGTCGTACTCAGTCATCGGATTCCACCCCCGGACCGCCGGCCTTGTTCAGGCCCGGCCCGGCGTGCTCCGAGAGGTTTGTCGGCGGCGCGCGCTCACCGAGGAACCGCTCCTTCTCGTCGTCGGACTCGAACTCGGCGTCGACGACGCGGTCGACGATGTCGTCGACGTCGATGCCGTCGCCCTCGCCGGAGGATACCTTCGCCGGCGAAGTCCCGTCCTCGCCGAATTCGAACTGGACGATCCGGCCCGAGGTGTCCCGGACCGAACCGTCGTACTGCGCCTCGAGCTCGGAGAGCGCGTTGATGAGCCGCCGCTGGAGGTAGCCGGACTTGGAGGTCCGAACCGCCGTGTCGACGAGCCCCTCGCGGCCGCCCATCGCGTGGAAGAAGAACTCCTCGGGCGTGAGCCCGCCGCGGTAGGAGTTCTCCACGAAGCCGTGCGCCTCCGACGAGAGGTCGTTCTCCTTGTAGTGCGAGAGCGTCCGGTCCTCGTAGCCGCGGTTGATGCGCTCGCCGCGGACCGCCTGCTGGCCGACGGAGCCGGCCATCTGCGTGAGGTTCAGCATCGACCCACGCGCGCCGGAGCGGGCCATCACGACCGCCGGGTTGTCGTCGCCGAAGTGCTGTTCGGCGATCTCACCGGCCGAGTCGCGGGCCTTCCCGAGCGTCTGCATGATCTTCATCTCCAGGGTCTCGTCGACGCCGCGGCCCGGCAGCGACTCCAGCTCG
This sequence comes from Halorubrum yunnanense, assembly GCF_026586675.1. Taxonomy (GTDB): domain Archaea; phylum Halobacteriota; class Halobacteria; order Halobacteriales; family Haloferacaceae; genus Halorubrum; species Halorubrum yunnanense. The sequence continues at coordinate 74,139 of NZ_JAODIX010000027.1, forward strand.
CCGGCTTCGTACGTCGAGATTAGCTCCTGGACGCGGTCGTAGGCGCTCTCGATGGCGTCGTCGACCTGCTCTTCGGCCTCCGGCGGGATCGACTCGTCGTCGATCCCGATCGAGAAGCCGAAGTTCATGATCGCGCGCATCGCCAGCGACGCAATCTCGTTGATGAACACGCGCGAGCGCGTCTTCCCGTACTCCTTCGTGAGAGTGTCGACGACCTCGCCGCCGAAGGCGCCGACCGCGTCCTCGTCGATCGTCCCCTCGACCAGCTGACCGTTCTCGATGAGCACGCGGTCGCCCGTCGAGGACGTAAAGTCCAGCGAGAGGTCGTCGGGGAGCAGCTCCGAGAACAGCGTCCGGCCGGTCCAGTACTCGCGTCCCTCGTCGTCGACGCCGTCCGCCTCGGGCAGCTCGTCCACCCGGGTCGCCCGGAGCAGGTCCAGCGCCTGCGTTTCGGTGAACTCGGGGTTCGAGTGCGTGAGCAGGTACGTCCCGGAGATGTGGTCCTGGATCGCCCCGATGATGTTCCCGCCGAAGCGCGGCGAGAGGATCTGCTCTTGGACGCGCATGAGGACGCGCGCCTCGGCGCGGGCCTCCTCGTTCTGGAGCGCGTGCATGTTCATCTCGTCGCCGTCGAAGTCGGCGTTGTACGGCGGACAGACGACGGTGTTGAGCCGGAACGTCTTGTACGGCATCACCACGACCTCGTGGGCCATGATGGACATCCGGTGTAGCGAGGGCTGCCGGTTGAAGATCACGATGTCGCCGTCAACGAGGTGGCGGTTGACCTCCCAGTCGGCCTCGACCTTCTCGGCGAGTTCCTCGCAGTTCTTCTCGGTCACCTTCAGACGACGCCCGTCAGGGCGACGCACGTAGTTCGCGCCGGGGTGCGCCTCCGGGCCGTTCCGGACGTACTGGCGCGCCTCGTCGACGTTGCGCTCGGTGACGTTGAGCGTCTGGGTCATCTCCATAGCGACCCGGTCCGGGACGCCGACCTCGTTGAGGGAGAGCGTCGGGTCGGGCGAGATGACGGTCCGGGCGGAGAAGTTGACGCGCTTCCCCGACAGCGAGCCGCGGAAGCGACCCTCCTTCCCTTTCAGCCGCTGGCTGAGGGTCTTGAGCGGCCGGCCGGAGCGGTGTCGCGCCGGCGGCGTCCCGCTGATCTCGTTGTCGACGAACGTGGTGACGTGGTACTGGAGCAGCTCCCAGAGGTCTTCGATGATCAGCTGCGGGGCGCCCGCCTCGCGGTTCTCCATGAACCGCTGGTTGATCCGGATGATGTCGACCAGCTTGTGCGTGAGGTCGTCCTCTGAGCGCTGGCCGTTGTCGAGCGTGATGGATGGGCGCGTGGTCACCGGCGGGACGGGGAGGACCGTCAGAATCATCCACTCCGGCCGGGAGTTCTCCGCGTCGATGCCGAGGACCTCGAGGTCCTCGTTCGGGATGTCCTCGAACCAGTCGCGGATGTCCGAGGGCATCAGCTTGTTCATGTCCTCCTCCGTGAGGTCGATGTCGAGCGCCTTCTCGATGGCGCGGCGGTCCTCCTTGCGCGGGCGGAACTCGCCGGCCATGATCTCGTTGATCCGGTCGAGAGCGATGTCGGTCTTCTCTGCGAGCTCCTGCGGGGACGTGCCGGGGTCGTCCTCTTCCTCGTCGGGCTGCATCGCGGCCGCGATGCGCTCGGAGTAGTCGCCCGAGAGTACGTCCTGGACCTCGTAGTAGGTGGTCGGCTTCTCGTGTTTGATGTCCGCCTGCGGCTCGCCGCAGAACGGACAGGTCTTCGCCTTCCGCGCCTGCCGGACGGCGGCCTTCAGCACGTCGTGTTCGTCGTCGCCGAGCTCCTTCGCGCGCTCGTAGCGCTCGCGGAACTCGTCGCGCTGCGCGTCGTCTAAGGCGAGCTTCCCGCACTCGCGGCACGTCGAGCGGAGCAGCCGCCGGATGAGCTTCGTGAAGCCCACGTGGATGACTGGCGCGGCCAGCTCGATGTGGCCGAAGTGGCCGTTACAGGAGCCGGAGTGGGAGCCGCAGGTCCGACACTCCAGGCCGGGGTCGATGACGCCCAGCCGCGGGTCCATCAGCCCCATGTCGATCGGGTAGCCGTCGTCGTCGTACGTGTCGGCCGTGATCACCTTCGTCGCCGACATGTCCCGGTACGTCTCCGGGTCCATGAGGCCGAAGTCGATGCCGCCGAGTACTTTCGGTGTTTGCATTGACATTTAAATCGCATCCTCCAGTTCGAGTCTCGGTCGGATTCCCAGGGCGATCATCTCGTCGAGGAGGAGCTTGAACGCGTAGCTCACCTCGAGCTCGTGGATGTCGTCCTCGTCGCCCGTGACCGGGTCGTACACCCGGCGCTGCTCGCGGTCCTCGACGGCGACGAGTCCCGTCTCCGCGGAGACGTGGACCGTCTCGGCGTCCGAGGACTCCAGGAGCCGCTCGTTGAGCACCATCGACGCGCCGTGGCCGATGATCGTGTCGCGCTCCATCTCCCCGACGCGCAGCCCGCCCTCGCGGGCCCGCCCCTCGGTCGGCTGGCGCGTGAGCACCTGGACCGGTCCGCGCGAGCGGGCGTGGAGCTTGTTCGACACCATGTGGTACAGCTTGTGGTAGAAGATCGTCCCGACGAAGATCTCCGCGTCGATCTTCTCGCCGGTGACGCCGGAGTACATCACCTCCTTGCCGGAGGACTTGAAGCCGTGTTCCTCAAGGCCGTCGCGGAGCTCCTCTTCGTCTTCGCCTTGGAACGGCGTGCCGTCGACCCGCGAGCCGCGCAGCGAGCCGACCTTCCCGCCGAGCATCTCCAGCACGTGGCCGACCGTCATCCGCGACGGGAGCGCGTGCGGATTCATCACGAGGTCGGGGACGACCCCCTCCTCGGTAAAGGGCATGTCCTCCTGCGGGGCGAGGTGGCCGACGACGCCCTTCTGGCCGTGTCGGGACGCGAACTTGTCGCCCAGCTCGGGGACGCGCTGGTCGCGCACCTTCACCTTCGAGAGCTTGGAGCCGTCCTCGCCCTCCATCAGCGTCACCGTGTCGACGACGCCGGACTCGCCCGAGCGCATCGTGACCGAGGTCTCCCGACGCTTCTGGGGAGAGAGCCCGCCCATGTCGTCCGGCTCCTCGAGGAAGCGCGGCGGGCTGGTCTTGCCGAGCAGCACCGAGGACTCGTCCACCTTCGTCTCGGGGTTGACGAGGCCGTCCTCGTCGAGGTGCGTGTACGCGTCCTCGCCGCGCGCGCCGCGGACGTCCTGCTCCGGGATCTCGAAGCGGTCCTCTTGGCCGCCGGGGTACCGGCGCTCCTCGCCCTCGTACGTCCGGAAGAAGTGCGAGCGGGTGAGCGCGCGGTCGACGGAACCCTGGTTCATCACCAGCGCGTCCTCGATGTTGAACCCCTCGTACGACATCACGGCGACGACGAAGTTCTGCGCCGCCGGCCGCTTGTCGAAGCTGATCTGGTCGGACGTCTGCGTCTTCACCATCGCCAGCTGCGGGTAATGCAGCAGGTGCTGACGCGTGTCCGGCCGGATCCGGTAGTTGGCGGAGGGGAGCCCGAGCGACTGCTTCATCATCCCCGCGCCCATCGTGATCCGGGGGCTCGCGTTGTGCTCGGGGTACGGGATCATCCCCGCGCCGATACCGAACACGAGCTGCGGGTCGATCTCGAGGTGCGTGTGGTCGTCGGTCACGTCCTCTTCGTCGACGGCCACGAGGATATCCTCCTCCTCCTCGGCGTCGATGAACTCGACGTAGCCGCGGTCGATGAGGTCCTCGAACTCGATGTCGCCGCGCTCGAGCGCCTCGACCTCCTCGTCGCCCAGCAGGGGCTCGCCGTTCTCGACGACGATCAGCGGCCGACGGGCCCGCCCCGCGTCCGCGTTGACGATCACCTCCTGGGTCCGGTCTTTGACCGAGACGTTCACCATATCGGAGACGTCGCCTCGGCGGCGGGCCTCGCGGATCTGTTCGGCGAGGGCCTCGGGGTCCGGATGGGTCCCGACGAGGCTCCCGTTGACGTACACCTTCGCTTCGCGTTCTGCCTGAGCCATGTTAGTCGTCCGCCGTCTGTCGTTCGACGCCCTCGATGCCGGGGATCCCCTCGACACCCATCGACGCCAGTTCTCGTTTCAGCCCCTGTTCGTCCTCGACCGTCTGCGACAGCTCCATCGACTGCGCGAAGTTCTTCACGAGCCCGCAGTTCGGTCCCTCCGGGGTCTCGGAGGGACAGATGCGACCCCACTGGGTCGCGTGGAGGTCCCGCGCCTCGAAGTGCGGCTGCGACCGCGACAGCGGCGAGCGCAGGCGCCGCAGGTGCGAGAGCACGCCCATGTAGTCCGTCCGGTCGACGAGCTGGGAGACGCCCGAGCGGCCGCCGACCCAGTTCCCCGTCGCGATCGGGTGTTCGAGCCGCTCGGTCAGCACGTCCGAGCGAACGACCGTGTTGACGGTGAGCTGTCGGTTCCGCATGTTCGCGCGCTCCAGCTGGTACTTCACGTCGCGCGCCAGCTTGTTCAGGGCCGTCCGGAACAGGTCGCGCATCAGGTCGCCGGAGACCTTCAGGCGCTTGTTGGCGTAGTGGTCCTTGTCGTCGGACTCGCGGCGGTCCAAGGCGAGCTCGAAGCACGCCTCGGCCATCCGGCAAAGGTAGTACGCCTTGTTGATGCGGACGTCCTCCTCCTCGACGCCCTCCTCGTGGAGGTGCGGCAGGAGGTAGCGGTCGATGACGTAGTTCGCCCGCTTGAGCTGGTAGTTCTTCCCCTGCCCGGAGGCGACGCGCTCGCCGAGAGTCTCGATGGCCTCCTCGGTCGTCTGCACCTCCGCCTCCTCTAAGTTCTCCAGCATGAACTTCACGATCTCGGGGTCGTCCGAGACGCGGTGGACGATCTCCTCGTCCGACTCCAGGCCGAGCGCCCGGACGAGGGTCACGAAGTCGATCGAGCCCGAGACGGACGGGAACGACACCTCGAGCAGCCCCTCGCGGTTGCGCTCGCACAGCACCAGCGCGCGGTAGCCGCGGCGCTGGGAGAACGTCTTGGCGACCTGGATCTCGTCGCCGTACTTCGAGTCGTACTCCGCGAGGATCTTGTTCGGCGCCAGGTCCTCCGAGGTCATCAACACGCGCTCGGAGCCGTTGACGATGAAGTAGCCGCCGGGGTCGACGGGGTCCTCGCCGATGTCGATGAGCTCCTCGTCGGAGAAGCCCGCCATGTTACACTTCTCCGAGCCGACCATAATCGGCATCCGGCCGACCTTGGTCTCGGTCGTGTCGACGACCTGCTCGGGCTCGTCCTCGCCGCCGCGCACGATCGACATCTCCATGAAGACGGGCGCCGAGTAGGTGATGTTCCGGAGGCGGGCCTCCTGCGGGTACAGCAGCTCTTCGGAGCCGTCGGCCTCGCGGACGCGTGGAGTGACCATCCGAACGTCGCCGAGCTCGACGTAGACGGGCTCTTGCCCCTCCTTGTCGCCGATGTCGGTCTCGATCGTCTCCTTCTCGTCGACGACCTCCTGCATGCCGCGGTCCAGGAAGTTGTTGAACGAGCGGAAGTGGTGTTCGGCCAGCCGTTCGTCCGAGAAGTACTCGCGTGAGACGACGCGTCGGTCTTGCCTGTTCATGAGACGACTAACCGGTACACGACGGCTTCCTCCGTCGTGCGAGAGTTTCGAACGATCTTCACCACGTCACCGACCTCGGCCTCGTCGGGGATCGCGGGATCCGTGCGTTTGATCTTCGGTAGGTTCGTCCGCTTCACGTCGTACTCGGCCAGGACCTCGTCGACCTCGTCGTCATCGAGGAGGACGTGGTCCGGGACGAGTTCGTGTTGGCTTACGTCTACCATGGGTGGTGGTTATTGAGAGAAGCTATCACGAGATACTACAGATCGCTATATGCGCCAACCAAATAAGGCTTGTCAACCGACGCCGCCGCGCGCGGCTCACGACGTCGGGGCGTGCGATACTCTCACCCATGCGAGTATCATATAAAACAGTACCGCCGGGGTCGGCGCGTGACGGGCCCGTCCGCCCTTGTCATCCGTCCCCACCGTCGCCGGCGATGACAAGCCTTATTTGCCGGACAGGGGTACGAATGATTGCGACAAGCCCGGATGGTGTAGTGGCCCATCATACGACCCTGTCACGGTCGTGACGCGGGTTCAAATCCCGCTCCGGGCGTCCCCCTTTTCGGGGCCTTTGTCGCTGTCTGCCCGGATGGTGTAGTGGCCCATCATACGACCCTGTCACGGTCGTGACGCGGGTTCAAATCCCGCTCCGGGCGTTTTCGACGAACGAGATGGCGAGCGTAGCGAGCCGTTCGTCGAAAACGCTCGCACAAGGGTTTGAATCTGAGGACGAGCGAACGAAGCGAGCGAAGTCCTCCGGGTTCAAATCCCGCTCCGGGCGTATTTTGTCGCCGCCAATCGGCGAGCGAAGCGAGTCGATACCGGCGGCAACGATCGATTCGTCGGAAGTTGAATCCTCTCAGTCGCGCGCAGCGAGCGGTGCGAGGTGCGAACGAAGTGAGCACCTCGATATGCGAGCGGCGAAGCCGCGAGCAGCGAGCGAGCACGTCTGATTCACGTTCAAATCCCCCCGGGCGCTTTCGACGAACAACACGGGGAACGATGGGCCCGCCTCGGCCGCTCCGCCCCCTACAGGTCGAGCTGCTCCCGCAGCTCCTCCACCAGCGACTCCGTCTTCGCGTCCGGCTCCTCGTCGTCGGTGACCGGCGTCCGGCCGTCGTACGTCTCGTGAACCATCGAGACGCCGTCGGCGAGGGTGTCGAGCCCGTACCCGCCCTCCAGCACGTAGGCCTCGGCCGCACCCACGTCGTCCGCGATCGACCGGACGTGGTCGGTCATCATCGCGTACCCCTCAGAGGAGACGCGCATCCGCGAGATCGGGTCGTGGCGGTGGGCGTCGAACCCGGCCGAGACGATCAGGAGGTCGGGGTCGAACCGATCGACGGCCGGCCCGATCGCCTCGTCGATGGCGTAGCGGTAGTCGGCGTCCCCGGCGCCGGCGGCGAGCGGGAGGTTCACCGTGGTCCCCTCCCCGTCGTCCCGGCCGGTCTCCCCGAGGTCGCCGGTGTCCGGGTAGAGCCCGTCCTCGTGGATCGACGAGTAGAGCACGTCGCTCCGGTCGTAGAACACGTCTTGGGTGCCGTTCCCGTGGTGGACGTCCCAGTCGAAGATCGCGACCCGGTCCGCGGCGCCCCTGTCGAGGACGGTCTGGGCCGCGACGGCGGCATTGTTGAAAAAGCAGAATCCCATTGCGTCGTCGGGCACCGCGTGGTGACCCGGCGGACGGCCGAGCGCGAAGGGGGTGTCTCGGCCGTCGGCGCCGTCGAGCGCCGACCGGGCCGCCCACTGCGCGAGGCCGGCGGCGGTGAGCGCGGCGTCCCAGGTCCCGTCGCTCGCGACGGTGTCGGGGTCCCAGCTCCCGCCGCCGTCGTCCACGAACGCCTCGAGCTCGTCCACGTATCCCCCGTCGTGGACGGCGACGACCTCCTCGCGGGTCGCGGGGTCCGCCTCGGTGTACTCGACGCCGTGCCGCTTGGCGAGTCCGCGGCGGATCGCGCGCAGTCGGTCGGGGTTCTCCGGGTGTCGCTCCCCCGTGTCGTGCGCGAGACACTGCTCGCTGTAGCCGAACCGCATCTACTCGAACAGCGCGAAGTACGTCTCGATGTCCTCGGCCTGTACGGTCCGCCGGTCGGCGTGTCGCGCGAGCGTCGCGGCAGCGCTCGCGACGTTGTCGGCGTAGTCCTCGAGGATGTCGGCCAGCGCGATCCGCGCGTCGACGCCGACCCGGTATCGGTCGTCGATCCGGAGCCGCGCGATCCGGTCGATGGGCGCGACGGGCAGGGCGAGCTCTTCCCGGGTTATCACCTGCTCGACGCCGAAGTCGGACGCCATCAGCGTCTTCCGTCCGTCTTCGGTCGCCCGTTCGGCCGCGTCGATCGCCAGCTCCGCGCCGTGCGCCTGGATGCGCCGCGCCAGCTCCTCGGCGGCGTCGGCGCTGACGCGGAGTGCTCCGGCGTTCCGCCGGATGATCCCGTCGACCGGCGCGAACGGCAACTCGACACTCATACACACAGTCGCGTTCGTGTACCGTATAATGCTTTCCGTTACCGCCGTCTCCGCGCTCGAGCGCTGGCGTCGGGGCGACTCGACGCGTCGCTGCTTCCGACAGCGTCGCCCGGTCACGACCCCCCGCCGTCCGTCGTGGAACTCGTTCAGCGATCCGACAGACGCTCGCGGCGGCTAGAACACGTCTTCCGCGTGGATCGTCCCGTCGCGCTCCGCCCCTCGCACGGTGATCTCCTCGCCGAGCCGGAGACTCGCGTCGGTCTCGACGCTCCTCGTCTGCTGGCCGTCGTCCAACACGACCGGGTCGCCGGTCTGCACGACGGTGCCCGTGAACTCGACGTCCTCGGCCGACTGCTCCGCCGTCGCGGCCGCGGCGCCGGACCCGGCGCTCTCCTCTCCACCGGTCCCGCCGGCGACGGCCTCGGCGGCCGCCTTCTGCCCGTCCTCGGCGAAGGCCCCGAGTCCGGCGTTACCCTCGCCGCGCTCGTCGCCCTCGGAATCACCGCCGGACCCGGACGCGGTGTTCCCCGTTCCGCTCGCCCCGTCCGACCCCTCCTCGAGGACCGTGACCGTCGACCGCCAGTTGGCGGACGCCTCCAGGTCGTCCTGCCAGCCGTCCTGAATCTCGACGTCGGTGAAGACGACGCGGTCGGCCAGGTCAATGTCGCGGTCGGCCTTGTCGCCCCACAGCGCGACGCGGATCTCGCCCGTCTCGTCTTTGATCCGGACGTTCTGCACCTGTCCCTCGCTGCCGTCGTCGCGGTCGAACGTGCGCTTCGGGTCGGTTTCGATGACGCCGCCGCCGACGTCGACCGTCTCGTCGATCTCCAGGTCGGCGATGTCGGTCGTCTCGGGGACGTACTCGACGTCCTCGTCGACGCGCTCGACGGTGCCGCGGTCCCCGACGTGGAGCTCCAGGTCCCCGTCGCGCTCGCGGACGTAGCCGTCGCCGACCTCGACGACTTCGCCGGCCTCGAACTCGTCGGCCAGGTCGGCCTTGTCGTCCCACAGCGTCACGCGCACGCGGCCCGTCTCGTCGCCGACCGTGAGGTTGGCGACCCGCCCCTCGCTGCCGTCGTCGCGGTCGAACGTGCGGATCGAGTCCGTGTCGAGCACCTGCCCGACGAGGTCGACGTCGGAGGCGCCGAGCGAGAGGTCCTCGACGCGGTAGGTGTCGAGCACCTGCACGTCGACCTCCGCGTCCTCGTCCGGCTCGACCTTGTCGGCGCTCACTTCCAGCCCGCTGTACCCCTCCTTCGGGCGGCCCATGACGCGGAGCACCTGGCCGACCTCCAACTGCTCGTCGGCCGCCGCGGCCATCTCGTCCCAGAGGGCGACCCGCACGGAACCAGAGGCGTCCGCGACGTCGACGTTACAGACGCGCCCCTCCTCGGCCTCCTCGTCGTCGCGCTCGAAGGTCTTGATCTCGCCGATGGAGGTCACCTTCCCGAGGAACTTCACGTCGTTCATCCCCGGCTCGATGTCGGCGATGGTGTCGACCTCCTCGTCGCGCAGCTCGTGAGCGATGAGCATCGCGGCCGTCTCCTCGTCGGCGAGCCCGCCCATCTGCTCGACTTTGTCCTCGACGGCCGCCTCGAACTCCTCGAACTCGACGTCGGTGTCGAGATCCTCGTAGACGTCCTCTATCACTCCCATACGCGTACCTCCTCGGTTGTCGAGTTCGCGGATAAGCGTTGTCTTTGCCGGGGTCTCGCGGCCGAACCCGCCCCCACCTCCGGTCCGGTCCGAGGCGCGTTCGCCGGTCGGGTCCGCGTCGCTGTCGCGGATCGGGATTCCGTCATACGAGCCCATCGGTCCCCTCGATAGAAAAGGTGTGCAATCCGTGCGCGGTCGCGTCCGCCGGATCGCGTCGCATGCGACCCTCCGCCACGCGGCCCGTGGACCGTAACCGTCTTAAGTTCTACCGCGGTACGTTTGCTTGAGTCCTGGTAGGGTAGTGGACTATCCTCTTGGCTTGCGGAGCCAGGGACCGGAGTTCAAATCTCCGTCAGGACGCTCACTTTGCGGCTCCCTCACTTCGTTCGGCAGCCGCGGCGTTCGCGCCCTGACGTGCCTCACGCTCGCTTCGCTCGCGTGAGACTCCGTCAGGACGTTTTCGGACACACCAAACGGCGAGCGCAGCGAGCCGTGCGTGGGTCCCCCACCGCACGCTCCGGCTGTTCCAGGTTTAAAAAGGGGCGGTAGCGCGCGCCTCCGAACGCCCAACAGTGTGCGGAGCACGCGCGAGGGAGTCGCTGGCGACGCCAGCCCTCATCGGCAGGGGAGAGCGAAGCTCTCGCTTGCAACCGGACGCAGTCCGGTGACAGCGTGGCGCCACGCGCCACGGCCAGCCGGCGCCGGAACCGCCGGCGACGAGGCCGGGGAGGCGTGAGGTGCGGTTGCGGCGCGGGTGGGGCTTTGAACACGGCCTCTGTCACAGCGACTGCGACGACGTATAGCCGAGCGGCTGTGGCTTCGGAAGCTACTCACCGCATCAACGCCGACCAGTTATAAACGGTGAAGAGACCGAAAGACGATCTCTCGCTGGAAATTGCTTATAAACGAGCGAGCGCCGATCCGACGCTCCTCACCCTCGCCCCGCGAACGGACAGAACCTCCCGGTCGGCGTGTTAGTCGTGCGGGTGGAACCGCTCCATCGCGCGCCTGACCGCGTCCGAGTCGCCGATGAAAGTGACGTGGTCGCCGTACTCCAGCACGCTGTCCGCCGAGGGCACGTGGTTCTCGCCGTCGCGGCTGACGACGGCGACGAAGGTGCCGTCGGGGATCTGCGCGTTGAGGTCGCGAATGGTCTTCCCGGCGAGGTTCTCCGCGGTCACCTCGACCTCCTGGACGTCGTGGCTGTCGCCCAGCTCGTTCATCCAGTGGGTGATCGCCGGGCGCTCGATCTCGTCGTCGATGGCCACCGCCGTCGCCGTCGGCGAGTCGATCGCCGTCACGCCGATGCTGTCGAAGGCGTCGAGGTTGTCCGACTCGTTCACCCGCGAGTACACCGACTCCACGTCGAACTTCGTGAGCGCGAGCTGGCACGCGAGGAGGTTGATGTCGTCGTCGCCGGTCACCGTGATCACGCGCTTCGCGTCCTCGATGCCCGCGCCGCGCAGCGTCTCCGCGTCGCTGCCGTCGCCGTCGTAGACGGTGAACCCGTCCGAGCGCGCCCGTTCGCTCTCTTCGTCGTCGCTCTCGACGACGACGACGTACTCACCCCGCCGCTCCAGTCGTGTGGCGAGCGTCCGGCCGACCCGGCCGCCGCCGATGATTATCGTGCGCATTGGTGACACTCCGAGAACGTCGCCGATCTGCCGCGCCAGCCCGGCCTCGATCGCGACCGTCGCGAAGATGACGGCGAACACCGTCCCGACCAGCAGCTCGCCCGCCGCCACGTTCCCCGCGAGCTCCAGTTCGATCGCGAACAGCGTGGCCACGCTCGCCGGAATGATCCCGCGCGGGCCCACGCTCGCGAGAAACAGCCGTTCCGGCCAGGTGAACCGCTCGATGCCGACGGTGGCGATCAGCGCCCCGAGCGGTCGGAACACGAGCATGATCACGAGCACGAGTCCGACGGCGCCGAGCCCGAGCTGCAGTATCGCCTCGACGTCGATCAGCGCGGCCAGCGAGATGAACACGAACGAGAGGACGACGAGCGTCGTGTTCTCTGCGAACTCCTCGATCTCCTCTCTGTTGTTGATGTCGAGGTTCCCGAGCAGGATCCCGCTCGTCGCGGCCGCCGCGATACCCGCCTCGGCGGCGACGGCCTCGGCGGCCGCGAACGCGCCGACCGCCGCCGCCAACACCAGGAACTGCGACGCCTGCACGTCGCGCTCGGGGACCAGGTCGCTCTCCAGCAGGTAGTAGATCACCACCGTCGCGAGCACCCCCGCGAGCACGCCGACGCCGAGCCGCTCGACGAACGAGAAGACGGTCGCGGGAACCCCGAGGTCGTCGAGCAGCAGCGTCTCGAAGATCACCACGGCGACGATCGCGGCCGTCACGTCGTTGACGATCCCCTCGGTCTCCAGCGCGGTCGCGACGTGGTCCCTGACCCGGACGACGTTGAGTATCGGCGTGATCACGGTCGGGCCGGTCGCCACGAGCAGCGCCCCGATCAGCAGCGCGATCTCCCAGTTCGCCCCCTCGAGGAACCGGACCGCGACCGCCGTTCCGAGGAACATCACGAGGGCGCTGACCGTCACCAGCCGGAGCGACACCGTGGACGCGCCCCGGATCCGGTCGATCCGCAGGGCGAACGCCCCCTCGAAGACGATGATCGCGACGCTGATTCCCACGACGATCTCGAGCCCGCTCCCGAACGTCTCGAGCGTCACGAGCCCCAACGCCTCCGGTCCCAGCAGGACCCCGATGAGGAGGTAGAAGATGACGCTTGGAACTTTCAGACGGTGAGCGATCAACTGGACGACGAGTCCCGACACGAGGATCGCCGCGATGACCGGCAACAGGCTGGACACGTCTACGGTTCCTATAACCGCCCCCCTCCTCAGTGTATTGGTCGACCGGACCCCGAGTTCCCCGGCCCCGTCGCTCTGCGGGGGACATTCGGAGGGCGGACCCCCACGCCGAGGGCTTCGGGCGGCAGCCTCCGCCATCGGCGCGCGGGTCTCGGCATTTTTATATCACCGTCGCCGACGGTCGCCCATGACCGATCGCGATCCGAACTCCCGCGACGAGGGCGCCGCTCGGGCCGACTCCGAGAGCGCCCCGTCCGTCTCAGCCGCCCTCGCCGCCGGCGCCGCCCTGTTCAACGAGGGACACGCCCTCGCGGCCCACGACCCGTGGGAGGCGGCGTGGCTCCCCCTCGACGGGGGCGACGACGAGCGCCTGCTCCACGGGCTGATCGCGGCCGCGGCGGCGACCCATCACGCGACCGATGGCAACTGGTCCGGCGCGGTCGGGTGCGCCGAAAACGGCGCGGGGTACCTCGACGGCGTCGACGACGCGGCCCGCGGCGTCGACGTCGCGACCGTCCGGAAGTGGTGCCGACGCCTCGCCGCCGATCCCGAGACGATCGAGCGCGCCGGACCGCCGCGGATCCGGATCGAGGGCTCGGCACCGGGATTCGACGACGTGGGACTCCCGGCCGCGCTGCTCGCGGCGCCCGCGCTCGCCGAGGCGGTCGACCACGGCGACGAGGCGACGTTCGAGGCGGCCGCGACGCTGGCTCGCGAGCAGCGCGGCACCGGGCGAACGCGGTTCGCGGAGCTCGTCTTCGCGTTCCTCCGCGAGCCCGACGCCCGCCCGCAGGTGGCCGCGCGACTCGCGGACCACGTGGACCTCGCGGAGCGGAAGCGACGCGACGTCGACGACCTCTTTTAACCGTCTCCGTCGCGAGCGGTCAGGCGCCGTCGGTCGGCGTGTCGGGGTCGGAGGGGAAGTTCGGCTCCGCGGGGGGCGCCTCGGCGACGGCGGGGTCGGTCCCCCCGTCCTCCGTCGCGGCCCCCTCCTTCGGTTCGCCCTCGAAGGTGTAGTTCGCGGAGTTGTCGGCGGGGGCGTAGCCGAGCGCCTCGCGGGCGCGCTCGAGCGAGTAGTACCGCCGGTCGTTGTTCGAGATGCCGTAGACGACCTCGTAGCCGTAGTCGGCCCGCAGACACCGGTCGAACAGGTGCGCGCAGTCGCGGTGCGAGAGCCACATCGCCTGTCCGCGCTCGTACTCCCGGGGCGGGTGGTCCCTCGTGAGATTCCCGATGCGGACGCAGACGACGCTCATCCCGTGCTCGTCGTGGTACAGCCGCCCGAGCGCCTCCCCGGTCGCCTTCGAGACGCCGTAGAGGTTCCCCGGCCGGGGGGGCTCGGTGCCGTCCAGTCGGTAGTCGTCGTCCGTGCGGTAAAGATCCGGCGTGCGGTCGTCGGTCTCGTAGCCGCCGACGGCGTGGTTCGAGGAGGCGAACGCGAACTTCTCGACCCCGGCGTCGACGGCCGCGCGCATGACCACCTGCGTCCCGTCGATGTTGTTGCGGAGCACGGAGTCCCACGGCGCCGTCTTCCGTGGGTCGCCGGCCAGGTGGATCACGGCCCCGACCCCTTCCATCGCCTCCCGGACCGCCCGCTCGTCGGTGATGTCCGCGACGTACCGGTCGGCGTCGGTGACTCTGTCGGGCACCTTCGCCGCCGGGAGCGGCTCCCTGTCGAGGAGTCGCCACTCGTAGTCGTCGCCGATGCCGCGGAGGATGGCCTGCCCCACCCGTCCCCCGGCGCCCGTCAGCAGGACCGGCTCGTCCATTCGGTCGTACGTGGGCGGGAGACGGGCATATAACACACGGTTCGGCCGCGCGCCGGCCGGTCACGTCGGGAACACGCCTCGACTCCGGCGATCCGAGGCCCGAACGAGGGGCGTGTTCTCCCCGAAACGAGCGGGCGTCCGGCTACAGCTTCTCGCGCGAGATCGAGACGCCCGTGGGGGTGATGACGATCTGGTCGTCGCCCTTCTGGACGATGTCGCCGTCGACCTCCCGGGCGACCTGCCGCAGCTCGTCGATGATGTGTTCGACCGTGCGGTCCGACGTGGAGTGCCGGGTGATGTCGGCGATGACGAAGTCGCCGTCGTAGACGGCGTCTTTGATCGGGATGACGTCGCTCTGGTCGCCGATCTCCGCGATGTGTACCTGCATCCCCGTCTCCGCGTGCGCCTCGGCGAAGTCGTCGAGGTCGAGCTCGACGTAGTCGTCGACGGAGCGCTTCCCGCCCCCGCCGAGGATCTTGCTCATGATGCCCATACACATCACACGTCGAGGTCGGACATTAGTTCTTACGTCAGACGCTCCCCTCGCGCCGGTCGTCAGCGGCCCTCGCCGAGCCGCTCCTGCCACTCCTGCACCCGCGCGAGCAGCTCCACCGGCGCGGTCTCCGCGACGTCGACGTCGCTCAGTTCCCCGATCACGGCGCGGGCCTCGGGGTCGAGGCGGTCGGCCTCGGTGGTCTCCGGCTGCTCGCCGCTCTCGGTACCCCCGACGGATTCGGGGGGGCCACCGGAGCCCGCCGACTCCGGGCCCGTTCCGTTTCGGCTTCCCTCGCCCCCGGCCGCGTCCGTCTCCACCGACCCGGCGCCGTCGTCGCCCGCGAACGACCCGGACGAGAGGTCGAAGACGACCTGTCGCGTGCCGTCGCCGTCGGCGCCGGCGGGGTCTCCTCCCCCGGCGCCGCTCGCGTCTCTCCCCCGCGACCCCTTCGCCTCGATCGCCTTCTCCTCGCGGAGCCGGTCGAGCACCTCGTCGGCGCGGGAGACGACCGGTGTCGGTACGCCGGCGAGGTCGGCGACGTGGACCCCGTACGACCGGTTCGTCGGCCCGTCGCGGACCGTCCGGAGGAACGTCACCTCGCCGTCGCGCTCGTCGACGGCGACGTGGACGTTGGCGACGCGGGGGAGGTGGTCCGCCAGCGCCGTCAGCTCGTGGTAGTGCGTGGCGAAGAGGGTCCGCGCGCGCACCTCGTTGTGGAGGTACTCGGTCGCGGCCCACGCGATGGAGATCCCGTCGTAGGTGGCGGTGCCGCGGCCGACTTCGTCGAGGATGACCAGGGAGTCTTCGGTCGCCGAGTGGAGGATGTTCGACAGCTCCTGCATCTCGACCATGAACGTCGAGCGCCCCTGCGCCAGCTCGTCGAGCGCGCCCACGCGGGTGTAGATCCCATCGACGAGCCCGACCTCGGCGGCGCGCGCCGGGACAAACGACCCCGCCTGCGCGAGCAGTTGGATTAGCGCCGCCTGCCGCATGTACGTCGACTTCCCGCTCATGTTCGGGCCGGTGACGATCAGGAACCCGCGCTCCCCGTCGAGCCGGAGGTCGTTCGGCACGAAGTCCGTCGTGCGCTCGACGACCGGGTGGCGCCCGGCTTCGACGTCGAGCCGGCGCTCGTCGGTCAGTTCGGGACGGGTCCAATCGTTGCCGGCCGCGTGGGTCGCCAGCGACGCGAGCGCGTCGACCTCGGCGACGACCCGCCCGACGTCCTGAAGCAGTTCCGCGTCGTCGGCGACGCGCTCGCGCAGCTCCTCGAACAGCTCGTACTCCAGCTCGCCGCGGGCCTCCTCGAGGCGGAGAACCTCGCGCTCTCGCTCGTCGAGCTCGTCGGTGACGAACCGCTTCGAGTTCTTCAGCGTCTTGATCTCGCGATAGTGTTCGGGCACCTGGTCCGCCACGGACTTCCCGATCTGGATGTAGTAGCCGTCCGTCTTGTTGCGGTCGACCGTGACGTGGCTGAGCCCGTGCCGTCGCTTCTCCCTCTCCGCGAGCGTGTCGAGCCACTCTCTCGCCTCCTCGTGGCTCGCGATCAGCTCGTCGAGCTCGCCGTCGTACCCCTCTCGGAGCAGCCCGCCCTGCGTCTTCGCCTTCGGCGGGTCGTCCGCGAGCGCGTCGGCGAGCTCGCCGTGGAGGGCGCGAGCGCGCTCCCGGTCGAGCTCCTCCAGCACTTCCGCGACCGGCGACTCCACGAGCGCGGTCCCCTCGACGGCGTCGGCCATCGCCGGCACCAGCGCGAGGGTGTCGCGAACCGAGAGGAGTTCGCGTGCGCCCGCGCTCCCGCTCGTCGCCCGCGCAGCGAGCCGCTCGAGGTCGTACGCCTCGCCCAGCGTCTCCCGCAGGCGATCGCGCGCGAGCGCCGCCCCCGCCAGCGCCTCGACCGCGTCGAGCCGACGGTCGAGCCGCGCCCGGTCGCGCCGCGGCCGCGTGAGCCACTCCCGGAGGAGCCGGCCGCCGGCCGCGGTGACGGTGTGGTCGACCGTCTCGAACAGCGACCCCTCGCCCTCGCCGCGCATCGTCTCGGTGAGCTCGAGGTTGCGCTGGGTGGTCGCGTCGACGTCGACGTGGTCGCCGTCGCCGTACGCCGTGAGGCGGGTCATCGAGGCGAGTACGCCGGCGCCCGTCTCCTCGACGTACCCCAGGACCGCGCCGGCCGCGCGCAGCGCGAGGTCGGAGTCGATCCCGACGCTGTCGGCGGTCTCGCGGCCGAACTGCTCGCGGATCGCGTGTTTCGCCCGCCCCGGCGCGAACGCCTCCGCGTCGAAGACGGAGACCGACCCCGACAGGTCCTCGCGGACCGCGCCGAGCAGCCGGTCGTCGTTGCGGACGCGGGGGCCCGGGAGCACCTCCGCGGGGTCGAACCGGTACAGCTCCGCCCGGAGGTCGCTCTCGTCGCCGCCTTCGGTGACGAGGAACCGACCCGTGGTGACGTCGGCGAGCGCGAGGCCGTAGGGGCCGTCTGCTTCGTCCTCCTCGCGAACCACCGCCGCGAGGTACCGCGCGTCGTCGTCGGCAGTTTCGAGCAGGGTTCCGGGCGTGACGACCCGGGTGATCTCGCGGGCGTGGCCGTCGTCGGTCTCGTACTGGTCGGCGACGGCGACCCGGTAGCCGCGCTCGACGAGCGCCTTCACGTAGGGGGTCAGCTCCGTGAGCGGGACGCCCGCCATCGGGTACGACGACCCGTGCGAGGACTTCTGAGAGACCGTCAGGTCAAGCTCCTCGGCGACCAGCTCGGCGTCGTCCGCGAAGAACTCGTAGAAGTCGCCGCACTGCATCGCGAGGACGTCCGCGTCCGTCTCCGCCTTTAACTCGAGGAACTCCCCGACGATCCCCGTTGGCATATACCCGTACTCCCGCCGTGGGCGGCTAAAACCCTACGGGTGTCCGGCGGCGGGTACCCGCATCGTCCCTGTCACGTGGTGAGGACCCGCGCCGCCTCTAAGTGACCGCCAGTCGAACCGTCAGATGGATGGCCCCCGTCGACGCGTTCGCGTTCGTCTTCCTCGCCGGCCTGATCACGGCGCTGGCGACCGGGGTCGGCGCGCTGCCGTTCTTCTTCTTCGACTCGATCAGCGACCGCGGGAACGTGGCGCTGTGGGGCTTCTCGTCGGGAATCATGCTGTCCGCGTCGCTGTTCGGACTGGTGCAGGAGGGGCTCGCCGAGGGCACGCCGGTCGAGATCGGGATCGGCCTGGCGGCGGGCGTCGTCCTCGTCGTCGTCGCGCACGAGGTCCTCTTGGACGCCGACGTCGACCCGCGGCAGTACGAGGAGGCCGACTTCCGGAAGCTCGTGTTGATCCTCGGCGTGTTGACCGTCCACAGCTTCCCCGAGGGGGTCGCGGTCGGCGTCTCGTTCGCGGATCTCGGGCTGGCGGGCGGAACTTCGCTGTTCGGCTTCACCGTCCCGCTGCTCGCGGTCTTCATGACGGTCGCGATCTCGATCCACAACGTCCCCGAGGGGACCGCGATCTCGATCCCGCTCCAGACAATGGGCGTCTCGAAGTGGAAGATGGTCTGGTGGGCGGTGTTCTCCAGCCTGCCCCAGCCGATCGGCGCCGTGATCGCCTTCGCGTTCGTGCGGTACGCCCGCGAGTTCCTCCCGTACGGCTTCGGCTTCGCGGCGGGCGCGATGATCTACCTCGTCCTCACTGAGTTCCTCCCCGAGGCGCTCGAAACGGGCGCCGACCTCCCCCGGGGCGGGAAGCCCGTACTCGCGGGCGGCATCGCGCTCGGCGTCGCGCTGATGCTCCCGCTCGCATATTTATAAGCGCACGACGGCACCGACGAGATTGTTTAAACGTGTCTGAGCAACGGCGACGATCATTTATAAATGCCGATGCGGTTGGCGCGTGCCTGCGAGGCCGCTTTGCGGCCGAGCAGCACGCGCGAGGGAGTCGGTCGTCGAGCGAAGCGACGGCGACCGACGAGGCTGGGGAGGTGTGAGGCTGCGGTGCTGTGCGGGGTGGGACTCAAAAGGGCAGCCGGGAGGGCGGCGCAGGCGACGCAAGCACCGCAACGAGGGAGTGAACGAAGTGAGCGACCGAGTGAGGAGCACAGCGAGCGTGCGCCGCCCTCCCGGCTGGGGCTTTGGAGGAGTTCACTATGCCGTCGCCCATTTATAAACTGCCAATCGATTCAACGGCTTACGGAGAATCAAGGAGAAAGCCCCGTGCTTTAGCGCGGGGATGAATCCGACAGTATTCTACATCAA
>NZ_JAODIX010000028.1:0-28974 GCF_026586675.1 Halorubrum yunnanense
CAAGGCAACGAGGTGTTGAGTCCACGAGTACTAACAGACCGAAGCCACAATCATACGGCACTGACACCACGCTCGGTTGAGTTCAGGCGGTAACTGGATCGCACGTATACACGGTCGGCTGATCGAGAGATCAGAGCCACCGACACAGGTGTCTCTCGCCGCTCGTGAGAGCGGAGAGAGGTTCGGTTCGAATCCGAGCGTCGGCGTGAAGGCGGCCAGAGCGGTGGGGAAACACCCGTACCCATTCCGAACACGGAAGTTAAGCCCACCAGCGTACCGGGAAGTACTGGAGTGAGCGATCCTCTGGGAACCGCGGTTCGCCGCCTGCCCATTCATACTTTCATCCTCGTAGCCCACTCATAGGAGCGATTGCTCCAGAATAACTCGGCCCACGTTCGTCTCCGCCCGATTCGGCTCTGTTCGATGTTATCGGACGCCCTCGACGGGGTTTGGCGCTGCTCAGTTGCATCCGAGCTCGCACGAGTTGACTCGGCTAGGATACCTCGAGCTTGGAGTATGGAGAATATAACACGGGTGAGCGACGGCGCTGGCCGACTGCGGTGCGATAACGCATTTCAGTACTGCAACGGCTAAATTTCAATATTGAGACGTTCATCCGTAAGTTTATTAATTTTGTCGCTGAACCTAACTGTATTGATGGCCGCTCCGACGGATTTCGACCACGGCCTCACCGTCCGACTGTCCGCGGCCGGGCAGCCGCCGGTCCGTGACGGTTCGTCGGCGGAGCGAGTGATTTCCGTGCTGTTCGAGACCGGAATCGAGGAGTGGCGACGCGGCTGGCGCGATTCGCCCCGGCTAGATCCGACGCGGGAGGCGATCGTCTCGGCGAGCGACACCACCCGCGGAGCGACCGCGACGACGCAGGTCGTTCCGGGACGCCGGCTCGCGTACACGATGGTCGACGAGTCTGCGGATCTCGATCGCGTTGTAGACGCCGTTTCGACGCACGTCACCGAGGCCGAGTGGAAGGGACCGTCTGTCGTCGTCGACGATATCGCCCGCCTACTCGCTGACCGGGGCGTCCCTGATACTCGGTCGTTTGTCGCGGCCCTAAGCGGGCTCACGGGTATCACAGACGTCGTCGTCGGGTGCTCGCATCGTCCCGAGGTGGCCGCCGCTGTCCGATCGCTGTTCGACCCGAGCGACGTCGCGGGACACGTCGACCACCCCGTTACCGGAGCCCTCGACCGACTGCGACGGGACGACCCCACGACGTTCGGGTACGTGCGTCGCCACTGGGCGGAGGCGCGCGACGGGATCGAGCGCTGCACGCGGAACTACCCCCAATCGCGGCAGATACACGCTTCCCTCTCTGAACCGGAAACGACGCCGCGGACGCTCGGTGCGACCCTGTCGGGGCTCGTTCGGCTCGACGTGCTCGACACCTGGGGTGAGACCGTCGGATCGACGCGGTACGATCTCACCGCCTACGATCCCGACCTGATGTGGGTGGTCGGAGCCGCCCTCGCGACGTCGTCGGGAGGACCCGGCGCGGACGAGGGGTCGGCGACGGCCGGCGACGACTAAGGAATCGACGCGGGCGCTCCCTTCGATTCACTCCGTCTGATCGCCCGATTCCGCCCCCGGAGCGTCGAGGTCGTGTGAGACGACGGTGCCGTCCGGTTCGAGCGTGACCGTCCCGAGCGTGACCGTCGAGCCCGGTTCGAACCGATCGGCGATGGCTCCGAGGACCGCCCGTTGATCGAGGAACTCCCAAACGGTCTCGGCGACGAGGGACTGGAACGCCTCGGGATCGGTCCACCCGGAGTCGACGTCAGACGGGACGCGGACGACGAACCGGAGCTCCTCCTCGGTGACGTGGACCCCCACGCCGAACGTGTCTGCGCACATGCGTGGCCGTTCGAACCGGAGTCGCAAATCTCCGTTGGGAAGGGACTGAACGTCCCCGTGCCGTCTCGAAACCTGTAAGCGAGGTGCGCGGGAATCGACTGCCAACCCGATGTCGACCAATCCCCGAGTCCCGCCGGCGGCCGCCCTCGCGACCGCGGTCGTCGCCGTGAGCGCCGGGGCGATTCTCGTCAGGCTCAGCGACGCACCGAGCTCGGTGGCCGCGTTCTATCGCGTCCTCTTCACGACGCTACCACTGCTCCCGGTCGCGCTCTGGCGGTATCGGGATGAGTTCGCTTGCATCGACCGCCGCGATCTCGCGTTCGCGGCGCTGTCGGGCGTCGCGCTCGCGCTCCACTTCGCCGCCTGGTTCGAGAGCCTAGACTGGACGAGCGTCGCGGCGAGCGTCACGCTCGTTCAGGCCCAGCCGGTGTTCGTCGCGCTCGGCGCGTGGCTGCTCCTCCACGAACGCGTGACACGTCGGATGGTGGCCGGTATCGCGGTCGCGATCGCGGGAATGGTCGCGATGTCCCTCGGCGACTTCCTCGGCGGGGTACTCGTCGGGCCTCGGCCGCTCTACGGAAACGGGTTGGCGCTGTTCGGCGCTCTGACGGCGGCCGGCTACGTCCTCGCCGGCCGTTCCCTCCGACAGCGCGTCTCGCTCGTCCCGTACGTGGTCGTCGTCTACGGCGTCTGCACCGTCTCGCTCCTCGCCATCGTCCTGCTGCAGGGGCACCCGCTCGCCGGATACCCGTCTCGGGAGTGGGCCCTCTTTGCGGGGCTCGCGCTCGGTCCGGGCCTGCTCGGGCACACCGTTCTCAACTGGACGCTCGCGCACGTCGAGTCGAGCGTCGCCTCCGTGTCGCTCCTCGGCGAACCGGTCGGCGCGACGCTGCTCGCGTTCCTCCTCCTCGGCGAGGTGCCGACCCCCGTCACGCTCGTCGGCGGTGCCGTCGTCCTCGCCGGAATCGCGCTGACGTCGACGGGCACGGCCAACTGACGTTCTCACGCCCGATATTCGGGTGTTAACGTTGATATGTAACCGTCGGCATGTCATCGTATGCACCGTCGTTCCGTCGTCGCTTACGTAGGCGACGACACGAACGCGCGTGACCGCGTCCGCGACGCGGTGACGGCCGCTTGGAGCGGCCCTCGATCGCCGGACTGCGGATCGATCGCACCGGCTGAGTTCTCGGAAGTCGCAGAGAACGCCACATCGCTGCTGAGCGACGCCTGCGGAGTCGTTACCACCGCCGACGCGCTCGCGTCGGACGCCGTCCGGCACCACCTCTCGGCGACGCCCGAGACCGTTCCCGTAATCGTCGCCGTCGAGGAGCCGGAGATCGACACGCTCCGTACCGTCCTCGATGCCGAGGTTGACTGCGTCGTCGCCGGCGAACCCGGCGGTGGGTCGGAAGCCGACGACGAGGGCGCGGCCGATCCCCTGGTTGAGCGCTTGCGGGACGCGATCGATCCCGCGCTGACGCGACTCGGCGGCGACGAGGTCGCGCGGCTTCGGGAAGTGCTGCTGGACGCCGGAACCACCCTGATGAGCACCAGGTCGGACGAGGTCGAAACGAAGATCGTCTGGACGATGAAGCACGTCGGGCAGCAGGTCGCGATCGATCGGATCGTCTGTTACTTGGAGGACGAGGGCGCGTTTGAGCCGGCGTACCACTGGTCGTCGGGCGAGTCCGACCCGGAGCCGAAGCCGTTCGGCGAGTTCCCCGACCCGGAAGCGCTCTCTACGTTCGAGGACGTCGTCCGTTCGTCTGTCGCCGGGGAGGCCGGTGAGGAGCCGTCCGACCACGCGGGAGCCGAGGTCTCGCCGGCGACGGTCCACGTGCCACTCGTCTCCGACTGGGAACTGATCGGCGTCCTCGCCTTCGAGGTCGACGACCCGCGAGCGTGGACCGAAGAGGAGGTCGCCGCGTACCGCACCTTCGGCGACCTGATCGCCAACACCATCGCGCGGAACGAGCGGCGCCTCGAACTCCGCCGCCAGACGGAGCGGCTTGAGCAGTTCAGCGCGGTCGTCTCGCACGATCTCCGCAACCCGCTCAACGTCCTTTCCGGCTACCTCGACCTCGTCGCGGACGACGTCGAGCGCCCGAAGTACGAAGCGATGGAGCGCGCGGTACTCCGGATGGAGACGCTCATCGACGACCTCCTGATGCTGGCCAGACGGGGCGACGCGATCGACGAGACGGAGTCTGTCTCGGTCGCGGCGGTCGCCGAGGACGCCTGGAAGTCCGTCCGGGCGCCGAAGGCGACGCTGACGATCGCGGACGACGTCGCTCACGTGGAGGCCGATCCGAGCCGCCTCCGACAGCTGTTCGAGAACCTGTTCCGCAACGCCGTCGATCACGGCGGGAGGGGCGTCGGCATCGAGGTCGGCGTCGAGGACGGTCGCTCGGGTGTGCGGGGGCTCTACGTCGCGGACGACGGGCCGGGAGTACCGCCCGAGGCCCGCGACTCGCTGTTCGAGTCGGGGTTCTCGACGGCGGGAAGCTCGGGGCTCGGGCT
This sequence comes from Halorubrum yunnanense, assembly GCF_026586675.1. Taxonomy (GTDB): domain Archaea; phylum Halobacteriota; class Halobacteria; order Halobacteriales; family Haloferacaceae; genus Halorubrum; species Halorubrum yunnanense. The sequence continues at coordinate 4,396 of NZ_JAODIX010000028.1, forward strand.
CGCTATCGTCAACCGGATCGCCAACGCCCACGGCTGGGGGATCGACGTCCGAAACGACGGCGGTGCGGTGTTTGAGCTCTCGTTCGAAACGGAGACGGCGACCGCTCCGGCCTGACTAACCCGGTCACCGATCCTTCGATCACGCCTCGAACCGGTCGATCGTCCGCCGGTGTCGGTCCCGGAACATCCCCTCGAACCCGACCTTCGCGAACGGACCGGCGACGTCTCCGAGCGGACCGAGCGGCAGCCGGTAGGAGACGGTGTCGACGAGGAGCGTCTCCTCGTCGTCGGCGTAGAAGGCGTGGGTGTGCTCCCACCGACGGAAGGGCCCTCCGACCATGTCGTCGACGAAGTGCGCGCTCCCCTCGACCGGCGCGTCGCCGCTGGGTTCTCGCTCGGTGACCCGGGAGGTCCACCGCTGTCTGGGTCCGACGCCGAACGGCCGCATCGACATCCGTATCCGCGACCCCTCGGTGAGCACCTCCGGGTCCGGCTCCCCGTCCGGTCCCTCGACGCCGGCGATACGGAGGTCCATCCACCCCGGCGTGAGCGCGCGGAGGCCGTCGATCGTGGAGTGAAACGCCCACACCTCGTCGATGGGCGCGGGCACGCGGGTCGTCCGGCGGTACGTCGGCATACCCATCCCTACGTGGCCACCGGGCAAAAACCCCGTCTCGCCTGCCGGGGTTGCCGGCGACTCGGTCTCGGACCGGTCCGCAGACGCGTCGCGGGCTCTCGCGTCGGCCGACCGGGACCGAAATCCGGATACGGTCGGGGCCCCTGTAGATTCGTAATGGAACGAGGCGCGATCGACGTCGCGGAGCTGGCCGGCCCGTTCGACCTCCAGGCGACCGTCGAGAGCGGTCAGAGCTACCTCTGGAACCGCGCAGACGGCGAGACGTACGCCGACCTGCACGCCCACGACGGCGACGAGTGGTACGAGACGGTCGTCGCCCCGATCCCCGGGGTCGTCGACGAGCGCATCCCCCTGCGCGTCAGGCAGGACGGGGGGGTCCACGACGGGACCCTCCGCTGGGAGTCGACGGTCGACGCCGCCCCCGTCCTCGAACACCTGTTTCGGCTCGACGACGACCTCGACGCGGTCCTCGACGCGACCCCGGACCTCCCGCTCCTCGAACGGGCGTACGGCGCCTACGAGGGGATGCGGCTCACCCGCGACCCCGTCTTCCCGTGTCTGATATCCTTCATCTGCTCCGCGCAGATGCGCGTCGCACGGATCCACGGCATGCAGCGTCGCCTCCGGGAGACGTACGGCGACGTCGTCGAACTCGACGGGGAGCCGTACCACGCGTTCCCGACGCCGGAACAGCTCGCCGCCCGGACGGAGGAGGAGCTTCGCGACCTCTCTCTGGGCTACCGCGCGCCCTACGTCCGGCGGACGGCCGAGATGGTCGCGTCGGGCGAGGCGGACCCGCTCTCGGCCGCGGAGCTCCCGTACGAAGAGGCGCGCGAGTCGCTGACGCGGTTCGTCGGCGTCGGCGACAAGGTCGCCGACTGCGTCCTCCTGTTCTCGCTCGGCTTCCTCGAGGCGGTCCCGCTCGACACCTGGATCCGGACGACCATCGAGGAGTACTACCCCGACTGTGAGCGCGGCGACTACGCCGAGACGTCGCGCGCGATCCGCGAGCGCTTCGGGGGCCGGTACGCCGGCTACGCCCAGACGTACGTGTTCTACTACCTCCGCGCGGGCGGCGAGTGAGTCGGGGCAGTCGCCCGTCGTGTCGCCGTCTCGGCCTCGGGACTCGTCGGCCGAACCTTCATACTCGTTCGTGTGGTATACGTCTCCGTGATGGACTGTCGAGTCGTCGTGGAGGCCGCCGTCCCCGTGTACGACGTCGGGACCCCCGACGAAGCCGTCCGGATCGCGATCTCGAAGACCGGGGAGATGCTGAATCCGGACCTGAGCTACGTCGAAATCGACACCGGAAGCCGCACGTCGCCCGCGGGCGAGGAGCTGGCGCCGGCGTTCGTGGCCGCCGACGAGGCGCTCGTCGCCCTCGAACTCCAGATGGACGTGTTCAACGTCGAACGCGCCGAACACGCCAGCCGCGTCGCGCGCAAGGAGATCGGACAGCGGCTCCGGAACATCCCGTTGACGGTGCTCGACGTCGAGGAGATCGGAACCGGTGACGAGCCGGAGGCGGAGGTCGATTCGGACTCGCCGTCGACCGAGGGGCGGTAAGCGGTCGACGACCTTGGCGGTAGACCCGAATAGAGCGACGGTAGAGAAGCGGTGAGGGCTGCGTGGCTGGCGCTACGGACCAGACGAGCGGTCGGAAACGGGAGCGAAGTCTCAGTCTGCGGTCGGGGCCAGCGGCTCCGATTCGGATTCGTCCATCGGCTCGGTGATTCCCTCGGTCAGCTTGAAAACGGCCGCCTTGTGGTCTGTCTTCGACTTGTGAATCGATGTCGGTTTGACGCCCAGTTCTTCGTAGGCCTCGAGGTCGACGTCCTCGTCCCAGAACTCGCACTGTTTTCGTACCTCTGCGAGAAGGCCGTGAAGATGGATGAGCTCCTGCTTCTTCATGAGTAACAGCCCTTTGCTACCGGAGGTTTATATTACTATCTTGAGCCACGTTACCATGGGTAGCCCGCGTATCGCCGCTTTCGGGGCCCAGACCCCGCTTTCCGGGTTATCGATCGGGAAGGTTCCGCGGATCCGCACCCGCTGCGCCGCCACCGAGAGGGGTTCTCGGGCTGACGCCGCGATCGGCTTCAGGCGGCTTCGAGTGGCGACGAGACCGTCGGACTCGAGAGCGCGGCGCGGTTCCGGCCGGCGAGGCGGCTCACTGGAACTGTTTGACGGCTTCGAGGTCGCGTTCGGTGCGCATGAACTCCGTCAGTCGGCGGGTCGCGTGGCACTCAGGGCAGCTGAAGTTTGAGCGGAGGTCTTGGAGGTCCCCGGGGTTGTCCTGCCACTCCTTGGTACACTCCGGACAGACGAGTCTGACGAACGCGTCAACCATGAACTTCCGTACACGCGGCCGACTTAAAAACGTACGTGGCGAGGATATCCGGCCCGGTCCGAGGCGGGGGCACCGCCGCTCTCATGCGGCGGAAAGCCGACGGACGGACCGGGCCGAAGGAAGGCGGCAGACGCGGAGAGCGGCCGATGCGGAGAGACGGCGTCGAGCGCCGACGTCAGGCCGCTATCTCTTCGCTCGCCTCAAGGAGCTCCTTGTACCGGTTCCGGATGGTGACCTCGCTGATGTCGGCGACCGCCGACACCTCGCTTTGGGTCACCTTCTCGTTCGAGAGGAGCGCGGCCGCGTACACCGCGGACGCGGCGAGCCCGACCGGGGACTTCCCGCTCGTGATGCCGGACTCCTTCGCGCCCTCGAGGAGCTCGCGAGCCAGCCGCTGCGTCTCCTCGGAGAGCTCCAGCCGCGAGACGAACCGCGGGACGTAGCTCCCGGGGTCGGCCGGCTGGACGCGCAGCCCCAGCTCGCGGATGACGTAGCGGTACGTCCGGGTGAGCTCCATCTTCTCGACGCGGGAAACGGCCGTGAACTCGTCGAGGCTGCGCGGGTTCCCCACCTGTCGGGCGGCCGCGTACAGCGACGCGGTCGCGACGCCTTCGATCGAGCGGCCGGGCAGGAGGTTCTCGCTCAGCGCGCGGCGGTAGATGACGGAGGCGGTCTCGCGGACGTTGTCCGGGAGGCCGAGCGCCGAGGCCATCCGGTCGATCTCGCCGAGCGCCTGCTTCAGGTTGCGCTCCTTCGAGTCGCGGGTGCGGAACCGCTCGTTCCAGGTGCGGAGCCGCTGCATCTTCTCGCGCTGACGGCTCGACAGCGACTTGCCGTAGGCGTCTTTGTCCTGCCAGCCGATGTTCGTCGACAGGCCCTTGTCGTGCATCATGTTCGTCGTCGGGGCCCCGACGCGCGACTTGCTGTCCCGCTCGTTGGAGTTGAACGCGCGCCACTCCGGGCCGCGGTCGACCGAGTCCTGCTCGACAACGAGCCCGCAGTCGTCACACACCGTCTCGCCGTGCTCCGTGTCGCTGATGAGGCTCCCAGCGCACTCGGGACAGGTTGTTGTCCGCTCCGCCGCCGTCGATTCTGACTCGTCCGTCTCCGTCTCCGCCGACCGGTCTCGGCTTGCTCGCTCCGTTTCCCCGCCGTAGTCGCGTGTACGTGTTTCTGTCATGGGTTCTCTCCGATCGAACTCCCGACTGAAATACAGGTGCCGGGGTGGCCGATTCGTTAACTAATAGTAAGTTCTCTAAGTATATAAATACATCGGGTATTGGGTCGCCAGTGACTCTGTAAAATCCGGATGAGCCACCGAAAACGGCCGTTTCATCTCCTTCGCGTCTTTACCTCGACTCTCGGAACGCGGACGGATCTGTACGTCATCATATATAAACCCCACCGGTGACCCGGATCGCTCTCGCTCGCGCTACCGGACCCGGCTCACCGGGAACCCCACCCGGTCCGGCACGTCGTTGAACCGCTCGAGGATCCGCTCGTACGGGCGGTTCTTCACGCGCTGTCCCCGGCGCGGGTGCGTGAGGTACCGGACGCGGAGCTCCGGCCACGACTCGCCCCGCGTCGCATTCACTGCCGGGCGGTCGCGGCCGATCGGCAAAACGGTCGTGACGCGGTCCGACCGCGCCTCTCCGGCCTTACGACTCGTCGACCGCGACCCGCGCCAGCGCGCCCGCCAGCACCTCGGTCGCGGCCGCGCAGTCCGCCCAGTCGGTCCACTCGCGGGGGCTGTGCGAGATCCCGCCGCGCGAGGGCGCGAACAGCAGCGAGGCGTCGGTGACGCGGGCGACGCGCATCGCATCGTGCGCCGCACCGGAGTGGAGGTCGAGCGCGGTCCGGCCGGCGTCGGCCGCGGCGGCGTGGGCGCCCTCCCGGAGGCGGTCACTCATCGGCGTCGGCGCCACGTCGAAGGGGCGCTCGAACGAGGTCTCGACGCCCCGATCGCGCTCCAGTCGGGCGAGCGACTCGCGCGCCTCCGAGACGATAGTCTCCATCGACTCCCCCTCGACGTCCCGGATGTCGACCTCGGCGTCGACGCGCCCGGGAACGACGTTCGTCGCGTTCGGCGAGACGGACAGCGACCCGACCGTGCCGACCGCGGACGCGCTCGACTCCTCGACGACCGCGTTCGCGGCCCCCTCGACGTCGAGGACGAACTCGCTGGCGGCCGCGAGCGCGTCGGTCCGATCGCCCATCGCGGTCGCGCCCGCGTGGTTCGCCTCGCCCTCGATCGTCACGTCGCAGTGGGTGATCCCCGTGATCGTCGTCACCATGCCGGCGTCCGCGCCCGCCGCCTCCAAGACGGTGTCCTGCTCGATGTGGAGCTCGTAGAAGGCCGCCCACGTCGCGGGGTTGACCGCGTCGTCGCCGCGGTAGCCGATCCGGTCGAGCGCCTCGCCGAGCGTCTCGCCGTCGTCGCTCTCGGACGCGAGCGCCGCCTCGGCGTCCGTCTCGCCGGTCGCGACGCTCGACCCGAGCAGCCCGTTCCCGAACGTGGCCCCCTCCTCCTCGGTGAAGCTGACGACGCCGACCGGACGCGTCGGTTCGACGCCGGCCTCCCGCGTTGCCCGAACCGCCTCCAGCGCGGCGTACGTCCCGAGCGGGCCGTCGAAGATCCCGCCCTCGGGGACGCTGTCGAGGTGGCTCCCGCTCACGACGGGCGCGGCCGCCGGGTCCGCGGAGTCAGGGGTCCACGTTCCGAGGACGTTCCCGACCCCGTCGATCGCGACCTCGAGCCCGGCGTCTCTCATCCGCTCCACCAGCCGGTCGCGGGCGGCCGCGTTGGCCTCGCTCCCGGTCCGGTTCGTCCGGCCGCGTTTCCCCGAGTCGTCGTACTCGACGCGACCGAACGCCGCGTTCGCCTCCAGGTCCGCCCGGAGGCGGTCGGCGTCGACTGACAGGTCCATGCGCAGATCGGTGCGCCGCCGGACCAAAACGGTTCGTGGATCGGTTTCAGCCGGTCTCGTCTCGCGCCGACGCGACACGCGACCGCGGCCGGTTCCGCGAGGGCAACCGACTTGGGGGTCGCCCGAGCAACTCGCGTATGAACCGGACACGGCTCGACGAGACGCTCGCCGACCTCGACGCCGACGGCTACCTGCTCGACGCCTCCCAAGAGGACGCGAACCAGCTGTACCTCTCGGGGTTCACCGGCCCGGACCCGTTCCTGACGCTGTACGCCGACGGCGAGGTCCACGCGCTCGTCTCGGGGTTGGAGTACGGGCGGGCGAAGACCGAGGCCACCGCCGACACGGTCGAGCGCCACGCCGACTACGGCTACGAGTACGGCGGCCGCGAGGACCGGAACGACATGTACGCCGCCTTCGTCCGCGACAAGGGCGTCGAGTCGGTGGCGATGCCCCCGCGCGCCCCGGTCGGGACCGCCGACGCGATGCGCGAGCGCGGGGTCGACGTCGCGGTCGACGGCGACGACCTCCTCCGCGAGGTCCGGGCCGTGAAGACCGACGAGGAGGTCGACGCGATCCGCGAGGCGCAGCGGGCGAACGAGGCCGCGATGCGCGCCGCGGAGGAGCTGCTCGCGAGCGCGGCCGTCGCCGGTGAGGGCGCGTCCACCGGGGGCGAGCCCGCCGACGGCGATCTCACCCCCGGGACGCTCCTGCTCGCGGACGGCGAGCCGCTCACCAGCGAGCGCGTCGCGGAGGAGATCGAGGTGACGCTGCTCCGCCACGGCTGCGCGCTCGACGAGACGATCGTCGCCGGCGGCGCGCAGGCGGCCGACCCCCACGACCGCGGGTCCGGCCCGCTCCGGGCGAACGAGGCGATCATCGTCGACATCTTCCCGCGGTCGAAGGCGACGAGGTACAACGCCGACATGACCCGGACGTTCTGCGTCGGCGAGCCGCCGGCGGCGCTCCGCGAGTGGTACGACCTCACCGAGCGCGCGCTCGACGCCGCCCTCGACGCGGTCGAGCCGGGGGCGACCGGCGGGGACGTCCACGCCGCCGCCTGCGAGGTGTACGAGGAGGCCGGCGAGCCGACGTTCCGCACCGACCCCGAGACGGAGACGGGGTTCATCCACTCGACCGGCCACGGCATCGGCCTCGACGTCCACGAGTCCCCCCGGCTCGCGAGCGGCGGGGGCGAGCTGGAGCCCGGTCACGTGATCACCGTCGAGCCGGGGCTGTACGACCCCGACGTCGGCGGCGTCCGGATCGAGGACCTCGTCGTCGTCACCGAGGACGGCCACGAGAACCTCAGCGAGTACCCGATTTCGTTCGAGCTCTGAGCGTCGTCGACGCCCCCGATTTGCGAACCGCTCGCACACCGCACCCGGCTCGACTGGCCGCGACCGGAACCCGCTTTGACCGCCGTCGAGAACGATGCCCGTGAACTGGCGGTACCGGCACACGGCACTGGCCCTCTGCACGCTCGCGTTCACCGCGACGATGGTCGCGCGGCTCGTCATCAGCCCCCTTGTCCCGACGATTACGGCCGAGTTCGGCGTCTCGAACGCGACCGTCGGGCTCGCGCTCTCGGGGATGTGGCTCGCGTACGCCCTGGCCCAGTTCCCCTCTGGCGTGTTCGGCGACAGGTACGGCGAGCGCGTCGTCATCCTCACGGCGGTCGGCGCCACCGCGGTCGCCTCGCTGCTGATCGCCGTCTCCCCGTCGATCGCCGTCTTCATGCTGTTCACCGTGGTGCTCGGCGCGGGCGCGGGCCTCCACTACTCGGTGGCGACGACGTTCCTCGCCAAGCAGTTCGACGACATCGGTCGGGCCATCGGCGTCCACGTCGCCGGCGGCCCGCTCGCCGGGCTCGCCGCGCCGCCGCTCGCCGCGCTCGTCGGCTCGCGACACGGCTGGCGGGCCGGGATCCTGCTCGGTGCCGCCGTCGCGGTGCCGGTGTTCGCCCTGATCGCGTGGCGGGTGCGCCCCACCAAGGCCGTCCGTCCCGACCAGCCGGTCCGCGAGCGGTTCGCCCTCGCCCCGCTCGTCGAGCTGCTCTCCCGGCCGCCGATCCTCTACACGACCGCGCTGGCGACGATGGGCGCGTTCACGTGGCAGGCGACCGCCTCCTTCCTCCCGACGTTCCTCGACGTCGGGGGCGGCCTCTCGACCGGGCTGTCGGCGCTGCTGTTCTCCCTCTACTTCCTCGTCCACGGCGGTACCCAGCCGATCACGGGGTCGCTCTCCGACCGGTTCGGCCGCGACGCGACGGCCATGGGCACCATGAGCGCGGGGATCGTCGGTTACGGGCTGCTCGTCGCGACGGCGCGGTTCGACCTCGGTCTCGGCGCGACCGTCGCCGCAGTCTGTCTCGTCGGCGTCGCGATGTCGTGGGGGGCGCCGGTCCAGTCGCGGTTCATGGACCTGCTCTCCGACGCCGAGCGCGGCGCCGGGTTCGGTCTCGTCCGGACCGCCTACATGGTGATCGGAGCGTCCGGTAGCGTCGTCGTCGGAACCGTTTCGGACGTCGCGGGCTGGGGAGTCGCCTTCGGGCTACTCGCGGGCGTCATGGCTCTCGGACTGGTCACGCTGCTGGCGAACCGACTGCTCTGGCTCGGTTACTGAGGGGAGGGTCCTATTTAAAACGGGGTCGGCTACAGCCGGTCGTCCTCCAAGCTCCCGGGGTCCTGTGCGGTGTCGAACATGTTGTTCTCCGCGCCGTCGAGCATCTCGTCGCGCGGGTCGTCGTCGACGACGCTCACGTTGTACGCCTCGATGCCGGAGGCGATGAGGTCCTCCGCGGCCTGTTCCTCGGAGACGAACTCCTGTTCGGCGAGCTGTTGGAACTCCGCGTAGACGTCGTCCGAGAGGTTCAGTTCGAAGGTGGGCACACCCCTTCGTTCCGGCCGGACGCTTTTAAGCGTTCCCTCGCCGACGAGGTCGCGTTAAGTTAGAGGATGAGGCGGACGAGTTCTGAGTGTCTATGGCAGAATTCGACCGCCTCAACGATGGTATCGCGTGGATCGACTTGTCGTTTGTGGAGCGAGATCGAACGCCCCGATAGGCGATTGAAGTAGGGATCCGCTGTCACTTGGGCGGTATGTCACTACGCGAGGTGAGTAAATTTCTTGAAGAATACGGAATTGATCGGAGTCACGTCGCTATTCACAACTGGGTTCATAAAGCCGATCTACAGCCGATCTCGACCGTTTCCGAGGATCAGCTCGCGGTTGACGAAAAGATGATCCGCCTCCACGGTCAGAAATTCTGGCTGTACGGTGCGGTTGATCCATACACGAACAAAATCCTTCACGTGAGCCTCTATCCGACCGCAAATAAACAGACTACGCGATGGTTTCTCACCGAGCTACACCGGCGCTACCAACTCGATGATGTGAAGTTTCTCGTTGATGACGCAGACTATCTTGGACCAGTTCTTGCTAAAGACGGGTATCGATTTCAAGTCATTCGACATGGAAATCGAAATGCTATCGAACGTGTCTTTTGGGAAATAGAACAGCGAACATCATCGTTCGCAAATAGTTTCAGCAATGTCGCGCTAGAGACAGCTCAAAATTGGCTCGAAGCCGTCGCCGTCTACCACAATTCACGCCAAACTTAACGCGACCGCCGACGACGGGTGGGTATTTAAACCGCCGAACAGTTCGGGAGTAGCCGCTTCCCCGTTTCCGGTCTTAGTTACGACGTGTCACGGCTGCGTACAGCATAAGCGACGCCCACCGGACGGGCACCGTGGTATCGAGAGCGCACGACCGAACGCCGCGGCCGACGGCGAGCCGGCGCCGCGGGGTCGCGTTCGCACCGCCGAGCCGGCTCATCGGCACGACACACGAGACACAACCTATGGACAGACGAACGATCGCCATCCTCCTCATCGTGCTCGCCGTGCTGCTGCCGACGTGGTACGTCGGACTGCACGGCGAGCCGCCCGCAGAGGAGGTCCGGATCGACCAGAGCGTGAGCGAGATGCAACCGCTGGAGGGGTTCGTCGACGCGCCGAACAAGCTCTCGCCGAGTCAGGTCGGCGTGATCGTCTGGGTCGCGCTGCTAGGGCTCCTGGGAGCGATGGCGTTCTTCCACCGCTTCATGAACCGCGCCGCCCGCCCCGACCCGAGCGGCGGCGGCCCGGGCGACGCCGGCGGCCCGACCGACGCGGCCGCCACCGACGGCGGGGGAGGGATCGACGGACCGCCGCCGGCAGAGCCGAACCGAGCGACGTTCCCCTGGCTCGACACCGAGGACCGGTGGGTCGTCGAGTACCACGACGCGAGCGACGCCATCGAGGGGCTCGTGGCGATGGGGGGACTCACCGTCCTCGCCATCGTCTTCTCCGCGCTGCTCACCGTGGAGTATCTCACCCTGGCGCGGACCCAGTACTTCGGCGTCTACGCCTTCGGGCTGTTCATGTCGCTTCTGGGCTCGACGGTGTCGTACTACGCCTGGTTCATGCCCCACGTCGAAGTCGCCGAACGGAGGGACCACTGATGGGAGACGACACGACCGACCAACGACCGACGCGAGACGGAACCGACGACCGCGACCTGTGTGACGCCTGCCCCGAGAACGACGACGGCGTCGCCGTCGAGCCGAGCATCTTCCGGCCGTTCTGGAAGGACGCTCGCGCCGAGCTCAAGCGGCGCGACTACGCGAAGGTCCTTGCGACGGTCGGGGGAGTCACGGCGGTCGGCAGCCTCGCCGCGCCCGTCGCGGGGCTTACCCGGGTGTTCGACCGCAAGTACCAGGGACCGGTGTACGAGGAGGGGATCCCCCTCGTCGACGACGCGGGCGAGCGGATCGCGGGGGACCGCATCGCCCCCGGCGAACAGCTCACGGTGTTCCCGGAGCCGCGCCCGGGAGTCGAGGATGCCCCGACGCTGCTCGTGCGCTTCGGGGAGTCGGCGTACGGCGACCAGGTGCGCGACGAGTACACCGTCGGCGGGTACGCCGCGTTCTCGAAGGTGTGTACCCACGCCGGCTGCATGGTCGCCGACCGCGACGGCGACGTGCTCGTCTGTCCGTGTCACTCCGGCCGGTTCGACCCGGTGACGGGGGGACAGGTCGTCGGGGGGCCGCCGCCGCGGGCGCTGCCGCAGCTCCCGATCACGCTCTCCGGCGACGGCTACCTCGTCGCGACCGGAGACTTCCAGGGGCCGGTCGGCCCCGGGGGCGAGTGATGTCCCGGATCGACGCCGCGACCGACCGGGCCGAGTCCGCGTACGACTGGGTCGACTCGCGGCTGGACTTGGACGGTGGGAGCGACTTCCTCGGGAAGGCGTTCCCCGCGGAGGACTCGTTCCTCCTCGGCGAGGTCGCGCTGTTCTGCTTCGGCATCCTCGTCGCGACCGGAACGTTCCTCGCGTTCTTCTACGAGCCGAGCAACGCCGCCGTTGAGTACACCGGGAGCGTCGTGCAGTACCAGGGACAGGAGGTGCCGGCGGCGTTCAAGAGCGTCCTCAACATCACCTACGACGTGCCGTTCGGGATGTTCCTGCGTCGCATGCACCACTGGGCGGCGCACCTGTTTGTCGCGTCGATCGCCCTGCACATGCTCCGCGTCTTCTTCACCGGCGCGTACCGCAACCCGCGAGAGCCCAACTGGGTCGTCGGAACCGGCCTCGCCGGGCTGGCGATGTTCGCGGCGTACACCGGCTACTCGCTCCCGTACGACGAGTTCGCCAGCACGGCGGTCGGCATCGGCTACAACGTCGCCGCCTCGGTCCCGATCGTCGGCGACCCGCTCGCGAGCATCGTCTTCGGCGGCCAGTTCCCGACGAGCGCGACGATCCCCCGCCTGTTCTTCCTGCACGTATTCCTGATCCCGGCGGCGATCGCTGGGCTCATCGCCGTCCACATGGCCATCCTCATCCGGCAGAAACACACCGAGGCGCAGCGCGACGAGGACGTCGCGGTCGCGGAGGCCGGCGGGGGCACCGCGGAGAGGGCTGGCGGCCCGGAGGCGACCGACGGGGGCGCGCGCCTGATCGACCGCGACGACGACAGCGTCGTGATCGGGCTCCCGGCGTTCCCGAACCAGGCCGCGGTGAGCGCGGTCGTCTTCTTCCTCACGATGGCCGTGCTCTCGCTGCTCGCCGGCCTGCTTCCCGTCCACAACATCGCCCAGTACGGCCCGAACGACCCGGCGTCGACGCCGTCGCTCGTCATGCCGGACTGGTTCCTGATGTGGGGGTACGGATTCTTGAAACTCACCCCCTCGTGGATGAGCTTCGACGTGCTCGGGATCCACGTCAGCTCGGAGTTCGTGGGCGGACTCCTCCTCCCGAGTCTCGTCTTCGTCGCCGTCGTGATCTGGCCGTTCGTCGACCGGGCGGAGGAGCCGGAGCACTTCACGCGGAACTACCTCGACCGCCCGTTCCCGACCGCTGTCGGCATCGTCGGCGTCACGCTCGTCATGATCGCCTCGATCGCGGGCATGGACGTGATCGTCGCCGAGATCCTCGGCACCTCCACGGCCGCGCTCCGGCCGTACCTGATCGGGGCGCTCGTGCTCGTCCCGGCCGCGGCCGGCACCCTCACCTACGCGGTCCTCGGCGGCTTCGGAGACGGGTCGGAGAGAGAGCCGCCCTCGACGGACGGCGCCGACCGGACGGGGTCGAGCACCGACGAGTCGCCGCCGCCCACGGAGGGATCGAGCGATGACTGAGCCGAGCGCGCTCCGGCTGGCCGAGCTGTCGGCGCGCCGGTACCGCTGGGTGGACCGAGCGACCAAACTGGTCGGCGTGGGGCTGATCGCCGCCGGTCTCGACGCGGGCGGCGGCACGCCCGCGGGCGTCGCGTTCGCGGCGCTCGGCGTCGCGCTCGGCCTCGCGACCGTTCTCATAGAGAAACAATGACTGACACGACAGACACGACGAACGAATCGAGACGCGACGAGTCCGGCGCCGCGCGCCGCGACTTCCTGAAGGGGGTCGGGGCCGCGGCCGCCGTCGGCGTCACGGGACTGGGTTCCGCGCAGGAGCTCACGGAGATGAACGCGCTGGAGGTCGTCGACGACCCGATCGGGAGCTACCCGTACCGCGACTGGGAGGACCTCTACCGCGAGGAGTGGGACTGGGACGACAAGGCCCGCTCGACCCACAGCGTCAACTGCACCGGCAGCTGCTCGTGGCAGGTGTACACCCGGAACGGGCAGGTGTGGCGCGAGGAGCAGGCCGGCGACTACCCGCGCTTCGACGAGTCGCTGCCCGACCCGAACCCCCGCGGCTGTCAGAAGGGGGCGTGCTTCTCCGACTACGTGAACGCCGACCAGCGCGTCACGCACCCGCTCCGCCGGACCGGCGAGCGCGGCGAGGGGAAGTGGGAGCGGATCTCCTGGGACGAGGCGCTCACCGAGATCGCCGAGGAGGTGATCGACGCCGTCGAAGAGGAGGAGTACGACGCGATCAGCGGCTTCACGCCGATCCCGGCGATGAGTCCGGTCTCGTTCGCCTCGGGGAGCCGCCTCGTCAACCTGCTCGGCGGCGTTAGCCACTCGTTTTACGACTGGTACTCCGACCTCCCGCCGGGACAGCCGATCACGTGGGGGACCCAGACCGAGAACGCCGAGAGCGCCGACTGGTACAACGCCGACTACATCATCGCGTGGGGCTCGAACATCAACGTCACGCGGATCCCCGACGCGAAGTACTTCCTCGAGGCCGGCTACGACGGCGCCAAGCGCGTCGGGATCTTCACCGACTACAGCCAGACCGCAATCCACTGCGACGAGTGGATCGGACCCGAGCCCGGCAGCGACACCGCGCTCGCGCTCGGAATGGCCCGCACCATCGTCGACGAGGGGTTATACGACGAGGCGCATCTAAAAGAGCAGACGGACATGCCGCTGCTCGTCCGCGAGGACACCGGGAAGTTCCTCCGCGCGAGCGAGGTCGACGGACTCGACGTCGACGCCGACCGCCCGGAGAAGGTGTTCGTCATGCAGGACGCCGACGGCGCCCTCCGCCCGGCGCCCGGGTCGCTGGGCGAACGCGACGGACAGCACGACCACTCGGTGAGCATCGAGCTCGACTTCGACCCCGAGCTCGCCGTCGAGCGAACGGTGGGGACGACCGACGGGGCGGTCGAGACGCGCTCGGTGTGGCTGAACCTCCGCGACGAGCTGTCGGAGTACACCCCCGACGCGGTCAACGAGATCACCGGCGTCGGCAGGGAGACCCACCAGAAGATCGCCCGCGAGTTCGCGGAGGTCGACCGCGCGAAGATCATCCACGGCAAGGGGGTCAACGACTGGTACCACAACGACCTGGGGAACCGCGCGATCCAGCTCCTCGTCACGCTCACGGGGAACCTCGGCCGACAGGGGACCGGCCTCGACCACTACGTCGGCCAGGAGAAGATCTGGACGTTCAACGGCTGGAAGAAGCTCTCCTTCCCGACCGGGAGCGTCCGGGGCGTCCCGACGACGCTGTGGACGTACTATCACGCCGGGATCATGGAGAACACCGACCCGGACACCGCGTCGAAGATCCGGGAGTCGATCGACAAGGGGTGGATGCCGCTGTACCCCAGCGAGCGCGACGACGGCGGCCGCCCGGACCCGCGGGTGATGTTCGTCTGGCGCGGGAACTACTTCAACCAGGCCAAGGGGAACATCGCCGTCGAGGAGGAGCTGTGGCCGAAGCTCGATCTGGTCGTCGACATCAACTTCCGGATGGACTCGACCGCGCTCAACAGCGACATCGTCCTGCCGACGGCGAGCCACTACGAGAAACACGACCTGTCGGTGACGGACATGCACACGTACGTCCACCCGTTCACGCCGGCGGTCGAGCCGCTGGGGGAGTCGAAGACGGACTGGCAGATCTTCCGCGAGCTCGCCGCGAAGATCCAGGAGCTCGCCGCGGAGCGCGACGTACGGCCCGTCGACGACCGGAAGTTCGACCGTCAGATCGACCTCCAGTCGGTCCACGACGACTACACGCGCGACTGGATCGACGACGACCCCGGCGCGCTCGCGGAGGACAAGGCGGCCGCGGAGTTCATCCTCGACAACTCCGAGGAGTCGAACCCGGAGGGGTCCGACGAGCGGATCACGTTCAACGACATCGAAGAGCAGCCGCGGCGCCTCCTCGAGACGGGTGACCACTGGTCGTCGGACATCGAGGAGGGCGAGGCGTACTCCCCGTGGAAGGACTACGTGCAGGACAAGAACCCGTGGCCGACGTTCACCGGCCGCCAGCAGTACTACATCGACCACGACTGGTTCTTGGAGCTCGACGAGCAGCTCCCCACCCACAAGGAGGCGCCGGTGCTCCAGGAGAAGTCGGAGTACCCGCTCGGCTACAACACGCCGCACAGCCGGTGGTCGATCCACTCGACGTGGCGCGACGACAGCAAGATGCTCCGGCTTCAGCGCGGCGAGCCGACGGTCTACCTCAACCCCGACGACGCCGAGGAGCGGGGGATCGAAGACGGTGACACCGTCCGGGTGTACAACGACCTCGACTCGGTCGAGGTGCAGGCGAAGATCTACCCGAGCGGGGAGCCCGGCACGGTCCGGCACTTCTTCAGCTGGGAGCGGTTCCAGTACCCCGACCGCAACAACTTCAACTCGCTCGTGCCGATGTACATGAAACCGACGCAGCTCGTCCAGTACCCTGAGGACACGGGCGAGCACCTCCACTTCTTCCCGAACTACTGGGGGCCGACCGGGGTGAACAGCGACGTCCGGATCGAGGTCGAGACGGTCGAAGACGGCGCGGCCGGGGGCGACGACGCCGGATCGATCGGGTCCGGTCTCACCCTCGAACGGGGAGCCGAGCCGACCGACGGAACCGAGACGGGTGACTCCGCGTCCGCCGACTCGGAGGCCGAGTCGCGCGGCGCGTTGGGTCGCGTCTCCGACCTGCTCGGAGGTGACGACTGATGAGCAAGACCACTGACGACGCGGTCCGGCAGGCCGACGACGCGGTCCGCCAGACCGACGACGGCGACGTCCCGCTCGCGGAGGGCGTGGACCACCAGGTCGCGATGGTGATGGACCTGAACAAGTGCATCGGCTGCCAGACGTGTACGATCGCGTGTAAGACCAACTGGACCGAGTCCGGGGGCCGCGAGTACATGTACTGGAACAACGTCGAGACGAAGCCCGGCGCCGGCTACCCCCGCGACTGGGAGGAGATGGGTGGCGGCTGGGACGAGGACGGCGAGTCGCGAACCCCCGGCGAGCTCCCGGACGAAGAGGACTACGGCCGCGCGTGGGAGTTCAACCACGAGGCGATCATGTACGAGGGGAGCGACGAGCCGCTCCGCCCCATGGAGAACGCCGACTGGGGGCCGAACTGGGACGAGGACGAGGGCGCCGGCGAGTACCCCAACTCCTACTACTTCTACCTCCCCCGGATCTGCAACCACTGCACGCACCCCTCCTGCGTCGAGGCGTGCCCGCGCTCCGCGATCTACAAGCGCGAAGAGGACGGCATCGTCTTGGTCGACCAGGACCGCTGCCGAGGGTACCGGTACTGCGTCGAGGGGTGTCCCTACAAGAAGGTGTTCTACAACGCGCAGACGAAGACCAGCGAGAAGTGCATCTTCTGTTACCCCCGGATCGAGGGAGAGGGGCCCGAAGGCGAGGTACGACCTCCCTCCTGCGCCGAGGACTGCCCGCCGCAGCTCCGGCACGTCGGCTTCCTCGACGACGAGGAGGGCCCGATTCACAAGCTCGTGAACGAGTACGAGGTCGCCCTCCGGCTCCACCCGGAGTACCGCACGGAGCCGAACGTCTACTACATCCCGCCGTACGCGCCGCCGCAGACCTCCGAGAGCGGCGAGACCGTGGACGCCGAGCGCATCCCGCGGAACTACTTGGAGGAGCTGTTCGGTCCCGAGGTCGAGTCGGCGCTCAACACGATCACCCGCGAGCGGGAGAAGGCCGAGCGCGGCGAGGAGAGCGAGCTCATGGACATCCTCTCGACCGTGAACAACGACGACCAGTACCGCCTGGAGGTGTTCGATGATGGCAGCTGACGACGCGGGGATCGGCGGCGACGAGAGCGACGACGACAGCGGTATCGGGTCGCGAGAGCTCGCCGTCGCGGCCGCGCTCGCCCTCGCCGTCGTGGCCGCGACCGCGGCGTTCCCGGCGGTCGCAGACGCCCGCGCCGCCTACGAGATCCCGGTCGAGCGGCAGTCGAGCGCCGGCGACCTCGCGGAGCCGACCGGGGACGCGTGGACGTCCGTCGAGACCGTCGACGTCCCGATGAGCAGCACCGGGGCGGCGGTGCCGGGTGGCGCCGAAACCACCGTCGAGTCCGTCCGCGTCGAGGCCGCTCGGACCGACGAGCGCCTCTATCTCCGGCTGTCGTGGAGCGACCCCGCGGCGAACGCGTCGACGGACTCGCTCCGCTCGTTCGCCGACGCCGCCGCGGTCCAGCTCCCTGTCTCCGCGGAGTCGCAGCCGCCGATCGCGATGGGGTCGACCGACAACCGGGTGAACGTCTGGTACTGGAACGCGGCCGACGGGACGGAGTCCCTGCTCGCCGGCGGCGCCGGGAGCACGACGCGAGTTCCGGAGTCGGCGGTCGAAACGAGGGCGACGCACACGGGCGACCGGTGGACCGTCGTGTTCAGCCGGTCGCTCGCGTCCGACCGCGCGAACGTGACCGACGTCGACCCGGACCAGGACGTGAACGCCGCGTTCGCGGTCTGGGAGGGCGCGAACGAGGAGCGCTCGGGACAGAAGGCCGCGAGCGAGTGGTACTACCTCTCGCTCGGGCCGAACGAGGGCGGAACGATCTACGAGACGGTGCTGTGGGCGCTCGCCGGGATCGCCGTCGTGTTCACCACCCTGGTAACCGTCGAGGGAGTCCGCCGAACGAGGGGTGAGTGACCGTGTCGGAACCGACCTCCGAGCGCGGCGCCCCCCGGTTCGACGACGGGCTCCCGCGCGACGCGATCGACGAGGTGACCGCGGCCCGCGGGAGCGTGTACGCGCTCGCCGCGGCGGCGCTCACCGAGCCGAGCGAGGGCGTCTACGAGCGGTTCGCGGACGGCTCGCTCGACGAGGCGATGACGACGCTCGTCGGCCGGAGCGGGCTCGACGTTGACCCGCCGGACCTGACCGTCGAGGACGACCGCGAGACCCTCGCGGCCCGGTACAACGACCTGTTCGTCGTCGGCTACTCCGAGGTGATCGACGGGACCGACGGGACGGTCGAAAACCAGGGGCCGCCGGCCTCTCTGTACGAATCGACGTACCGCTCGGACGTGTCGTGGAACGACGTGAACCTCGACCTCGCCCGGGCGTACGAGCACTTCGGGTGCGAGATCGGCGGCGACGAGCGCCGCCACCACGACCACGTCCGGCTGGAACTCGAGTTCGCGGGCTACCTCTGTCGGCTGGCGGCCGCGGGCGGGGGCGGGGTCGGAGAAGCCGCCGGCGCCGACGGCGCGACGGTCGCCAGCGACGGCGACGACACCCCGGCGGACGAGGCGGAGCCGGCGAACCTCGACCGCGCGCGACTCGACTTCCACGACCGCCACCTCTCCGTCCTCTCGTCGGGGCTCCGGAACGCGCTCGACGAGGAGCCCGGGACGAGCGTGTACGGTCGCCTCGCGCGCTTCCTCGACGCCTTCGTCGCCGCCGACGTCGACGATCTCGCGGTCCGGCTCGACGCCGGCGCCGGGATCGAGCGCGAGCACGCGGTCGCGGACGGTTCGGACGGAGACGGTGACGACGGACATAACGGGGGTGAGCGCCAGTGAGCTCGTCGACGGAGCGTGCGACTGCGCCAACGACCGCGCCGGGGCTCCCCGGCCGCCGCGGCGGTCGCGTGGGTTCGCTCGCCCTGCTCGCCGCGGTCGCCGTCGGCGTCGCGACCGCGGTCCGCGTGCTGTACAACGCGCCGTTCGATCCCCTGGCGCTCCCGGCGCGACTGGTCCCGGCCGTCGGCACGGTCGCGGCGCTCGCGACCGGGGCCGCGCTCGGTCTCGCCGCGCTCTCCTCGGACCGCCCCGCGGTCCGCGTCGGGCTCCTGTTCGCCGGGGTGTTCGGCGTACTCGCGACGCTGTCCGGCGCGGCGACGGTCGCCGCGGCCGTCGCGATCCCGGGCGGCGCAGCGCTCGCGTTCGCCCGGGCGACGGGGTCGCCCGAGACCTACTTCGAGCTCCGACGGGCGGCCATCGCGCTGACGTTCGCGCTCGCCGCCGGGCTCTCGCTCGCCGCGACGGCCGGCATCGCCGGTTCTCCCGTCCGGGCTGCCGGCTCCGTCGCCTTCCTCGCGGCGGTGACGCTCCTCGCCGTCCGAGCCGAGGGCGACCGGGTCGCGCTCGTCGCCGGCGCGGTCGCGTTCGTCGGGGTCGTCGCCGCGAGCGCGGCCGCGCCGTACGTGACCGGGAGCGCGCTGCTCGTCGGCTTCGCCGTCGTCGGAAGCCCGCACCTGCTCGTCGCGACCGCGGCGTTCGGCGGAGTCGCGGCCGCCGTCGCCGGGCTTCGCGACGGCGACACGTGGCTCGCGGTCGGTGCGATCCTCCTCCTACTCGCGGGGGTTCCCGCGACGCCGGGGGCCGCGACCGCCGTCTGTCTGGGCGCCGCGCTCGCGACCCTCGGCGCCGAGGAGCTCCTCGGCTCGCGGGACGCGTCTGCCCGATCGAGCGCGGCGGACGCGCCGGACGCACCGGAGGTGAGCGCCCGATGAGAGACCCCGAGGAGGCGACCGACGGGCCCACCGACCCCCGCGTCCACCCCGAGGAGAGCCCGGGGTTCGGCGAGGAGCCGGACGGGCTCGAGGACATCGAGGTGAGCCGCGACGTGACGATCGGCGACGCGAGCCCGCGGGAGCTCCAGGCGACGGACACGGCGCCGCTCCACGGGACCGACGCCGGCGCCAAGATCGAGGACCTCGTCGACGGCGACCCGGTCGAGCGCCGGCGGGCCGCGCTGGCGCTGGGCGAGGGACGACCGACCGAGGCCGCCGTCGACGCGCTGATCGAACACGGCCTCGCGGACGACGACGCCGACGTGCGCCAGTTCGCGGTCGAGGCACTCGGCGAACTCGGCGGCGGGCGGGCGGAGGGCCCCGGCGACGGGCGTGCCGCGGAGGTCGCGGTCGCGGCGTGCGACGACCCCGACCCGTGGGTTCGCGCCGAGGCCGTTGTCGCGCTCGACCGGATCGACCGCGTCGAGCACGCGGAGGCGATCGAGGCCGCGCTCGACGACGAGCACCACGCGGTCGTCAGGAACGCGACCGTCTCCCTGTTCAAGCTGCGCGGCGAGGGGATGCTCCCCGTCCTGCTGGAGCTGTCGCACGCCGACAGCGAACGGCTGCGAGAGTGGGCCGTCCACCTGCTCGCCGGCGTCGACGACGAGCGCGCGACCGCCCGCCTCAAAGCGGTCGCGGGCGACGAGACCGAGCCGAAGGTCGTCCGGAGCACCGCCACCCGCGCGCTCGACGCCGACCCCGGGAAGTTCCGGCGGCAGTTCAGCGGGGGCACCGAGAACGACAGCGCCGACCTGCCCGGCGAGAACACCCTCAACCGCCGGCCGGACCTGTGAACCGACCGCGCTCGACCGAGACGGCGACCGCCACACCGGCGCCGACCGCGACACCGACCACACCACCATGACAGATCCCACCGTTGACCCGCTCGACGACGCCGCCGACGAACCGACCGATCACGAGTCGCCCGCCGAGGCCGTAGAGGCGGCGCTCCGGCGAGTCCGCGACCCGGACGCCGACGTGAGCGTCTTCGACGCCGGGGTGATCGAGGACGTTGAGGTCGCGGACGGGACCGCCACAATCACCGCGGACCTGCGGCAGTTTCCGCGTGACGCGGCCGAGCGGGTGTCGGGCGCCGTGGTGCGCGCAGC
Organism: Halorubrum yunnanense; assembly: GCF_026586675.1. Classification (GTDB taxonomy): domain Archaea; phylum Halobacteriota; class Halobacteria; order Halobacteriales; family Haloferacaceae; genus Halorubrum; species Halorubrum yunnanense. The sequence continues at coordinate 25,155 of NZ_JAODIX010000028.1, forward strand.
CTCCGACGCGACGGGCGTGTCGAACGCGCGCGTCGAGCAGGTCGATCCGAGCCCCGACCTCGACGGGCGGTCCGCGGGGATTGGAACCGCGGACCGAGTGATCGCGGTCGCGAGTACGAAGGGCGGTGTCGGGAAGACGACGGTCGCGACGACGCTGGCGTGCGCGCTCGCGGCGGGCCAGGGCGGCGGGGGAGCCGAAGAGGGCGACGGCGCCCCCTCGGTCGGGCTGTTCGACGCCGACATCTACGGCCCGAACGTCCCCGAGGCCGTCGGCGCGAGCGCCCCCGTCTACAGCGACGACGACGGGAATCCGGTCCCGGTCGACGTCGGCGGGCTGGAGGTGATGAGCATGGGGCTGCTCTCGGACGACGGCCCGCTCGCGTGGCGGGGCGCGATGGCTCACGACGCGCTCTCGGACCTGTTCGAGACGGCCGCGTGGAGCGACCCGGACACCGTCGTCGTCGACATGCCCCCGGGGACGGGCGACGTGGCCCTGACGACGCTCCAGGAGGTGCCCGTCGACGGCGTCGTCCTCGTCACGACCCCGTTCCACGCCGCCGTCTCCGACACGGCCCGGGCGCTGGAGCTGTTCGAGGAGAACGACGTGCCCGTGTTCGGCGTCGTCTCGAACATGGGCGAGTTCGTCTGCGACGAGTGCGGGGAACCGCACGACCTGTTCGGCGGCGACGACCCGATCGAGGCGCTCGACCTGCCGATCCTCGCGGAGCTCCCCTTCGACCCGGAGCTGCAGTCGACGCCGGCGCCGAGCGCCGACTCGCTCCCCGAGTACGCCGCCGACCTGGCCGCCGCGGTCGACGAGCGCCACGAGGCGGTCTGGTCGGTCGACCCGCCGGCGGACGCCGTCGACCTGCGTGGGCTCGACCCGGAGACGCGCAGGGAGCGCGTCGAGGCGCGGTTCAGCGAACTCGATTCGGGCGAGGAGTGTTTCGTCGTCAGCGACCGCGACCCGGCGCCCGTTCGGGGGTTCCTGCTCGGTCTGGTCGACGCGGACGCGCTCCCGAGCTTCCGCGTCAAGCGGCAGAATCCGGAAACGTGGTTCGCGCGAGCGACGCGGCCGTAGTTCGCTTATAAACCCTCTCAGAGAGAAGTCGCGATCTCCTCACCGGCTCCGAGCGATCCATCGCAGAACGCCTCGAAATCCTTGGCGCCGGCATCAGCCTCGTCCGGACCGCGGAAACGACGCTCGGGGGCCGGAGGCGTCGTCGAGCGGTCGACCCCCGACCATATGTGTCTCCCGCTCTATGGTGTTGTATGGACGGTTCGCGTCGCCGAGAGAAAGCGCGCGTCGACGGCCGTCGGCCGCGAGGAAGGGAGCGCTCATGACCAGCGAGACGACGGACTGGTCCGGTCGGTTGCACCGCTCACGGGTCGCGTTGGCACTGTACTTCCGGCGCCTCCTGTCGCCGCCGCTCCCGGGGGACGGGCTGCTGCTGTTCGGCTTCCTCGAAGGCGTGCTCGGCTGGGGGCTCTCGTGGACGTTCAGTCGCGACCCGAGCCTCGCTCCGTTCGGGCTGGTCCAGTCGATCGTCGCCGTCTGGATCCTGTTGACCGTCGGGATCGTCTTCTTCGGCGTGACCTACACCTCGCCGTCCGTGCGCCGGAACCGCGTCTGGCTGGTCTGGGGAGGTCTGAACGTCGCCGCGACCCTCGTCAACGTCGCCGCCCTCGCCGGGGTCGTGCCGTCGGCCGCGCTGCAGTACGCGTACTGGCACCCGTGGCTGGCGGTGCTGGGGACCGGCTACCTCGTCACGGCGCTGTACAACTGGGAGAGCCCGCAGATACGGCGACAGGAGCGGGTCGTCTACGCCCTCGCCGGCGTGGTGACGCTCGGCCTCCTCGCGGGCAGCCTCGGCCCGCTGCGCGGGTTCGTCACGCTGAACATCTTCGCGATCGGTGCGGTCGTCCACCTCGTTCCGATCGGCCACGACGTGCTCGCCGACGCCGTGCTCATCGCCCGGCGACAGTGACGCAACCACCGCGACCGAACGACGGCTACCGGGACCCCGACGCCTTCACAGAATGTACGAGACCATCCTCTTTCCGACGGACGGCAGCGAAGCAACGATCGGCGCCGCGAAACACGCGTTCAGTCACGCGGAGCGGTACGACGCGGCGATACACGTCCTCTCGATCGTCGAGACCGCCAGCGGTCTCGGCACCGCCGGGCACGACGAAACGGAGCTCGACGAGCGACGGGCCGAACGAGCCTCGGCGGCCGAACGGATCGTCTCGGAGACCGCGCCCGACGGGGTCGAGGCGACGATCGCGGTCGAGTTCGGCAGTCCCGCGAGGGTGATCGCGGAGTACGCCGATCGGAACGCGATCGACCTCGTCGTCATGAGTACGAAGGGTCGAAGCGGAGCGGAACGGATCGTCTTCGGCAGCATCACCGATGAGGTGGTCCGACACGCGGACGCCCCCGTCCTCGCGGTTCAGCGGTGACGCGTCGGCCCGTCGGCGACGCCTAAACGTCGCGCCACGCGCCGAGGAACCGCTGCACCGCGGTCAGATGTCCGACCGCGGCGAACAGCGCGAGCAGGAGGCCGACGACGTTGAGCCCGGCGACGACCGGCACCGCGTAGACGGCGGCGACGAGGCCGACGATCCCCATCAGCGCGAGCCGGTCCGCCCGCCCGAGCAGGCCGCCGTACTCGCGGCCGATCCCGACCGCCTGGATCTGGGTGCCCATGTACGAGGTCATCAGGACGCCGGTGACGGCGAGGAAGCCGAGCGCGTACGCCCCGGTCCCGACCGTGAACCCCGCGATGATCGCGATGTCGGCGTAGCGGTCGAGGACGTGGTCGAGGAGGTCGCCCCCGTCGGAGGCGATCTCGAGGTGGCGCGCGAGCGCGCCGTCGACGACGTCGAGCCAGCCGTTGAGCAGGACACAGACCGCGCCGAGCGCGTAGAAGAAGGGATCGCCGGCCGCGAACGCGCCGGCGGCCGCGACCGCGGCGCCGAACGCGAGGAGGCTCACCTGGTCCGGCGAGAGCCCGAGCCGCGCCGCGGCGCGCACCCAGGGTCCGAGCAGGCGGTCCGCGACCGAGCGGTACTGGTCGAGGGTCATCTATCGCCCTGACCGTCGCGGCCGGCTCATATATAATCGATGAAGTCGACGGTGCCGGCGCTCGGCCCGCGCTCGCCCTCGATCGCGGCGCGGACCTCGTCGGCCACGCCCTGAGGGTCGAAGTCCGTCGCGTCGATCTCGTAGACGCTCTCCGCGCCGTGCTCCGCGACGGCCTCCGAGAGGATCACGTCGAGGGCCTCGCTCTCCGCATTTTCGGTCGCGGTCGCGTCCGACTCCCCGCGCTCACGCAGGCGTGCCTCGACCGTCTCGGGGTGACAGCGCAGGACCACGACGCGGTCGACGTCGAACCGGTGCGCGAGGTGCGAGTCGAGCACGCCGGACCAGTCGCCGAGGCGCTCGCGCACCGCGTCCATGTCGGCGACGAGGGTGTCTCGGTCGGCGTCGCGCTCGGTCCAGAGGGCCTCGTCGTCCTTTATCAGGTCGTTGAGGTGGACGACGTCGTACTCGTCTTCGAGCAGCGCCGTCGCGGTCGACTTGCCGGTCCCGGGAGTGCCGGTGACTGCGACGCGGGTCGGCGCCGAATCCGGGCCGGACTCGGTTCGATCCGGCCCCCCGCTCACGCCCGAACACCGAGCCCGAGGTCGGCGAGCGTCTCGTTGAGCCGCTCGACCGCCTCGCGCGTCTCCTCACGGGTACCGGTCGAGATCCGGACGTGGTTCGGGAGGCCGAACGAGGTGCAGTCCCGGATGATGACGCCGCGCTCCTGGGCCG
>NZ_JAODIX010000028.1:29020-66870 GCF_026586675.1 Halorubrum yunnanense
TCGCCGACCTCCGCGAGCACGAAGTTCCCGGCCGACTCGACCGTGGGCGCGTCCAGCTCCTCCGCGATGTACTCCCGGGCCCACCGCGCCGACTCGATCGACTCGTCGACGTGGCCCTCGTCGTCGAGGGCGGCGAGCGCGGCTCGGCAGGCGAGCTCGTTCGCCGCGAACGGGGTGTTGACTCGCGCGTACGCCTCGCCCCACGGCTCCGGGACGACGCTGTACCCGATTCGGAGCCCGGCGAGCCCGTACGCCTTTGAGAACGTGCGGAGCACCGCCACGTCGTCGCGCCCGTCGACGAGCGGGATCGCGCTGTCGACCGCGGCGAACTCCCCGTACGCCTCGTCGACGACGACGAGGGTCTCCTCGGCGGTCGCGTCCGCGATCGCCTCGATCTCGTCCGTCGGCATCGTCGATCCCGAGGGGTTGTGCGGGGAGGTGACGTAGACGATCCGCTCGCCGCCGTAGGCGCGCAGGACCGTCTCCGCGTCCTGCGCGAAGCCGTCGTCCGGGGAGAGCTCGTACTCCGTCACCTCGCCGTGGTGGTACCGGGCCGACATCCCGTAGTAGGCGAAGCCGGGGCTCGGCACCAGCACCTCGTCGCCAGGATCCAGCGCGGCGCGCGCGAGGTAGTCGATCGAGCCGTCGGCACCGGGCGAGACCCACACCTGTTCCGTCTCCACGCCCCACTTCTCGGCGATCTTCGCGGTGAGGTCTGTGTGCGAGGACTTCGGGTACTGGTGGACCCGGTCGGAGTGCTCCCGGATCGCCTCGACGGCGGCCGGGCTGGGGCCGTGCGGGTTCTCGTTCGAGGAGAGCTTGATCAGCTCGTCGGGGTCGATCCCGCGCTCGCGGGCGACCTCCTCGACGCCCCGGCCCGGAACGTACGGCGAGTGGTCCGAGAGATCGCGTGGTTGCATGCCCGTTCGTCCGGGACGGCCGGTCTTAAGAGTGGTCTTGGGAGCCGGCCCAGATCAGTGGCGGTCTCGGGGGCCGACCGGTGTTAAGGGCGGTCTCGGGGGCCGACCGGTGTTAAGGGCGGTCTCGGGGGCCGACCGGTGTTAAGGGCGGTCTCGGGGGCCGACCGGTGTTAAGGGCGGTCTCGGGGGCCGCGCGAGTCCTCGCCGTCTCCGTCACGGTCCCCGCCGCTTCCGCCTTCGCCGCCGAGCCGCCGTTCCGCCTCGGCGACGACCGCGGGGCGTCCCGCGAGCTCGATGGCGACGCCCTCGCTCCCGTACTCCGCGTCCGCGACGACACCTCGGTCGTACGCCCACGACAGCGCGGCCTGCGTGTCGCCGCCGTTCGGCGCCCGGACGGTCGCCGTCGCCGTCGGGAGCGCCTCGCTGACCGCGTCCACTAAGTCGTCGATCCCCGTCTCGTCGCGGGCGCTCACCGCGACCGGCGGCCGGAGGGAGTCGACGACCGGCGCCTCTCGGGGGTCGAGGTCCGCGACGACGGACTCGTACGCCTCGACCGCGCCGGCGAGGTCGTCGCCGACCGCGTCCGCCTTCGACAACGCGGGGATCACGGGGCCGTCGGTCGCCTCGGTCGCCGACAGGGCCGTCCGGAGCTTCCGACGGAGAGCGGCCGGATCGTCGCTCGCGTCGGTGACGAGCACCACGCAGTCGGCCCGGCGCACCGCGTCGAGGGTCGCCTCGAAGGAGCCCACCGCCTCGTGCGGGAGTCCGTCGACGAAGCCGACCGTGTCGGTGAGGATGGTCCGGCGCCCCCCGATCGTCGCTCGACGGGTCGCGGTCGATACCGTCCCGAGGGAGCGCTCACTCGGGTCACCGGCGTCGTTGGCCGGCTCCCGGCTGTCCCCCTCTCGAGTGCCACCGTTCCTCTCTTGAACACCGCCGTCTCCCCCTTGAGCACCGCCGGCCTCGTCGGCGAGACGGCGCGCCAGCGTCGACTTCCCGGCGCCGGCGTACCCCGCGAGCGCGACTAAGTCGAACCCGGCGGCCCGGCGCTCGGCCCGACGCGCCGCCCGGTCGTCGACGATCTCGTCGAGGGCGCGCTCCGCCGACTCGACCCGCCGTTCGAGGTCGCGCACCCGGCCGTCGCCCTCGGGCCGGAGTCGCACGGTCTCGTCGGCGTCGCGGGCGACGGTCTCGCGGAGGCGGGGGAGTTCGTACCGGAGCCGCGCCAGCTCCGACTGGAGGTCGGCCGCCCGCGAGTCGGCCGCGTCGGCGAACAGCCCCAACACGAGCCGCGGCCGGTCGATCACCGCCGTCCCGGTCGGGAGCAGATCGCCGAGCGAGAAGGTCTGTCCCGGCGACAGCCTCCCGTCGTAGATCACCGCCTCGGCGTCGGTATCGGCCGCGAGTCGCATCAGGTCCTCGGCCCTGCCGCGGCCGAGCCCGTAGGTCGGGTCCTCCCGGCGCCGCTGGGTGACCTCGCCGACGACTGCGTAGCCGGCCGCCGCGGCCAGCTCGCGTATCTCGGTCGTGTCCGGCCGCTCGTCGGCGGCTCGCGCCGCGACAACGGCCGGGGTCGCGTCTGAGGACGCGTCGTTTCGTGACATTGGCTTCTGTTCGCGTTCGGTGGGGGTCGCGTCGGCCGCACCCCGTCGGCGACCCCGGACGAGCGGACGTCTCCGCGACGTTCGGGCCGCCCGGCGAGACGGTCCGCGTTCATCGGAAACCCGGTGTGCGACCGGGGCGCAGGGAGCGCCGGACGGCGAGCGTTCAGTCGCTCGCTCAGGGGATCCGCACGTCGTGTTCGAGCGCCCCGACGCCCTCGATGTCGACTTCGACGGTGTCGCCGTCGGAAAGCGCGCCGACGCCTTCCGGGGTCCCGGTCGCGATCACGTCGCCGGCCTCTAAGGTGAGGTAGGTCGTGATCTCCTCGATCAGGGTCGGGACGTCGAAGATGAGGTGCCCGCGGTCGCTCGACTGCTTCGTCTCGCCGTTCACCCGGAGCTCGACGCTCGCGTCCGCGGGGACCTCGTCCGGCGTCGCCATCACGGGGCCGAGCGGCGCGGCGTTGTCGAACGCCTTGCCGCGCACCCAGTTCTGCTCTCGGTTCTGGTCGTCGCGGTTCGAGACGTCGTTCATGCAGGTGAAGCCGGCGACGACGTCCATCGCGTCGTCCGCGTCGACCGCCTTGCACTGCTCGCCGATCACGACCGCCAACTCCGCCTCCCAGTCGATCCGGTCTTTCCCCTCGGGGACGGTGACCGTGTCGCCGTGGCCCGCCAGCGCGTTCGGCGGCTTCAAGAAGAGGAGCGGGCGGTCCGGCACGTCGTTGCCGAGCTCCGCCGCGTGGTCGGCGTAATTGCGCCCGATACAGACGATCTTCGTCGGGTCGGCCGGCGGGAGCACGTCGATCGCGGGGTCGTCGAGCGCGTACTCCTCGCCGCCGAAGGCGACGGCGTCGCTCTCGGGGTCGTACGTCCCCTCGCGGATCGAGCCGGCCGGGTCGCGGAACCGTGCGTGGTGCATGTGGGCCCAATCGGGCGGGTGCTTAAAAAGGGTTGCCGGACGGCGCCGGGCGGCTCACTCCCGCTCTCGGTCCCCTCGGAAGGCATTACGGATCGGTTCGGTCGGAGCGGTGTTGATTCCCATTCGCTGACGACCCGGACGACGCCGCGCGAGCGCGGTTCCGCGGCGTCGACTTTTATTACGGCTCGCCGAGAGCATCGGGACGTACCATGGAACTCACCTGGCACGGCCACTCGACGTGGCACGTTGTCGTCGACGACACGGAGCTGCTGATCGATCCGTTCTTCGACAACCCGAAAACCGACGTCGACCCGGAGGCGCTCGACCCCGACTACCTCCTGCTCACGCACGGCCACAGCGACCACATCGCCGACGCCGGCAGCTACGAGGACGCGACCGTGGTCGCCACCCCCGAGCTGACGGCCTACGCCCAGGACAACTTCGGCCACGAGGACGCCGTCGGTGGGATGGGGATGAACATCGGCGGGACCGCCGAGTGCGGCGACGCGTGGGTGACGATGGTCCGCGCCGACCACTCGAACGGGATCGACAACGACCCCGACTACTCCGCGGGGATGCCCGCCGGCTTCGTCATCGGCGACAAGAAGCCGACTCAGGAGTCGGACCCCGACTGCACGACGTTCTACCACGCGGGCGACACCGGCCTGATGTCCGAGATGGTCGACGTGATCGCGCCGTACCTCGAGCCCGACGCCGCCGCGATCCCCGCGGGCGACCACTTCACGATGGGACCCGCGGGCGCCGGCATCGCCGCCGACTGGGTGGGCGCCAACGTCGTGTTCCCGATGCATTACGACTCGTTCGGAGCGATCGAGATCGAGACGCAGGAGTTCGTCAACGAGGTGAAGGCCGCGGGCGCCGCCGCCGAGCCCGTCGTCCTCGAAGGCGACGAGACGTACACGCTGGAGCCGTAGCCGGTCTTCGGTCCGCCCGCCCTTCCGAGTGCGACCGCCAACGCGGAGTCGGCTGATGGCAACCTTTAGGCCGGGGCGAGCCGTCCGTCGAAGCGTATGCCACACATCGAGACGTCCACGGTCTCCGAAGAGGGGTACGCCTGCACGAGCCAGGTCGGCGAGTTCGACCTGCAGATCGACGCGACCGACGAGACGGGCCCGAACCCGAACGCCGCGCTCGTCGCGACGTACGCCTCCTGTTATCTCCCCGCCTTCCGGGTCGGCGGGAGCCAGCGCGGCGAGGAGGACCTCGGGAAGATCCAGATCGACGCGAGCGCCGCCCTCGACGAGGACGACGACCTGGAGGCGGTCTCCTTCGACGTCCACGTCGAGGCCGACCTCGACGACGAGACCGCGTCCGACATCGCCGAGCGCGCCGAGGGGATCTGCCACGTCCACAGCGCGCTGCGTGAGGGGCTCCACGCCGACGTCAGCGTCTACCCCGGCGCGTTCTGAGGCGCCTCTTCTCTCACCCTTCGTCCGACGGCGACTCCGATACCCTCGGGTCCGCGACTCTGACTCGTTTCGGTCGACCGGGATCGACCCTCGACACGGCGACCGTTCCGGTTCGTCACCCGCCCGCGTACTCGACGACCGCGCTCGACGCGACGTAGCCCAAGGCCGCGACGACGAGCCCAGCGGCGATCGCGGTCGCGAACATCCCACCGATCGCGTACGCGAGGAGGAATCCGACAATCCCGGCGCCGTTCGCGCACAGCAGCCGGAGCGTTCGGTAGGACGGCTCGCGAGGAGGCATACGCCCCTTACGCGGTGTCGGCTCAAAAGCCCTCGCCGACGCCTCCCCGGCGGTCCCGAGCTTTAGGAGCGATACCGGGGCCAGCGCCCCCGTGCGACGGAGCGAGAGACGGAAGGGCGGAGCGCGACGATCCAACACGCCGGGACGGGCTCCCCCGCATCGAGCCGCCCGCGGCGCTCTCGGCGCGGCTGCGGCGGCTCTCGTGACGGCGACGGGAGTGTTGACGGCGGTAGCCGGCCCCCGGCCCATCGCGGTCTCGCTCGCCGCTGTGACCGCGTTCGCGGCGTGCTGGCTGTGCGTGCTCGGCGCGGCCCACGGCCTCGCTCGGCTGCTCGCGCATCGATGACCCGCCGCGGAACCGTTTTACGCCGCCCCCCGTCCAGGGGGTATCCATGAGCGACGGATCCGGTCGGACGATGTTCGTTGAAGCGTACGTGGTTCCCATCGCGGGACTGATGTCGCTGTGTTTCGCCCTGATGGCGGGACTGACCGCCGGCCGCGCGCTCTCCGGTGACCCCGCCGACGCGGCGCTCCCGGTCGCGTTGGTCTTCGGGGCGCTCGCCACACTTCGGATCCGTCAGCGGTACGCCGCCGACTGAAGCGGGTTCCCTCGCCGTCGGCGCCGACCGAGCCCCGGGGATTCCGGCGCGGTCGGTATATAAGTCGTGCGTGGCCGAATCGCACACGGGCGACGGGATCAGAACCCTTAACAGTCGCACGGGGTTTTACTCTGATAGCGGGATGGGATAGCCAGGAGATTCCGCCGGGCTCATAACCCGGAGATCGGTAGTTCAAATCTACCTCCCGCTATCTTTTGTCGACGACAGTGAACGCCGAGCGGAGCGAGGTGTGAAAGCGTCGTCGACGAGATAGCCCCGGAGGAGATTTGAACCAGGGAACGGAGCGAAGCGGAGTGACCGTGGTTCAAATCTCCCTCCCGCTACTTCTCTTCGACACCTAGGTGCCGACTGATTTCCGTGCGCTCCGCTCTCCGAGAGTCAGAACTCGGCATGACTCGTACGGCGAGAGCCCCTCACAGAGTCAGACGCACGGAGCGGGCGGGATCTCAGAATCCCGCCCGACAGGTAAGCGAGATGGTCCGATTCCCCGTGTCCCCGAAGACGACCGCCCCGACGTCGAGGCGGCCGTCGGCCGACGCGGACGCGTCCGAGACTCGGCCCGAACGAACGTCGGCGGGTCGCAAGCGGCCGAGACCGACGAGCTCCGGGTGAAACACGCGCGCAACGAGCGGTTCGACGTTCGACTCACGGTGACCGACACGAACGGACTCGCCGTCTCGGAGATTCGGACCGTGCCGCCTGAGCGGTCGCCGGCGAGGGACGCGCCACAGGCGCTGTCCCGGGGCCTCCCGGAACCGCCAGCCGAAGGAGGTGAACCAGAAGCCGCACGACTTCCGGGCGTCCGAGAGGTTCAGCCACCGTCTCGCGTGCGTCCGTGAGGAATACGGCGTCGGTCTCGGAGCCGAGTCGGAAGCGCACGGACGTCTCAACAGAGCTCTCGTCCGCTCTGGGTTCCGGACGCGTAGATCCGAAACGCCAGTAATTTGCGACGAGCGGACTGGTATTCCGATATTAACGCGGTACCACAGGTATAACTAACCGTAACGCACCTGTCGTTTGGCACGTGGCCGATAGGGAAACGAGAGGTGACAAGACGGAGCCGGCTTGGAGCCGCGCGTCTCTACCGGAGGCGCACCGATTGCTTTCGGAGCGCGTCCCCGGTATGGCGCCCAACGCGCCGAAGCGGAACGTGCTCGCAGTGCTCGGTGTGCTACTCGGAATCGCCCTCCTTGTCGCTATGGTCGCGTCTGTCCTGTAACGCGGACTCGACTGAGAGCGCACCCGCGGTGCCGCTTCGGAACCCGGAAGCGATTTCCGTCGCCCCGGCGTTCCGTCGGGTATGGATTACGAATCGAGCCTCGACCGCGCAATGGAGGAGGTACCGGACCTCGGCGGCTCCGACGAGCGGTTGTCGGTGCCCGACCCGGAGACGCAGAAGGACGGCGCGTTCACCCGACTGACGAACCTCTCGGCGATCGCCGACGCCCTGAGCCGCGAGCCCGAGCACGTCCACTCGAAGATCCAGCAGGAGCTGGGGACCGCGGGCCAGTACGAGTCGGGACGCGCCCGCTACAGCGGGAACTTCCGCGACCGCGACTTCCAGGCCGCGATCGACTCGTACATCGAGTCGTTCGTCACCTGCTCGGAGTGCGGCCTGCCGGACACTCGGCTGGAGACCGAGAACCGCACCCCGATGCTCCGGTGTGAAGCCTGCGGGGCCTTCCGACCGGTCGCGAAGCAGAACACCTCGAACACGCAGCGCCAGGAGGAGGCCATCGAGTCGGGCAAGACGTACGAGCTCGAGATCGTCGGCACCGGGCGCAAGGGCGACGGCGTCGCCGAGCGCGGCGAGTACACCGTCTTCGTCCCCGGCGCACAGGAGGGTGAGACGGTCAAAGCGTACATCAAGAACGTCTCGGGCAGCCTCGCGTTCGCCCGCCGCGAGAACTGAGCGGACTGACGCCACCGTTTTACCGGCTGTACCGTTCCGCTACCCACGGTTCGTCCGAACGTCCGCGAACCGTGAGCGGGGGTCGGCCGGCCGCGAGGCCGGCGGCTACTTGACTCGTCCGACGACGACTTGGTGGCCGGTCTCCTTGGCGTGTTCGAGCTTCGCCGCCGCCGCGTCGTCCGCGCTCTCGAACAGCTTCTCGACGACGCACTCCCGACAGACGACGTGGTACTGGCGGTCGGCCCGCGATCGCTGTGAACTCATACCCCAGTTACCGTCCTCACCGGGATTAGTTACGACGTGCATACCGCCTCGCTCGGAGCGGTAGCCACTGCTTTCAGTCGCTCCCGGCGCTCCGCTCGAAGCGGTCGAGCGCGAGGCCGAGCATGTCCGGGCTCACGGGCTGGTACTCCTCGCGCTCGTGTTCGGGGAGGTACTCGCGGACCCCGTTCCACGAGTCGCGTGCGTACCGCGCGTCCAAGAGGACCCGAACCCCGCGCTCGTCGGGCCCGCGGATAACCCGACCGACGGCCTGTCGGGCCTTCCGGACCGCCGGCACCGTGAGCGCGGTCTCGAACCCGGACTCGAACCGCCGGTCGTACGCCGTGATGACCGCTCGCGTCCGGGGGCGCGCGGTGTTGATGATCGGGACCCCGCAGACCACGGCTGCGGACAGGCGGTCCCCGCGGTAGTCGACGCCCTCGGTGAGCGTCCCGCGGAGGCTGGTCACGAGGACCTTCCCGTCGCCCGCGAAGAAGTCGTCTTTCAGCGACTCCGTGGCGCGGTCACCCGAGGACTCGTCGAGTAAGACCGGCTTCTCCAGCCGCTCCGAGAGCGACTCGGCCATCCACGTCGCCTCCGCGTAGCTCGGCGTTCCGACGAGCACGTTCCCCTCGCGGCCGGCGACCGCCGCGGTCGCGTCGAGGTGCGCCAGTCGCGTGTCGTTCCGCTCGCTGGGCGCGCCGCGGTTCTGGTGGGTGAACTTCGGCGCGTCGACCGCGAGGCCGGCGCGGTTCTCCTCGGGGAACGAGAGCCCGTACGTCCGCTCGACGACCGGCCGCCCCTGCGCTTCGAGGTGGTCGAGCCCGGTCACCTCGCGGAACACGTCCATCGGTTCCAGCGTCGCGCTCATGAGGACGCCGCCGCCGAACTCCGCGAGCCGGTCGCCGATGGGCTCGCTCGGGAGGCAGTTGTACAGTGCGAGGCTCGCGTTGTACGCGCGCCGCCACGAGTCCGGCGGTGCCGTCTCGTCCCAGGTCCGTTCGAGGTCGATCGCCCGGAAGAACTCCTCGTGGTCCTCGCGGTACCACGCGTTGAGGGTGCGGCCAACGCCGGGCGCGGCGCGTTTCTTGTCCTCGTCCTCGAGCGAGTCGAGGACGCGCTTGACGACCGCGCCGACCTGCTCCGCGCGGGCCCAGACGCGGTCGCCGTACCCCTCCCGCTTCGCCCACGCCGTGATCTTGTCTTCCGCGGGCTCCTCCGGGTCGCGGAGCGCGATTTCGTCGTCGTCGAGCTCGCGCATCGACGCCCGCCAGTCGGGCCGCTCGCGGTCGAGCCGCTCGGTCACCCGACGGTCGAGCTCGCCGCGGAGGTCGGCGTAGAACTCGCGGACGGACTCGATCTCTTCGACGGTCACGTCCGCGTCCTCGAGCTCGCCGCGCACGAGCTCGGCGTCGTCTGACTCCGCGCCGGCCGTCTCGAAGGAGAGGGGCTGGACGACGCGAGTGAGCTCGTTCTCGGCGTCGCGGAGGCTGGCGTCGGCGACCGCGTCGCTGACGAGGTCCCGGACGCGCGGTTCGAGCATGTGCGCCTCGTCGCAGACGACGAACGTCGAGTCGTCCAGCAGCGCCCCGGTGAACGTCCCGGTCGTCACGGGGTCGAACGCGTGGTAGTAGTTCCCGATCACGACCTCGACCTCGGGGACGAGCGCCCCCATGATCGAGTGGGGACAGGAGCCGTGGCCGGCCGCGAGCCGGACGAGTTCGGCCGGGTCGACGTGGCCGAGCTCGGTCACGTCGAACGGGACCGCCTCCGCGGGGTCGCCGTCCTCCGGGAGGTCGTCGAGGAAGCCGGCGTAGAAGGGACAGAACTCGGTCCCATCGTACTCTTCGGTGTCCGGTCGGTACGGCGTGGGCTCGCCGTCGACAGCGAGGTAGTCGGCGGCGCCCGAGCCGCCTCCGGTCGATCCGGTCCCGCTCCCCGAGTCCATGAGCCCTACCTGCTGGCTCTGTGCCTCGCTCACGAGGTTCGACGTCGTCGTCGCGCCGCCGTCGCCGACGAGGTTCCGGGTGCGCTCCCGGAGCCCCTCGCAGCGCTCGTACACGTTCTCGCGGTCGATCCCGCCGCGGTTCTCGCGGGCGTACGGGCAGACGTCGGCCTTACCGACCAGGGTGAGCCCGGAGACGGGGTCGTACTCGTCGGGGAGGTCCGCGTTGATCGTGTCCAAGTCCGTCTCGAACTGGCGGAGCTGCTGTTTGACGCTGGTGAGGACGAAGACGCGCTCGAACTCGGAGTCGGGGTCGCGGACGCGGTCGAGCCCGGCGGTGAGCGCGAGCATCGTCTTCCCGGTCCCGCACGCGCCCTCCAGCGCGAGGAAGCCGCCGTCCTCGGCGGCGTCGATCGCGGCGTCGATCCCGTCGGCCTGCTCGGGGTACGGCTCTGCGTGGCCGAAGATGTCGGCCCACGGCGGGGGGTTCGTCACTGTGGCGGCGTAGCTCCCGATCGGAGTTAAAGCTTGAGAGAGCGGCGTCGGTGGGTGTCGTCGCCGCGACCGGCGGCCCCGCGTCCCGCTCTTACCCGATAATGTCGTGCAGGTCGGAGAGCCGCTCGATCTCCCAGGTCGGCCAGACGTTCAGCTCCCAGTCGCGGCGGTGGGGGCGGCGGATGAACGCGGAGTCGATGCCGGCGTTCTCGGCCGCGCGGACGTCGGACTCGTTGTCGCCGACGAAGAGGGCGTTGCCGGCGTCGAGGTCGCCGAGCGCCTGCTCGATGTAGTGCGGGTTCGGCTTGCGGAGCTGGAGGGAGTGGATCGTGGGCTCACGGCCGTACGCGGCGCCGAACCGCTCGAAGCCGTCGAAGTGATCGACGAGGAAGTCGACCGTCGCCTGCTGGTTCGACGAGACGATCCCCATCTCCACGTCGAGGCTCTGGAGCTCGTCGAGGTCGTCGTAGGGGGTCTTCCGCCCCTCGCGGGCCTCCTGCTGTTGGGCCTTCGAAACCACGTCGTCGCGAGTCCGCCAGAACGACCCCGGATCGAGATCGTACGTCTGACAGACGGTCCCCACGCTGCCGGGGGTCGCACCGATGGTCATGCGCTCTACGTCGTCCGGATCGGGCTCCTCGATACCGCACTCCTCGAACGCGTCCCGGGTCGCATCCCGGAGCACGTCGAAGCGCGTGCGGCCCACGAGGACACCGTCGTTGTCGAACACGACGGTATCGTACGTCATAGGGAGTGTCGACGCCCAGCACTTAAAAGGGTTTCACCAAGGGCGCGGCGATATCGCCGGCTCTTTTATATGCATCCGCCGCCCGTCCCGCGGTATGCGCGTCAGCGTTATCGGCGGCAGTTCGGTTTCGTCCGCAACGGCGGCGGTCGCCGAGGAAGTTGGGGCACAGCTCGCGAACCGCGATCACACGGTCGTCTGCGGCGGTCTCGGCGGCGTGATGGAAGCGGTCTGTCGCGGAGCGCGCGAGGCCGGCGGGGAGACGATCGGGGTCCTGCCGACCGACCGCCGGTCGGACGCGAACCCGCACGTCACCGTCCCTATCGCGACTGGGATGGGTCACGCCCGCAACGCGCTCGTCGTGGCGAACGGCGACGCCGCGGTCGCGGTCGACGGCTCGCACGGCACGCTCTCGGAGATCGGGCTTGCGCTCGCGCACGGCCGACCGGTGGCGGGGCTTGACACGCACGACGTGGCCGGCGTGGAGGCGGTGGAGACGCCGACCGAGGCGGTCGACTACGTCGAGAGCGCGGTCGGCGGAGAGTAAGGGAACGGACGGGCGGCTACCAGGTGTCGTGGAACGTGTCGAACTCGATCGAGTCGAGCGGCTTCTCGCCGATCGCGGCCTCGTACTCGCCGGGGGTCAACATCGGCTTGTGGAACCGGGGCCCGTCGTCGGTCGTGATACGGGGGCAGCCGGTGTTGACGAACGCGTCCATGTCGAAGTTGCGGAGGCGGTCCGGCGTCACCTCGTCCATCGTGATCAGGTAGGCGTTCTCGTTGTTCTCGACGATCTCTTGGGCCGTCTCCCACCGGCCCTGCCCGATCTTCGTGCAGAAGATGACGCCCCACTTCTCGGCGCCCATCGCCTTGTGGACCGAGGCGTACCGCTGTTTGAGGAACTGGTCGTGCTCGGCGACCGAGACCGCGTTATTGACGGGGTCGGCGATGACGACGCGCTTCTCGGGGTGCTCCATCGCGAGTCCGACCGGGTGGAACTTCCCGCCGCCGACGTACAGCACCTGCTCGGCGTCGATGTCCGCGGAGGCGTAGTTGCAGCCGAGCACCTGTCCCTCCTTGGTGAGCCGGTCGTCGCCCCGGCGGGTGTGGACCTCGTAGCCGCGCTCCTCGAGCCAGTCGGTCATCTCCTCGAACCGGTTCATATGCTGAGCCGTGGTGACGAGCCCGACGTCGGGGTTCTCCTCGGGGTCGTCGAGCTCCTCGTCCAGTGCGTCCTCCATGATCGGGAACGGGTCGACGTTCGAGAAGAGGGGGACGTAGACGATGCTGTCGGACTCCTTCATCGGCGTGTGGCCGAAGTGGACGAACACGTCCGTCCGGCGCATCAGGTACGTGTCGAGGTCGCAGGCGCCGTAGCAGGGTTGTCCGGACAGCATGAAGGTGACGTCGTCGGGCGCGACCTCGCGGAGGTCGTCCGCGACCTTCGGGCCGCGGCGCTTCAGTCCCTCGGGGAACTGGAGGCCGACCTTCGTGGCGTCGCGCTCCTCGATGGCCTCGACGATCCGGTCGATCTCGTAGTCCCACTCGCGGTCGTGTTTCAGGGCCATCCCCGTTTTCGTGAGGTCGCCCTCCGTGGAGCCGCTCATGGAGTCGATTTACGCGGGGGGACGGTTAAACGGCGCGCTCGGCGGTAACTCTCGTGATCGTTCGGGATCGAGTACGGCCCGGTCGGGGGGTGTCGCCCGTCGCGGCCTCCGACGCCCGCGCTGCCGCGGCCGACGGATACAACCCACGAGCCGACGAACCGAGGAGGCATGCCCGAGATTCCGCTCGACCACGTCCACGTCGCCCCCGACGACGACCCCGAGAACGCCCCCGCGGTCTTCGTCCTCCACGGCCGCGGCGCCGACGAGGAGGACCTGCTGCCCGTCGCGCGGCATCTGCCCGACGACCTCCACGTGATCAGCCTTCGGGCGCCCGATCCGCTGCAGGGGGGGTACACCTGGTACGAGCTCGACCTGTCGGCCGGCGGCTTAGAGGAGAGCCAGCCCGACGCCGCCGACTTCCGGCGCAGCCTGGACCTGGTCGCCGAGAGCGTCGAGGCCGCGGCCGAGGCGTACGACCTCGACGCCGACCGAGTCGGGTTACTCGGCTTCAGCCAGGGGGCCATCACGAGCCTCTCGCTCGCCTTGGAGGAGCCCGACCGATACGCGTGGGTCGTCGCCCTCCACGGCTACCTCGCGGACGCGCACGCCGATCGCGGCCCCGACGGGATTGAGGGGAAGCCCGTCTTCGTCGGCGCCGGGACGGGCGACCGCGTGATCCCCGAGTCGCGATCGGTCGCGGCCGCCGACCGCTTCGAGGCGATCGGCGCCGACGTCACCCGCGGCAGCTACCCGGGCGGCCACGGGATCGGGCAGGAGGAGCTGGCCGATCTCGTCGCCTTCGTCGAGTCACAGACGGCGTGAGCCCTCCGCGCTCAAGCGAGCCCCGTCCCGCGGCGACTCCGGGGTCGGCGGGCGATCGCGGCGCGCGACCGCGACCTCCGGCAGGTTGAAACCGCTCGGAACCGAAGAACAGTTATGAGCGTTGAACAGGCCTCCCCCGACGAACAGGCCTCGATCGAGGACCTCGGTCGCGAGCTCGGCGAGCGGATCGCCCGAACCCCCGAGTACGAGCGCTTCGAGGCGGCGCGCGAGGCGGTACAGCGCGACGAGGAAGTCCAGGCGAAGATCGACGAATTCGAGCAGCTACGCGCGGAGTTCATGCAGGCCCGCGAGACCGGACAGGCGACGAACTCCGGGCTCCAGAAGGTCCAGTCGAAACAGGACGAGCTCCACTCGATGCCCGTCATGCGGGAGTTCCTCGACGCGCAGGACGAGCTGAGCGACACCCTCGAAACGGTCAACGAGATCATCTCCGAGCCCCTCGCGGTCGACTTCGGCGGCGAGGCCGGCGGCTGCTGTCAGGACTGACTCGGCGCGGCCGACCGGTCCGTTTCCGTCCCGTTCCTTATGACCGAGAGCGACGCAACCCACCCCGTGATCGCAGTCGCCGGCGGCAAGGGCGGGAGCGGGAAGACGACCACGACCCTGGGGCTCGCGCGGGCCCTGTCTCGGCGGGGCGCGGCCGCGGTCGCAGCCGACGCCGACTGGGACCTCCCGAACCTCGCCCCGCTGGCCGCCGAGGTAACTGACGGAGCCGGCGCAACCGGAGAGCGCGACCGCCGCACCGTCGTCGACGCGGCCCGCAACCGCGGTACGGTTTCGCCGGGCCGAGCGGCGCCCGCGGTCTTCGCCGCGCCGGACGACCCCGAAGCCGTCGATCCCGCCCCGACGTTCGAGGCCCTCCGGAGCGCGATTCCCGACGACGCCCCGACGCTTCTCGACTGTCCGGCTGGGGCGTCCCCGGACGCGGCGGCGCCGCTCCGCGCGGCCGACCGGTCGCTCCTCGTGACGCCGCTCCGGCGGTCGGCCCTTCGCGACGCCGCCAAGACGGCCGCGATCGCGCGTCGGTTGGACTGCCCGCCGCTGGGCGTCGTCGCCGTCCGCGCGTCGTCCGTCCCGGATCCGGTCGCCGACTTGCTCGGTTGCCCGGTACTCGGACGGATTCCGGCCGCGGCACCGTCGCCGCTCTCCGACCCGGCGGTCCGGTCGGCACACGACGACCTCGCGAGGCGGCTCGCCCGCGGGTACGGCGCGGAGCGATGGCTGGTCGCGTGACCGTCGATCCCGCTGCCCGGTCACCGTTCGGCGGGCACCGACAGAGCCAAACCTCCGGAGACGGCAGCGTTCGTATGGAGCCGCTCCCGACGGGAATCTCCGTGCTCGACAGGGAGTTCGGCGGCGGCATTCCCAGCGGTAGCGTCGTCGCGCTGAAGGCCGAACCCGCCAGCCAGTCGGAGCTCATTCTGGACCGCTTCTCCCGGGTTCGGGAGTGCCGGTACCTGACGACGGTCCGGTCGGCCGACGCGGTGGAAGCGAGCCTGGCGCCCGGCGACGACGGGACGATCGTTCGGGACGCGACGGGCGACGACCCGCTCGCGACGGTGTTGGACGCAGCCGCGGCTCTACCCGACGGCGGGACGGTCGTCGTCGATTCCGTCGGCCCGCTGGAGGCCGGCGAGGGCTACGGCGAGTTCCTCAGCGACCTCCGGCGGCGCGTCGCCGACGCCGGCGGGCTCGTGGTGCTCCACGCCCTCAAAGCCGGAGCGCCCGACCGCAATCGGATCGTCACCGAACAGGTCGCGGACGTCGTCTTCGACCTCCGGACCACGGTGACCGGCACGGAGATAGCCAACCGGCTCGTCGTGCCCAAGTTCCGCGGCGGCGCGGCGTTAGAGGAGCCGCTCAAGCTGAAGCTCACCGACTCCGTCTCGGTCGACACGAGCCGCGATATCGCCTGAGTTAGCCGTTCTCTGTCTCTGCGTTTCGGGGCCTACAGCGCCGCGCTGGCCGCGACGACGACCGCGCCGGCGAGCACCGCCGCGGCCGCCCAGTTCCGCGGCTCGTCGAGCGACCCGTACGGGCCGCCCTTCCGCGAGAAGAGGTAGACCGCGTACACCGCGAGCGGAGCGAGCGTCGGCAGCGTCTCGACTCGGACCAGCCCGGCGACGCCGGACAGCAGCGCTATCCCGATCGTCGTCGCGCCGGCGCTCGCGGCGACGACGACGTCGTCGCGCGCACGTTCGACCTCCATCTCAGTCGCCCTCCGCGTCTCTCGCTGTCGCCCGATCGCCTGCCATGTCTCTGAGTGGGTCGAGCGTCGTTCAAAAGGGATCGGTTCGTCGTTCGACCGGGGCGCCGCGGACGGGGGTTACTCCTCGTCGAGCTCGTCGACGATCTCGTCTGCGTCGACGTCGACGTCCTCGAGCGCGTCCTCGATGTCGCCCGCGCCGCCGCCGCCCATCATCCCACCGAGACCGCCCATGCCGCCGCCCTCGATGACCTCCTCGACCACGACGCGGTCGAGGTCGAGCCGGCTCATGAGGTCCTGCGCGATCTGCTGTTTCTGGAACATCCACTGCTGGTTCATCTGCATCGCCTGGGTGGCCGTCACGTAGAGGACGTCCTTCTCGACTTCGTCGGTCTCGACGGTCTCCTCGCCGTCGTCGTCCTCTGTGACCGTCTCCTCTTCTTCCGTAACGGTCTCGATGCGGACCTCGGGCGCCTCTTGGAGGTGCATCCCGAGCATGCCGGCGGCCTGCTGCTCGCGGTCGTCGATCGCTTCGAGGATCTCGTACTCGTACTCGAGGTCTTCGCCGGCCAGCGGGTGGTTGAAGTCGACGCGGGCGCGGCCGCCGATGATCGTCTCGAGGTACCCCTGCTGATTGTCGATCTGGACCTGCGCGCCGGGGTAGCGGCTGTCCTCGGGGATCTTGTCGGCCTTGACGGTCTCGACCTCGTCCGGGTCGTACGCGCCGAACGCGTCGTCGGCGGGCACGTCGACGACGCCCTCGTCGCCGACCTCCGCACCGACGAACGCCTCGTCGACCGCCGGGAACACGTGGCCGGCGCCGAGCGCGATGACACGCGGCTCGAACTCGTGCTCCTCGGTGTCGATCTCGGCCTCCTCGGCGACCTCCTCGTCGGTGGTGTCGATGACACGGTCGTCGTCGGCCGTCCGGATCGTGTACGCGACACGCACGAAGTCGCCGTCCGCCAGTCCGGCGCTCTCGGTCTCGGCTTCGGTCTCGGCCTCGTCGGCGTCCTCGGCCGCGTCCGCTTGCTCCTGATCGCTCATACCCTGAACGTCACCTGTTACACCCTTAAGGCGCACGGTTCGGTCCGGCGGAGCCTCGGATCCGGGAAATCCGCGTCCCGCGGCGCTTAAGAACGCCGCCGCCGGAATCCGACTATGTTCGAGGTCGAGATCAAGGTCCCGGCCGACGTCGACGCGGTCCGCGACCGCCTCCGCCGGGCCGGCGCCGAGCGCGTCGACGCGCGTCGCCAGCGCGACGCCTACTACGACGCGCCGCACCGCGACTTCGCAGAGACCGACGAGGCGCTCCGGATGCGTCACGAGACGCCGCTTCCGGGCGGGAGCGGAGCTACCGACGCGGCGGGCGGAGAGCCCGGATCGAGCGGTTCCGAGACGACCAAGATCACTTATAAAGGCCCGCTGCTCGACGAGGAGTCGAAGACCCGCGCGGAACACGAGACCGAGGTGGCCGACTCCGAGGCGGCGGCCGGCGTCCTCTCCGGGCTCGGCTTCGAGCCGGCGGCGACCGTCGAGAAGCGGCGCGAGTTCTGGGCGTACGACGGGTTCACGGTGACGCTCGACGCGGTCGACGGGCTCGGCGAGTTCGTCGAGATCGAGCGGGCGGTCGACGACGAGTCCGCGATCGAGGCGGTCAGGGACGACGCCCTCGCCGCCCTCGACCGGCTTGGGCTCGACGGCGCAGAGCAGGTCCGCACCTCATACCTCGGGCTGTTGCTGGCGGGCGAGGACGCGAGCGACGCGAACTGAGTCCCGCCCCGGCTACTCGCCGTCCGGCCGCTTTTTCGAGAGCGCGGTCCGGTCGAACTCGCAGACGAGGATGTCGTCGCCGTCCGCGACCAGCTTGAACGCCTCGACGTGCATCGTGACGACCCCGCGCTCCCCGTCGCTCGTCTCCCGCTTGTCGGTGACGGTCGACTCCGCGCGGATCGTGTCGCCGTGGAACACCGGGTTCGGGTGCTCGACGTCGTCGTACGAGAGGTTCGCGACGATGGTGCCGTCCGTCGTCTCCGGGATCGACACGCCGACCGCGAGCGACATGGTGTACAGCCCGTTGACGAGGCGCTCGCCGAACTGGGTCCCCTCGGCGAAGTCGCCGTCGAGGTGGAGCGGCTGCTGGTTCATCGTCATGTCGCAGAAGCGCTGGTTGTCGGCCTCGCTCACGGTCCGCCGCCGCGCGTGTTCGATCGTCTCCCCGACCGCGAACTCCTCGTAGTAGCGTCCGGTCATGGACCGACCGTCGACCCGCCGGGTCAAATCGGTACCGCTCCGGTCTCCGAGCGCGTCCGCGACACCGGACGCCCCGGTTCTTTATAAGCGACCGCGAGGAGTCCCCGACATGGCCCGACGAAGCCTCCTGTTCTCCCCCGGCGACCGCCCGGAACTCATGCGGAAGGCGCCGGCGACGGGCGCGGACGTGATCTGTTTCGACTTGGAGGACGCTGTCGCGCCCGGCCGCAAAGACGAGGCCCGCGCCGCCGTCCGCGGCGTGATCGCCGACCCCGACTTCGACCCCGACGCCGAGGCGTGCGTCCGGCTCACGGCGACCGACCCCGCTGCCGACCTCGACGCTCTGGTCGGGGGAGACGCGCCGGCCGCGCCCGAGGGCGACGCCGACCCGCCCGTCCGACTCGACGCGGTCATGCTCCCGAAAGTCGAGGACGCGGACCGGGTCGAGGACGCGGCCGCGCTGTGTGCCGACCGCGGGCTCAACCCCGCGGTGTTCGCGCTCGTCGAGACGGCGGGCGGCGTGCTCGCCGCCGAGTCGATCGCCGACGCGACGGCGACCGACGCGCTGGTCTTCGGCGCCGAGGACCTCGCGGCCGACCTCGGCGCGACGCGCACCGACGAGGGGACCGAGGTGCTGCACGCTCGAGAGCACGCCGTCATCGCGGCCAGCGCCGCCGACGTCGACGCGCTCGACACGGTGTACACGGACTTCTCCGACACCGCGGGGCTCCGCGAGGAGACGGCGTTCGCGCTCGGACTCGGCTACGACGGCAAACTCGCGATCCACCCCTCGCAGGTCGGTCCCATCAACGAGGCGTTCACGCCCGATCCCGACGAGATCGAACGCGCGTCTCGGATCCTCGACGCCCGCGACGAGGCCGAGCGCGAGGGGCGCGGCGTGTTCAGTGTCGACGGCGAGATGATCGACGCCCCCCTCGTCGCGCAGGCGGAGCGGGTCGTCGAGCGGGCCGCGGCCGCCGGGCTTGATCCGCGGTAGCGACCACCACGGTGATACCGCCTCCGATCGCCGGGGCTCCGAGCCGATTCCCGGCCTCGCGGATCGTCCGTCACAATTAACCTCCGTCCCCGGGGACATTTTCCCATGGCTGATCAGGCGAACCCGTTCGAGACTCTGCAGGAACAGGTCGACGACGCCGCGGCGCACCTCGACGCGCCGCCGGGAGTGCTCACCCGGCTGAAGAACCCCGAGCGACTGCTGGAGACGAACCTCACGTTCGAACTCGACGACGGGACGCTCGAGACGGTCCGCGCGTACCGGTCGCAGTTTAACGGCGACCGCGGCCCGTACAAAGGCGGGATCCGGTACCACCCCGGCGTCACCCGCGACGAGGTGAAGGCGCTGTCGGGCTGGATGGCGTACAAGTGCGCCGTCGTCGACGTGCCGTACGGCGGCGGGAAGGGCGGGATCGCTGTCGACCCCGGAGAGTACTCGGAGAGCGAGCTGGAGCGGCTCACGCGCGCGCTCGCGACCGAGCTCCGCCCGATCATCGGCGAGGACCGCGACATTCCGGCCCCGGACGTCAACACCGGTCAGCGGGAGATGAACTGGATCAAAGACACCTACGAGACGCTGGAGAACACCACCGCGCCCGGCGTCATCACCGGGAAGGCGCTCGACTCCGGCGGCAGTGAGGGCCGCGTCGAGGCGACCGGTCGCTCCACCGCCCTCGCCGCGCGCGAGACGTTCGACTGGCTCGGCCGCGACCTCGCGGGCGCGACGGTCGCAGTACAGGGGTACGGCAACGCCGGGTCGGTCGCGGCCGCCCTCATCGACGACCTCGGCGGGGACGTGGTGGCCGCCTCCGACTCCTCCGGCGGAATTCACGACCCGGACGGATTCGATCCGCGAGCGGTGAAAGACCACAAGTCCGAAACGGGCGCCGTCGACGGCTACGGCGACGCCGCGTCGATCACGAACGAGGAGCTGTTGACGCTCGACGTCGACCTGCTCGTGCCCGCGGCACTGGAGAACGCGATCGACGGCGACCTCGCCGCCGACGTTGAGGCCGACGTGATCGCCGAAGCCGCGAACGGGCCCCTCACGCCGGAGGCGGACGACGCGCTGGCCGACCGCGACGTGACGGTCGTCCCCGACATCTTCGCCAACGCCGGCGGCGTCACCGTCTCGTACTTCGAGTGGGTCCAGAACCGACAGCGGTTCAGCTGGACGGAGGAGCGCGTCAACGAGGAGCTCGAGCGCGTGATCACGGACGCGTTCGACGGGATCATCGACGCCTACGAGAGCCGCGACGTCCGCGACCTCCGCACCGCGGCCTACGTCGTCGCCATCGAGAGGATCGTGAACGCCTACGAGCAGGCTGGTAGCTGGCCGTAACGGCCGTCTCGCTCCGAGATTCCACCGATTAATTACGCCAGTCGCGCGTCACGGACTTCGACGCGGCCGCGGTCGCCCTCCCACACCGCGTCGCCCTCGAACTCGATCCGGCGGTCCATGTGCGGCCCGTCGACGACGTACGTCTCGAACTCCCCGCCCTCGCCCAGCGGGTGGACGCCGTACTCGGCTCGCAGTTCGAGCAGCTCCGCCAGCGCGCCCGCGTCGTAGCGCCGGCCGAGCCACGATTCGTCGAGCCCGTAGGCGGCCACCTGCACGATCCGGATCTCGAAGCCGGCGTCGAACATCGCCTCCGCGAGCGCGACTGGGTCCTCCCGCCACAGCGGCGCGAAGAGATCGATCCCGAGCCGGTCGCACATCCCTTGGATACGGCTTGTCTGGAACTCGCTCTCGACCGCGCCCGCGGTGACGCCGGCGAGGTCGACGCCGTCGCTCGCGCCGATCTCCCGGAGCGCGGCCTCCATCGGCTCCAGCTCGGCGTCGCCCTGCGCGCCCGCGTCGGCGACGTCGTCCGCGCCGAAGTCGTCGGGCGAGACCTCGACGAGATCGACCCCGACGCTCTCGGCCGCGAGTCCGGCGAGCTCCGTCGCCGGCGTGTGGTACATGTACGAGTCGCCCGCGGGGTGGACCGTCAGGAGCCGCGAGACGTCGAGGCCCTCCTCCAGCGCGCGGTACAGCGCCCATGAGGAGTCCTTCCCGCCCGAGAAGAGGCTCACCCAGTCGTCGGTCATTGGCGGGCTAACGCCCGGAGCGCGTAAAGCGTCGGCGGTCCGCGGGGGAGCCGCCCGCCGCGGGAGTGAGAGGGACCGGTACGGTCGGTCCACTCCGTGAGCCCCGACAGAGAGCGTCGCGCTCACACGGACTCCGCTCCCGAGGCGATTCCCGTCGGCCTTCCCGGTCCCGCGCACGCGGTTTCCGCTGACCCCGTTCGGCCGTCCGTCTGGAGGAGGGCCGTCCTTAACATCCTCTCCGCCCTGAAGAGAAAAGATTCCCACGGCACCGCACCGCTGGGTTGGGACGTTGAAGCTTTGTAGACGCCTCGATGACGGCTACTGGCTGTGCCAACCAGCCGTCACTCCTATCGCGGCACGGGATTCGGAGGTACTTCTGACTGCCTACACCCTATTTCGGCACGGAAGAGGGTGTTTCCGCCTGAAATGAGGGAATCCCGATATTGTCCGATTAGTGGGGCGGAGAGACCGCCTCGGTTAACTTTAAATATGTCTCAGATTAATTAAAGCATTCTTTCGGCACGTCGAACGTGGTTTGTGTAGGGTTTGTCGGATTCATGCCCCGGTGAACGGCGGGGCTTTCTCCTTGCACTTCCGTAACCGGCGCGTATCGAGCGACGCGGCCCCCGGATCGGGAGTTCGACGCACGCCGCCGTCTCCGGCTGGGCTGGGGTTTCTAACGCGGGACTCCGACCGCCACCCGTCGGACGTCACCGACGAGACGTTCCGCCTCTGCGTCCGACGGCGACCGGCGCGGAGCGCTCTCGCCGGGTCGAGGGACGACGCACCGAGTTGGGACTACCGGTCTCGATGCGGTCCGCAGACGAAATACACACCGCCGCTACGGCGT
This sequence comes from Halorubrum yunnanense, assembly GCF_026586675.1. Lineage (GTDB taxonomy): Archaea > Halobacteriota > Halobacteria > Halobacteriales > Haloferacaceae > Halorubrum > Halorubrum yunnanense. Next base: position 51,037 of record NZ_JAODIX010000028.1, read on the forward strand.
CAGTCGCTGATGAACTCGTTGTCGCGCCAGTTGACGCCGCCGTCGCCGTCGCCGGCGCCCTGCGGGCTCTCGACGACCTCGATGCTCGCGGGACGCGGCTCACCCTCGACGATCCGGGTCGCCTCGAGCTTGTCGTCGGCCTCGGTGATCGCGGTAAGCGTCCCCTTCTCCGAGAGCTGCGCCAGCTCGCGGAGCACGAGAAACATGGGGTACTGGAGCGCGGAGTTCTGGAGGACGGTCTCCCGGTCGCCCTTGAAACAGGCGAACTCGACGAGCTCGGAGGGGATCTCCTCCTCCTCGTCGTCCATCCACTGCGGGCCGCCGGCGCGCGGCGGCTCCTCCTCCCAGACGCGCGTCTCCGTGACGGAGGCCTTCAGCTGGGCGGTCGGCGTGTACTTACTGATCGACTCGTCGTCGGACAGGGCCTTGATAATGAGGGTGTTGTTTCGACGCGTGATGTCGATATCGTCGATCTCCGCCGGGAGGTCGGGGTCTTCTTCGAAGTACGTCTCCACGTCTTCGAGGGGCAGTTCGAGCGTCGAATGAAGTCTGAACACGCGGCCTGTCATTGTTGGTTGGGTGAGGTGGATCGAGGCGGTCAGCACGGCGGCAGCAGCTTCGTCTACGGTCACATAGGGACCGTAGGTTTATATGGGCTGCCCTTCGATCCACGGGATTAGGGCGTCGCTACGGGCGGGGCGTACGTCGCACGGCCTACTCGGCGCCGAGCTCGGCGGCCAGCTCGCCGCGCTCCTCCAGCTCCCCGAGCACGTCGCTTCCCCCGACGAACTCGCCGCCCACGAACGTCTGGGGAATCGTCTCCCATCCGCTCTCGGCCTCCAGTGCCTCTCGGTAGTGGTCCAGCGCGGGCAGCACGTCGACGGTCTCGAACTCGTCGACGTGCTGGCCGATCAGCTCGACCGCGCGCTGGGAGTAGCCGCACTGGGGCATCAGTCGGTTCCCCTTCATGAACAGGACCACGTCGTTCTCGGCGATGGTCTCCTGTACGCGCGCTTCGATCTCGTCGGACTCGGCCTCGGACTCGGGCTGGAACGTCATAGGCCACAGTACGCGCCGCCGCGACAAATGGGTTCCGCACGGTATCGGGAGGGCGACGTCTCGACAGCGTCGGCCTCGCGGTCGGCTACCCCTCGCGGTCGACGCGGACGACGTCGACGAGCGAGTAGACGGGGACCTCGTCGATCTCGTCGTACCCCTTCTTGTCGACGAGCACGACGCAGGCGACGGGCTCGCCGCCCTGCTCGCGGATCGCGTTGATCGACTCTCGCATCGTCGTCCCCGAGGTGATGATGTCGTCGACGACGTAGCAGTCGCGGTCGCGGATCGCCGCAAAGTTGCGCGAGAAGCCGCCCCCCTGCTCGTCGATGTCGCCCTCCTCCCACTGGTGTTTTGCGGGCGCGTACGTCCCCAAGTCGGTGTTGAGCCGGTCCGCGACCGCGGTCGCGAGCGGCGCGCCGGCCTTCTCGATCCCCACCGTCAGGTCGACCGCCTCGCCCTGCTTCGCGAGCAGGTCCGCCATCGCGCTCGCGGCGTACCCGAGCCGCGTCGAGTCCCGACCCAGCGCCGACCAGTCGACGTGGATGTCGGCCGTCGACCCCGCGGGCGGGGTCTCGGCCGCCGCGCTGCTACCACCGCCGCGCTCGACGAGCCAACTCGCGGTCTCCCGGGAGACGTTCAGTTCGTCGGCGATCTCGCCCTTCGAGAGACCGTGTTCCGCGAGCTCGGCCGCGCTGTCTATCAGGTCGTCAACGTTCTTCATATGAGTCGAATTCGACCGCCGTTTTAATAGTCGTGTCGTCATCCGCGAACGCAGCCTCGAACTCGTCGAGCCCGTAGACGCCGGTGACGAGGTCGTCGAGGAACCCGTCGGAGAACCGCGACAGCGACTCTGCGGCGGCCTCGAAGTGCTCGTAGCCGGAGTTGACGCTGCCGACGAGCGCCTTGTTGTGCAAGACGAGCTCGCGGTGGAGCCGCCCGCCGTCGACCTCGAACTCCCAGTCGCCCGGCACGCCGAGCAGCGCGCCGACGCCGTTGGGGGCGAGCGCCTCGATGGTCTCGAACGCGTGCGGCGCGTGGCCGGTCGCCTCGAAGACGAAGTCCATCGGCTCGTGCGCGTCCGGCACCGACGGCACCGGCGTCTCATTGGAGTTGACGTAGGTCGCGCCCAGCGACTCGATGATCTCGATCGTCGGGTCCGGCCGCTCGCGGCGACCGAGACAGTAGATCCGGTCGAACTCCTCGTCGAGCGTCGCCACCGTGAGCAACCCGAGCGAGCCGTTGCCCAGCACCAGCGCGGACTCCGGCTCCCAGTGGAACGCCGACCGGCTGGCGTAGGCGTGTTCGACCGCCTTCTCCGTGATCGAGACCGGCTCGACGAGGAACCCCCACTCGGCGAGCGCGGGCGGGATCTCGACGAGGAACTCCGCCGGGCTGGTGACGTACTCGGCCATGAAGCCGTGGGCGCCGACGATGCCGCGTTCGTGGTACCGGCCCTCCGGCGCCATGTCGGGCTCGCCCCGGGCGAAGTACTCGTTCGCGCCGTTGGGCGGGCGCCGGACCGTCGGCACCACGACGTCGCCGACCTCGAACGGCGTGTCGTTCGGGTCCTCCACGACGCCGACCGCCTCGTGACCCAGCACGTGGTGGTCCTCCCCCTCTGGCGCGCCCCCGTGCCCGCCGGCGATGACCTCGTGGTCCGTCCCGTCGACGCCCACCCGGAGCGTCCGGACGAGCGCCTCCCCGGGCGCCGGTTCCGGTCGCGGCTTCTCTGTCACGACCGGTTCGTCGGCGCCCTCGTACACGGCTATCGCCTTCATATACGACCCGACGTGGTCAGTCACCAAAAGATTTCTTTTACTATGAGTAAAGAATCTCACCTCCCGACCGCGGGTTTTTCCTCCCTCTCGCCCGCAGGGAAGGTCGTGTGTACCCTCGCCCTCGCGTGGCGGGCGTTCGGCGACGCTCCGATCGCGCTCGCCGCCAACCGCGACGAGGCGCTGGACCGGCCCGCGGAGCCGCCGGCCGTGCGCGAGCCCGACAGCCCCGACGGCGTCCGGTACGTCGCCCCGCGCGACGCGGAGGCCGGCGGGACGTGGATCGGCCTCTCCGAGCCGGGCGTCGCCGTCGCGGTCACCAACCGCTGGCTCGATGCTGACCGCGAGGGAGACCGCTCGCGGGGGCTCCTCGTGCGGGACTGCCTGGAAGCCGACTCGGCCGAGGCCGCGGTGCGAGCCCTCGAGCGCGAGCTCGGATCCCGGTCGTACGACGGGTTCAACCTCGTGCTCGCCGACGAGGCCGCCGCGTTCGTTCTCGCGTACGACGGGCACCTCGCGGTCACGCGGCTCGACCCCGGCGTCCACGTCGTCGGCAACGTCGGCGGCGTGGTGAACGGCGCCGAGTCCTTCGCGGTCCCGGAGCGTCGCCGGGAGTTCGGCGCGGAGCGCGCCGACAGCGCCCGCCGGATCGCGGCCGAACTGCTTCCCGAGCCGGGAGAGGCGGGCGCGGCGTGGCTCGATCGAGCGAGCGGCGTCCTCGGCGACCACGCGTACGGCGCCTGCCTCCACGGCGACGGGTTCGGGACGCGGTCGTTCACCCGGGTCCGGACGACCGGCGACCCGGAGGTCGCCCCCGAGTTCGCGTACGCCGACGGCCCGCCGTGCGAGACGCCCACGGATCCGGTGTCGCTCCCGGCGGGCTTCGGAGGGGGCGAAAAGAGAGTAGAGGACGGCGACAGCGCGTGAGCCGTCGCGGTTCCTCCGGGCTCGACGGCGCGGAAAGCCAGTTTTAAGCGACTCGCGGGCAGGTGTTACAGCATGAGCGTGTCCGAACTCGAGGCCGACCTGTCGGAGGACGAGCACGCCGGCCTCGAACTCATCCGCGAGACCGGTGGCATCCACCAGAGCGACTTCTGGAAGGAACTCGACGTCTCCTCGCGAAAGGGGAGCCGCATCGCGGAGGCGCTGGAGGGATCTGGGCTCATCCAGCGGACGGACACCGTCTACGACGGCCACAACACGTACTATCTGGAGCCCGCGCCCCGCGACCTGGACTTCGCCCTGCTGATGGCCGGCGACATGCTGTCGCCGTTCATCGGCGAGGAGGAAGTCGACGCACAGGCCGACGCCTTCTCGCAGTGGATGATGAACCTCGCGTACGAGGAGTACTGAGCCCCCGCAGCGTCGAGGCGGTCGCACCGCATCGAGGCCGTCACGCGTCTCGTGCGGTCACGCCGCCTCGCCGACCTCGTCTCGGATCGTGACGTAGATGAGTAGCCCGAGCAGCCCGGGGACAAGCCCGAACAGGAACAGCAGCCCGATACCGACGCCCCACTGCCAGGCCCAGTCGCTCCCGCGGGACTTCGCGTCTCGGTACACCCATCGACCGACGAGACCGAAGGCGAGCAGCAGGATGACGAGGAGGATGAGCAGCTCGGGGCCACCGGGTACCTGTAGCGGTTGGAGGGACACACCCGAACCGGGTGACGGACCGGAATTGACATTCTCCTCCGGGTAAACGCGGAGGAATCCCGAGCGGTGGGAGTTTCAGGTCTGTAGTCCAATCACCGGACTACCAGCCCTTTCGGGCACGGGTAGTCCCACAGCGTCGGACTGGTGGACTGCTGGCCATGCCAACTGGCCGTTACCCCTATCCTCGGTCGTGTACGGCGTCTCAGTGTTGTTTTTGCCACAGGGACGCCAGCAGGCGTCAGCGGACTTGGAGGTACCTTCTGACCCGCTTTGAGCAGTCGGCACAGACACACTCTTCTGGAATGTGCGTTCACCGACTACCCTTTCGGATACTGTCTCATTGCGCGGGTGGACAGGCCACCTCCGAAGGACGGCTCGGAATCCGCTCCGTTCCGACCGATTCCTACCTATTGACAGAGTTTCCTGTCGCTTAAACGCCAGTATTCTGAAACTCAAAGTGCTGTCGAACGTGGATACTTTCCCCAAGTGACGGCGCGTATCCACGGCGTGAACGCCGTGGTATTGCGCCTGTTCAGGGTATAAACTTTCTCACCCGAAGTCGCTCGGTCTCAGTGACGACCGGTCACCGTCAAATCGCGTCCGAAAACGGGGGTACAGCGACTCCAATTTATAAATCCCGCTCAGCCGAGCAGGAACGCGAACAGCGCGACGCCGGCCGCGAGCGTTAAGAGGAGGACGCTCCGGCCGATCCCCGTCCGAATCTCGACGTCGACGCCGAGTTCCGAGACGACCGCCCGCGGGTGCATCGCCGTCCGCTTGATACCGGCGACCAGCCGCATCACCAGGCGGTCGACGGCGCCCCACAGCTCCGTCACGGCCCAGACGGCCCCCCGACTCAGATAGAACGCGGCCGGATACGTCACCGCGTCGACGTCGCGCATGCGGTGGGCGAGCCAGCCGAGCGGTCGCTTCAGCGCGAAGAACCCGACAAAGCCGGTTACGAGCAGCGCCGCGCTCTCCGTCAGGTGGCTCTCGCTGTACGGCTTGAAGTAGACGTCCTCGCTGAGGATGAGCTCCGTAAACGGCATCAGCTCGATCAGCTGGGTGTAGAACACCCCAAAGAAGATACAAGCGCCGCCCGCGAGCAGCATGCCGGCGGTCTGGAACGGCGTGGCGTCCTTCGGCGACAGCGTCGCCGACCCGTGGAAGAACATGTAGTAGCCGAGCTTGATAAACGACATGAACGTCCCGACGCCGCCGAGGATCAGCAGCCACCAGAGGAGTCCGCTGTCCAACAGGAGCACGTAGTTGTGGACCTCATGTGCGGAGTCGATCACCATCCCCTTCGAAATGAACCCGTTGAACCCCGGGACGGCGGTAATCGAGGCCGCGCCGACGACGTAGAGGAGGAAGGCAACGGGCATCTCCCGCCAGAGCCCGCCCATGTCCCGGATGTCCTCGACGCCGGTGCGGTAGATCACCACGCCGACGGTCATGAACAGGAGGCTCTTGTACAGGACGTTGTTGAACAGGTGCGCGAAGCCGCCGGTGACAGCGAACTCACCGACGTACGTCGCGAGTCCGAAACCGGCCAGCATATACCCGAGCTGCGCCTGGATGTGGTACGAGAGGAGCCGCCGCGGATCGTACTGCAGCAGCGCGAAGAACGCGCCGTAGACGGCCATGAACCCCCCGAGGTACGCGAGCCACATGCCGCCCTCGGGGAACGTCCGGTACATCACGTACGCCGCCGTCTTCGTCGTGAACACCGAGAGGAACACCGACGCCGCGACGTGCGGGCGCGGGTAGGTGTCCGGGAGCCACGTGTGCAGGAAGATGAACCCGCAGTTGACCCCGACGCCGATCGCGGCGAGCACGGTCGCGCTGGCGTGGATCCCCGTCGTCGACGAGAAGAGGAAGATCTCGGCGGCCGGCACGCTGCCGAGCATCGACGCGCCGTGGACGACCACCGCCCCGAGGAAGACCGTCCCGCCGATCCCGTGGAACAGCGCGTAGCGGTAGCCGGCCCGCACCGCCGCGCCGCCGTACTGCCACACCAGCAGCGTCGATGTGACGGCCATCAGCTCCCAGAAGAAGATCAGGGTGAGCCAGTCGCCGGCGTAGATCGTCCCGAGCGTCGAGGAGACGTACGCCATCGCGAACGCGGTCACCCACTTCGGAGCCTCGGTGCCGTACGCGTACAGCACCGCCGCGGTCGCGAGGAAGCCGACGACGACGCCCATCAGCAGCGAGAACTGGTCGACGTTGAACAGGACCACGTCGAAGCCGAACAGCCGCGTCGCGAGGTGGGTTCCCGTGCCGCCGTCGCCGAGCAGCACCGCCTGGGCGAAGACGAACGCCGTCGCCAGCGCGGCCGCCGCGTGGCCGGCCCGGCGCGGGAGCCCGAGCACGAGGAACGCCGCCGCCGCGAGCACGACGTACGGCGGCAGGGAGGTGAGGACCGGGTTCACGGCCGCATCACCTCCTCGGGGAGCCGCGTGTCGACGATGAGCTCGATCAGCTCCAGGAAGCCCATCTCGTAGGGGATCACGCCGAGCAGCACCGCGAGGCTCATCGCGGTGAGAATCGGGCCGAGCGTGAACCACGTCGACTCGCGCCCGCGGAGGGCGTCGAGTCCGTCGATATGTCGCCACCCGCCAGCGGGCGGGCCGCCGGTGTGGCCGTGGTCGTCGTGGGCGTCCCCGTGACTGTGGTCGTGGTCGACAGCCGCGCTGTCGTCGTCGCCGTGGTCGGCTTCGGGATCATCGCCGTCGCTCTCGTCGCCGTCGGCCCGCTCCACCGCGGTCCCGTCCCCGTGCCCGACGCCGAAAGGCACGTCAGCGTCGGAGGGGCGCGAGTCGACCGCGTAGTCCCCGGTGTCGACGCGCTCGGCCGGCTCGGAGAAGTCGCGATCGCTCGTGTTGAACTCCGGGCGGACGACGCCCTCCCCGTCGGTCGGCAGGTCATCGAGCTCCGCGTCGGGGATGTCGGAGTCGTCCGGGACTTCGGCGTCGTCGCCGGCGGGCGTGCCCGCGTCCTCGGTCGGCGCGTCGCCCTCTGCGCTCTCGACGACGTCGTCGACGTCGGTGTCGTCGCCATCCGTTTCCTCACCGGCTTCGACGTCCTCGTCCTCGGGCCGGCCCCCGTCGGTGGCCGCGTCGTCAACTGCGCGACCACCGTCGGTCGCCGGCAGCGTCGACCGCGACTCCCCGCCAAGCCGGAAGTCGACGAGGGGTTTCGCGTCGTGGGCGTCCTCCGCCTCGAAGAAGGCGGTATAGATCACTGGCCAGAAGTAGGCGATGTTCAACACCCCGGAGAGCAGCAGCGCGCCGACGAGGTAGTAGGCGACCGGCGTCAGCTCGGCGCCCATCCGGATCCCGCCGATCAGCATGTAGTACTTGCTGACGAAGCCGGCCAGAAGCGGGATCCCCGCCATCCCGAGCGAGGCGACGGTGAACGCCCCCATCGTCAGGGGCATCCGCTTCCCGATCCCGGCCATCTCGGAGATGTAGTCGGTGTGCGTCGAGACGTGGAGGTTCCCGGCGCAGAAGAACAGGGTGAGCTTCATGAACGCGTGCGCCGGGATGTGGAGCAGCGCGCCGACGAGCCCGTACCAGCCGAACAGCCCGAGCCCGAGGATGATGTAGCTCAGCTGGCTCACCGTCGAGTACGCGAGCCGCTGTTTCAGATGGTCCTTCCGCAGGGCGATGAGGGAGGCCGCGGTCAGCGTGATCGCGCCGATAGTCGAGAGGACGAGCCCGGCCGAGAAGCCGAAGGGCAGCGAGAGGTCGAAGACGAGTTCCGGGCCGAACACGTCGAGGACGACCCGCGAGACGCCGAACGCCCCGGACTTGACGACCGCGACCGCGTGGAGCAGCCCGGAGACGGGCGTCGGCGCGACCATCGCCTCGGGGAGCCACTGGTGGAGCGGCATGATGCCGGCCTTCACGCCGAACCCGATCGCGAGCAGGAAGAACGCGAGCATCGCGAGCCCGGGGTCGGCGTTCGCGAGCTCTTGAATCCCGCCGGCGGTGAACGAGACGTTGCCGGCGATCATGTAGACGAGGGCGGTGCCGGCGAGCACGAGCACGCCGCCGCCGAACATCGTGTACGCGAGGTACTTCCGGCCCGCCGAGCGCGCCTCCGCCGTCTCGTCGTGGGCGACGAGCGGGTACGTCGCGATCGAGAGGATCTCGTAGAAAACAAAGATCGTCACGAGGTTGGCCGCGAACGCGATCCCCATCGTCGCCGACAGCGACACCGCGAACGCGGCGAAGTACCGGGTCTGGTTCGTCTCGTCGTTCCCGCGCATGTAGCCGATGCTGTAGAACGAGGTGACGATCCAGAGCCCGCTCGCGAGGAACGCGAACAGCATGCCGAGCGCGTCGGCGCGCAGCGCGAACTCGACGCCGGGCAGGAACGCCCCGAGCGACCACTCGAAGACGGCGCCGCCGAGGACGGCCGGGAGCATCGAGGCGACGATCCCGAACTTCGCGAGCGACGCGACGACCGTCCACCCCTCGCGGACGTTCGGGGAGCGGTGCGACGCGACGATGAAGAACGCCGCGACGAACGAGACGAGGACGGCCAGTAGGGGTCGTGGGTCAGAGACGAGTGCGTCAGTCATGCGAACACCTCCGTGAGGAACGGACCGAACCACTCGGCCAGCGCGAACCCGGCGAAGCCGAGCGCGACCGTGACGAGCGCCGTGACGAGGAGCACCGCCAGCGACGCCGGCGGCACTCGATCGGGCACCAGCGACGGTCGCGGCGCGCCCTCGACGGGAGCGACGGGCGCGTCGCTGTCGTCGGGGGCATCGCCCTCGGGCGCGGCGTCGTCGTGCCCGCCGTCGGCGGCCACCCCGGCCGGGTCGTCACCGCGGCCGCCGGTCGCGTCGTCGCCGTGACCGTCCGGGAGCCCGACGCCGGCGAAGTAGAACCGCTCGATCAGCCGCGCGACGTACGACAGCGTGAACAGGGTGCTGACGAAGATCACGACGGCGATCCCGATCCCGGCCGGCCCGGCGCCGGCCATGCCGGACTCGACCGCGCCGAGGCCGATGTACCACTTCCCGAGGAACCCGACCGACGGCGGGATCCCGACCAGCCCCAGGCCGAGCAGGGCGATCGCCCCGGCCGTGAAGGGGGCCTCCCGCGCAGCGCTCGCGGCGTCTTCGATCCGACGGACGCCGTAGCCGAGCGCGAGGGTGCCGACCCCGAGGAACAGCCCGAACTTCAGCAGGCCGTGGCCGATCAGGTGGACGATCCCACCGAGCAGCGCGGTCTCGTTCGCCAACGCGACCGCGGCCCCGATCATCCCGAACTGGGCGACCGAGGAGTACGCGAACATCCGTTTGAGGTCGGACTGCATCGCCGCGAGCGCCGAGCCGGCGAGGATCGACGTCCCGGAGACGACGAGCATCGCCGTCGTGATCGCGTCGTTGGCGGCGAGGAAGTCGACGGTGAAGACGGTGTACGTCACCCGGATCAGCGCGTACGCGCTCGTCGTCGACACGAGCGCCGCCACGACCGCCGTGACGGCGTCGGGCGCGCGCTGATAGGCGTCCGGCTGCCAGGTGTGGACCGGGAACAGGGCGATCTTCAGCGCGAGCCCGGCGACGATCAGCGCGTAGCTCGCCTGGATCAGCGGGTCGCCGTACCCCGCCTGCGCGAGGATCTGCTCGCGCATGTCGACCATGTTCAGCGTCCCCGTCGCGAGGAACGCGTAGCCGACGCCCACGAGGTACAGCGAGGCGCCCACCGTCCCGACCACGAGGTACTTCAGCGAGGCGTAGGCGCTCGCGCCCGAGCGGTCGGCCGCGATGAGCGCGTACGTCGTGATCCCGACGATCTCGAGGAAGACGAACATGTTGAACAGGTCGCCGGTGAGCGCCATCCCCGAGAGGCCGCCGACCAGCAGCAGGTACGCGCTGTAAAAGGGGTTCCCGCGGGGGCCGGCCACTCGCGAGAAGGCGAGTGTCGCCAGCGAGACGACCGCGATCAGCGCGAGCACCGCGGCCGACAGCTCGTCGGCCACCAGCTCGATCCCGATCGGCGGCTGGTAGGTGCCGACCGCGTGGTCGAACCGCCCGCCGACGGCGACTTCGGTCGCGATCGCGGCCGCGATACCGACCACCGCGGTCGTCGCGACCGCGGCGATCGGCCAGCCGACGTCGTCGAACCACAGGCCCAGCGCGATCGGCAGCGTGGCCGCCACGATCGGGACGGCGATCGCCAGCGGGAGGAGCACGTCAGTCATGGCTCACACCTCCCTCGGTCGCGGCATCGTCGCCCTCGGCCGTTGGACCGGCCGGGATCGACCCCTCGTCCCGCATCAACTCGCGGAGGGTGTCGGTGCGGAGCGTCCCGTACTCGTCGTAGATGCGGATACAGAGCGCGAGCCCCACGGCGGTGAGACTCACGCCCACGACGATGGCGGTGAGTACGATCACGTGGGGGAGCGGGCTGACGAACGTCTCGGTCGCCGCTTCTCCGGAGGCGACGATCGGGATCGCGCCGCCCTCGACGTACGCCGAGGCGATGAACAGCAGGAAGATCGCCGTCTGGAACAGGTTGAGTCCGATGATCTTCTTCACGAGGTTGGGGTTCGCTATCATCATGTAGAGACCGACGCAGAGCAGCAGCGCGAACGCGACGTAGGCGTGCCGCGTGGCGAGGATGTCGAACGCTCCCGCCGAGGCGACGGCGGCGTCGACTCCCGCGGTCGCGACGACGGCGGCGAGACCCGTCATCGCTCACCCCCGTCGGCGGCCGCGGTGCGGTCCGACGTCTCCGGCGCGTCGAGGTCGCTCGCGGCGTCGTCCCCGGCGTCGTCGACGGAGCCGGTGTCGCCGAACCCGCTCCCGTCCGAGTCGAAGCCCCTTGCGAGGAGGAAGAACAGGCCCATGAGCACGCCGCTCACGATGGCCGCGATGCCGAAGATCTCGACGCTCTCCAGGCCGTACTTCACCGGGACCGGGAGGAGGTCGTACTGGAGGAACGCGCCGCCGCGCGCCACCGGGATCAGCCCGATGCCGGCGAACGCCAGCGCGCCGCCGACCGCGAGCCCGACGACGACGGTGTTGGCGAGCCAGTCGCGCGTCGCCTCGATGCCGAACGCGAACGCGATCATGAACACGACCGCGGCCATGATCGCCCCACCCTGAAACCCGCCGCCGGGCGAGCCGCTGCCGTGGAAGGTGATGAACAGGCCGTAGGTGAACGCGAACGGCGCCACGATCTTCACCGTCGGCATGATCACCTGACTCTCCGTGTACGGGGTCCCCTGGCGCTGCTCGGAGTCGATCCGCCCGGACCTGGAGCGCGCCCGGTGGGCCGGGACGTCCGACTCGGCCTCCGCGGCCGATTCGGCGGCCTCGACGCCCGGTGCGTCGCTATCGCCACCACCCCCCTCGTCGTCGGGGCGAGCGTCGCTCATGCGAACACCTCCCGGTGGAGCACGATGAGGGCCGCGATCCCGCCGGCGAGGACGACGACCGCCTCGCCGAAGGTGTCGAATCCACGGAACGCCGCCAACACGGCCATCACCGTGTTTTCGACGCCCGTCTGGGCGTACGACTCGCTGAGGTACCACTGGCTCACGTCGGGGTTCGACCACACCGGGGCCTCGGGCGACCCGACCGCCGGGATGTCTCCCATCGTGAGCAGCAGCCCGCCGAACAGGACCCCGACCGCGCCGACGGCCGGGAGGTTCACCGACTCGAAGACGGCGTCGTGGTCGATCCGGGTCGTCTTCGCGAGGGTCAAGAGGAGGAGGACGGTGGTCACGCCCGCGGAGATCGCCGCCTCCGTCAGCGCGACGTCCGGCGCCCGGTAGAACGTGTACAGCGCGGCCATCCCGAGGCTGTACGCCCCGAAGACGATGACGGCCGCGAGCACGTCGCGCGCCAGCGCCGTCGCCAGCGCAGTCAACACGACGAACGCGAGCAGGCTCGCCTCGATGGCGGTGACCTGGGCGACGACGGGCGCGGCGAGGGAGCTCGCTCCCGTCATCGCCGGTCATCCCCTTCGGTCCACGGGACGATCCCTTCCTCGAAGGCGGCCCGGGCGATCGCGTGGGCCGCCGTCGGATTCGTCACGAAGATGAAAAACAGCAGGAGCACCGTCTTGAACCCGGCGCCCTCCCAGCCGACTGCGAGGGCGACGGCGGCGAGCCCGAAGCCGGCACCGAGCGTGTCGGCCTGGGAGGCGGTGTGGGCCCGCGAGTAGACGTCCGGGAGGCGGAGCACGCCCGTCATCGAGACGAACGAGAAGAACAGCCCGAGCAGGGTGAAAACGACGATCAGCCCCACCCGGAGCGTCCCGAGCGTTCCGGCGGCGTCCATCACAGCACACCACCCCGCTCGACGGTGAACTTCGAGATGGCGATCGCCATCAGGAAGTTCAACAGCGCGTACACCAGGGCGATGTCGAGGAACGTCGGCTCCGAGAGCGCCGCGGCCAGGATCGCGAGGATGACGACGGTGTTCGTCCCGAGGACGTTCACCGCGAGCACCCGGTCCTGCATCGTCGGACCCCGCACCGCCCGGTACAGCATCCCGATCGCGAGCAGCGTGAAGCCGGCGGCCGCGAGGAGCAGGAAGTCCGCGACCGTGTAGCCGGCGGCGACCCCGGCGTCGACGAGCGTCACGCGTCGGTCACCTCCTCCTCGGCTCCACCGGCGGTATCGGTGGCCTCAGCGTCCTCCACGTCGGTCTCGCCGCCGTCCGCGGCGGCGATGGGCAGCTCTTCGGTCGCGTCCGGGCCCTGGAGAACTGCGTGGTCGCCGCGCTCGCGGGGCGTCGGCAGCCGGGCCGCAGATCGGCCGTAGTAGACGAAGCGCGTCCACCGCTCCAGCCCGCCGTCGAACAGCCCCTCGCGGGCCCACGGGAGCAGCGAGTGGACGTAGAGGTCGCTGTCGCGGGCGCGGACCGTCAGGGTCCCCGGTGTCAGCGTGATCGAGTTCGCGAGCGTCATCAGCGGGAGCCCGCTGCCGACGATCACGCGCATCCGGTTCATCGACGGCTCGATCGGGAGTCGCGGGTCGAGTATCACGCGGGCGACCACCAGGTTCGCCACGAGGATCTCGTACAGCAGGACGGGGACGTAGATCGCGCCGCGGACCAGCCGCATGGGCGTCCGCGGGACCGCCGGGTCGGCGTCGAGGCTGATCCGCGAGAGGGTGATCGAGACGATGGCCGCGGTGGCGACGCCCGTGACCCAGTCGAACCAGTAGAGCGGGTCGCCGAGCACGAAGTAGAAGGCGAGCGAGAGCCCGAACATCGCCGCGAACCGCACGCCCGTCGCCTCGCTCCGGAGGCGCTCCGGCCGGGTCGGCCGACCGACCGGGGCCGTCCGGACGGTGAGCGAGGTGTTCGAGAGCGCGAACTCCAGCGGCTGGAGCAGGGTCGTGTTGCCGACCGGGGTGTACTCGGGGTCAAGCAGGACCGTGTCGGCGTCGTGCTCCTCAGCGTACTCCGCGAGCACGTCGACGTAGTCGTCCGGGCCGAACAGGTACTCGTCGGCGCCGATAAGCGCCGAGACGACCGCCACGTCGTCGCCGGCGTCGCCGTCGGCGTCGTCGAGGTCGGCCTCCGCCCACGCGACCACCCGCTCGAGGACGCGCTGGGCCTCGGCGGTGCGGTCGTCGGAGCCCGGGTCGCCGTCGCGCCACGAGGCGATCTCGACGAAGTGGAGCGCGGAGAACTCGCCGTCGGTCGCGGCCTCGACGACGTGCGCGACCGTCGCGCGGAGGGTCGGCGACGGCTCGACCGGGACGACGACCGTCGGTCGGGTCTCCGACCCGGCGTCGACCGCGTCGCCAGCGCTGTCGGCGTCGACCGCATCGTCCGTGACGCTCTCAGCGGCGTCGTCAGTCACCCACCACACCTCCGACGGGTCCGGGGTCCACCGTCTCTGTGCACATGGGTATCACTACCGGGATCGTTTTCCTACCGCCTCAAAACAGTTTGTATCCCGGTCGATGGGGACGGAACGGCGGCGGCTGTATCCCTCTCTCGTCGCGATCGAGGACCGCTACGCCCCGTCGCCTCGCCCGAGGGCGACCGTGAGCCGGTCGGCGATCCGCCCGGCGACCCGGTCCTTCGGGCCGGCCGCCTCCTCGGGCTCCGTTCCCTCGTCGCCGACGAGGAGGACGCGCGTCTCGTCGCCGCCCATGACGCTCGCGTCGTTGGCGACGACGAACGCGAGGTCGACGCGGTCGCGGATCCGCTCGGCCTCCGCGACCATCGTGTCGTCGTCGCCCGACGTCTCGGCTTTGAACCCGACGATCGGCAGGTCCGGGTACGCGTCCCGCACCGAGTCGATGAGCTTCGGGGTGGGCCGGAGGTCCACGGAGAGCGGCGACCCCGACCGGATCTTCTCGTCGACCGCGTCGGCGGTGAAGTCGGAGATGGCGGCCGCCGAGACCAGCGCGTCCGCCGTGGCCGCGGCCCGGCGGCACGCCGCCATCATCTCGTCGGCGGTCTCGACGGCGACGACGTCGGCGTAGGGGACGGCCGGGCCGTCTCGGACGAGCGTCACCTTCGCGCCGCGGACGTAGAGCGCGCGGGCGACCGCTCGGCCGGTCTTCCCCGACGCGCGGTTCGTCAGGATGCGGATCGGATCGATCCGCTCTTTCGTCGCGCCCGCGGTGACGACGACGTGGGCGCCAGACAGCGTCTGCGGTGTGGTCGCGCGGGCGACCTCGGTCACGATCTCGGCCTCCGCCGCGATCTTCGCCTTCCCCTCCTCGATCCGGGGCTCCGCGAACGTCACGCCCCACGCCTCCAGCCGGTCGAGCGCCTCCAGCACGCCCGGGTGGTCGTACATCGGCTCGTGCATGGCCGGCGCCATCACGACCGGGACGTCCGCGCCGAGCGCGGTCGTCGCGCAGGTCGTCACGGGCGTGTCGTCCACCGCGGCGGCGACCTTCCCCGCGGTGTTCGCGGTCGCGGGCGCGAGCAGGAGCGCGTCGGCCCACCCCTCGCGGCCGCAGAGCTCGACGTGTTCGACGTCGCCGGTTATCTCGGTGACGACGGGCTCGTCGGTCGCGAAGTCGACCGCCCACGGGTGGACGATGTTCGTCGCCGCCGGGGACATGACGGCGCGCACGCTCGCGCCCTGCCGGCGCAGTTCGTGGGCGAGTTCGACGACCTTCACCGCCGCGATGCTCCCCGAGACGCCGAGCGCGACGTTGACCCCCTGTAGCATTACCGAGACCGTTCCGCCCCCGGCGGCTTATATCGTGCCGTTGCGGAACGAGATCGATACGGGAGTCTCGGCGATCCCTCTGGGGAGTTATTTATAAGCAGAAGCTGCGGCGGCGCGCGCCTCCGAGCGGGCCACCGGCCCGCGAGGAGCATCGCGCGAGGGAGTCGCGGGGGGGG
>NZ_JAODIX010000028.1:66875-154834 GCF_026586675.1 Halorubrum yunnanense
GCGATGCAAGCACCGCAAGGAGTGAGCGAAGCGAACGACTGAGGAGCGCAGCGAGCGTGCGCCGCCCTCGCGACTGGGGCTTTGGCGGTGTTCACCGTCGATCCGTGATCAGCCATTTATAAGTGCATGACTAGGGCTTTGGCGGTGTTCACCGTCGATCTGTCGGCGACCACTTATACGCGAGTCGGTGTGAACACTGCGGTTGTCGCCGCCGATCACAGGTCAACCACTTATAAATGAGCGACACAAAAACCCGCGTCCGATACTTAAATACCGAACGTCGCGCGCAGCATGTCGCGCGTCCCCGGTCCGAGCCCAACCGCCAACACGGTGATAAGCAGCATCAGCGTGTACCGCGGCGACTCCTCGAACATCTCGCCGTTGAACACCCAGACCACGAACGTCGCGGCGGCGAGCTTCACGAGGAGGAACGGCCACGCGTCGCCGGTGACGGCGAGTATCGAGTCCGGGAGGAGCCGGCCGGTCCAGTTCACGATCGCCGCGTTGACGACGTGCTTCGGGACGAGGTTCGCCGTCCCGGTCAACGCCGGCATCCAGTTGAGCCCGATCACGTTGGCGACGCCGTCGATTGCGTGGCCCCAGACGATGACGACCCCCGCGACGCCCGTCCCCTCCCGGACCGTCGGCTCGTACGCGGTCGCGAGCTTCCACGTGATCGCGGCCGCGACGCTCGCGATGGCCACGGTCAACGCGAGCACCTGCGGGTAGAACTCGACGTAGTCGGTCGTGGCCGCGAGATACGAGAGGTAGCCGATCGAGGCCGCGAGCGCGAGCGCGCCCATCGCGAACAGCGGCTTGGCGTAGTCGTCGACCGCGCCGCGGTTCGCCAGGCCGTACGCCGCGAGGACGCACGCGAGCGTGAACCCGAACGCGGTGAAGTAGATGAACGGGCTGATCAGCAGGGCGCTCGCGGGGAAGGGGATCAGCGGCTCCGTGCCGGCGCGGAGCGCGGCGACGCCGGAGTCCTCAACGGTGCGGAGCGCGCCCCCGAGCAGCATGAACGGGAACAGCGCGTGGAAAAAGCGCAGCTCTTCGCCGATCTCCAGCCGCTGGAGGAGGAACACGACGCCGATCAGCATCGCGAGCAGGACGACCACGTAGCTCACGGTCGAGACGGTGGTGTACCCCGGGAACGCGACGACCTCGCCCGCGTCGACGGCGGCCTGACACGCCCCCGATCCGCCGAGCAGCTCCGTGCCGCTCGCGTCCCGGACGGCGCACTGCGCGCCCCGGCCGTCGGCGACGACCGGTCCCCAGAAGTACTGCCAAATGAACCGGTCGTACACGACCCGCGGGAAGACCGCCGATCCGATCGCCAGCAGGAGCGAGAACCCGCCGACGACCGCCGCCCACGTCCGCTCCGGTGATAACCCGACCCGTCCGGCGACCGGTGTGCTCATGAGTTCCGTTCGGAGTGTTCCCGAGTTTAGCGTTCCGGTCCCGACTCGCCGATTCGGCGAGTCGGGAGCGACTCAGATCGGCGGTCCATCGGCGTCAAAGTCCGTGCCGAGGATGATCATCGTCTGCGAGCGCGAGAAGCCGTCCATCTCCGCGACCTCCTCGAACATCAGCTCTCGGAGGCTGTCGGTGTCGGCAGCGACGACCCGCAGCATGACGTCCCACTCGCCGGTCGTCAGGTGGATCTCGCTGACGCCGTCGATGTCGCGGAGCCGCTCGAGTGCGTCCTCCTCGCGCCCCTGCTCGACGCGCAGCCCGACGAACGCGCTGACCCCGTAGCCGACCGCCTTGGGGTCGACCTCGGCGTGATACCCCCCGATGACCCCGGCCTCCTCCATTCGCCCCACCCGATCGTGGACGGTCGCGCTCGACATATCGATCCGCCGCGCGACCTCCGAGAACGGCGTCCGGGCGTTCTCCTGAAGGATCCTGAGAATTTCGCGGTCGGTCTCGTCGAGTTCCATGCCCGAAATACGTCGGGGACTGTTTTTGCAGTTCCGGCGTCGAGCTACGAGTCGTCCGACGTTCGGTTATGAGTTGTCCGGCGTCGCAAACGACCCCCCGCGGATGGCGGCCTCCGCCGCCCCCAGCGCCTCGTCGGCGTCGAACGCGTCGACGACCGCCCGCAGCTCCTCGGGGGACGCGCCCGCGAGGTCGCGAGCGTGCGCCGCGATGTTCGGGACCGCGCGGATCAGGTTGTCGATAATCGGGACGTCCGCCGTCTGCGGCGACCGGCTCCCGGGGTTGAGGTCGATCACGATCTCCGTCTTCCCCATCGCGTCGAGCGCTGCGGCGCGGTCCCCGTCCTCCAGCGGGACGACGACGACGTCCGCCGCCTCGATCCCGTCGGCGTCGACGACGCCGCGGGCGTGCTCCAGCCCGGGGATCTCGCCGTCGCCCGCGAGCCCCTTCACCTCGTCGGCGCCGTGCTCGCGGAGGTGGTCGGCGATCCGGCGAACACGCTCGTCGGTGTGGTTGAAGAGGTTCACCTCCAGGTCGGCGTCGACCGCGTCCGCGAGGTTAACCGTCTCTGCGGGGGCGAGCGCCGCGACGTTCCCGTTCACCGAGACGACCGGGCGGTCGGCCGCGAGCAGCGTCGCCGCGGCGGCGCGCGCGGCGCGGTCCGCGCTCGGGAGCGTGCGCTCGCCGAGGAGGTAGTCGAAGGCCTCGCCACGCCCCTGCGCGATGAGCCCCTGCTTCGAGGTGATCCCCGTCTCGACGCCCGCCTCAATCCGGTGGCGCGTCACGAGCGAGGCGTACCGCGGGTGATCCTCCGGGACCTCCGTCTCCGTCATACCCGAGCGAGGCGGCGCGCCGATTAAAGTGGACCGTTCGCGGTCGGCTCGTCCGGGTCGCCTTCGAGACGCCGCGGTCAGGGTCTCTCGCGCCGGTAGGGAGATGGTAAGTGAACTACCCTGACCTACCGCGCTCGGGGCTACTCGCCCCTCGCTTGTTGAGGACAGGGCTTCCTGTTTCTGCGTCAGAATTTATACCCGACGTGGGCACAGGGATTCCAGACTCCGCAGGCGACTTCCCTTCACGGGTGGTTCGGAGTGTCCCACTCCTACCGGATGGACACTCAGCCACAACCGAGGGTGCGCGCTTCTTCTCGCGCTTGAACACCACCGGAAGCGTGGTGAGCATCGTACTACCGACATTAATCGCAGGGGTAGTAAGGCTATGCCGTGTAGTGAAAGTAAAACGATGACGGCGCTGTATCCCCGCCCTACTCGCTCACTTCGTTCGCTCCTTGAGGACGGGGGCTTAGCGCCTATAGTCAGCTAAGACGCCGGAAGGAGTAGCGTCGTCGTGTGATGAACCGAACCGGGAAGTATACCGTCGTGAGAGCGTGCAACGACCACGGAGCGATCACGCTCCGTGAATACCCGCGCAACGGGACGCTGTACGTCGTCGAGTACGACGACCCCGATGTGGAAGACGAGCTGTCGTCGCTCGACGCCGGGTCGGTCGTGGAGCTCGACCTCCGGCGGGCGGGCCGCCGGGGCAACGCGTGGTGCGCGGAGTCCGCCCGCCCGGTCGATCCGGTCTGATCCCCGGCCCGGTCGGTCCGATCTGATCCCCGGCCCGGTCGGTCCGGCCCGCGCCCGCGGTCCCCGCGAACCCCTTTTCACGCGACGCCGATCCGCTCCTGATACGTCCCGTACTCCGCCTCGAACACCGACATGATCTCGCCCATCGTGGCGTACGCCTTCACCGCTGTGACGACCGCCGGCATCACGTTCTCCCCGGCGTCGACCGCGTCGCGCAGGTCGTCGAGGGTCGCCGCGACCGCGTCGTCGTCGCGCTCCGCCTTCACCGACTCCAACCGGTCGAGCTGGCGCTCCCGTGTCGTCTCGTCGACGCGGAGCAGGTCGGTCTCTGGGTCCGCCTCGACTCGGTAGGCGTTGACGCCGACCACGGTCTCCTCGCCCGAGTCGACCCGCTCCTGGTACTCGTAAGAGGCCTCCTGGATCTCGCGGTGGAAGTACCCCTGCTCGATCCCGCGGAGCACACCGTCACGCACGGAGCCGTCCCCCATCTCTCTGATCTCCTCGATGTACGCGGTCGCCTCCGCCTCGACCTCGTCCGTGAGCGCCTCCACCGCGAACGAGCCGCCGAGGGGGTCGACGATGTCGGCCGCGCCCGACTCCTCGGCGATGATCTGTTGGGTGCGGAGCGCGACCCGCACCGCCTGCTCGGAGGGGAGCGCCAGCGCCTCGTCGAAGGAGTTGGTGTGGAGGCTCTGGGTGCCGCCGAGCACGCCCGCCAGCGCCTGGAGCGTGACGCGGACGACGTTATTTAACGGCTGCTGGGCCGTCAGCGACTGGCCCGCGGTCTGGGTGTGGAACTTCAACTGCTTCGAGGCGTCGGCCTCGGCGCCGTACCACTCGCCCATGATCCGCGCGTAGATCCGGCGGGCGGCGCGGAATTTCGCGACCTCCTCGAAGATCGAGTTGTGCGAGTTGAAGAAGAAGGAGAGCTGGGGGGCGAACTCGTCGATCCCGAGCCCGCGGTCGAGGCAGTCCTCGACGTACGCGAACCCGTCGGCGAGGGTGAACGCGAGCTCTTGGACCGCGGTCGAGCCCGCCTCGCGGATGTGGTACCCCGACACCGAGATGGGGTTGAACGAGGGCGTTTCGCCGACCGCGAACTCGATCGTGTCCGTGACGAGTTCGAGGGAGGGCTCCGGCGGGATCACCCACTCCTTCTGCGCGATGAACTCCTTGAGCATGTCGTTCTGGAGGGTCCCGCGGAGCTCCTCGCGGGGCACCCCCTGCCGGTCGGCGAGCGCGACGTACATCGCGTAGATCACGGGCGCGCTGGGGTTGATCGTGAAGGAGGTGGACACCTCGCCCACGTCGATGCCGTCGAAGAGCACCTCCATGTCCCGGAGCGTGTCGACGGCGACGCCCTCCTTACCGACCTCGCCGAGCGCCATCGGGTCGTCGGAGTCGAGCCCCATCAGCGACGGCATGTCGAAGGCGGTCGAGAGCCCGGTCTGGCCCTCGTCGATCAGGTAGTGAAACCGTTCGTTCGTCTCCTCCGCGGTGCCGAAGCCGGCGAACTGGCGCATCGTCCACGTCCGGCCCCGGTACATCGTCGGGTAGACGCCGCGGGTGTACGGCTCCTCGCCCGGGTGCCCCAGGTCCTCGCCGTAGTCGAGGTCGGCCACGTCCTCGGGAGTATATAAGCGATTGACCTCCCGGTTCGAGGCCGTCGCGAACCGGTCGTTCCGCTCGCCCCGCCGGCCGAGGGTCGGGTCGAGCGTCTCCGCCTCCCATTCGGCGTGGGCCTCGCGGATCTCGGAGAGCTCCTCGTCGTCGTACATGTCGCCAGCTACCCGCCGAACTCGTATAAATATTCATTATATTTTGCCGCGACGCCGCCGGACCGCTCCCGTCGCCCGGTCGCCGCGAGGCGGCCGCGTCAGCGCCCACCGACCAACCGCTCGCGGAGCGACCGCGCCGAGGGGCGCTCCGCGAGCAGCACCGGCGTGTCGAGGCGCTCGATCGCCCCGTACGCCAGCGACCTGCGGACGATCCGCGAGAGGAGCCCGCGCTCCGTCGCGCCGACGATCGCGAGGTCGTACCCCTCGGCGACGCGCTCGATCGTCTCCTCGACGTCGCCCGCCTCGACGCGCAGGTCGACGTCGCCGAGGCCGTGGCCGGCGGCCCACGCCGCGAGGAACTCACGGCCGGCCTCCTCGCCGCCCGGGTCGACGACGTGCAGCAGCGAGACGGTCGCACCGCGGACGTCCCGAAGCGCCGCCGCGGCCTCCGCGGAGAGGTCCGAGGAGGGGCCGCCGGCGGTTGGCACGAGCACGTCTGTCGGGTTCGGCTGCGCCCCGTCGAAGACGAGGAAGTCGCACGGGAGGTCGCGGGCGATCTCGTCGAGCGAGCCCTCGACCCGCCCCCCGGCGAACCGGGTTCCGCCGTAGCCCATCACGACGGCGTCGGCGTCGTTCGTGCGCGCGGCGTCGAACACCTCCTCGATCCCGCGGTGCGAGAGGACGGTCTTCGTCTCGATCGGGACGCCGAAGGCGGCGGCGTCGGCGACGGCGGCGGAGAGCAGCTCGTCGGACGACCCGTCGAGCCTCGCCCTGCTCTCCGCGGCCTTCTCCAGCGACGTCTGGTCGGGGACGGTGACGACGTGGACCGCGAGTACGCGACCGCCCTCGTGCCGCGCGAGCGCGCCGGCGAGCGCGACGAGCGCGCTCTCGGTCCGGGGGTTCGAGAGCGCGACCAGCACCGTCGGGCCGTCGTCGGTCTCGGTCATCGGTCGCGGTCCGTTACCTCCCGGCCGACGGAAGCCGACGGCGACCCGTATCGCTCCCGAGCCGTCGGTCGGTCATTCGTCCGACCCCGTCCGCGGGAGCGCCACGATCGGAATCGGGGCGTCGGTCACGAGCTTCACCGACAGGTCGCCCGAGAGGAACTGCGCGAGGCGGTTCCCGCCCCGGGAGCGGTAGGCGATCGCGCTCGCTCCCACCTCGTCGGCGGCGTCGACGATCGCCTCGACCACGTTCCGGGAGTAGGCGGTGTGCTCGTCCGCGTCCGGGAACACCGTCCGCACCGCGGCGTACGACTCGGCCGCGAGGTCCTCCGACTGCTCGACGGGCGTCTTGTCCGGAACGCCGTCGCCCTTCTCGACGACGTGGAGCGCGGTCACGCGCTCGGGGTCGTAGGGGTCGAGCGCCCGCGCCGTCGCGAGCGCGTCGTCCTCGTTGGCGACGGGGAGGAGCGCGTGCCCGAGCAGGTTCCGTCCGTGCGTCTCGTCGTGACTCGTCATACGGCTACCAACTCCCTCGTTCGTTAAGAAGATACGTTCCTCGGGCCGGTCCGAACAGCGGGCTGATGACTGTCGCGTCCGCGTGTCGCCCTCGCGCACTACCGCGTATCGATCCCGGAAATGAATATCGCGAGTACCGGGACGATCTCCAGTCGGCCGATCCACATCAGGAAGATCATCAGCAACTTCGACGTGTTCGGGAAGAAGAGATAGCTCCCGAACGGCCCGAGCCGGCCGAATCCCGGTCCGATGTTCCCGATCGTCGCGAGCGACGCGCTGATCGACTCCAGTACCGACAGCTGAATTCCCACCCGGGTGGTGTCGAGCGCGATGAACACCGCTGAGAGTGCGAACAGCGCGATGTACAGGAGGGTGAACGACATGATACCGCGGATCGCGTCCTCGTCGACGACGTTCCCGCCGAGCCGGACCGGCTGTACGACGTCGGGGTGCGCCGAGGTGAACAGCTCTCGGCGAATCGCCTTCGCGACGATGATCCATCGGACGATCTTGACTCCGCCACCCGTCGATCCGGCCGACCCGCCGATGAACATCACGAACAGGAGGAATATCTGCGCGTGTGCGTCCCACTGCGCGAAGTCAGCGGTGGCGAACCCGGTCGAGTTCATCAACGATCCGACCTGGAACGCGGCCTGTCGGACCGAGTTCCCGGCGACTCCCTGCGTCGTCCCGCCGAGCTCGATCGGCGGAGCCGCACCGCGGAAGAGCAGGATCGCGAGTACCGCGGTGATGACTGCGAGCGCCCCCGCGTACACGCGGAACTCCGCGTTCTCCAGCATCACCTCGGCTTCGCCCCGCAACACGTGCCAGAACAGCGCGAAGTTGACCCCGGCGACGACCATGAACGGAATGACGACCCACTGTACCGCGGCCGAGAAGTACCCGATACTGTCGGCCTGCGGCGAGAACCCGCCGGTCGGGAGAGTGGAGAAGCCGTGCGCCACCGCGTTGTACAGGTCCATGTTCGGGGCCATCCCGAGGAGGTGGAGCGAGTACAGGAGCGCCGCGAGCAGCACGGTAAACCCGAAGTAGATGAGCCAGAGCGCACGCGCCGTCTCGGCTATCTTCGGCGTGAGCTTCTGGAGTTCCGGTCCCGGCGCCTCCGAATCCATCAGCTGCGCGCCGTTGACCGCGACCTCCGGGAGGATGGCGATCATCAGCACGATGATCCCCATCCCCCCGAGCCACTGCGTGAGCTGTCGCCACATCAGCAGGGCGTGGGAGTGTTGGTCTGTGCTGATATTGCCGAGGACCGTCGCGCCCGTTGTGGTGAACCCGCTCATCGACTCGAACAGCGCGTTCACCGGGTGCGCAACCGTCGACGCCGTCCCGTACCCGGCGAGCATGTAGGGGATCGTGCCGAGGACCGCCGCCGCGAGCCACGCGAGCGAGACGAAAAGCAGGGCCTCGCGCGGGCCGAGGTCCGGGTCGGGATCGACCCGCTCGACCGCGAAGCCGAGCGCCGCGACGAGCGCCATCGACACCAGGAACACCCAGATGTCTTCGCCGTACGCGAGCGCGACGATCAGCGGAACCAGCAGCGTGACGGCGAGGTACTTGATCCCGACCCCGAGAAGCCCCACGCTCGCCTTCCAGTTGACCCCCCACGACATAATTACTCGATCGATATGGGAGTCGCCCGTTCGCTGTATTAAACTGTCGAAGGGGGGATGGCGAGAGCCTCACGACGTCCAGAACGTCTTCGTGAGCAGCACGAGGACGGGGACGATCTCGATCCGGCCGACCCACATCAACACGATCATCACGGCCCGCGTCGTCATCGGGAACGTCGCGAACGTCCCGTAGGGGCCCGCGTCGCCGAACGCGGGCCCGATGTTGAGGAACGTCGTCGCCGCGGCGCCGAGCGCCTCGAACTCGTCCACCCGGGCGTCCGCCCGCTCGGCGTCGACGACGATCACGATGGCCAGCAGGAAGAAGATGACGAGCGACAGGAGGAGGTACGCGTAGATGTCCCGGATCGCGTCCTCGTCGACGGTTTTCCCCGAGATCCGGACCGGCCGCACCGCCTCCGGGTGGACGGCCGTGAAGAGGTTCCGCTTGAACGACTTCATCGCGACGAGCCACCGGAGCGACTTGATCGAGCAGGTGGTCGACCCGACCATCCCGCCGATGAACATCCCCATGAACAGCATGTGCTTCGCCGCGGGCGCCCACTGTACGTAGTCGGTGCTCGCGTACCCCGTCGTCGTCACGATGGACACGACGTTGAACACGGCGTGGCGGACCGTCCCCTCGGCCCCGAAGGTCGTGTTTGGGTCGAGGAACAGCCCGACCGCGACGATCGTCGCGAGCGTCGCCATTGCGCCGAGGTAGAAGTGGAACTCCTCGTTTTTTAAGAGGCGCATCGGCTCGCCGTTGATGGCGAAGTAGATGAGGACGAAGCTCGTCGAGCCGATCACCATGAACGGGACGACCGCCCACTGGATGAGCGGGTGGAACGCGCCGACGGAGAGCGGTTCGGGCGAGAACCCGGCAGTCGCGACCGAGGTGAACGCGTGCGCGACCGCGTTGTAGAGGCCCATCTGCGGGTCAACGGCGAGCCCCAACAGGAAGTAGACGACGACCGCGAGCCCCGTGAGTCCGAAGTAGATCCCCCAGATGAGCTGCGCCGTCTGCGATATCTTCGGTGTGAGCTTGTTGACGTCCTCCGTCTGCGACTCCGTCTCCATGAGCTGTGCCCCCCCGACGCCGAGCTCGGAGAGCACCGCGGTCGCGAGGATGAGGATGCCGAGTCCGCCGAGCCACTGGATCACCTGCCGCCACATCATGATCGAGCGCGAGTGTAGCGAGAAGTCGCGCAGCACCGTCGCGCCCGTCGTCGTCAGCCCGCTCATCGCCTCGAACATCGCGTTCACCGGGTGTGCGACCGTGCCGACGCCGGCGACGGTAAACGGGATCGCGCCGACCGCGGCGACGAGGAACCAGATCATCGCCACCGCGAGGAACGCCTCGCGGGGCCCGAGGTTCTGCTCCGGGTCCTGCACCGACCGGAACGCCGCGCCGAGCGCGAGCGAGACCGCAATCGCGGCGAGGAATGGAAGCGGCGACTCGCCGTAGTAAAGCGCGATCAGCAGCGGGAGCGCCAGCGGGACCGGGAGCGCGGCGAGGACGTCGCCGGTGAGCCCCACGCTCGCCCGCCAGCCGACTCGGATCGTGGTGCTCATGGGTTTCTCACGCCATCGAGGTGATCGCGCTCACTGAGTCCGTCTCCACGAGCAGGATCACGTGATCGCCCGGTCGGAGGACGGTGTCTCCCCGAGGAGTGACGATCTCGTGGTCGCGCGTGATCGCGCCGATGACGAACCGCGCGTCGGTCTCGGCGACGATCTCCGAGATCGGCCGCCCGACGAGCCCGCACCCGTCGGTGAGCTCGAGCTCCAAGACCTCCGCCTGGTCGTTCTCCAGCACAGCGATGTTCTCTGCGACGCTCTCGTAGGTGAACCGCGTGATCTCCTCGGCGGTCACGGTGCGGGGGTTGATCGCGATGTCGATCCCGATCTCCTCGAAGACGGTGACGTAGTCGGGGCTGTCGACGACCGCGATCACGCGGTCGACGCCGAGCCGCTTGGCGAGCACGGAGATGAGCAGGTTCTTTTCGTCGGACCGGAGCGCGGTGACGACGACGTCGGCCTCGTCGACGTGCTCGCGCGCGAGGAACTCGGTGTCCGTCGCGTCGTGTTCCATCACGACGGTGTTCGGGAGGTTCTCCGCGAGCCAGCGCGCGCGGTCGGCGTCCCGCTCGATCAGCCGCGGCTCGAAGTCGATCTCCTCCAGCAGCCGCGCGGTCTGGTAGCCGATCTCGCTGCCGCCGACGACGACGATCTCGTCGGCGCGGCCGGGGGTCGTCTCGGGCGCGACGTCGGTCGCGAACCCCTGGACGCTCTCGGGGCTCCCGACCACGACCGCCCGGTCGCCGGCCTCGATACCGGTGTCCCCGCGCGGGATCGTCATCTCCCCGTCGCGGAACAGGCCCACGAAGGTGAGCGACTCGTAGCGGTCGGCCTCCAGGACCGTCTGTCCCGCGACCGGGCTCTCCTCGTCGACCTCGAACTCGGCCATCTGGACCAGCCCGCCGGCGAATGGGTCGACGTCGATCGCCGCCGGGAGCCCGATGACGCGGACGATGTTCTCCGCCGTCTGGAGGTCCGTACACACCATGAAGTCGACGCCGAAGGCGCCCTCGCTTCGGTTCCACGTCTGAAGGAAGTCGGTGCTTTTCACCCGGGCGATCGTGAACCCGTCGCCGAGCGTCTTCGCGGTGCCGCAGGCGACGAGGTTCGTCTGGTCGTTGTCGGTGCAGGCGATGACCATGTCCGCGCGGCCGACCTCTGCCGCCGTCTGGATGTCGGAGGTCGTGCCGTCGCCGGCGATGGTGAGTACGTCGAGCTCGTACTTTAGCTGTTCCGCGCGCTCGGGGTCGACGTCGACGACGACGACCTCGTGGTCAGACGCGAGGCTCGAAGCGATGCTCGTGCCGACCTCGCCGGCCCCGATGACGACCACATGCATGGGGACACCCAGTTACCGGACCCTCAAGTCGGTTACTATGCTGTCGCCGGGACCGCGGGGGCAAGGGAAGTGACCGGCGCCTCCCTGCCGCTCCCGGCTTCCGAGCCGCAGTCGAGCCCGCCTTACGACTCCCCGCCGCTCCCGGCCCGCGACGTCCCCCCGAACGACGAGGGCTCAGACCACTCGTTCCGGCCCGAGACGGTGCGCTGCGGGAACGGGATCGAGATGTCCTCCTCGTCGAACCGCTTTTTCACGGCCTTCACGTAGTCGGCGCGAGCCTTGACGAAGTCGGCCCGCGACGGGTCGTCGATCCAGATCCGCGACTGCAGGCCGACGTACGAGTCCGCCAGCTCGATCAGTCGGACCGAGGGGGCGGGGTCGTCTACGATCGCGTCGCTCCTCTCGGCCTCCTCGACGATGATGTCGGTGGCCGTCTCGACGTCGTCCTCGTAGTCGATCCCGAAAACGAACTTCAGGCGTAGCGTCCCCTTCGCGACCGGGTTCTTCACCACGTCGCTCGTCAGGGCGTGGTTCGGCACCGTGAGCAGCTCGTTATCGAACGTTCGCACGCGGGTGACCCGGAGCGAGATGTCCTCGACGACTCCCGAGTTCCCCTGCCACTCGATCCAGTCGCCGATGCGGAACGGCTTGTCCGTGTAGATGAACACGCCCGCGACGAAGTTCTTGATCACGTCCTGGAGCGCGAAGCCGACGGCGAGCGTCGCCGCGGCCGCGATCGTCGCCAGCGAGCGCAGGAACCCCTGATACCCCGCCGCGCCGAACGCGACCGTGACGCCTGCGAACAGCACGAGGAACGTGATGATCTTCTGGAGCGGCCGTCGCGCGTGCTCGTCGAGCCCCTGCCTGTCGAACAGCCGCTCGGTCAGCGGCTTGACGGCGGCCTTATAAATGACGTACGTTGCGGCGACGACAGCGAGGAAGGCCGCCGCGTCGATGGCCAGGGCGGTCAGCGGGCCGAGGTACGGCTCCAGCGCCCCCGCGACGGCGACGACCCCGTCCGGGCCGCCCGCGGCGCCCATCAGTGGAGCACCGCGGTGTTCCCGCGCGTCTCCACGAGCTCCGCGTCGACGGCGTCGGCGAGCTCCGCGGCGAGCTCGTCGGTCGTGCTCCCGCCCCGGGCCGCCCGGAGGAACTTCACCTTCACGAGCTTGGCGTCGTCGAGCTGGTCGGCCGTCTCCTCGACGACGGCGTCGACGCCCTTTTTCCCGACCCAAACGGTGACGTCGAGGTCGTGCGCTTCCTTGCGAAGCTGTTGATCGCTCATACGTCGTTCGAGTCGGCCGCGCGCATTGAAGCTTGAGGTTCGCGGTTGCGGGGGCGGTCGCGGCCCGTGAGCGTCTCCCGCCGGCCCGTCTCCCCGATACGCCCCCTTCCGTCACCGCTCGCGTTCGACGTCGCGTTCCCGCTCCCGTGGTCGCTCCCGTTGGGCGTACTCGGCGGCGTCTTCCGGCGTTTCCGTCTCCAGCAGCCGGTCGAGCTTCCGATCGAACTGCTCGTCGGTGAGCTCGCCCTCGGCGTACCGGGCTCGGAGCCGGTCAAGCGCGTCCCGAGCGTGCCCGGACCTCTCGTCGCCCGCGTCGTCTTCGACCGGCTCGTCCGCCTCTTCGTCTTCGAACACCATCGCGACCACGGGTACGACGACGATATAGCCGAACAGCATTAGCGGAAGCCACCACTCAAAGTCGAGGAACATCGCCGCGAGCCACGTTCCCGTCACGACCGCTCCCGCGACCCCACTCGCGTTTCGACTGAACCGCTCGCGTATGGAGGACTCCAGCATCGGCGTGATCCTCCCGGTGGGACCACTAAACCGTACCGGCGGTCCAGTGGGTTGTCCGGCCGCCAGACACGGAAACCGGGGTGACGAGCCGCCGCGACGGGTCAGTCTGCCCGGTCCGCCGACTCGGCGCGGAGCCCGTCGCCCAGCCCGAGGCCGACGCGGTCGCCGTACCGCCCCCAGACGACCACCAGCGACGGGACCAGCAGGATCGAACAGAGGTACGCGTACAGCACGCCGAGCGCGAGCAGCACGCCGAAGTCCCGCAGGAGGGGGATCACCGCGAGCCAGAGGACCCCGAGCCCGCAGACCGTCGTGAGCATGCTCCCCGTGAGCGCGCCGCCCGTGCCCGCGATGGTGACGTCGAGCGCCTCGTCGACCGAGAGCCCGGCCTTGAACTCGTCGACGAACCGGTGGACGAAGTGGACGGTGTAATCCACCCCCAACCCGATCGACACCGAGAGGATCGGGGCGTTGATCGGCGTCAGCGGAATCGAGAACAGGCGCATCGACCCCACCAACAGCCCCACGGTGACGAGGACGGGGACGAGGTTGAGCAGGCCGTAGACGGCCTTCCCCTCCAGGTAGGCGTACGACAGCGCCAGGAAGACCGCGGTGAGGACGAACGCCGCGATCAGGCTCCGGATCGCGGACGCCGTGAGCCGGTCGATCACGGCCTCGTTGACGACGAGGTCGCCGGTGGGAACCGCTTCGAGGGGCGTGCGCTCGGCGAGCTCGCGGACGTCCGCGACCGCCTCGGAGTTGTCGACGCCGGGGCGGATCGCGTAGTCGATCCGCGCGCTCCCGCGGTCGGCCGCGAGGTACCCGCGCGCCTGGCCCCGCGCGGGCGAGTCGAGCAACGCGTCGTACACCTCGTCGACGTTGCGGTCGGGAACGCCCGTGCCGAGCCGGTCGTTGCGGTCCACGAGCGCGGCGAACTCGGGATCCCGCTCCGCCCGGTCCTCGATGACGGTCACGACGCTCGTCGCGTCCGCCCGGCGCTCGTCGGTCGTCTCGAAGGTGTCCGGCGGGTTGCGGGTGGTCCGGTCGATCAGTTCCAGGGCGTCGTCGTCGCGCACGGACTGGTCGACGTACAGCGTCACGCTCCCGACGAAGCTCCGCTCGAACTCCTCCTCGAACAGCGTGAGCACCCGGAGGAAGGTGTAGTCGGTCGGCGCGAGCGGCTCCGGGAGGTTCGAGTACGTCTCCAGCCGGTCCTCGTCGGGGAAGAAGGCCTCCTCGGAGAACTCGGTGTTTACGCCGGTCCCGTAGGCGCCGCCGGCCGCGCCAGCGACGAGCAGCAGAGCGACGACCGCCACGGGGGCGACCCGCGACAGGTCGACGCCGACGTGCAGCACGCGCCCGAGCCGCGACCCCCCGGACCCGAGCGCGGTCGTCCCGAACTCGGGGATCGGGAGCCGCTCGCGCCGGCGGTCGACGAGCACCTTCGCTGCCGGCAGGAACACGCCGAACACCGCGAGCGTGAAGACGATCCCCGCCGCGGCGACGAGCCCGAAGTCGCGGTTCGGCTCGAAGGGGCTGACCACGTTCGAGGCGAGCCCAAACACAGTGGTGATCGTGACGAGCAGGAACGCGATCAGCAGCTGGTCGGTCGTCGTCCGCATCGCGGCCGCGATCCCCAGTCCCTCCCCGCGCTCCTCCCGGTAGCGGTTGACGATGTGGATCCCGAAGTCGATCCCGACGGCGAGCAGCAGCGGGAAGACGGTGATGAGCGAGTCGGAGAACGGGATCCGTGCGTACCCCATGAACCCGAACGTCCACAGCAGCGACATGAGGAGCGCGACGAGCCCGATCGCCATGTCGATCGGGTCGCGGTAGGCGAACACGAGGAAGCCCAGGATGAGCAGCAGCGCGGCCGGGAACACGATGATCGCGGTGTCGGTCAACAGCGCCGTGATCTCCGACTGGAGGATCCCGTCGCCGAAGAGGATCGCGTTCTCGCCGGCCTCGTTGCCCGGCACGGAGTCGACGACGCCGACGCTCTGGGTCTGCAGCTCGGTCACCCGAGCCGTCGTCGCCGCGTCGGGCAAGTCGTAGGTGATCCCGACGATCGTGGCGCCGGCCTGCTGGGCGGTCGGGTTGTAGTCGACCGACACCTGCGGCGCCACGGCGCCCGCCGCGTCGGCGTCGGCGATGGCCGCCCGCAGCTCGCTCGGCGTCGCCGCCGCGACCGCGTCGCGGCGCTCACCCGGCGTCTCCGCGCTCGGGTCGAGCCGCTGGGCGATCGCGTCGGCGTGGCTCGACGTGGATCGCACCCTGAGGGTCGACCGCGACTCCAGCCGATCTTGGGTCTCTAACACCCGGATCAGCGTCGACCGGGAGAGCACGTTGCCGTCGGTGACGATCAGCTGCGCCGACGTGGCCGACCCGCCTATCGACGTTTCGAACTCCTCGTCGATGTCGTCGAGCGCGCGCTGCGCGGGGATGTCCTGCGTGAACTGGTCGGCGCCGGCCGAGGTGGTGATCCCCGCCAGCCCGCCGACGGCGACGACGCTGACGAGCAGGAAGACGGCGATCACCGCCGCCGGCCGCTCCGTGACGAGCGCGTCGACCCGCTCGACGAACCGGTCGGCCGCGGTCACGGGCTCTCCCCTCCGCTCCGGGCCGCGGGGGCGATGTGGTCGCTCATCCGGTCACCGCCGCCGGTAGAGCACGATCGTCCCCGCGCCGGCGACGACGACGAGGAGAGCGACCGCGATCGGGACGAGCGGGAGCCCGCCGTCGTCGGTCGATTCCGTCACCTCGATCGGGTACTGGGTGACGTCCGAGATCCGGTCGTTGCCGCGCTCGTCGTCGTAGCGGAAGTCCAGCTCGACCGGGTGGGTCTCGACGCTCGCGCCGGACGCGGCCGACACCTCGAAGGTGATCTCTCTCGACTCGCCCGGCGCCAGCTCGTCGACGAACGCCTCGTCGTTGGGCGCCGAGAGCGGGCTGTCGGCGTACAGCCCGGCGTTGATCGACGACAGCGTCTCCGGCCGCTGGTTGGTGATCTCGAAGGTGATCTCCTGCGTCTCGCCGGCCGGGACGGTCGTGTTGTCGGCGACGAGGTCGAACTCCGGCCGTCGCGGCGCGACCTCGATCCGTCGGGTCTCGTCGACCGCGATCGTCGCGTCGCCGTTCGTGTACTCGGTGGTGAACCGGAACTGCCGGGGGCCGGGGTCGGCGCTCCCGCTCACGTCGGCGTCGAACGAGAACTCGACCGACTCGCCGGCCGGGACCTCCGGGAGCGCGTACCGCCGCTCGTCGATCGTCACCCGATCGCTCTGCGGGTCGGCGACGAGTACCGCGTCGTCGACGTCGAGCGGCCCCTCGTTCGTGAGCGTCCCGCTGACGGTGCCGGAGTAGCCGACCTCGAGCGTCCCCTCCGCGCCGTCGATCGAGAACGACTGTTCGGGGATCGGCACCACCCCCGCCCGCGAGGAGGGAGACGACCGGTCGATCCCGTCCGGGTCGCGGTAGTCGACCGACGCCACGAGCGCGTACGCCCCCTCGCCGAAGTCGGGCGACACCGTCGAGTCCAACGTCACGGTCCGGTTCTCGTCGGGGGCCCAGTCGCCGACGAACCGCTCCGCGCTCCCGTCGCCGATCACGGCCGCGGTGCCCGTCGAACTCCCGGTGACGACCGCGTCGCGGGCGGTCTCGTCGCCGACGTTCCGCAGCGTCGCCGTCACGTCGCCGCCCCCGCCGACCTGCGCGTCGGTGTCGGTCTCGACGATCGCGAACCGGGCGCCGTCGTCGACAACGATCGTGACGTCGAAGCGGTCGGTGCCCGGCCGGTCCTTGTGGTCGTTGAACTCGGGAATGATCTCGAAGGTGTACCGGTACCGGGCGGTCACCTCGACCTCGTACCGGCCGTCCGGCACGTCGCCGGGCACCGTGACGTCGATCGGGACGGAAACGGGGCTCGCGTCGGTCCGCACGTCGCCGACGACCGTCCGGCCGTCGCCGACCTCGATCGGCACGTCGCCGTCGTCGATCGAGAGCGTGAGCCCCCGCGCCGTCGTCACTCGCGGGTCGAGCTGGTTCCCGAACTCCATCTGCCCGGTGTTGAGAATGTCGAGCGTCACCGTCGACTCGGCGCCGCTCGGAACCGTGCGCTGCGAGGCGAACAGGTCGAGCACGGGCGACCCGCGGATCTGTCGGTCCGTCGTCTGCCCGCGGACGCCGTCGGCCGCGGTCGGGCCGACCGCCGCGGCCCGTGCGTCGTCGCCCGCGAGCGAGCCCTGTCCGACGGACGTCGCGGCCCCGGCGAACGCGGCGCCGCCGACGAGGGCCGCGACGGCGACCGCGGCGAGAGCGAGCGCCCCGGCCCGCGCGAGCCGGCCCATCTCTTTCCCCCGTCGCCGTCGTCATCGGCCGCGGGGGGGCACCGAACCGGGGATCGACCGCCGACCGCGTCGCGTCGAGTCATACGATCGTGTGGGTCGCTCGCGTGTTAAGCGTGTTGAATGAACGTTCAATCAAGAGCCATTTATATGTGACCGGAGTAGGTCGCCCATGCACGACCCGTTCGCGGAGCCGACCGACACCCGGCAGGCCATCCTCGGGGCCGCGTTCCGCGCGCTCTGCGAGCACGGGTACGCCGACCTCACGATCAGCCGGATCGGCGAGGAGTTCGATAAGAGCCCGTCGCTCGTCTACCACCATTACGACGGGAAAGACGAGCTGCTCGTCGACCTGCTCGAGTTCCTCCTCGACGGGTTCGAGGCGTCGACGTCGGCCGGCGGGTTCGACCTGACCGCGCGCGAGCGCCTCGACGCCTACCTCGCGGCGACGACCGAGCCCGGGTCCGTCGACGACGAGCACGCGCCGGACGCCCGGTTCCTGTCCGTCATCGTCGAGCTCCGGGCGCAGGCCGCCAGCGACGACGCCTACCGCGAGCACTTCGACCGCAGCGACCGCGTGTTCGAGTCGTTCCTCGAACGCTCCGTCCGCGAGGCCGCGGCCGACCTCGACGCGGAGGGGTCGGCCGGCGTTTCGAACGGCGACGAAGGAGGCCGCCGTGACGAGCCGTCATCCATCGCGCCCGTCGAGGTCGCCTCCACCCTGCAGACGCTCGCGACCGGGGGGATGCTCCGCTGGGCGACGACCGCCGACCGCGACTGGGCCGACGACACCCGACGCGGCGCCCGCCGATACCTGGAGACGATGCTTCCACGGGTCGATACGGAGGCGTGAGCGCGGCCGGCGAGAGCGATGGCTCTGCGGCCGTCGATGATAAACCGGAAGCGGCTCCGACTCAGCGCTCGGTGACGCCCTCGGCGTCCATCTCGGAGACCTCCTCTTCGAGCCACTCGCGGAGCCACTTCACGCGCTTGATGCGCCGGTGGGCGATGCTCTCGGCGGTGTCGGAGACGACGCGTTCGGTGTGGTCGCGTGCGCGCCGGAGGACCCGGTCGACCATCTTCGCGGCGTCCATGTGGGTCCGGGATTCGTACCCCATCCGCAGCAGCATCAGCACGGCGCCGTTGGCGCCGACCTTGTCCAGCAGGTCGGCCTCCATCAGGCACCGGCTCTCCAGCGGTACGTCCGTCAGCTCCCCCGTGTACGAGTGGTCGACGACCGCCCCGCACACCTCCTCGACGAACGACTCGGGGTAGTCGCCGCGGCTCTCGAGGTACTCGCGGGCGACGCGCGCGCCGGCCTCGGCGTGGACGTCCTGCTCCGCCTCCAGCTTCGCGACGTCGTGGAACACCGCGGCCACCCGGACCACGTCGACGTCGGCGCCCTCGGCCTCGGCGATGTCGGCCGCGAGGTCGACGACGTTGCGGATGTGGTTGAACCGGTAGTCCGAGGAGTGCCAGGGGTACCACCGCATCCGCCCGCCGTCCTCCTCGCTCTCGACGCTGGCCGCGAGGTAATCCCTCACAAACACCTCCATCGCCTCGAACTCCTCGTCGCTCACCTCCGTCTCCTTAATCTCGACGCCCACGGGGACCACCTCGGGCGAAAAACTCGTGATTCATTACCGTACTTGAGGAGCGTTTCGTTCTTAGTCGTTACGACGGGCGGCGTTCGACCGCCCTCCCCTCCGCGAGCGCTCACCGGTCGAAGTCCACTTCGACGACGTTCTCGCTCACGTGGAGGTAGGTGATGGGGTTCTGACCGGCGCCGCCGGTGATCGTGATATCGCGACCCAGCAGCGACGCGTCGTGTTCGATACTGAATGCATTACTCTGAGTGGTCAGGCTGTTGAACGCGAATCCACCGCGGAGATCGACGGCCCCGTTCAGGTTGGTGTCCGAGTTCGGCGCGTACACGACCGCGTCGATGGTAATGTTTCCCTGCGCGTCTTCGAGGAAGTGCTCGCGAACGTAGAACTGGTTTCGGAACGATTCCGGCTCTGGACTAACGGTTCCGACCGAGGTTCCGCCGCTTGCGTACACGCTGCCGTTGACGTAGTATTTCACCGTTCCGTCGCCGGAGTCGATCACTTCGATCTGCTTTCCGTTGAGATCGAGGTCACCGTCAATGGCGATAGTGACGTTTCCGTTCGACGTGTTGATCGAAACGTTCTGATCGAGCGTCGTGTCGCCCGCCGCGTAGTACGTCCCCGCCTCGCACGGCGACGCGTCGACGCACTGCTGGGTGAAGTTCTTCGATTCGGTGGTATTCTCCACGTTGGAGTCGATCAGCGACTCGATACCGGGGTGACTATCTCCAACTGAGTACTCTGCTTCGTCGAGACCGCTGTTCCCGCCACCGTTTCCGTTCCCCGACCCGTGAGTGTACCCGCCGCCGCCGAGCGAGATGGCCCGATCGAACGCCACCTCGTCCGGCACCACCAGCCGGGCCGTCGTCGTCTGGTTCGCGTCGTCCTTCGTCACGTCGCCGTCGGCGCGCTGGCTGAAGAAGTCGTACCACCCCTCGTAGTACTCGCTTTGCACCTCAACGACAACCGTCCCGTTCTGCAGCGGGTTCCCGGGAGCGTCGACGGCACCGGGGTCGCCCGTCGCCCGCCGGACGACGCCGGTCCCGCTCGACGGGGTCGACTCGTCGCCGGTCAGCCGGACCACGGGGAACGTGAGGGTGCTCTCGCGGTAGTGGTACTCCGGCGGCGAT
Organism: Halorubrum yunnanense; assembly: GCF_026586675.1. Lineage (GTDB taxonomy): Archaea > Halobacteriota > Halobacteria > Halobacteriales > Haloferacaceae > Halorubrum > Halorubrum yunnanense. The sequence goes on from NZ_JAODIX010000028.1 coordinate 87,076, forward strand.
ATCATCCGCCCGTGGCCGTTCCGGCCGGCCCAGACGCCGCCGCCCTGGAGCGCGACGGTCCGCTCCTCGCCGACGTACTCCAGGGTGCCGATCGACTCGTTGTACGTCACTTCCGTCTCGTTCGGCCGTTCGACGCGCACCTCCACCCGTCCGGCGTCCTCGTCGAGCCGAAGCCGTCCGCCGTCGACGCGGCCGAGGTCGAACCGCCGAGCGTCCGTCTCGCCGAGGGCGACGAGGCTCGACTGGGAGCTGAGCTGAGACATCCCGTTCTCCACGCTCGACGAGCGCGCCTCGTCCGTGACCAGCCCGAGCGCCGCGCTCCCCGTCGCGACGGTGACCGTCACGGCGGCGATCGTGATCCCCAAGAGGAGCACGGCGCCGATGACCTCGCTTTGGGCGCGGTCACCGCTGTTCATACGCGAGATTCACCAGCGAACTATTTAAATACCCACCGCCGGGAATCAGTTCTGATACGTCGGGACGACTCGCCTCCGGGGCAGTTCCGGCGAGATCCCGTCTTCGTCCGGAACGGCGGGGCTATTAAGTCCGGGCGACGACGACCGAGACGTATGTGGCGCCCCTGGGGTGACGGCGAGAAGGCTCGCTTCCAGCGGGCCGCAGGGGTGAACGTCCTCGGCAACGCGGTGAAGATCGCCGTCGAGGGCGCGGCCGGACTCCAGTTCGGGAGCGTCGCGCTCGTCGCCGACGCCGCCCACTCCGTCGCGGACCTCGTCGCCAGCGGGGTCGTGTTCGTCTGGGGAGGCTCCCGGTACGACGACGCCGACGAGACCCATCCGCACGGCCACCAGCGGATCGAGCCGCTGACGGCGCTGTTCGTGGGCGCGACCATCGTTCTCCTCGGGGTCCTTCTCCTCCGGGAGTCGGTCGTCGGGCTGGTCGGCCCTCACGACGTCGCCGCGAGCCCGGTCCTCGTCGCCGCGCTGCTGTTCGCGCTGGCCGACATGTACCTCCTCTATCGGTACACGGAGTTCGCGAACGAGACGCTGGGATCGACGGCGCTCACCGCGCTCGCGGCCGACTGCCTCAACGACATCTACACCACCGTCGCGGCGCTCGCGGGCGTGTTCGGCGTCTTCCTCGGCTACCCGATACTCGACTCGGTCGCCGGCGCGCTGGTCAGCCTCCTCGTCGTCTACCAGGGCGTCGAGATCGCCCGCGAGAACGTCACCTACCTCGTCGGCGGGGCGCCACCGGCCGGGGACCGCGAGCGCGTCACCGAAGCGCTCCGCGAGCACCCGGCCGTCGAGGGCGTCCACGACCTGACGGTGTTCTACGACGGGACCGACCTGGAGGTCGAGGTCCACGTCGAGGTCGACGGCGAGATGACGCTCCGGGAGGCCCACAACCTCGAGACGCGGCTCGTCACCCGGCTCCGCGAGTTGGAGAACGTCGGCGACGTCCACGTCCACCTCGACCCGTCCGGCCTCGGCGAGTGGAAGGACGCCGAGGACGCGGCCGGCGGTCCCGGTCCGGCCCCCAAACCGGGGAGCCGAGGCGACTGAATCGGTCGAGACGGGCGGAGCCAAGCCCGTCGGTCCCTCGCCCGCCGTGCGGGTTTTGCCCCTCGCGGCCCTACCGCTCGTATGTTCGGACGCCGCTGGCTGGAGATGACGTGGCGCGACGGGCTGTTCTGCCACTGGCCGGTCGACCCCGCGGTCGTCGACGAGACCCTCCCCGAGGGACTCTCCGTCGCCACGCACGACGGCGACGCGTACCTCGGCGTCGTCGCGTTCGTGATGGACCGGATCCGACCGCGGGGGGTCCCGCTCGGGCTCTCGTTCCCGGAGCTCAACCTCCGGACCTACGTCGAGGGCCCGAACGGGCCCGGCGTCTACTTCTACAACCTCGACGCCGACGACCGGCTGGGCGTCGCGGTCGCCCGGCGGCTGTTCGCCCTGCCGTACTACCGCGCCGAGATGAGCGCGACCTCTGCCGGGGAGGACGACACCGTCCGGTTCCGGAGCCGCCGGACGCACCACGGCGTCCCGAGCGCGGGATTTGACGCCACCTACGGGCCGGTCGGCGAGGCGTTCGCGGCCGAGCCGGGGTCGCTCGCGGCGTTCCTCGTCGAGAACTACCGATTTTACGCCGACGGGAACCGCCTCTACCGCGGCGAGATCGCTCACGACCCGTGGACGCTCCGCGAGGGGACCGCTGAGATCCGGGAGAACACGCTGTTCGAGGCGAACGGCTTCGAGCGCCCCGACGACGACCCGATCGTCCACTACGCGGAGCCGATCGACGTGACCGCGGACCGGCTCCGGCGGGCCTGAGGAAGACGGCCGAGGCGCCGACGGCGGCGGAACCGCCGGGCGACGCTTGTTTCGCCCGGACTTATACGTCGCCGTCGACAACGGCGGCGTATGACACGCGGACACGCGACGGGGGAGCCCCGATGACGACACAGTCGCTGCACCCCCGCGTTCAGGTCGTGTGGGTCCTCCGCGCGGTGATCGTCGCCGCGGTGCTCTCCCTCCCGTTCGCCGGCGCGTTCTACCTCGGTCGCCTCCCGAGGTGGGCGCCGGCCGCCGCCGGCGGCGCCTTCCTCACCCTCGGCGTGGTCCACGCCGTGCTCAAGTACCGGCGGTGGAGCTACGAGATCCGCGAGGACGCGCTGTACCTCGACCGCGGCGTGATTACGCAGGTCCGGACGACGGTACCGCTGGTGCGGATCCAGCACGTCGACTCCCGGCGCGGGCCGGTCGAGCGGGGGGTCGGGCTCGCCTCCTGCGTCGTCTACACGGCCGGCTCGCGGGGGGCCGACGTCCGGATTCCGGGGCTCACCCCCGGCGGGGCGAGCGACCTCCGCGAGGAGCTGAAGCGACTAGCGATCCGCGCGGACGGGGAGGACGCGGTGTGAAGCTCGCGCCGCAGTCGGTCCCGTACCGCGCGCTCCAGAAGGTGTCGGGGTTCGTCGTGATCGCCTTCTTCATCGTCAACAGCAACGACTGGGGGCTCCCCGCGGCGGCCGCCGCCGGGGGCGCGATCCTCCTGGTCGCGCTCGCGTACGAGGTCGCCTACTACCGGCGGTTCGCGTACGAGCTCACGGCGGACACGCTCGACATCTCCTCCGGGGTGATCTCGCGCCGCGAGCGGGAGATCCCCTACCGGCGGATCCAGAACGTCGACGTCAGCCAGAGCGTGATCCAGCGGGCGATCACGATCGCCGCGGTCGACCTCGAGACCGCCGGCGGCTCCTCCACCGAGGGGTCGATCCGGTTCGTCAAGCCGGACGAGGCGACCCGGATCCGACGCGAAGTCCAGCGCCGCAAGTCCGGCTCCTCGGCCGGCGAGGGCGGCGCGGTCGACGGGACCGCCGATGTGCGCGAGACCGCAGCCGCCGACCGCGACGCGGTCGGTCCGGAGGAGGAGGAGCTGTTCGCCATCTCGCCGGGCGAGCTCGCTCTCGTCGGCGCGCTGTCGTTCGACGGGCGGCTTATCGGGCTCCTGGCGTTCCTCAGTTCGGGGTCGGTCCCGGTGCTCTCGGGCTTTATCCCCGAGGCGTCGGCCGTCGCACTCACTGCGACCGCCATCGTCGCCGTCGGGGGACTGTTCCTCGTGTCCTGGGTCCTCGGGGCGGGGGTCGCGTTCTCGAACTACTACGGGTTCCGTCTCTCCCGGGCCGGTGACGAGCTCCGGTACGAGCGCGGGCTGTTCCGGCGCTACAGCGGCTCGATCCCGACCGAGAAGGTGCAGACGCTGACGGTCTCGGACAACCCGGCGAAGCGGGCCCTCGGCTACGCCAGCCTCTCGATCGAGACGGCCGGCTACGCGCCCGGCCAGTCCGGTGACGGCGGGAGTCAGGCGGCCGTTCCCATCGCGACGACCGACCGCGTCTACCGGCTCGCCCACGAGGTGGAGTCGTTCGGGACGCCGACGTTCTCCCGACCGCCGAAGCGGATCCGGTGGCGCTACGTCGTCCGGTACGCGATGGTCGTCGCGGTCCTCGTCGGGGTCGCCTTCGCGGTCGACTGGTACGTGACCCCCGACCTCCCGTGGTACGGGCCGGCCGTCCTCCTGCTGGCGGTGCCGCCGGCCGCGCACCTGAAGTGGAAGCACCGCGGCTACTGGCTCGGCGACGACCACCTCCTCACGCGGAACGGGTTCTGGAGCCGGACCGTGACCGTCGTCCCGTACTACCGGATCCAGACCGTCATCGACAGCCGGACGATCTTTCAGCGGCGCTGGGACGTGGCGACGGTCGTCGCCGACACCGCCGGGAGCAGCTCGCTCGCCGGGACGTCCGCCGCCGCCGTCGACTTCGAGCTCGACGAGGCGATCGAGCTCCGGGAGACGCTCCAGGAGCGGCTCCAGTCGTCGCTCGCGAGCCACCGCGACCGCCGGGACCGCTTCGAGTGGTTCGAGGGGGGCGTCGACGAGACGGTCGAGCCGAATCGCGACGCCGACGCCGCCGATGCCGCCGACGCCGCCGACGCCGACGCCGACGCCGACGTCGATAACGTCGACATCGCGGACGCCGAAGACCCCACCGAGCCCGCGGACACCGGATCCGCCGTCGGGGCCACCGACCCCGCGGAGAGCGCGGACGCCGCCGGAATTCCCGACGCCGACCGCGGTCGCGAGCGTACCGAGGCCCCTGTTGACGACGGCGCCGCCAGCGAGGACGTCGACGACGCCGATACCGACCACCCCGACGACGCCCACACCGACGACGCTGAGGACGCCCACACCGACGACGAGACAGGCACAGAGATCCCCGACGACGGCGTCATCCGCCCCGACTTCTCCACGAGCGATCGAGACTACTCCGAGCCCGCGGAGCGGATCGACACCGGCGACTACGCGGTGGACCGCTTCCCGTCGGACGCGGACGTGGCGCGTCGGGATGACGGACCGGAAGCGGAGACCGACGACTCGGCCGAGAGCGATGACTCGGCCGAGAGCGATGACTCGGCCGAGAGCGATGACTCGGCCGAGAGCGACGACTCGGCCGAGAGCGACGACTCGGCCGAGAGCGATGACGAGACCGACGAGACCGAAAAGTAGCCCGCTGTCCGCGTCCGTCTACTCGTCGAGGAGCTGCTGCGCGATGGTGTTCCGCAGAACCTCGCTGGTGCCCTCGTAGATCTCCGAGAGCTTCGCGTCGCGGTAGAAGCGCTCGGCGGGGAAGTCCTTCGTGTAGCCGTAGCCGCCGTGGATCTGGATCCCCTCGTTGGCGACCTCGCGGGAGATCTCGGAGGCGTACAGCTTCGCCTGCGCGGCCTCCTTGATGTAGTCGCCGCCGCGCATCTTCAGGTCCGCAGCCTCGTGCATCAGCAGCTCCGCGGCGCGGGCCTTCGTGTCCATGTCGGCGAGCTTGTGCTGGATCGCCTGGAAGTCGCTGATCGGGCGGTCGAACTGCTCGCGCTCCTGCGCGTACGACGCCGCCTCGTCGAGCGCGGCCCGCGCGATGCCGACGGAGCGCGCCGCGATCGTGATCCGGCCGCCGTTCAGCGTTTTTAAGGCCTGCACGAACCCCTCGCCCTCCTCCCCGAGCCGTCGCTCCTCGGGGATCCACATGTCGTCGAAGCGGAGTTCGGCCGTGGGACACCCCTTGTCGCCGAGCTTGTCCTCTGTCCCCTCCACGATGAACCCGTCGTCCTCCTCGGGGCGGACGACGAACGAGGAGATCCCTTTCCGGCCCGCGTCGGGGTCGGTCTTCGCGAACAGGGTGACCGTGTCCGCGACGGAGCCGTTCGAGATCCAGAGCTTCCCGCCGTTGACGACGTAGCCGTCGCCGTCGGGTCCCGCGGTCGTCGACATGGCGGGCACGTCCGAGCCGGCCTCGGCCTCCGAGAGCGCGAACGCCCCGACGTCCTCGGCGGTGTTGAGCGCGGTGAGGTACGTCTCCTTCTGGCGCTCGTCGCCGAACTCGTACAGCATGTTGCCCGCGAGCGACGTGTGGGCGGCGACGACGGTCCCGAGCCCGCCGGAGCCGCGCGCGATCTCGGCGAGCCCGATCGCGTAGCTGTGATAGTCGAGCCCGGCGCCCTCGTACTCGACCGGGAACGGCATCCCCATGAGTCCCAACTCGGCCATCTCGTCGATCAGGTCGGCCGGGAACTCGTCCGTTTCGTCGATCTCGGCCGCCCGCGGGACGACCTCCTCGTCGACGAACGCCGCGACGGTGTCGCGTATCTGACGCTGCTCCTCAGAGAGCGTGAAGTCCATGGCTACCCCTTCCCGCAGGAGAACTTAGCCGTTTCCACACGGTTGTTCACGCCCCCCGCTTCGCGCGTTCCACGAGGCTTTTTATGCGTTGTGCCGTAAGTGTCGGTAACCGAATGAGCGGACGAGCACACGGTCCCGTCGAGCCCGACCTCTCGTGGTGTCACGAGGCGGTCCAGGGCGTTTCCCGGACCTTCGCGCTGACGGTCGACGTGTTGGAGGAGCCGATGGCCTCACAGATCTGCGTCGGATACCTCCTCTGTCGAGTCGCCGACACCGTCGAGGACGCCGGCCACATCCCCCCCGAGGCGCAGAGCGACGTGTTACGCACGTACCGCAACGCGGTCGACCCCGACTCGGACGTCGACATCGCGGAGTTCCGCGAGGCCGTCGACGAGTGGCTCCCGGCCGACCGCGACGACGACTGGGACGTCGTCGCCGAGGCCCCGACGATCGTGGCGACGTTCGAGGACTTGGACTCCGAGGCCCGCGAGGCCATCGTCCCGCCCGTGCTGGAGATGGTCGACGGGATGGCGATGTTCGTCGACCGCCACGCCACCCAGGGGGGGCTCCGCATCGACGACCGCGACGAGCTGGAGCAGTACTGCTACTACGCCGCCGGCACCGTCGGTAACCTCATCACGAACCTCCTCACCCGCGGCGACGTCGGGGAAGACCGCGCGCAGCGCCTCCGCGACACCGCCGAGGAGTTCGGGCTCCTCCTGCAGCTCGTCAACGTCTCGAAGGACGTGTACGACGACTACACGGAGGAGAACAACGTCTACCTCCCCGCCGAGTGGCTGGCCGACGAGGGGGTCGACCAGGAGCGCGTCGTCCACCCCGACAACCGGGAGCCCTCCGCCCGGGTCGTCGGCCGCACCGCGGAGTACGCCCGGTCGTTCCTCGACGACGCGCAGGCGTACCTCGAGACGATGCCGCTCTCGCACGGGAACACGATGGAGGCGTGGACCGTCCCGTTCCTGCTCGCGGTCGGCACCCTCCGCGAGCTCAACTCCCGCCCTGAGGACGCGCTCACCGAGACCGGCGTGAAGGTCTCCAGACAGGAGGTGTTCGCGGTGATGTCGGTCGCCGGCGACGCCGGCCGCGACTCGCTGGCCGACCTCCGGCGCACGATCGCCCGGACGCCGTTCCACCGGGCCGTCGAGCCGGCGGACTGACGGATCCGGTCGGGTCCTTCGGTTTCTCTTCTCACAGTCGCGCTCGCGCCCCCGAGACCGCCGGCACGCCGACGCCGATCGTCTCCGCGAGCGCCTCGGCCGCGCTCAGCAGCCACTCGGCGCGCTCGATCCGCGAGTCGAGGTCGCCCGGCCCGATCCGGTACGCCTCCACGAGCTCCTCGACGGTCGACCCGCCGATCCACTCGTCGAGGATCCGGGCGGTCTTCACCGACTCCAACCACTCTTCGAAGTCGTCGGTCTCGTGCATCGCCGTGGTCAGTTCGCCGGCGTTCGCCCGGGCGAAGCGGTAGATATCGGCGCGCTCCTCGTTGCCGAGGTAGGTGTCCTGCATGTCGGGCGTGTCGCAGATCACCTCGAGGGCGGTGAGCGTCGTGGCGTCGGCCATCCCCGCGGCAGTCCGAAGTCCGGCGACGATCCGCTCGCCGGTCTCCGGCCGGACGTACTGCTTCGAGGTCGTCTCGCCGACCGGCGTGGCCACCAGCCGGTACCCCTCGACGTCACCGGTCTCCCGGCGGACCATCCCGGCGGCGACGAGGTCGTCGACCGCGACCGCGACGGCGTCTGCGAGGCCGCCGGCGCCCGCCTCCCGGGCGTAGAAGGTGCCCTCGAACACGCCGAGGATCTCCTCTTCCGTCTCGGCGAATCCCGTGGCGATCGCCGAGAGGACGTGGGTCCGGAGCGACGCGGGGTCCGCGAGGGTCGACTCGACGGCCTCGGGCTCGCCCGCCACGTAGCGCTCGACGAGCTCGTCCTCGGCCTCGGCGTCGCCGACGAGCACCGCCTCGCCGTGCGGGTCGAGCCCGGGCCGGCCCGCGCGGCCGCACATCTGGTGGACCTCCAGCGTCGGGAGCCACTCCATCGCGGACCCCGCGTAGCGCTTCTGGTCGCGGACCACCACGCGGCGCGCGGGGACGTTGACGCCGGCGGCGAGCGTCGGCGTCGCGCAGATGCAGGCCACGTCGCGCTCGCGGAAGGCCGCCTCGACGACCGAGCGGTGGCCGGACCGGAGCCCGGCGTGGTGGAACGCCACCCCCGACCGGAGGCAGTCGGCGAGCTGCCGCCCGGTGACGGTGCCGTCGACGTCCTCGACCTCCTCGGCCGCGGTCTCGGCGGCCGATTCGATCCCCATCTCCTCGGCGAGCCCATCCTCGCCGAGGCGCTCCGCCAGGGCGACCGCCTCGGTCCGCGACCGGACGAACGCCAAGCACTGGCCGCCGTCAGCGACCGTGTCAGCGACGAGCGCGGCGGCGACGTCGCTGTCGTCGGGACCGTCGTCGTCACCGTCCTCCCCAGGGCTCCCCTCGCCCTCGACCGCGGCGTCGATCGCGGTTCCGTCGTCGAACTCCACGTGGCCGCCGACGGCGACGCCGGTCCGGAGGTCTACCGGGCGCCAGTCCGACTCGACGAGCGCCGCGTCCAGCCACCCGGCGATCGCCTCCGGGTTGTCGACGGTGGCCGAGAGCGCGACGACCTGCACGTCGGGGTTCCGGCGGCGCAGCGTCGCGAGCGTCACCTCGAGGGTCGGGCCGCGGCGCTCGGCGCCGAGGAGGTGAACCTCGTCGACGACCACGCAGGCGAGCTCGTCGACCCAGTCGGCGCCGTTGCGGATCGCCGAGTCCACCTTCTCCGAGGTGGCAACGACGACGTCGTTGCCGGCGAGCGCCTCGCCGGTGGCGTCGAAATCGCCCGTGGAGATCCCCACGTCGACGCCGGGCAGCGCGGCGAACGCCTCGTACTTCTCCCGGGCGAGCGCCCGGAGCGGGCAGACGTACAGCCCCGGCCCGTCCGCGGTCAACAGCCCCAGCTCGGCGACGAACGTCTTCCCCGAGGCGGTGGGGATCGCGGCGACGACGTTCGCGCCCTCGCAGACGCCGGCCTCGACGGCGGCGGCCTGCGGCGGGTACAGCTCGCGGATGCCCCGCTCGGCGAAGTGATCGACGTACGGTTCGGCGAGCGGGAGGTCGCTGACGCGCATTCGGCCGTCGGTTCGGTCGGACCGTATTTAAATAGTCGGCGAGACCCGGACCCGGGATTGCGGCCGGTTCGTCACTCCCCGCCGTCGAACTCCTGGAACAGCTTCTCGAAGTCGTCGTCGTCCTCGGTCACCGCCTCCAGCGACTCGTCCGCGCGCGACCGCAGCTCGCTGATCCGGTCGGTGAGCCGCTGATACTCGTCGTTGTCGGCGAGTTCGGTCGCGCTCTTCTCGGTCTCCAACATCGCCTTCTTGGAGGTCAGCGAGAACAGCTCCTGCATCTCCGTGTCGTACTCGCCGCGCCGCAACAGCCCTGAGGCCGTCTCCTTGAGGGTGTCGCTGGTGACCGGCTTCACGAGGTAGTCGTCGAACCCCATCTTCAGAATGTCGAAGTCGGGCTCGACGGCGGTGACCATCGCGACCCGACAGTCGATCCCCCGCTCCCGCACCGCCGACAGCACCTCGTCGCCCGAGAGCCCGGGCATCCGTCTGTCGAGCAGAATCGCGTCGACCTCGTCGTCGGCCCGGTCGAGTTCCTCCAGCGCCTCCTGGCCGCCGTACGCGGTCCGAACCCGATACTCGTCGCCGAGCCACGCGGCGTACAGGTCAGCCAGATCTGGTTCGTCCTCGACCACGAGGACGAGCGGCGGTTGCTCACTCATGGATTCTCGGAGCGACGACGTGTTCGCTCACACGTTCCCTCTCTTCGCTGACTATATTAAAATACCTCTTCGCATCCGCACCGCCGCCACCGAACCCGGTCGATCGGCCCGCCGATCGCCCGGGAGACGGGTCGGTTACTCGTCCGGGCTGTAGTTGGGCGCCTCGTCGGTGATCATCACGTCGTGCGGGTGCCCCTCGGTCTGTCCGGCGCTCGAGACGCGGACGAACTCGGCGCGCTCGTGGAGCTGGGGGACGGTCTCGGCGCCGACGTATCCCATCCCGGAGCATATGCCGCCGATGAGCTGGTGGAGCTCCGAGGCGAGGCTTCCCTTATAAGGCGTCGCGGCCTCGACGCCTTCGGGGACGAACTCCTCGTCTTCCTCCTCCTCCTTGAGGTAGCGGTCACCGCCGCCGGACTTCATCGCGCCGACCGAGCCCATCCCGCGGTACTGCTTGTACTTTTTCCCCTGCATCGTGATGACGCGGCCCGGCGCCTCGTCGGTGCCGGCGAAGTACGACCCGAGCATGACCGCGTTCGCGCCGGCGGCGAGCGCCTTGATCGCGTCGCCGGAGTAGCGGATCCCGCCGTCGGCGATCACCGGGACGCCGTGTTCGGTCGCGACGTCGGCGACCTCCGAGACCGCGGTCATCTGGGGCATCCCCGCGCCGCTCACGACGCGCGTGGTGCAGATCGACCCCGGCCCGATGCCGACTTTCAGCCCGTCGGCGAAGTCGACGGCGGCCTCGGCGGCCTCTCGGGTCCCGACGTTGCCGACGACGACGTCGGCGTCGACGGTCTCTTTGATCGCCCGCGCCGAGTCCAGCACGTTGAGGTTGTGAGCGTGCGCGCAGTCGATGAAGATCACGTCGACGTCGGCCTCGTCGGCCGCGATCGCGCGCTCCTCCTCAAAGGGGCCGACGGCGACCCCCGCGAGCAGTCGGCCCCGCTCGTCGCGGGCGGCCTCCTCGTGCTCGCGGCGCTGGAGGATCCCCTGCATCGTGACGAGCCCGACCAGCCGGCTGTCGTCGTCCACGATCGGGACGCGCTCGATCTTGTGCTCGTACATCAGTTCGAGCGCCTCCCGCGCGTCGACGTCCTCGGGCGCGGTGATGACCTCGTCGGTCATCGCCTCCCTGACGGCGTCGTCCTCGCCGACCTCGAGATACGGGCGGATGTCCGTGCCGGAGATGATCCCGAGGACGGCGTCCTCCCCGTCGACGACCGGGGCGCCGGAGACGCCCTGCCGTTCCATCACGGCGTCGGCCTCGCGGACGGTGTCCTCGGGCGCGATCGTCACGACGTTCTCGCGGCGGATGACGAGCTCGTGGGCGCGCTTGACGCGCTCGACCTCGGCCGCCGTCTCCTCGACGGTCATGTTGCGGTGGAGGACGCCGAGCCCGCCCTCGCGGGCCATCGCGATCGCGAGGTCGCTCTCGGTGACGGTGTCCATCGCCGCCGAGAGGATCGGCACGGTGAGTTCGACGTTCTTCGAGACGCGCGCGGAGAGGTCGGCGTCGTCGGGCTCCACCCGGCTCTCCATGGGACGGAGGAGGACGTCGTCGAACGTCAGCGCTTCCGGCACGTCGAGCTTCGCAGAGAATCGACCGGAGTTTGTCTCCATATAAATCGTCGTGAGTGCCGGCTGAAAAACGTTGCGAGTCAGCACGGACGTGTACGTCGTTCTCATCCAGATCCGGTATGTATGCAATATCTCGGATCAAACTATCACAGTGAGGTCGGCACCGGCTTCGATCGATACCGACGCCCGCCCCGCCGGCTCGACCGGGTGACGTTCGCGGCTCGTTTCCCACGAATCGGCGCTCGAACGACGGAGGCATCGACGGATCGTCGGCGGAATCGGATATCCCTCGTCGGGTCTCACCCGCATATATAAATGATGGACGGCGATCGCTCGTGTCGTGCGGACAGGTCTCACACAACCTTTAACGCGACCGAAACACGTATATGCAGTATGGACTCCGACAGTCCCGTGAACGCGCGCACCGCCGGCCAGCCGATCCGCGTCCTCGGCGCCCCCTTTACAGCCGGCAATCCGCGCAAACTCTTCACACGGGCTCGTCGGGCCGCTTTCGGCTTCGACTCCGCACGCCGGGCCCTCGGCTATCGCGGGTCGTCCGCTTCCCACCGTGTACCCGTTGGTCAGGGACACCGCCCCTGAATGAGCGTCTCACGCCACCCGATAGCGCTCCGCTTAGAGCGACAGGTGGGCAGCGCGACGAAGCTGCTCGCCACCGTGATGGTGCTGCCGCTGATCGACGGCATCTTCCCCGCCCTCATCATCGCCGGCGTCATGTCGACGGCGACCGGCGTCGTCGAGACCGGGATCCTCATCTTCGGCGGGTCGGCCACCGCGGCCGTGATCCTCGCGGAAATGGACGGGAACCGCCGGCAGATGGCCACCTCCGTGCTGCTGATCGGCGCGGTGGTCGTCCCGCTGGCGGCGCTCGAAGCCGCGTTCGCTCCCACGTTCAAGGGGTTCCTCAATCTCTCCATCTTCGAGCGGTTCGCCGGGCTGGTGATCCTCACGATCGCCGCCAAGACCGCGAGTTCCGAGATCGGCGAGTTCCTCCCCAGTCCCGGCGTCATCATCTCGCTCGGCCTCGTCGCGAGCTTCGACCCCAGCGGCTTCGCGTTGCGCCCGAGCGAGATGACGTCGCCGGAGTACGTGCTCAACGGCGCCGCCGCGGCGGGCGTCGGCGTCGCGTTCGCGCTGTCGATCGCGCTGCTGTCGCCGCACCTCCGCGGTCGGGTCGACATCGACCGCTTCCGGTTCGGTTCCGCGGTCGCGCTCGGCGTGCTCGCGCTCCCGATCCTGCTCGGACCGTTCAACTTGATGCAGACCGAGGCGCCCATCGCGCTGGCGGTCCTCGCCGTCACCACGCTGTTCGCGTACGATCCGAACGCCGACCCCGTCGCGGGCGCCGGCGGCGACTCGTCGGGCGACGGCCCCGTTGATGGCGACGACGCGGCCGATGGCGACGAAGCGGTCGACGGCGGCGTGGACGACGCGTCGGACGGGGACGAGGGGCTCGCTCCGACCGACCCGCCGCTCGACGCTCCGCCGGACGCCCCCCGTCCGATCGTCGACGACGACGTCGCGGTGTTGGCCAACGACGGCGACCGCGACGCGAGCGACGACGACACGGACCCGTTCACCGACGACGACTCCCGGGCGCCCTGGCTGTAGGGGTCTCGTCGGGAGCGCCCGCTCGGCGTGTCGCCGGGGTTTAGGTGCTCCGACGTCTACGCAAAGTATGTCCAATCGCGTCGTGCAGGGGCGAATGGTGACGCCCGAGAAGCTCGCTGAGCTGGTCGAGGGCGAGTCGGTGCTCGAGGCCGAGTCGATCGCCGACGCCGACCGTGACTGTCCGGACTGCGGCGGCGACGTCATCACCGTCGGCTACATGCCGAGCGTCACCGAGTTCGTCACCGGATTCAAATGCCAGGAGTGCGACTGGAGCGACGACGACCGCTGAAGCGAGGCGTCGGGCGTGAGGCCGGCGCGTCGCCCGGTTAGAGGTGCCGCCCGCGACGTCGCTCCGTCCCTCGATCGCTCGCGATCGAAACCCCTTTACCCGCGTTTCGGCAACCACCTAACGCGATACCGCACGGGGCTGTGGCCAAGCCAGGCATGGCGACTGACTCCAGAGGTTCGCGCCCGGGACGACACTCCAGACTGATATACCGAGCGGGCGACTGATCATCGCTCGCGTTGACGACCCTCTGGAGTTCCGAGGCGCACCGGAGATATCAGTCGATCGGGGGTTCAAATCCCTCCGGCCCCATTCTCTACCGCCGCGGGCAACGTCGCGAGCGGCGGTACCGTACCGAGGGAGGATTTGGATCGGGGAGCGGTAGCGACCGTAGTTCAAATCCTCCCGTCCCGTTCCGAATTTCTCCCTTCGGCAACCGCCTCCGGGCCGAGACGACCGACGGCGGGACGTATTTCAAACCGAAGTGCACCCCCGACGACGTCGCCCTCTCGCCGAAGGAGGTGGGCGCGCCAATTGTCCAGCTTCAGGACTCGATGGGGGATCTCCGAACCAAGACGTGGTCGTAACCGGGCGGTTCCGTGGCGCATCGCTCCGGCGCAGCGGGTCGTTCCTCACCGCTATCCGCCCCTCCGTCGGCTCCCAAGGGTGTGTGAGTTCACCGCACTGTTTTATCCGAGCAGCCCCTGAGCGATCACGTGAAACGAAACGTCGGACGAGTCGACGCGCTCGCACGAGTCGCCGGCGGCATTGCGATCGCGGTGTTCGCGCTGCTCGTTGCGACCGGTACCCTGACCGTCCCGGTCGTTTCCGCGGTCGGGCTCGGGATCGCCGGAGCGGTACTGATAGTCGAGGGCGCCACGCGACGGTGTCTGTTGTACCGCGCGCTCGGAATCGATCGCTGTCCGGTCGAGTGAGCCCCTGCCCGCAGACCGACTCGACCGACGTCGGACGCAGCTCCTCCGCCTCGCCTCCGTCTTCAGATCGACGCTGTCCGTTCTGCTCTACGGATTCGATAAGGGGCCGCTGAGCCCGGAGTCGGTCGGACGACGCCGGCGAGGTAGTGACCGTCGGAGTCACCCGTGAAACCGGTACAGCGACGTGACGTACGGCAGCCGGTTGAGCATCCAGATCGCGACCGGCAACCCGATGACCGTGATCGCGAGGGCCGACGCCACGTTCGCCCACAGCAGGCTCAGCCACCAGCCGACGAGGGCGAAGTAGATCCCTCGCACGGCGAGCGAGCGTTGCCCCCGTGCCGACTCGGGCTCCGAGAGCGACCGCGGCTCCGCGAGCGTGAGCACCGTCGGAACGAGGTTGATCAGCTTGATGCCGATCGGGAGCAGGACGACCGTGACGTTGAGCAGCCACGCGACGTTGACGACGATCGGCGTCACCCACCAGCCGACGACCACGAACCACAGCGCGCGAACGAGAGGAGATCGTCGCGTCATCGGCTCCGCTAACCCCTCAAGCGTTGACATCCTCCCCGCGCTGAAGCGCGAGGATTCCCACGGCACTGCACCGCTGGGTTGGGATGTTTACGGTTTGTAGCGACCTTAGAAGGCGGCTACTGGCTGTGCCAACCAGCCGTTACTCCTATCCCGGCATGGGATTCAGAGATACTTTTGCTGACTACACTCCGAGTTCCACAACAAAAAGGGGTGCTTTCTGTGTGGAATCGGGGAATCCCGATATTGTCCGATTAAACGGGCGGGCAGGCCGCCTCGGCTAACTGGTGGTACAACAATAGATTAGTTAAAACATCCGACCGGGGCGGTGGTCGTGGTTGATGTAGAATACTGTCGGATCCATCCCCGCGCTAAAGCACGGGGCTTTCTCCTTGATTCTCCGTAAACCCGTATCGTCGGTTCCGGCGATCCGCGGAGCATGGCGGGACAGATCGACGCCTCAGCCGCCACGGCGTTGACCTCGATCGAAGATGGGCTCGGAGATGTATCTGGACGCGGCTCCGATCAGCAGGAACGAATCCCGAGTTCGGTGGTGTTTCCAGTCTCTTTCGTGCTGCGGAACCGAGTCCACCGTCCACCGGCACGACGGTGGCGTTCCCTCAGACGGCCGATGCTGTCAGTCGACTCGCAGCGGTTCGCCGCAGTTCGAACAGTACCTGCCCTCCGGAAGCTCCTGCAGGTCGGCTCCGCAGTGCGGACAGAAGTTGACGCCGTCAGCAGCGGCGTGGGAGGACCACCCTGTCGGGTTCGTTTCCCGGTTCGATGTCGGGCCCGATTGCCCGCGTTCGTCCGGTCGGTCGAATACGTTGGTGTCCGGGGAGTCGGGCGAGGCTCGCTCGCGACCCTCGGACACGCGTTCGTCGACCTCCCTGCCGTCTGTCGTTCGCCCGTCGTGATGTCCGAGGGTGCCAAGGAGCACTCTCGACCCCCGGCTGTCGGCGTCGGACAAATCCGCGGTGACGGCGTACACCGTGCCGTCTTCTCCCCCCACATAGGCGGTCCCGTCTTTCACCGTCGGAGCGGATCGAATTTGATCACCCGTCCCGAACGACCAGTTCTCCGTTCCCGTCGCCGCGTCGACCGCGTACAAGCGGTCGTCCCGGCTTCCCACGTACGCGGTCGATCCTGCCACCGTCGGCGACGAAGTCACGGGACCTCCCGTTTCGAACTGCCAGTCTCGCTCACCGGTCTCCGCGTCGATCGCCTCGAGGCACGCTCCGACGCCGACGTAGACCGTTCCGTCGGCGACCGTCGGGGAGCTCCGTATCGGGCCCCCTTCTTGATCGACACGCCACTGCCGATCCCCGGTTCGAGCGTCGATCGCGTACAGCCGCCCCGAGTCGCTGCCGACGTACACCGTTCCGTCGACGACCGTCGGTGAGGACCGGACTTGGTCGTCCGTACCGAACGCCCACCGTCGCTCCCCCGTCTCCGTCTCGAAAGCGTACACGTGTCCGTCGTCACAGCCGACGTAAACGGTGTCGTCGACGACCGTGGGAGACGAGTTGAATCCGTCTTCGAACACCCGTTCCCACCGCTTCGTGCCGGTCGCCCGATCCACCGCGTAGAACCGACTGTCCCCGTCGTACAGCTCGACGTCGCCGAAAAACACCGTCTCCTCAGAGAGCGTAGCGGACGTCCAGTTCGTGCTCCCGTTCTCGAACGTCCACTTCAGGTTCCCCGTACGCGCATCGACGGCGACCAGACGCCCTCGCGTTCCGAGTTGCAGTTCGAAGTAGACCACGCCGTCGGCCACAGCCGGTGAGGAGTAAACGAATCTGCCGCTATACTCTCCGTCCAGGTCCGTGACGTCGAACAGCCACTCGCGCTGCCCTGTACTTGCCTGCAGCGCGTGGAGGTGTCCGGCGTCGTCGCCGACGTACACCGTCTCATTGATGATTGTCGGTGAAGAACTGACGGCATCATCGGCGGTGAAGCGCCACCGTTCACTACCGGGTGAGCCGGAATCCATACCATAGCGTCTCTATCTGGAGCTTAAAAACTCCCGCTCGGCCGAAGGTGGCTTCTTTATACCTGGCCCAACACCGCCTGCTAACTGTCACCCATCACGCGGAATGATGGGCGCTGCAGGGTAGCGCTCACGGCTTAAGAAAATTGGTGATTCGCTGAACGGGTGTCGAAGGCCCCGCCTTGGTGTGGTTCGAGATCGATCGACCCATGGAACTCGAACCAATCGACCCCGACACGGCGCTCGAGTTGTACATCGCGGAGAAAGAGACCTCGGTTGCGGACTCGACGGTGGCTTCACACAAGTCACGTCTGAGTTTTCTGCTCAGGTGGTGTGAGGAACGCGACATCGAGAACCTGAACGAGCTGACCGGCCGGCGGCTCCAAGAGTTCCGGCTTTGGCGGCGCAACGTCGGCGACCTCACGAAGGTGAGCGAGAAGACGCAGATGGACACGCTACGCGTGTTCGTTAGATGGCTGGAGTCCATCGACGCCGTCGAGTAGGACCTCCACAAGAAGGTCCGCTCACCCGATATCACGCCCAGAGAGAACAGTCGTGACGTGATGCTCGAGACCGACGACGCCGAAGCGATGCTGGCATACCTGGAGCGCTACGAGTACGCTTCGCTCCGCCACGTGACCGCGACACTCCTGTGGCACACGATGCTCCGGATGGGCTCGCTACGAGCCCTTGACCTCAAGGACTACGACCCGGAAGAGCAGTCACTCCGGGTTCAGCATCGACCTGACACCGACAGGCCACTCAAGAACAAGCGGGAAGGCGAACGGATCATCGCCGTCTCGAACGAAGTCTGTCTCGTCCTCGACGACTGGATCCGCGAGCAGCGGCTCGACGTCACGGACGACTACGGCCGAAACCCGCTCCTCTCGACGACTCGCGGACGGGCTGGTAAGTCGACGATCCGAAGCTACTGCTATCAGATAACGCGTCCCTGTGAGTACGGGCAAGAGTGTCCGCACGGCCGCGACGAGAGCGAGTCTGAGGCGAGAGAGCGGGACCACGCTTCGAAATGTCCCTCGAGTGTGAGCCCACGTCCCTTCCGCCGTGGAGCGATCACACACTACCTACAGAGTGACGTGCCGGAGACGGTGGTCGGCGACCGAGCGAACGTGACACCCGACGTCATCGACCAACACTACGACCAGCGGTCACAGAAGGAGAAGATGGAACAACGGAGGGGGTATCTCGACGATATCTGAACTCTCCTCAAAACAGGGACTGAGGGAGCCCATTTTCCGACTCAAATAGCAGTAGTTGAGATTGGTGGCCTCAATGCATACGCTTCTCGAACTCCTTCGCGATGGACAGTGATTCACCTTCAGCAATTTCGGAGCTTTCGTTTCTAACACTCTTCACAGCGGATGACGTTCCTCCTTTCAACGATGTCCATCGACCGAGACACATTCGAGAACACGGACGAGGACGAGCTCGCGGATCTTTCGGTCCCTGATCAGGTCCTCGGGTTTCTCGCCGCCAACGAGCATCGGGCGTTCAAGGCTCGCGAAATCGCTTCTCAGATCGGCGCTGACGAGGGGGCAGTGAGCACTGCGCTCTCACGGTTAAAGGACCGTAACTTGGTCGAACACAAGGCAACGTACTGGGCCGTGACTGACGACGCCGAGCGACTCGACGGGTATAGCGGCTACGAACGGGCGACCGATCTGTTCAACGAGCAACTCGGTGACGAAGACACGGAGTCGTGGCGCGAACATGCACCCAGTGAGCCACACCCGAGCGTGGAGAACGAGCAGTGACTGACGAGAAAGCGACCCCGATTTTTGAGCGGGGCGACGTCGTCTACGGTGATGACCCGTTCAAAGGCGAGGAAGATGCCCGACCGTGGCTCACTCTCTCGAATCACGACGACCGATCATTCCACGGCGAGCAGTATATCGCGCTGACGTTGACGACGAAATCCTAGATGGACGGCCTCATCGATATTCCAGAAGAGAAATGGCTGCGTGGTGGGACGCCCGACGAGAGTCGAATCGTCCCATGGGGCGTCCAATCGATCGACCACGAGGATATCGACTTCTGGCAGGGACAGGTAAAAAGCGAGATTGTCGACGAAGCGGTCGCTGCCCTCGCCGAAGAGTTGCAGTAGCTGATCTGTACGAGAACAACCGGAATCTACAGGCGAAACAGGCCGAGTGCCTCGGGGCTTGACCCCGAGATATTCTACGCTCTGAACGGCCTCCAGTTCGACTACGACCGGACAATAAAAGAGACTCTGAAGGCACTCGCAACCGACGAGGCGAATGTCGATGACGAGGACGTGATTACGCATCTAAGAGCGAATGCGGAGCCGCTTGCGCCAGAATACGAAGTGACGATCCATCTCTGGCTGTCGCGTATCGACGGCACAGCCCAGTTCTCTGGGCCACGAGAGTACGAAGAGACACATGAAAACCCATCTAACGAACCGAACGGTTCTGACCATGACCCCCATGGGGAGAGCTAAGAATGACTGCCGAAGGTGACCATCCCGAGATCCCCGATGAGATGTCTCCCGAGGAGGCGCGGCAGTATCTCATTCGGTTCCTCGGACGGCAGGACCTCGACGAACACGAGGAGATCCACGACGAACTCGCGACCGAATAGGACGCAATCCGACGCTGACTGCTTGTAGCGTTCACCGAACCATCACAGATCAGATACGGTACGGGGGCGTCTATGCCTGTGAGATTAAAATCAGAACACGACGATTAGTGCCCCCTTCGGTTGACTCAGATCGATATCGGGTGCGACACTCCCAACAGTGGAATGATATCCAAAAACCGCGCTTAACAGCGTCCATGCCGGATCGAAGGTTATTATGAAAGTTGCGCTGTTTCACTGCCTGAACGAAGAGCATTATCTGCAGGTGCAAATTTGAGCGGAACATATAATATCAATCTGATTTTAATTATGAATATATGGATTCGAATGGCACCCGCTGTGCGGTCGCCAATCTAGTCCCCCGTCGACCCCCTCTGGAACTCATCAAGCGAGACGGTGTCTGGGCTGTTCGCGAGTATTATGACTTGGGCGAGCAACCGGAACAAGGTGTCACTCGGTTCAGCACACACGCAAAACGGACCGACGCCATGCGAGTTGGGCAAGAACGAATGGAGGAACGACAGCACCCCTTTCTACTCCGGTGGGAAAGTCAGAACAACGTTGGTGGGATGTACTGGAATCAAGAGTTTGAGACGTTGTCCGTGCGGTTCAGTGAGCTGCTCAGTAGCTGGACGGTGAAAGCGGAGCCGGACGGCATTGTGCTCTCGGTGAACAGTTCTGATTCAGAGGCGCTCTCAACGAGCAAACAGATGCTGGAGGAGTACAATTTCAAGCGAGTGGTGTGCTACTCAACATCCGGTGATAAGCGAGTCGCGCACAAACACCGATTCGTGCGGAACGAGATTGCCGACTACGGCGTACGGTTCAACAGAGAACAGATACCGAAGTCCGCCGAGACGCCGGCTGAGTCCTCCGACACCGACACCAACCAGCCAGCAACGTCCGGAGACGTGGCGATCACCGAGGATGACGGAGGAGACGATGACGAACAGACACGGGATGTAACAGGAGTCCACAGCTCGTTCGTGGCAACCGTTCCGGACCTGACGGAGCTTCGAGAGATTGATACTGACGGCGTCGCTCACGTGTATGCGGTGCCGTGGGACGACACGACGGCCCGTGCCTTGATTTTGAGCCCGGAGTACGCGGACGAACAGCAAGCAGTGAACACGTTCGCCACAGTAGTGTCTGATTGGCTCGCGCTGGCCACACACGACAACGTCGTGAAGGTGTTTGAGAGCGACGCGGATCCGGGAACGTGGATAATCTACGACGCTGACTACCCGCGCTTGTCGACAGTCGTGGATGATCTCTCCGTTGTAGAGCAGATGAGCGTTCTCTTGCAGTTGGGTGATATCGCTACTGTCGCACAGCGAGAAGGAATCCATAGTACGGGACTAACCCCGCGTCGTGTCTGCGTCACTAAAGACAGTTCATCCGGAGCAAAGATGAGTTCGAACGACACGGCTCTTGAGGTGAAACTGACCGGATTAGGGCTGCGTGACCGTGTTTCCAGAGCGGTTGGGGATAGCGATCCGACGCGGTTTACTCCGCCAGAACTGCTCAACGGCGGAACGGTGCAGCCGACGACTCCCGTCTACCGGCTCGGCGCAATCGCGTACTATTTTCTCACGGGCAGCCCCCCCTACTACGCCTGCTCCCCAACTGCGGGCTCACTCTCAGAAGCTTCTATTACTCCTCCCAATGCGATCACGGATATCCCGATTCGTGTGAGTCAGTGTATAATGCAGGCATTACACGAGAACCCACGCCAACGATACCAGACCGGCAAGACGTTCGTCAGAGAACTCATAAATCTTGTAGAACAATAGCCTATCCTACCCAGAGAGAACCCGTTACAATTGAATCAGTGGTATTGTTCCTGAGACAACAGCACGTCATCGAACACGTCTCACGCCTTCTATACCGTGGTTTTGATCATGTCGTTTAGACATTATAGTAGATTGGCCTTCTCGAAATGGAGGAATGATACTGCTGCTCTGAGAGTACATCTTTAAATCCGCGGAGGGTGCGGGCGCCGACGGTGTTTCCAGTAGCATATTGTTTCGCTTGTACGCCGAGCCGTGCGTGAAACAATTCTCTATCGATGACGGCGTGAATATCGATTCCACCGTCGCCACGGAACGGCGTTAATTCGAGTTCACGAGTCGGCTTTGCACGCTCTATCACCATTTTACAGAGTTGCTTGAACTGCTCGTGGTCGATCTGTAGCCCCTTACCGAGCAGTTCCTCTTTCGCCGTCGATGCTTTCATTCAAGATCGACGTTTGCACCGCTGGACAAAAACCCTCCTGCCAGAGCAACCGGTACGTTACCCCGACTCGGTCACGTGTATTTCATGAACCGCACGAAGGCGGCGACCCCCGTCACGCTACATGACGAACTCAAACTCGTCACTGGGGGGTTGGATTATATACACCCGGCTGCCGTCATGCCAATTTGCCCCGTCAGAAATCCTGATGGGCGCTGCAGGATTTGAACCCGCGACAGCTTGGTCCGAAGCCAAGCACTCTATCCAGACTGAGCTAAGCGCCCGTACCGCATGATACCCCGCTATACGTTTTAAGTCCCGCGGTTCGGAAGCGCTCGCCGGACACCGTCGACGGTCGTCGAATCGGTGCCAGCCAGCGATCAAAAAGAATATTATCGGGAGCGAGCATGTGTTTCGTAGTAGATGTGTCTTGGTCGTACGGCCTGGCGGCCGAACGAGCGGCCCGAGTTCTCCCTGTCGTCTCTGAGGTACGCCTATGTATGACCTGAGGCCACACTTCGACGAGGAGATCGACCCTGGAACGAACATCCTCCTCACCGGTCCGCCGCTGACGGGCAAGCGATCCATGATGATGGACGTGTTGGCCGAAGGGACCGACCGCGGCAACGGCGCGATCGTCGTCACCACGAAGGACGGCGCCGACCGCGTGCTAAAGGACTACGAGAAGCGGACCCCGTACGACGGGAAACCGGTCGCCGTCGTCGACTGCGTCACGCGCCAGCAGGGCGTCAGCGACGCCCGCGAGTCTGACCGGATCAAGTACGCCTCCTCGCCGGTGGACATGACGGGGATCGGGATCAAGCTCTCGGAGTTCCTGCAGGCGTTCGGGGACCGCGGCATCGAGGAGAACCGCGTGATGGTCCACTCGCTGTCGACGCTGCTGATGTACTCGGACCTCCAGACGGTGTTCCGGTTCCTCCACGTGTTCACCGGGCGCATCCAGAGCGTGAACGGGCTGGGGCTGTTCAGCATCGACTCGACCTCCCACGACGACCAGGCGATGAACACGATCAAACAGCTCTTCGACGGCGTCATCACGCTCTCCGAGGACGACGAGCCCGAGATCCGGCTGGCGTGAGGCCGGCGGGCGTTTTAATCCACGCGACGGCGTACACACGAGCATGCCCGTTACCGACGACCAGGGACTCGACCGACTGCTCGGCGCCGAGACGATCGCCGTCGTCGGCTGCTCGACGACGGCCGGAAAGGCTGCCCACGACGTGCCGGCGTATCTCCAGCGACACGGCTACCGGATCGTCCCGGTGAACCCGTTCGCCGACGAGGTCCTCGGCGAACCCGCGTTCGACGCCCTCGCGGACGTCGACGCTGAAATCGACCTGGTGAACGTGTTCCGTCCGAGCGAGGAGGTCCCGGAGATCCTTGAGGAGGTTCGCGAGCGGCACGCGGAGCGCAGCGACGCCGGCGCGGCGTGGCTCCAGCTCGGGATCAGCCACGACGAGGCGGCCGCGGCCGCGGAGGCCGACGGGATCGAGGTGGTCCAGAACAAATGCATGAAGGTCGAACACGGTCGCCTCCGCGATTAGGTGGGCGTCGTCACCGCGGGCGTTCCGCTTAGCCCTCCCACTCCTCGAACGAGCGGTACACGCCCTTCGAGAGATAGCGTTCGGCGGAGTCGCAGAAGATGGTGGCGACGGTGTCGTGGGGGGCGTCCGCGTCGCCGTCGCGGATCTCGCGGGCGACCCGCTTGGCGGCGATCGCGTTCGCGGCCGCGGAAGAGGCGACGAGATGGCCCTCCTCGCTCGCGAGCCGACCCATCTCCTCGTGGACCTCGCGGTCGGGGACGGCGAGAATGTCGTCGACGAGGTCGGGGTCGAACAGCTCGTTGCGCTCGATGTCGTGGGTCCCGATTCCCTCCGTCTTGTACGCCTCGTGCTCGACCTCCTCGCCGAGGAACTCGCGGTACGCGGAGCCGGCGGGCTCGACCGCGACGACGCGGGTGTCGGGGTCGCGCTCGCGGAAGTAGCGGGCCACGCCCATCAGCGTCCCGCCGGTGCCGCAGCCGGCGACCACGGCGCCGACCTCCCCGTCCAGCGCCCCGTCGATCTCGGGGGCGGTGGTTTCGTAGTGCGCCTCGGCGTTGAGCGGGTTCGAGAACTGCTGGGGGACGACCGCGTCGTCGAGCTCGTCGGCGATCTCGCGCGCGCGGTCGATGGCGAACCCCATCCCGTCCTCGCTGGGGGTGTTGACCACCTCCGCGCCGAGCGCGCGCATGAGCTGTTGTTTCTCCACCGAGAACCGCTCAGGGACGACGAAGACGGCGTCCAGCCCGAGCTGCTTGGCCGCGACCGCCAGCCCGATCCCGGTGTTGCCGGCGGTCGGCTCCACGACGGTGCCGCCCTCGCCGACGTCGCCGCGCTCGAGCATGCGTTCGAGCATGTGCTTCCCGATGCGGTCCTTGACGCTCGCGCCGGGGTTGAACGACTCCAGTTTCGCGTACACCGGCACCGCGTCCGGCGAGTCGTGGACTCGGACGAGCGGCGTTTCCCCGATCGTCTCCAACACTGACGACAGGGGCTCCCGATGACTCGTCATGTTCCCGCAATCGTTGCCGCCCCTTTTGCGTGTTTCCATGGCCGCATCCGCGTCCTCCTGTCGTCGGCGACGGCGGACGTTGCCGCGACCCGGGAGGGAACCGCCCGGATCGGGACCGACCGCGTCGGCGGGCAGGCGCGGTCCGGACCGGGGATCGAACAAACTTATGCCCCTCGTCCGGTTCCGAAGAGGTATGAGCGAGACCGATGCGCAGGCCGACGTGACGGTCGTCCTTCCGGACGGATCAGAGCTGGACGTTCCGCCGGGGGCGACAGTCGAGGACGTCGCCTTCGAGATCGGCCCCGGGCTCGGTCGCGACACCGTGGCAGGGAAGATCGACGGCGAACTCGTCGAGAAGCACGCTGCGGTCCACGACGGCGCGCGGATCGAGATCGTCACCGACCAGTCCGACGAGTACCTGACGGTGTTGCGCCACTCCGCGGCCCACGTGTTCGCGCAGGCCCTCCAGCGGCTTCATCCGGCGGCCACCCTCACCATCGGCCCCCCGACCGACGACGGCTTCTACTACGACGTGACCGACGTCGACCTCGACGAGGACGACCTCGACGCCATCGAAGACGAGATGGAGGCGATCATCGAGGCGGACTACGACATCGAGCGCGAGGTCCGTTCCAGCGAGGAGGCCAAAGAGATCTACGCCGACAACGAGTACAAGCGGCAGATCCTCGACGAGGAGGCCGACGACGAGGAGGTCACCTTCTACGCCCAAGACGACTGGCGGGACCTCTGTCGAGGCCCCCACGTCGAGTCGACCGGCGAGGTCGGCGCGGCGGCCCTCCTCGAGGTCTCCGCGGCCTACTGGCGCGGCGACGAGGACAACGACACGCTCACCCGCGTCTACGGCACGGCGTTCGCCTCCGAGTCCGACCTCGAGGAACACCTCGAACTGCGCGAGGAGGCGCTGGAGCGCGACCACCGGAAGATCGGCCAGGAGATGAACCTCTTTTCGATCCCGACGGTGACTGGGCCGGGCCTCCCGCTGTACCATCCGCCGGGCAAGACCGTGCTCCGCGAGCTCTCGGACTTCGCGAACGAGCTCAACCGCGAGAACGGCTACGAGGAGGTCGAGACGCCGCACGTGTTCCGGACCGAGCTGTGGAAGAAGTCCGGCCACTACGAGAACTACAAGGACGACATGTTCCTCCTCGACGTCAACGACGAGGAGTACGGGCTCAAGCCGATGAACTGCCCGGGCCACGCGACCATCTTCGACCAGCAGTCGTGGTCGTACCGCGACCTCCCGCAGCGCTACTTCGAGAACGGGAAGGTGTATCGGAAGGAGCAGCGCGGCGAGCTCTCCGGGCTCTCGCGCGTCTGGTCGTTCACCATCGACGACGGGCACCTGTTCGTCCGGCCCGACCAGATCCGACAGGAGATCGAGTCGGTCATCGAGATGATCTTCGAGGTCGTCGAGACGCTCGATTTGGACGTCGAAGTCGCCCTAGCGACTCGTCCCGACAAGTCCGTGGGCGGCGACGAGATCTGGGAATCCGCCGAGGAGCAGCTCCGCGACGTGCTCGAGTCGGGCGGCTACGACTACGACGTCGAGCCCGGCGACGGCGCCTTCTACGGCCCGAAGATCGACTTCGGCTTCGAAGACGCCCTCGGCCGGGTCTGGGACGGCCCCACCGTCCAGCTCGACTTCAACATGCCCGAGCGGTTCGATCTCACTTACACGGGCGAAGACAACGAGGACCACGAGCCGGTGATGATCCACCGCGCGCTGTACGGGAGCTACGAGCGCTTCTTCATGGTGCTCATCGAGCACTTCGACGGGGACTTCCCGCTGTGGCTCGCGCCCGAGCAGGTCCGCATCCTCCCGGTCTCCGACGAGACGCTCGGCTACGCCCACCGCGTGAAAAACGCGCTTGAGGACGTCGGCCTCCGCGTCGAGGTTGAGGACCGCGACTGGACGGTCGGCCGCAAGATCCGGGCCGGCCACGACGACCGGCTCCCGTACATGGTGATCGTCGGCGACGACGAGCAGGAGGCGGGCACCGTCTCTGTGCGCGACCGCTTCGAGAACCAGCGCGGCGACGTCGACCTCGACGCCTTCGTCGACCACCTCGTCGCCGAGCGCGACGAGAAGCGGACGGAGCCGGACTTCGTCGACGCCGATTAACCTGAGCCGCGGAACGCCTGACGACGGGGCGACCAGACCCGTCCCGTCGGGTCATCGCCTCCTTCGTCGCCCCGTTAGATCGGCCTTTCAGGCCGGTTCGACGCCCGCGAACTCGAAGCGTGCGCCGCCGTCGGCGGACTCGACGAGCGAGACCTCCCACCCGTGCGCGCCGGCGATCTCCTCGACGATGCTCAGGCCGAACCCGGTCCCTCCGCTCGTAGTGGTGTATCCCATTTCGAACACTTGCTCCCGGTCCGCGGTCGGGACGCCCGGGCCGTCGTCGGCCACGTAGAATCCGCTCCGATCGGTCAACGCCCCGACGGTAACGGCGACGCCGTCGCCGTCGATCCCCTCACCGTCCGGGCTCCCGCTGCTGGCGGAGCCGTGTTCCGCGCTGTTCCTGAAGAGGTTCTCCAGTAGCTGCCGTAGTCGCGTCCGATCGGCCATGATCCGGAGTCCGCCGCTCGTCGCCCGCAGCCCGCTCTCGCCGGTCTCGGCGGTCGACCACGCGTCAGAGGCGACGTCGTCGAGATCGACGACCTCCAACTCGTCGACGGGGAGGCCCTCCCGGGCCATCACGAGGAGGTCTTCGATGAGCGCCTCGATACGGTCGAGCGACCGCTCGATCGGCGGGACGTGTTCGCTGTCGCAGTCGGCGGCGAGGAGGTCGACTCGACCCATCGCGGTGTTGAGGGGGTTCCGGAGGTCGTGGCTCACCACGCTCGCGAACCGGTCGAGCCGGTCGCGCTCACGTTGGAGCTGCGACTGCGCCCGCTGCCGCTCCAGCTCGTAGCTCACCCAACGGGTCAGCAGCTCCACGAACGTCCGTTGAGTGTCGGTGAACCCGTCGGCTCTGGGGTCGACGTCGGCAAAACAGAGCGTTCCGTACCGCTCGCCGGCCACTTCGATCCGCCCGCCGACGTACGACTCGATACCTGACTGCTCGTGGGCGGGGTCGTCGTCCCATCCCTCGTCGGCCGCGTTCACAATGGTTAGCAGGCTGTCGAGATCGACAGTTCGTTTGCAGTACGCTTGCTCCAGCGGACAGCTCTGTCCCGCTTGGAGCTCCGGGTGGTCAGCGTGCGATATCTCGACGTACTGCGTTCCCGCCTCGATTCGGGTGAGCAACCCGTTCGGCATCGAGAGATACTCGCAGCTCAGTTCCAGTATCGCCTCGACCTTCTCCTCGAACGATCGCCCCTGGTCTGACGACACCGCGTACAGCTGTTGGATAGCGTGGAGGCTCTCCTGTCGGCGCTGTTCCAGCTCTCGCTGTCCCGTGATGTCGCGCAGGTACACGGAAAGCCCGCTCGCTGACGGGAACGCCCGTACGTCGAACCACGTCTCTAGCGGTTCGTATTGACATCCTCCCCGCGCTAAAGCGCGAGGATTCCTCCGTTGGGGGTTCGGCTACCGACCCACGGAGGCAACTTGCGGGTTTGTGCGCACTTCTTTGAGACTTTCGTGAGGGTGTGGTTTCCCCGACCAGTCGTGGTCGTCCCACTCGAATCGCACGGGCCGTGCCATCGGCCTGATTTCGCTATCGCTGTTTTCCCGAAGGAACGTCTCTGACGCCGTGAGGTCGGCGTGCCCCTCGAAGCCACATGGACACGTCAGCGTAGTCTCGTGGCGAACCGTCTCCTCGTGGTCGCCACACTCGGGACATGTCTGACTCGTCCACGCTTCCGACTCGGCTTCGAGAGAGATACCGTACTCCTCACAGACACACGCGAGACGGTGGATGAACTTCTTGAACGCCCAGAAGTTGTGCGTCTTCTCGTTCACCCTGACCGACCAGTGCGTTTCCAGCACGTCGGTCAAGTCGCCCACGTACACCGTCGCCACGGCCTCGTCGTACAGCCGTTCAACGAGGTCACGTACCAGCGCGTTCTGTGCGTGGTCACGGCGCTTCGTCCGCTGTCGGTACAGCCGTCGAATCCGATTCGAGGAGTAGCGCCCCTCACGGAGTTTTGACTGTAGGCGGGCGATCTCGTCAGTCGTCTCGCGGAACCGTCCGAACAACTCGCGTCCATCGTAGAGGTACTGGTTCCCAGTAGTCGTGGAACAGGCGACGAGATTGTTTGCACCAACGTCGAGGGCGGCTTCGTGAGAAGCCAGTGGTGAATCCAGCCGAGAATCAGGTACGGTGACTGGTTGAAAAGCCCTGAACGTGTTGCTAACCTCGTCGTACTCAAGTTCCAGACGACCCTGTTTGCCATTCCACTTCGGGTTGCCTCGGACTTCGAGGCGGAGTCGTTCGTGGTAGCCGAGTCCGTATTCGTCTTTCAGTTCTTGTCCGACAGAGATTTCGAGACGGCTACGTTTGCCCCACTCAATCGTGTACTGGTTGCATCGGATGTAGGTGCGGAGTTCGCGTCCGTCTTCCTCGTTGCCCCAGTACGACGGTGGGTTGGCGTACTCGCCTTTCTCCTTGAGGGCAAAGAACGACCGCCACGCTTCGCTGTTCTTGCGCGTGACCTGTTGGACAGTCGCGCTTCCGACGACATCGTTGTACTGTCCACGGTACTCAGAGGTGTCCCATACGTCGCCGTCACCGAAGTAGTTCTGACGACGTTCGTAGGTCAGTTCGTTCCACAGGGAGGCAGAGGCGTCGAGTAGCCGTAGAAGACACTCTTTGTCGTTCTCCGTCTGTGGAACCACCTCGAAGGTGTTGACGCGCTTCATTCGTCGCCACCTTCCTGTTCAGCGATGTACTGTTCGACAGCGCCCTTTGAGGCACTACCCGCCGTACCGACGTAGTACGAACGAGTCCACTTCACGCGGTCGTCGTAGCGTTGGTTGTACTTGCGGGCGGAGATACCCTTGACCCAGTTGACGATAAGTGACGGGGCGTTCTTCGGTGGACTCCCGATGAACAGGTGTACGTGGTCGGGCATGACCTCGGATTCGGCCAGTTCGAGGCCCTTGTCCTCACAGATTTCCGCGAAGATGGTTTCGAGACGTTCCTTCGTCTTCCCCGTCAGGTGCGAACGCCGATATTTCGGCACGAACACTATGTGGTAGTAGAGTTCGTATTTCGCGTGACGAGTACTCTTTACCATCTATGCATACTATCACGGTCGGACGGATTAAAGATTGCGTTGGAACCCCGTCTATACCATCGACGGCGGTTGAATACTATTGGTCGGCTTCATCCCCGCCCTGAAGGGCGAGGCTTTCGCCTCGAATTTTCCGTAAGAGTCGAACGAGACCGGCTCCTGGCTCTCCATCGCCTCGTGGTACCTGTCGTAGAACTCCGTGCCGACGGCATCCGGGACCGCCTCCCACAGGTGGACTCCCTTGACCGGCTCACCGTCGTCGAGCGCGTCGTCGGCCACCGCGGACCGGACGACCTCGGTGGCCCGCTCGTTCGCGTACGTGATCCGCCAGTCGGTGTCGAACGCGAGGAACCCGTCGGCCATCCGGTCGAGGATGGTCCGGAAGTCCTCGCCCGACCCCGGGCCGGGGGACAGGTCAGACATGGTTGTCCGTACGGTGACTGCGCTTATAGGTAACGTGGATCCTGATTTGGCCGACCCGAGCGCGAAGCGACTCGGAGGCGTCAGTTGCGCGTTCCGTCGCGTTTTTATTATACCCGAGTTATTTGTCGCGTATGTCGAACCATCCACCGACACTCGACGAACGTCCGCCCGATGTCGGGGAGTTGACACCGCCCGACCGCACGCTGATGGGGCCCGGGCCGAGCGACGTCCACCCGCGAGTGCTCAGGGCGATGAGCACGCCGCTCGTCGGCCACCTCGACGCGTCGTTCGTCCAGATCATGGACGAGGTCCAGGAGCTGCTCCGGTACACGTTTCGGACGGACAACAAGTGGACCATCCCGGTGTCCGGCACCGGCTCGGCGTCGATGGAGGCCGCGATCGGCAACCTCGTGGAGCCGGGCGACACGATGCTCGTCCCGACGAACGGCTACTTCGGCGGGCGGATGCGGTCGATGGCCGAGCGCGCCGGCGGCGACGTCGTCGAGGTCGACGCGCCGTGGGGCGAGCCCCTCGACCCGGTCGAGGTCGAGCGCGCGTTCGACGAACACCAGCCGGACGTGTTCGGTTTCGTCCACGCCGAGACGTCGACGGGCGTCCGCCAGCCCGACGTGCCCGCCCTGACCGACATCGCCCACGAGCACGACGCGTACGTGATCGCCGACTGCGTCACCTCGCTGGGCGGTGTCGAGATGCGCGTCGACGAGTGGGACGTCGACGCCGCCTACT
Organism: Halorubrum yunnanense; assembly: GCF_026586675.1. GTDB lineage: Archaea > Halobacteriota > Halobacteria > Halobacteriales > Haloferacaceae > Halorubrum > Halorubrum yunnanense. Next base: position 117,850 of record NZ_JAODIX010000028.1, read on the forward strand.
CCGCCCCGCAGAAGTGCCTCTCGTGCCCGCCCGGCGCGAGCCCCCTGACGCTCAACGACCGCGCGATGGACAAGGTGCTCTCCCGCGAGGAGCCCGCCCGCTCGTGGTACCTCGACCTCTCGCTCCTCGAGGGGTACTGGGGAGACGACCGCGCGTACCACCACACCGCCCCGATCACGAACGTGTACGCGCTCCGCGAGGCCCTCCGGCTCGTCGCCGAGGAGGGGATCGAGGAGCGGTGGGACCGCCACCGCGCGGTCGCCGGCGAGCTGAAGGCCGGCCTCCGGGACTTGGACCTCGAAATGAACGCCGCCGAGGAGTGCTGGCTCCCGAGCCTGAACGCCGTGCGCGTCCCTGACGGCGTCGACGACGGCGCCGTCATCGACCGCCTCCTCGAGGCGTACGACCTGGAGGTCGCCTCCGGCCTGGGCGACCTCGAAGGCGACATCTGGCGGATCGGCTGCATGGGTCGCTCCGCCAGCCGGAAGAACGTCGAGTACCTGCTGGCCGCGCTGGAGAACGCACTGGCTGAGCAAGGATACGAGGCCTGAGTCGCTTCTGAGCGGTCGGTCACCGGGCTTCTGAGCGGTCGGTCACCGGGCTTCTGAGCGGTCGGTCACCGACCGGACGGTCCCGCGCCCGATCCCCCGGGTCCGGAACGCGGTACCGCCCCTCACGCGGATTTTTCACGGTCGGCGACGGGCCTTTCGGTATGTCCGACGCTTTCGGCCGTGCGATCCGCGATCACTTCCGCGGCGAGCGGGACGAGCCCCTCCTGCACCGGGACGGCGGCGAGACGGTCGAACACCCGATCGAGGCGTTCTACTTCGCCGACTTCGACCCGAGCGAGGACGCGGCCCACGAGTGGCTGGCGTCGTGGCTGCGGGGGCCGCTCGTCGACCTCGGCGCCGGCACCGGGCGACACGCCCTGTACTTCCAGGAGCGGTTCGAGACGGTGGCGATCGAGCCGAGCCCCGCCCTGGTCGAGACGATGCGGGACCGCGGCGTCGACGACGCCCGCGAGGGCGACATGTTCGGGTTGCGGGAGACGTTCCCGCGCGACCGGTTCGGCTCGGCACTCGCGAACGGCACCCAGGTCGGGCTCGCGGGGTCGATGCGAGGGCTCACCGAGTTCCTCGGCGACCTCGCGCACGTGACGACGCCGGACGCGACCGCCGTCGTCGACTGTTACGACCCGACGCACCCGGCGACGGCCGAGCTCGTCGGCTACCGGGACGACCCGACGCCGGGGCTCGCGCACCGCGTCATGTTCTTCGAGTACGAGGGGGAGACGAACCCGGTCCTCCAGCTCCGACTGTTCAGCCCCGGCCGACTCCGCGAGGCCGCCGTCGGGACCGACTGGGAGGTCGCGGACGTCGTCCGCGGCGACGAGGGGAACGAGTACCACTACCGCGCCGCGCTGCGGAAGCGGTAGGCCGCGGAGGGGGCTGCGAGTCGGCGACGTCGCGGAACCGTCGCCGCATTTATAAACTCGCCCGAGCGTCCACCCGGTATGGGCGACCCCGCCTGCGACCGCCGGTTCTGCCCCGAGTGCGACCTCGCCGTCACGCGGACGGACGACGTCTGTCCCGACTGCGGCGCCCCGGTCGACGGGGGCGAGGAGTGAGTTCCGAGGCGTCGCCGCCGGCCCTCGCTGGCTCCCTCACGACAGCGTGTCGCCGAACTTGTCCCGGCGGAAGAGGTCGATCTCCTGCGCCGACGACCCCCGGCGCGTGGCCGCGAACGCGATCGCCTCGGCGACCTCCTCGGGCTCGGTCGCCGTCCCGGGCTCGAACCGCTCCTCGAACGGCTCGCCGTCCTCGCTGCCGAACTCCGTGCGCACCTCGGAGGGGTTCACCACCGAGACGGCGACGCCCTCGTCGCCAACCTGGGCCGCGACGCTGTGCGCGAAGCCGCGCACCCACCACTTCGTCGCGGCGTACACCGGATTGAACGAGCGCGGGTACTCCCCCGCGAAGCTCCCGACCACGACGAGCGTCCCCTCGCTCTCTTTTAAATATGGGAGCGCCTCCCGCGTGAGGAAGAAGGTCCCGTCGACGTTCGTCTCCTGCATCGCGAAGTACTCCTCGTCAGTCATCGTCGCCACGTCGCTGCCGCGGCCGATCCCCGCGTTGGAGACGACGACGTCGAGCCCGCCGAACCGGTTGACGACCGCCTCGACCGCCGCCTCGCTCGTCGCCCGGTCGCGGACGTCGCCGTCGACGACCAGCGCGCTCGCGTCGTACTCGGCCTCCAGGTCGTCCGCCAGCGACTCCAGCGCTTCGCGTCGCCGGGCCAGCAGCGCGACGTTCGCGCCGCGGGACGCCAGCGCGTGCGCGGTCGCCTCGCCGATTCCGGAGCTCGCGCCCGTCACCAGTGCCGTCGCGTCGTCGAGAGGTGGCATACGTGGCTCGTCGGCGAGGCCACTCATAAAAGGTGGCGTCGGGGAAGCCGCGAGCGCGGTCGCCGGCCTCCGATCCGACCCGGTAGGTCGGCGTCGGGTACTGACCCATTATTTGTACGAGGTGATCGACTGGTGGCTCGGATCCGCCCGCATGTCGACGTGACCGCAGTTGACGCACCGCCACACGTACGCCCCAAGCTGTGCCACCGGATCCCGGCCGTCTATCGGCTCGTTCCAGTCCAGGCCGCACCGCGAGCACTCGTCGGGTCGGTACTTGGCTTCGATCGACGCGTCGCTCTCGCCGTCGGGGACGTCTTCGACCGTGAACCCGCGGAGAACGGCGTGGACGTCCTCGTCGGTCATCCGCTCTCGGAGCCGGTTCAACGGGTCCTGTAACCGCTCCGCTCGGTCCCGGAGCCGACCGTATCGCTCGTCGTTCTCGGGGTCGCCGTCGGTGCGCCACTCGCGCGTCGCGATCGCGACCGTGGTCCGGTAGTACAGGTCGAGCAGCAGGTGGTAGTTCGCGCGGTGGAACAGCGTCTCGACGCACTCGGCGAGGTCCGGCTCGAACACCGGCCGTTCGAGTTCGCGGTCGCACGACGGGTCAGGCTCCGCGCGTGACCGTCCTCGGATCCCGAGCACCCGACAGTGAGGGGCCGTCGATTCGACCCGTTCGGAGACCGGTTCGGCACCGCCCTCACCGAACGAGAGGTCGAGCACGAGGACCGCGACGCCGGCGTCGAACGCGTCGGCGAACTGCGACCTCGTCAGCGTCTGCCGGACCTCGCGGTCGTCCAGCCAGAGCTCGTAGAGATCCGCCCTCGTCCTGTTCGATTCGCAGACCACGACCGCCGACGCGGGGAACTCCACGGGACTCACCCACCGGTCCGGAGTCGAGCGCTGACGCCGACTCCCCGTCCGGTCATCTCACTCATTCTGTTCGGTGGGCAGCGACGTCGATTTGCGCATCGACTCCGAGAGGCGTCTCGGCTCGACCGAAAACGAGTGGACGGTCGCGAGGTCGTCGACGAGCGAGACGACGGTCTCGATCGACCGCTCCGCCCGCCGGAGTTCCGCCTCCGACCCCGTCTCGGCCGCGGCGTCCAAGCGCTCGCTCGCCTCCTGTAGCGGGACCTTGAGGTCCTCGGCGAACACCTCGCCGAACTCGGCCAGGTGGCGCTCGATCTCCTGCTCGTGTTCTTTCGACTCCGTGACATCTTGAACGAAACCGACGGCGTGTGTCGCGTCGCCGTTCGCATCGACCACTGGCCCGACGTCGATTCGGCCCCAGTAGGGCGTGCCGTCCGCCCGGTGAAGCACCGCGGTCCGCGAGCGATCCTCGCCCGCCCCGAGCGCCGACTCCAGCTCTCGCATGCGATCCCCGTCCGTGTCGGGCCCGCCGAGCACCGAGACCCCCTCGCCGGCGACCGAATCGCGGTCGTAGCCCGTGATCGCTTCGAACCTGTCGTTCACATACGTTATGGGGGCGTCCTCGCCCGTCGTCTCGTGTATCGCGATCCCGACCGGCGCGGCCTCGATGGCTCTGTTCCTCAGCCGGAGCTCCCGCTCGCGCCGCTTCCGAACCGTGATATCGGTCGCGATGCCGACGATACGCGTCAGCTCGCCGTCCTCGTAGACGCCGGACGACTGGTCGTGGACCCACCGGACCTCGCCGTCCGGGTGGACCACGCGGTACGTCTCCTCGTACGCGTCCGGATCCTCGCGCTGCTCGGCCAGCGCCGCCTCGACCCTGTCGCGGTCGTCGGGGTGAATCGCCTCGACGAACGACATGGCGTCCTCGTCCAAGCTCTCCGGCGGGACCCCCCACACGTCCTCGTAGGAGTCGCTGATGAAGTCCATCGACTCCTTGCCGGGGGTCGACATCCAGATGACCTCGCCGGCGTTCGCCTGGATCTGATCGAGCATGCTCGCCCGCTCTTCCCGCTCCGTCACGTCGAGGGCCAGGCCGATCACGCGACCGACCGTACCCGTTTCGTCTAACAGCGGCTGGAGCCACGTTTCGAGCGTCGAGTCGGGGAGTTCGACGATCCCGTGGCTCGACTCGCCCTCGAGGGCGGCCTCGACGTTCCGTCGCATCCGCGGCCGGTCGGCGAAGGCCTCCGCGACGGAGTCCCCCCGTGAGATCCCTCTTCGGAGCCGCTGTGACAGGGTCCCGCCGCGAACCGTCGACACCGTCCCGTCGGGCTCGACCTCGAACAGCGTCAGCGGCGCGCTGTCGACGATCGTCTCGACGGCCTGACGGAGCCGCAACAGCCGGTCCTCGCGTTCGCGCCGCTCGGTCACGTCCCGCCCGATACCGACGATTCCCCGGGGCGTCCCGTCCGAGCCGGTCACGACGGCCCCCGTGAACTCTATCGGCGTCCTCGCGCCGCCCTTCGAGACCAGCTCCGCCTCGACGGCCGCGCTCCCGGTCTCGATCACGGTCTCGATCGCGTCCGCGATCCGGTCCCTGTCGGGGCCGGCGAAGAGGTCCAGCGCGTGCATCCCCTCCAGCTCGTCGTCGTCGTAGCCGCTGAGCTCGCAGAACTGGTCGTTCCACCGCCTGAGCGTGCCGTCGGTGCCGAGCGTGTAAAACGAGTCGTCGATGGCGTCGAGCAGCCTCTCCGTCGACTCGGACGCGAGCGACGAGTCGACCGGCGTGGTCGCGACCGTGTCCATCCGGCGGGCGAGCAGCGCCGTCTCGTCGACGCCCTCTCGAGGGACCAGTACGTCGGTCGCCCCGGCCGCGAGCAGGTCGTCGACCGCGTCGTCGTCGGGGACGATCACGAGCGACGGGACGTCGGGGAACGCCTCGCGGACCTCGACGAAGGGGCCGACCCCGGGCCCCGCTCCCGCCTCACAGACGACCAGCCGAACGTCGGGCAGGTCCCGCGAGGAGAGGTCGGTCGCCCCGTCACCGACGGACAGGACGCCGTCGGGGCCGGAGACGACCGTCGACTCCGCGGCCGCTTCGCGGACCCGCTCCGCGTCGGAGCCAACGTGAACTACCGCGTGACCTGACTCCCTCCGAGGCTCCATACGGACTCGTCCGAGAAGAATTATAAAACAGTATAGCGCAAATTATCAGCGTTGAATACTGACACGGGGGACGGTCCCGCGCCGACCCCGGGTCCCCGGAACTGCCGACGGTCGGACGGAGCGGTCGATATCCGCGGCGCCGGCGGCACCGTCCCGTCAAGTGTGGGATCGGGGATGTCGCTCTCGGACGCGGTCACGGCGGAGAAGGGGGTCGGACGCGACCGTGACCTACGAGAAGTCGACCACTCGCGTCGCTCGCGCTGCGACTTCTCTACTTCAGATCGCTTGCGTTCGGTTCCCTCACCGCATCGCTGTCGCTCCGCGGTTCAGTGTACGGGCCGGGCGCGATTTGAACACACGGTCGGACGTGCTCACTGCGTTGCGCGCGACCTCCCTGCGTTCAAATCGTGCCTGCCGGTTCGCTCGACGGTTCGCGCCGCTCACCGTCTCGCAGTACGGGCCGGGCGCGATTTGAACACGCGACCGACGGATTAAGAGTCCGTCGCTCTCCCTAACTGAGCTACCGGCCCTCATTCATTTCTACCCGTGTCGAGGTAAAAGACCTTTTCATTCGACGACGGCGTCTCGTTTGCCCCTCGGCCCGCTCCCTCGCCGGCCTTCTGCGGAGAGCGCACTCGTTAAGTGTCGTCCGGGAAAAATTGCGGCCAATGAGTAGTGGCGCATCCGGTTCGGCGCGGACGCGATACGCGATCCTCGGCTGCGGCAGCGTCGGCCACGCGGTCGCGGAGGAGCTGACGGGTCGCGGCAAGGACGTTCTCATCCTCGACCGCGACGAGAGCCGCGTCGAGGCACTCCGCGACCAGGACCTCAACGCCCGCGTCCAGGACATCGTCGAGCCCGACGTCGTCGACGCGATCAACGCCCGCGACATCGTGTTGATCCTCTCGAGCGACGTCGAGGCCAACAAGGCGGCCGTCTCGGCAATCCGCGACACCGGTGGCGACCACTACCTCGTCGCCCGCGCCTCCGACCCCGTCAGCGAGGACGAGCTGCGCGAGCGCGGCGCCGACGTGGTGATCAACCCCTCGACGGTGATCGCCGACAGCGCGCTCCAGTCGCTCGAGACGGGCGAGCTGGAGTACATGGCGCGCCAGCTCGCCGAGATAATCGAGGATGGCGACGGCCGGATGGCCATCCTGACCCACGACAACCCCGAGCCGGACTCGATCGCGTCGGCGACCGCCCTCCAGGCGATCGCGGACGCGTTCGGCGTCGAGGCCGACATCCTCTACTCCGGCGACGTGGGCCACCAAGAGAACCGGGCGTTCGTCAACCTCCTCGGCATCGACCTCGTGGCGCGGTCGGAGGCCCCGGACCTCTCCGAGTACGAGACGATCGCCGCGGTCGACCTCGCGAAGTCGGCGGAAGACGGGTTGGACTTCGACGTCGATATCGACATCTACGTCGACCACCTGGAGGCGGACGTCCCGTTCGACGCCCGGTTCGTCGACGTGCGGACCAACGTCTCCTCGACGTCGACGATCCTCACGAAGTACCTCCAGGAGTTCGACCAGTCACCGACCGAGGCGGTCGCGACCGCCCTCCTCTACGGCATCCGCGCCGAGACGCTCGACTTCAAGCGGGACACGACGCCCGCGGACCTGACGGCGGCCGCCTACCTCCACCCGTTCGCGAACCACGACACGCTCGAACAGGTGGAGTCCCCGTCGATGAGCCCCGAGACGCTGGACGTGCTCGCGGAGGCGATCCAGAACCGCGAGGTCCAGGGGAGCCACCTCTTCTCGACCGCCGGCTTCATCCGGGACCGCGAGGCGCTCGCGCAGGCCGCCCAACACCTCCTGAACTTGGAGGGGATCACGACGACCGCCGTCCTCGGGATCGCCGACGACAACATCTACCTCGCCGCGCGCTCGAAGGACATCCGGCTCAACATCGGAAACGTCCTCGACGAGGCGTTCTCGGAGATGGGCGACGCGGCCGGCCACTCCACGCAGGGCTCGCTGTCCATCCCGCTCGGCATCTTCACCGGCATCGAGTCGAGCGGCGAGAACCGCGACACCCTCCTCCACCTCACCGAGGAGGCGGTCCGGCGGAAGCTGTTCGACGCCCTCGGCGTCGAGGGCGGCGGCGACGGCGGGAACGGGTCGTAGCGCGACCGAGTGACCGCGAACGGCGACGGGGCACCGCCCCCGACTCCCGATCCGTTTTACTCGTCCGAACCGTGATAGCCACACGCGCACGGCGCGACCACCATGCACGTCCCGGAGGACCAGCCCGCGACCTGTCCCGCCTGCGGCGACCCCTACGAGTCGGTGTCCCGACACGCCGACGGGTTTGTCGTCAATCTCCTCGACAACGAGCGGTATCAGCGGGTGTGTTTCGACCCCGCGAGCGACGGCGACGGCCCCGCGCTGGACTGTTATCACCACACCCACGGGCAGGCCGGGAGCCAGCCGGGCGAGTAGCTACCGGCGGACGAATGGGTGATCGGGTAGCGCGAAACTTCGCGGCTCGGCGCCGCGAGCGACGTGTGACGGGTCCCCGCCGTCTCCGCTTATAAACCGGGGCCCGCTGAAAGTCGACGTGGATTAGAAGTCGTCGCCCTCGGTGATCGAGGTGTACGATCCGATCAGCGCGCCGGAGAGGTCGACCCCTTCGAGGGTGGCGCCCGTGTCGATCACGGAGTTACCGATCTCGGAGTCGGTGATCGTCGCGTCGGGGAAGACGACGGAGCGGTCGAGCGTCGAGTCGGTGACGGTCGCGCCCGACATGACGTGGACCACGTCGCCGAGCTCGGCGCCCTCAACGGTCGCGTCGTCGGCGACGAGCGCGCCGCCCTCCAAGGCGTACTCGACCGCGTCGAGGTAGCTGTCGGCGGTGCCGATGTCGAACCACGCGCCGTCGAACGTGAACGCGTAGACGGGCCCGCGCTCCTGGAGCCACTGCAGGAACCAGCCCGGCTCGTCCGGGTTGTTGTCGTCTTCGAGGTAGGTCGTGAGCTTCGGGAGCGTCTCCGCGGGGAACGCGTAACAGGCGATGGAGACGAGCGTGCTCTTCGGATCGTCCGGCTTCTCCTGGAAGTTCACCACCTCGTCGCCGTCGAGCTCGACGAGCCCGTACGACTCGGCGCGCTCGCGGTCCTCGACGTCGTAGGCCGCCAGCGTCGGCGTCCCCTTCGCCTCGAAGAAGTCGGTGAAGTCGCCGAGGTCGAAGCTGATCATGTTGTCGCCGGCGACGACGACGAGGTCGTCGTCGACGTCCTCGCGGTCGACGAGCTGCTCGAGCGCCCCCACGACGCCGAACTTCTCGTCTTCCTCGACGGTCTCCTCGACCGAGAGCGTCGGCTTCTCGAACTGGCTGTCGGCGATGTACTCGTCGAACGTCTCGGCGAAGCGTTCGTTGGTGGAGACGAACACCTCGTCGACGCGGTCGTCCGCCTCCAAGTCCTCGAATATCTCGTCGATGACGGTGTTGTCGCCGACCGGCAGGAACATCTTCGGTCGGTCCTCGGTGATCGGCCAGAGTCTGGTCGCGTAACCTCCCGCGAGTACGACGGCTTTCATACCTGCCCCGTCTCACTCCCGTGGGATACTTCTTTTGCTCGTGTCAAACTTCAAAAACGCGGGCGGGATCGCGCGGTTTCAGGGGCTCTGCGCGGCGGACTCGCCTCACTCGCTGAGCCGATCCGTGTCGATGCTCGCGCTCGGCGGACTGATCACGAGGAACCCGCGGAAGTGCATCAGCTCGCCGCCCATGTCCTTCACCTCGCGGGCGAAGCCCGCCGCGAGCTCGTTGAGGTCGCCGTCGATCGATAACACGAGCGTGTTGCCGTAGTCGACGCTGCGGACCCACTCCTCCGGGTCGGTCGTCCCGTCGAGGACGCCGAGGACGACGTCGCCGGAGGCCGCGAACGCCTCGTCCATCTGCTCTTCGGCGTCGCGCAGGTCGAGGTCCCAGTCGCTCATACCTCAGGGTCGCGAGGCGACGGCAAAAACGTTCGGACGCCCAGGGTCCGCGCCCGGACGCGGGAGGCCGCCGCAGCGACCGGTGTCACGGCCCGTCGCGGAGCGGTTAAGTGCGGCCCGACCCCAGCGAGCGTATGGAACGCACGCGGCGGTCACTGCTCGCGGGCGCGGCGTCGGTCGGCGTCGTCGGCGCGGCGGGGTGCCTCGGCGGCGGAGGAGACGGCGGCGACGGCGCCGACGGCGGCAACGCCCTCGACACCGGAGAGTACGACTGCGACCTCTCGGAGCCCTCGGACCCGGACCTCGACTTCCGACCCGTCATCGGCGACCCCGAAGCCGACGTCGTCGTCCGGGCGTTCGAGGACTTCACCTGCGGTCACTGCGCCACCTACAAGCTCGAGCACTTCCCGACGATCCGCGAGGAGTACGTCGCTCCCGGCGAGGTCCGGTACGAGCACTGGGACTTCCCGATCCCCGTCAGCGAGACGTGGGCGGTGCCCGTCGCCAGCGCGGCCCGCGGCGTCGGCGCCCGCGAGGGCTCCGAGGCGTTCTTCGACTTCGCCACGGCCGCCTACGAGTCGCAGGGGAGCTACAGCGGGGAAGCGGTCGGCGCCGCCGCGGAGGCCGCCGGCGCGGACCCCTGCGCGGCCATCGCCGACGCCCAGTTCGCGGCGTACGAGGAGGCGTCGATGAGCGACCGGAGCGAGGGCGTGTCGAGGGGCGTCGAGGTGACGCCGACGATCTTCGTGGACGGCGAGGCCGCCGACACCTACGAGGCCGAGACGATCGCGGCGGCGATAGACGAGGCGCTGTAGCCGAGACGCCCCCGGCCTCGCCCCGGTTTCCCCCGAGCGTCGGCCTTTTGCCCGTCCGACCCGTCTTATAAACCAATGAGCGACGACGACCGCGGGGAGCGGCGGCTGCTCGGCGCCGTCGTGCTCGCGGTGCTGATCTCGCAGGTGCTCTTATACCCGGGCGTGCCGGACCTCGTGGTCGCGCTCGGCGCGCCCGCCGGCATCGACGCCGGGATGTGGTTCCTCGTCGCGGAGTTCGGCGCGTTCGTCTCCTTCGCCGTCGTCTGGGGCGCCGCCAGCGACGCGCTCGGGCGGCGGGTCCCGCTGATCGTCGCCGGCGCGCTCGGCGGGGCGGCCTCCTACGTGGCCCTGGCGGCGATCCCGGGTCTCGGTCTCGGCTTCCGGGCGGCGCTCGTCGTCCGCGTCGTCGGCGGGGCGCTCACCATCGGCGCGTTCTCGCTCGCGATCACGTCGTTAATGGACCTCGGCGGCGGCAACGGGCGCAACATGGGCGCCGCCGGGACGGCGATCGGGCTCGGCGCGGCGGTCGGCTCCGTGGTCGGCGGGGCGCTCGCCGACCTCGACCCGTTCTATCCCGTGTACGCCGGCGCGGCGGTGCTCGCGGGCACGGGCCTGCTCGCGGCGACCGTCGACGACGGAGCTGTGGGTCGCGCGCAGGGACTCGGGAGCGGCGCCGAAGAGGGGAGCGGGACCGGAGCGGCCGGCTTCCGCGACGTGCTCGCGCGGGCCCGAACGACCCGTGGCCTCCTCGTCCCGCTGGCGTTCGGGTTCGTCGACCGGCTCACCGCCGGCTTCTTCGCGTTGGTCGGGGTGTACTACTTCCAGGACCCCGCCGCCTTCGGCCTCTCGGCCGCCGGCGCGGGGGCGACGCTCGCGCTCTTCTTCGTCCCCTTCGCGCTGCTCCAGTCGCCGTTCGGGTCGCTCTCGGACCGGGTCGGTCGGTTTCTCCCCATCGTGGTCGGCTCGATCGCGTACGGCGTGGTCACGATCGCCGTCGGCGTCGCGCCCGTCTACCCCCTCGCGGCCGCGCTCATGGCCCTCGTCGGGGTCTGCGGCGCGCTGATGGCGCCGGCGACGATGGCGCTCGTCACCGACCTCGTCGAGCCCGAGGCCCGCGGCGCGGCGATGGGGCTGTTCAACGTGTTCGGCTCGCTCGGCTTCCTCGCCGGCTTCCTCGTCGGGGGCGGCGCGACCGAGGCGTTCGGCTACGCGCCGGCGTTCCTCGCGGTCGGCGGGCTGGAGCTCGCGATCGCGCTGGCCCTGTTCCCGGCGGTGCGGGCGATCGCGCCGGGCGAGGGGGCTCTCGGGCGCCGCGGCGACGTCGATCGGTCGCCCTCGGAGTAGCCACCGCCGACGGGGACGGACGCGAGTCGGCGCCCGAGTCGAGCCTTTTTAAGCCTCGCGCGCCCTCCGTCCGAGCAACCGATGGACGTACTCGTCGTGGGCGCGGGCGAGATCGGCCGGTGGATCGCCGACACGGTGTCGGCCGACGAGTCGCCGGTGGACGCGGCGGTCGCGTTCGCCGACCGCGACCCGGACGTCGCCCGCGACGCCGCGGCCTCGCGCGACGCACGGGCGGTCCCCGCCGACGGGGACACGGTCCACGACGCGGTGTGTCTCGCGGTGCCGATGTCGGCGGTCCCCGCGGCGGTCGAGGCGTACGCGCCCCGCGCGGAGCGGGCGATCGTGGACGTCTCCGGCGAGATGACGGGCGCGGTCGCGGCGATGCGCGAGCACGCGCCGGACCTGGAGCGCGCGAGCTACCACCCCCTGTTCGCGCCGCCGCGCGTCCCGGGCAACGTCGCCTGCGTCGCCGACGAGGGCGGCCCGGTCGTCGGGGGGATCTCGGCCGCGATCGAGGCCGGCGGCAACGACGTGTTCGAGACGACCCCGACCGAGCACGACGAGGCCATGGAGACGGTGCAGGCCGGCGCGCACGCGGCGGTCCTCGCGTGGCGGCTCGCGGGCGACGACGTGCGCGAGGAGTTCCACACCCCGGTCTCGGCCGCGCTCGACGAGGTCGCCGACACCGTCACCGAGGGCGCGCCTGGGGTGTACGCCGAGATCCAGCGCGCCTTCCACGGCGCCGACGACGTCGCCGACGCCGCCCGCGAGGTCGCCGACGCGGACTCGGAGGCGTTCGCCGAGTTATACGAGGCGGCGCGCGGCGACCGCGAGGGACGGGAGCGACACGAGTGAGACGAGCGAGGCGACGCGGAGGAGGCGGCCGACGCGGACGACGCGGACGACGAGTGACCCACCCATGATAGACAGAGACGCGGTTCGAAACAACGCCAACTACCTGCGCAACGTCAGGCCGATCGACCCCGAGGAGATCGCGGAGTACGTCGAGGGGGCGCCGCACCCGGCGGTCGTCCGCGAGACGCTCCGCGAGGAGGCGTTCGACCTCCGGCTGCGCGAGCGCGACGACGGGAGCTTCGAGCCCGTCCCTGAGGGGCCGATCCCCGATCCGGGGTGGGCGCCGACCACGCTCCCCGAGGACTACGCGTTCGCCCTCGAAGACCTCCTCGTCGCCGAGTTCGGCGCGAACTGGCACCGCGGCGAGTCGGGCGCGGAGCTGCGCGAGGCGGTCCGGCGGCTGAAGACCGACTACCTCTACGAGAACGACGTCGAGTACGACCGGATCGCGGCGCTCGGGTACGCGGTCTACCACCTCCCCGCCTACTACGCGACGATCGGGTACGTCCTCGACGACCTCGTCGAGAACGGGCTCCTCGACCGGACCCTCCGCGTCCTCGACGTGGGGGCGGGCGTCGGCGGCCCCGCGCTCGGACTCGACGACTACCTCCCCGACGACGCCGTCGTCGACTACCACGCCGTCGAGCCGAGCGCCGCGGCCGACGTGCTCGACCGCCTGCTCGACGAGACCGGCCGCAACTTCCGGGCGACGATCCACGAGACGACGGCGGAGTCGTTCCTCGGGACCGACGGGGAGGACCCGGAACCCGCGTCCGAGGCGGCCTTCGACCTCGTCGTCTTCGGGAACGTCCTCTCGGAGCTCTCGGACCCGGTCGCGGTCGTCGAGGCCGCGCTCGACCGCCTCGCCGACGACGGGAGCGTCGTCGCCTTCGCGCCCGCCGACCGCAACACGGCGATGGGGCTCCGCGAGATCGAACGGGCGGTCGTCACGCCGACGAGCGGCGTGGAGACGTACGCGCCGGCGCTCCGGCTCTGGCCGGACGCGACGCCCTCGGACGGCGGTTGGTCGTTCGACGTCGCCGACGACCTCGACGTGCCGCCCTTCCAGCGGCGGCTCGACGAGGCGGCCGAGCGCGGGGCCGCCGACGAGCCGGGCGAGTTCGTCAACGTCGACGTCCAGTTCGCCTACGCGATCCTCCGACCGGACGGGAAGCGTCGCGTCGACGTCCGCGCCAGCGACGACCGCTGCGCGCGGATGGCGGACTCGGAGGCGCACGTCACCGACCGCGTGAACCTGCTCGCGGTGAAGCTCAGCCACGACCTCGGCGCGGGCGACAACGCCCTCTACCGCGTCGGCGACGGCTCGCAGACGGTCGACCACTACCTCGTCTGCACGCGCGAGACCGTGCTCAACGAGGACCTCCGGCGGGCCGACTACGGCGCGGTCGTCTTTGTCGAGAACGGGCTCGTGCTCTGGAACGACGACGAGGGTGCGTACAACGTGGTCGTCGACGACGAGACGGTCGTCGATATGGTCGCGCGCTGAGGCGGGTTCGACGCTCCGGCCGCTCCCGCCGGATCAGTCCCCGCCGACCGGCTCGATCAGCTCCGGCGCGTCGACGGCCGGCGAGTTCACCCGCGTCGACACCGGGTACGCGGTCAACTCGTCGGCCGGGTACGGGTCCAGCAGCGCGGCGGCATCGTCGGGGTCGCCGCGGAGCCACGTCTGCTCCTCGTCCGGGGCCAGGATCACCGCCATCCGGTGGTGCAGGTCGGCGACGAGCGGGTTCGGTTCGGTCGTCACGATCGTGAACGTCTCTACGGGGCCGTCGCTCCCGTCGGCGTCGCCCTCGTCGCCCGACCCGCCGCCGAACGCGCCGAGGCCGGTCTGCGTCATCTCGGGCTCCGGCGGCTCCCACCGCTCGTAGAGCCCCGCCATCGCGAACGGCCGGTCGTCCCCGAAGGCGACGCGGTAGGGGGTCTTCCCGGAGCCGCCGCCCCGTTCGTCGTCCCCGTCTGGCCCGCCGCCGTCGACCCACTCATAGAAGCCGTCGGCGGGGACGAGACACCGCCGCCGCTCGAACGCGTCGGCGAAGCTTCGCTTCTCGCGGACCGTCTCGGCGCGGGCGTTGATGAGGTCGAACGACTCCTCGGCCCACGAGGGGGTGAGTCCCCACTCCATCCGCGTCGGGCGGTCGGGCGCCTCGTCGGCGATCACCGGGAGCTCCTGTCCGGGTGCGCAGTTGTAGCTCGGCTCGACGCCCCCGAAGTCGGCGCCGAACCGGGCTTCGAGGTCCGCAGCAGGAGTGAACAGCGTGTAGCGGCCGCACATCGATACCGGCGGTAGGGGTCGGTGATATTTAAACCGCAGTCGGCCTCGCCGGCGTCCGTCTCTGGGGGGCGGCTCCCGTCGCCGCCTGCCGTCGGGTTTTTGCCCGCGCGCCGCCGCGGTCCGGTATGCGCATCGAGAACAGCTTCATCCCGGTCGAGGGGGTCGGCGAGACGACGGAGCGTCGGCTCTGGGGCGAGGGCGTCACCACGTGGGAGGCGTTCGACCCCGCCGCCGACGTCGCCGGCGTCGGCCCGACTACCGCCGACCGGATCGAGTCGTTCATCGCCGAGGCGCTGACGCACCTCGACGACGGCGACGCCGCCTACTTCGACCGGACGTTCCCCAGCGGGGAGCGCTGGCGGCTCTACGAGAACTTCCGCGAGGGGACCTGCTTCTTCGACATCGAGACGACCGGCCTCGACGAGCACCGCGACCGGGTGACGACCGTGAGCTTCCATCGGGACGGGGAGACGACGACGCTCGTCGCCGGCGACGACCTCACCGCCGACCGCCTCCGCGAGCAGTTCGCCGATGCGGACCTGCTCGCGACCTTCAACGGCGCGCGCTTCGACGTGCCGTTCCTGGAGAGTTCCTTCGACATCGAGATCGACACGCCCCACCTCGATCTCATGTACCCCTGCAGGCGGGTCGGGCTCTCGGGGGGGCTCAAGCCCATCGAGACGGAGATCGGGATCGACCGCGACCGCCCGGACCTGTCGGGCCGGGACGCTGTCCGGCTCTGGCGCCAGTACGAGCGCGGCGACGAGGACGCGCTCGATCACCTCGTCTCGTACAACCGCGAGGACACCGAGAACCTCCGGACTCTCGCGGACGTGGTCTGCGAACGACTCCACGAGGACGTGTTCGTCGGCGACGCTCCCGGGCGGTAGACCCGTTCGGCCCCGGCCGACCGCGTCGGCTACGTCGCTTCCGCGTCGGGGTCGGCCCGCGTTTCCGTCGTCTCGCCTTCCGCGCTGTCCTCGCCTCCCTCGGGGGCCGCGTCGCCCTCGGCTCTCCCGGGCCCCGCGTCGTCCTCATCTTTGTCAGACGACCCCCCGCTCGCGGTCGGTTCCGCGTCCGCGTCCGCCGACCCCTCGTCGGTCTCTGGTTCGTCGTGGGGCGGCTCCGGAGTCCCGTCGTCCTCGGTGTTCTCGTCGTCGCTCTCGTCGGTTTCGTTGGTATCGAGAGTGTCATCGCTCTCGTCGGTTTCGTCGGTGTCGCGAGTGTCGTCGCCCTCGTCCCCGTCGCCCTCTCCCGCTTCCTGCACCAGCTTCATCTCGCCGCGAGCGCGGAGGGAGCCGTCGATCTCGGCGCCGTCGTGGACGACGAGGTCCCCGGCCGAGACGTCCCCGAGCACCCGTGCGCCGGCCTCGATGGTGACCGTCCCGCCGCGGGTGGTGACGTCGCCGTGGATGACCGTGCCGGCCCCGACAGTGATCCCCTCGCGGGCGCGGAGGGAGCCGAACACCTCGTTGCGCTCGCCGACGCGGACGGACTCGGCCCGGAGGTTCCCGTGGAGCCGGCAGTCGTCGCCGACCGTCGCGGGCGTCGAAACGCGCCACGCGTCGTCGGAGATCTCGGCGCCGCGCGGGACCAGGAGGGGGTCGCGCACGTCCTCCCCGTCGGCGAGCGCCTCCGCCAGCTCGTCGGCCGCGTCGGTCTCGCCGACGCGCAGGAGCTGCGAGAGGACGATGAAGTAGAAGACGATGGTGGGAACGGGGTTCCGGATGACGATCCAGCCGTTCGCCTCGAACCCCTCCTCGATGGACACGTCGTCGCCGATGTCGAGGTCGCCCGAGACCATCAGCCGCCCCGTGACGGTCACGCGTTCGCCGAGGTACGCGTCCTCGCCGACGAGGACGTTGCCGTCGACGGTACACCACGTGTCGAGCCGGCAGTCCCCCTCGGCCTCGATGTCGTTCCCGACGCGCACGCGCTCGCCGATGGCGACGTTGCGCCCGCGGAGCCCGAACTCCACCGTCGACTGGCCGCCGACGAGCACGTCGCCGTCGACGACGAGGTCGTGCTCCTCGACGGTCGTCCCGGACGGGACCGCGAGCTCCTCTATCGGACCGTCTCCTCGCAGCGACACACGGGGAAATCTCCCTCCGCACTTATAAACCGTGTGGGGCGTCCGACGCGGGGCTGACGGGACCGGCGACACGGTTCCGCAGGCCTCGAACCCCCGCGGGCGACGTCTCCCCGTGCCGCGGGCAGGTCACTACCCTTTTCAGTTCGGGGCCGGAGGATGAGATATGGGATTCGGATCGTACGACGAGAGCGAACAGAAGGACCAGGACGTGGACACGGACGATGACGACGCCGTCAACGTCCACGAGAACGACCACGACGGCGAGGTCTCCATCGAGGGCGGCGCCTCGACCGACGACCTGGTTGGGCGCCTCTCGGAGATGAAAGACGACGACGGCGACGACGACGAGTAGACGAGTTCCGTCGGACTGCCGACCGCGGCCGTGTCACGCCCCTTTTACCAGATCACCGCCTACGAGGAGCTATGAGTACCGATCTCACGTTCAGCGACGACGGCGTCGACGTCGTCTACGAGGGGACCGAGTTCCGACTGGAGAAGGACCTGATCGAGGAGGCCACCGGCAAGGGGTTCCGCGATGTCACCGACCACGAGGTGTTGCAGATCGTCGCCGAGGAGCCCGACCTGGACGGCGAGCCCGTGCGAATCGGCGACGTTTTATAAGCAAATTCTGCGAAGCGGTACGATTTTACGGAAATTCAAGGAGAAAGCCCCGTGCTTCAGCGCGGGGATGAATCCGCCAACTCCTCTACAAGCCACGCTGTATGTTCTGAACGGATGTTTTAACTGAGTAATTACCGTATTAACATGTAACCGAGGCGGCCTGCCCGCCCACCTAATCGGACAATATCGGGATTCCCTGATTCCACACAGAAAGCACCCCTTTCTGTTGGTGTGATTTGGGTTGCAGTCAGCAAAGGTATCTCCGAATCCCATGCCGGGATAGGAGTAACGGCTGGTTGGCACAGCCAGTAGTTGTTCACCAAGACGACTACAAACCGTAACCATCCCAACCCAGCGGTGTGGTACCGTGGGAATCCTCGCCGTTCACGGCGGGGAGGATGTCAATCGGAGCCGCGAGATCACGACCGACCTGCTGGGCGCGTTCAACTCGGACGAGACCCGCCCGGTGAACGCCGACAGCGCGCTGACCGACGATCCGATCCTCTACGTCAACGAGACGCGGGGCGAGTGGGGAACCGTCAGCGAGGCCGAGACGCCCATCGATATGGCCTTTACGGTCTACAACCCGAACCTCGAACCGTACGTCGTCACGGAGATCGGCTACGACGTCACCCTGAACGGGATCGAGATGGCTTCGGGACAGACCGGAGAGGGGTACCTGATCCCATCGCGCAGCACCGAGACCATCGAGTTCACCACCGCGCTCCGGAACCCCCGCCTCGACGAGTGGTGGGTCACGCACCTCGACGCGGACGTGCGCGGCCATCAGGTGAGCGACCTCCAGATCGACTTCTACGCTGTCATCGAGCTCCCGAGCGGGGAGGCGGTCACCGTTCCGCTCGACGAACTGACCTACGAGGAGACGATCGAGACCGACATCTTCGGGGAGGGCGACGACGTGCGCGACTCGGGTGACGCTGAGCCGAGCGATACCGACGGCGACGGCACCGGGGACGACGGGAACACCACTGACGACGATGGGAACACCACTGACGACGGCGACGACACCACTGACGACGGCGACGACACCACCGACGACGGATCGGACGGCGGTATTCTACCGGTGTAGAGATACTGACGGCACCGAGTGCGGAACGCTTCCGTCGCTTTATCAGCGGTCTCGAAAGCGATGCGCCCGCCCACTGCGCCTCGCTGACCGCTCCGGGATACCCAACTGAACCTCACATAGAAACAAGTGTAGTTGCTTTAGAACTACTCAGATTACACGGACCGTCGAGAGACGCCGTCTAATCCGGAATCGCTTCGAGATACACAACAGTACTTTATTTCCGGCCACCCATTAATCGATAATGGCCGACGCCGATGCCGGGGGGTCCCCGGACGTCCTCGAGAACAAGCGAAGCGCGACGCGTTACCAAGTGCTCGTGGAGATCGCCGCCCGGCAGCCGGCCGTGAGCCAGGGCGAGATCGCGGACACGATCGGCGTGACCTCGCAGGCGGTCAGCGATTACGTCCGGGACCTCGTCGAGGCGGGCTACGTCGATAAGGGGGGTCGCGGTCGGTACGAAGTGACGAAGGAGGGCGTCGACTGGCTCATCTCCCGGACCGACGACCTGGAGACGTACCTCGAACGAGTGAACTCCGACGTGCTCGGCAGCGTCGAGGTCGACGCCGCGATCGCGCTCGACGACGTCTCGGAGGGGAGCGAGGTCGGACTCGTGATGCGCGACGGGGTCCTCCACGCGAACCCCGCCGGCGGGACCGCGACCGCGGTCACGGTCACGAGCGCGGCAGCGGGAGAGGCGGTCGGCGTCGCCGACTTCGAAGGCGTCGTCGACTACGACACGGGGACCGTCTCCGTGTTGCCCGTCCCGACCGTCACCGACGAGGCCCCGCCCGACCCCGAGGTGGTCTCCGCACACGCCCCCGACGACGGGCTGCTCGCGGTCGCCGGCACGGAGGCGTACGCGCTCGTCTCCCGGAGCGGTGCGACTCCGGACGTCCGGTTCGGAAGCGCCGAGGGCGTCGCCGAGGCGGGGATGCTCGGCCTCGACGTGCTGTTGGTCGCGGTGACGGACGCGATCCCGCGTCACACCTCGAAGCTCCGCGATAGGAACGTGCCGCATCGGGTCCTCGACTCGGAGGAGTTTTAATCGGTCGCCGGGCCGCGGTCGGCCGGCGCGACCCGACAGTCAGTCCGCCGCGTCCGGGACGCCCCGGCGCTCCCCTTCCAGCCTCGCCGGCAGTTTGCCCTCGTACCCCTCCGGGACGTACGGACAGAGGGGATCGCTCCCGGTCGGATCCCCGGTCGCCGCGAAGGCTCGGGAGCGACTCCCGCCGCAGACCCCTCGGAACTCGCAGGCGCCGCACTTGCCCGCGAACCCGTCCGGGTCCCGGAGCGACTCGAACAGCTCCGCGTTCCGATAGACGTCGACGACGGATCGGTCCCGGACGTTGCCCGCGGACTTCGGGAGGAACCCCGACGGGTACGTCTCCCCGGTGTGGCTGACGAAGGCGAAACCGCGGCCCGCCGTGATGCCGCTGCGCCTGCGAACCCCCTCGGTGTCGCCGTCGCGTTTCAGTCCGATCCGGCGGTAAAAGGGCGCCTCGGTGGTCTTAACGCCGAACCGCTCTTCGTCTGCGACGCCGTGGAGCCACTCCATCACCGCCTCGGCGCGCTCCGGGGCGACCGGCTCCAAGATCCGCCCCCGGCCGACCGGCACGAGGAAGAAGACGCTCCAGAGCACGGCGCCGAGTTCGCGCACCCGGTCTCGGATCGCCGGGAGCTCCCCGACGGTCTCGGCGCAGACGGTGGTGTTGACCTGCAGCGGGAGCCCCGCCTCACGGGCCGCCCGCGCCGCGGCCACCGTGTCCTCGAAGCTCTCCTCGCCGCGGAACCGGTCGTGGCTCTCCCGGGTCGCCCCGTCCAGACTGAGCGCCATCCGTTGGATCCCCGCGTCGGCGAGCGCCTCGACGCGGTCGGCGGTCAGCGACGCCGTCCCGCTCGGCGTGATCGTCATCCGGTGGCCGAGCTCGTCGCCGTACGAGACCAGTTCGGTGAGGTCGTCCCGCGCGAGCGGGTCGCCCCCGGACAGGACGATCAGCTGTCCGTCGCCGAACCCCGCGGCGTCGTCGAGGAGCCGCTTCCCCTCGCCGGTCGTCAGCTCGTCGGGGTGGCGCGAGGGCTTCGCATCGGCACGGCAGTGACGACAGGCGAGGCCGCACGCCTGCGTCACCTCCCAGATCAGAACGAGGGGACGCCGGTCCACGTCGATGTCGTCGAACATGGGGTTGATCGGAGAGAGGACCCGTTCCACCTTGGGAAACACCCCGAACGTGTTCAGCCAATGTCCCGCCGACCGACCGAGGCCCGGACTCCGGTGGGTCCGTCTCCGGCAATCGCCGGCGGAATCGACGTATCGACGCGGGGTTCGGTGTGTTCCGAACGGTACGTCTCGCCGATGCTCTCCTCGGATTACGCGAGACGGGGCGGTTTCGGGCGCGGCAGTTTGCAAGTTGAGACTACAGCGGGTATAGCGGGCCTGTAATGTGTGTTCTCGACCGAACCGACGAGCGGATCTGCTTCAGATCGTCTCCAAACGGCCAATCTTATTGAACTGCCAACTATATACGCGAATTTGGGCGATTTCCGGCAGCGTTGCCACTCAGACGCCGCGCTACCACGGGAGAGATCCTCCCTATCCGGTTCCGGTTTCCTTCTTTAACAGCGTCAGCGTATTATCGGCTGTCACTATAGGCGAATGTTCGTACTCACCACTCAACTTGACCTGAACGAGCAAATCAACAGCTCGCCAGATCGAGTACAACAGGCAAGCAAATGCGAAATAGAAGAACCGGAGCCCGAAATTCTTCGACGTCGTGGCGGCCATGAATCGTTTTATCGATTTGTAGCCGCTCTCGATCTCCCACCGGTAGCCGTACTCCGTCAGATGTCCGCTCCCTCGATTCATCATGAACACCGAGTACTGCCGGTGATCGTCGTGCTCGGAGTTCTATTTGCGTCGGTGGATCAGTGTCGTTGAGTGCCATTCGTTGTTCCCGGGGTGGAGCTTCCGGTCAGCTTCGTACCGATCTTGGCCGTGTTTGAGTAGCCGCTTGGCCTGTGCTTTCTCGCTGGTCTGCATCCGCTTAGGCACAACGTGCGACAGTTCGCGCTGGCTGATTATCTCCAGAACGTGCTGACTGTTGAACTCCCGACCCATCAGGACGTTATCAACGTGAACTATCTCCTCGGCAGAATCCAAGAGATCCGTGACGATTTCTACGCAGGACTCACCTTCCGAACTGCTCGTGCGTCAAGGACGATCGGGACGGCGTCGACGACCAATTGGACTGTCGCCCACTGGTAGGCGTACTCGTCGGTGTTCTCTTTGGTCCCAATAATCTCCTCTTCGTGGCCCGTTCGATCACCAGTGAAGGGATCAGCTTCAGTAATGTCGACAGCAATAATTCCGGCTCGGAAGAACTGTTTCGTCTCCGCGACCTCGTTCAGGAGCCTCTTGACGGCTTGTCGGTACATCTCTCGAATCTGTGCGATCGAGAGGTCACAAAGATGCTCGCGGTAGGCGTGCCCCAGCGGTGTCCGACCCCGAGTCAACTCGTGGGCGAAACTGCGAGCACCTTCGTTCGCAGCCAACCGCTCGCGAAGCCCCAGATACGTCTGTAAGTCCCAATAGGCGTTCTCATGAATCTCACAGCCCTCACTTTGATCCAGCGAGAATGCCGGGAAGACAACACGACTGACGTGGTCCGTAATCGATGCCGCTTCGTCAAGGACAGCTTCACCGTTCGGGTCTGATTCGTCCACCTCGTCACCGTGAGATGGAACAGAGTGTTCTGGTTCGCGAGGGACCGTGATACCCGACTTTAGGGCTTCGATAAGAATCGTTCGCGCGGCTGTCTGGACTGTCTCACGGAGGTCAGCAGTGAACCGCTGGTGCCAGCTACGCCAGAGTGTCGATTGGTCTGGCACCGTCTCCAAGCCCAGCTTCTCACAGAGGCCTGGGTGGTGAGTAAGGTACGTAACGAGTGCCGTCTCGTGATTCCAGCCATGGATTTCTTTGAGCAGAAAGACGCGGAACAATTGCGCCATCTTGTATCGTGTTCCCACCGAATACTGGTCGTGAGGTCGAAATTCGACATACGCCAACGGGTAGTGAGAGGCGAACTCATCGACAGAATTGAGGGGCTCGTGATCGAACCACGCGGCTGCAACGGTGCGGATATGCTCTTCAAGACCGATGAGTGAACTCCGATCGTACAATGGTGTCGAATCGTAGGCAGGCCACGTGGTGTGGGAAGTCTGTGCGATCTTCCGGACACCGTCTGTCGCGTTGCGGGCGATACTGACACAATTGGGTCTGCAGTATCAAGAACGCGTCTAAATGCCCACTGGGAATCAACGAAGTATCGCGGTTTGTCAGTGATAAGATATTGATTAGGACGTAGTGACCGACTTAGACGAGAATCTATTCAGCGCAATCCCCAATCAGCCAGTCGTTGATGTCGTTCGAAGCCGCATTGACTTTCGCAACCAGACACCACTTGCCCACCACCCCAGCGGTCAGCAGTATTGATTAACGGCGGCTTTATCCAATTAATCAAAAATTTGTTAGATGTGAAAATGATTTATCTTGACATGCATGGATTACCTACACTCTGTTATGATTGCCTTACCGCCGTTAGACAAGGAAGAATTCAGCCTCCTTGTCCGCAAGTCGATCGGCAGTGAGGAGGAGATAGGTGAGGCAGTCGTAGATGCGTTTCTCGCTGCGGGAGTGGATGTCTACGAGCGTCCCACCACGCTGGCAAATTGGATTAATCCCGATGTCTTTGAGACCCTCCAGTGGTCTTCTGGTCGTCCGCTATACTTGGGTATGCAGATTTGGGACCATCGAGTGGTCATGACCCCGGAAGAGGTCCGGATCTACACCGATCAGGTGAATATCTGATGCTCCACCCTCTTTCGAGCACCCAGTTGGTATCGACTACGAGAGGCCACGATGTCTAACCCTCCCGATGGTACCCGTGGAAGGCGTACTCAGGACGAGGAAGCCCTATATCAGCACCTGATTGAAGGAGTCTCCTCCCACGCCATCTTCATGCTTGACTCAGACGGTATGATCACCGCTTGGCCTACTCCAGCCCGGACGCTGTACGGGTATGAATCCGAATCGGTGCTGGGCAACAGTCTGCGGGAGCTGTTTGCCGACGATGGGACAGCCGAGTTCGATATCGATATTGACGAGGACGAATCACACCCTGATGTCGCTGCTATGCTTGCCGAGGCTGAGGACGACACGATCGATGACGAGCAGTGGCACCAGCGGGCAGACGGCTCTGTCTTCTGGGCCACGATGACGATCTCGCCACTCGAACACAACGAGGAATATACAGTCATTAGCCAGGACACGACGGCAAAAAAACAACACGAGCGAATGCTCGAGCACCAGAACGACCGCCTCAAGGAGTTCACCGACATCCTGGCCCATGATCTGCGGAACCCGCTGAACGTGATCGACGGCCGGCTCGACCTCTATCAGGAGACTGGCGATCCCGAGCACATCGAATCGATCGAAGCGACGACCGACCGGATGGAACAGTTGGTTGACGACCTGATACGGGTGGCCCGGCAGGGTAACATCGTCACGGATCCGGAACCGACCGACATCAGCGACGTGATCACCATCGCGTGGGAAGGGACGGGCGGTACTGCGGATAGGGCAACGCTGGACTACGAGACGGCGCGTCCAGTGAGTGCGGACGGCGACAGACTCTGTGAATTATTCGAAAACATCTTTCGGAACGCCGTCGACCACACCGAGTCAGATGTGACCGTCCGGGTGGGGGCGCTCCCGGGTGGGATCTACATCGAAGACGATGGGCCTGGGATCCCCGAAGACATCCGAGGGGAGGTGCTTGACCACGGGTTCACGACCCGTGAGGAGGGCTCGGGATACGGGCTCTCTATCGTGCGTACCATCGCCAACGCGCATGGCTGGGACGTGAGGGTGGCCACAGCCGATACTGGCGGAGCCCGGTTCGAGATCACGGGTATCGAATTTTTGTGATCTAAGACTCTCCGAATCAAAACCTCCCAATCTACATCGTATGCATTGAGATGATCAGTCTCCAATTACCACGGCAGTTAATTTTCTATAGCGAAATAGAGTTTACTCGTTCGAATCGCGACGTCTTATTGTTGGTGTCAGATCGACAGAATTCAGGGGCCGGCCTCCGAAACTACTCCAACAGCCTGTAGACGTTCGCGTCGTACGTCTCTCGCACCTGATCGCCCCAGTTGTGGGTGTAGGTGTCGATCACGTCGTCGGCGACGTCGCCGCGCAGGTATTTGACCACGCCCCGGTCGCCGGTCCTGTCGCGCAGGTGGGTCGTGAAGAAGTGCCGGAAGTAGTGGGGCGTGACGTTCTCGGCGGCGCCGCCGCCCGTCCGGTACCAGCCGGCGTCGCGGGCGTACCGCTCCACGACGTGTCGCACGGCTTGCGGATCGAGCCGCTCGCCCCATCCCTCCGCCGTGCCCACGAACAACGGCTCCGACGGCGAGGGGCTATCGGGTCGGATCGCCAGCCAGCGCTTCAGCGTCCGGGCCAGCTCGTCGTCGACGGGGATCACCGTCCCCCGCTTGCGCTTGTTCGACGCCGTCCTGACCTCACCGTGTAGCTCCTCTCCGACCGCCGCGTCGGGCGTCACGTACAGCGAATTCGGTCGGTCTTCGAGGACAGCACGGGTTCCGAGGCGGTACGCGTCCCGGAGTTCGGCGTCGTCGACGGCGAGGTCTCGGAGATCCAGGTTACAACACTCGCCGACCCGCATACCGGTCTTGAGCAGCGTCACCACGAGGGCTCGGTGGAGCGGGTGGCAGACGCCGGCGACGAACTCGCGCATCGCCGGGATCGAGATGTCACGTCGGGCGGGATCCTTATCCACCGTCTCGTCCATCTCCTCCATCACGAGCGTCATCGGGTTCCCCTCGAAGACGCCGACTTCGGTCATGTACCCGTAAAACCGGTGGAGGTAGGCCGCGTACGTCGCCACCGTGCTGTCGGCGACGTCGCCGCGCAGCGAGTGCACGAACGACATGCAGTCGCGGTGGGTCGCCGACGCGGGGGTCATCTCCGCGCCGAGGAACTCCTGGAACCTGCGGAGGACGCGCTCGTAGGACTCTCGGGTGCGCTCGGTCTTCCCGTGGTACGTGAGATCCTCGACGAAGTAGCTCACCGGGTCGTCCACCTCGTCCGGCGCTCGGGCGCTACTCATCGACGAGGGTGTATCCGCCTTTTCGTCCGTTGTACCGGATTCGGTTGTGATCCTGTAACGCGTCGAGCGTCTCCTCCAGCTGATCCTCGAAGTCGCCCACCACGGCCTCGACGAGCTCCTCCCACGAGAGCGGCTCCTCGGAGAGTGCCGCTTCCACCCGCGTTTCGAGGTCGTTACCCTCTGGGTCAGACCCGGAAGGATCGGGTTCCGCGGCCTTCTCCGATCCGCCTATCGAGAACCCCCGTCGTCCCGCCTGTACCATCGTCCGAACGAACTCGCTCTGCGACATCCCGAGCTCGTCCGCGTGTCCCTGCCACCGATCCTTCTGTTCGGCGGGAACGTACGTCTTCACCGAGCGGCGATCGTCGCTCATCGTTCGAACTCTGCTTCATCGGCTGCCAACTTCAATCTATCCCACAATTCCGGATAATGTCACTTATACTGAATTTCATCACCCTATCTCCCCGCCAGATACTATTGTATCCTGTTTTCTGGTACCATATTTCTGTAATAGAGATATATAAATACGGATATATTACAGCGGCGTAAGTTGGGTACCAACGATCGGAATGCAGCGAGTCGACGTACCGTCCGTGGAGGTCCGGAGGTGCTTCGTTAACTCGGAGCGCAGCCCTTACTGACACGAGTCCTCGGCTCGATCGGTTATCGGCGCCGCTTACCTATCCAATTGCGGTCGACGACGGTCTCGGCCGACTTCGATGACGGGGAGTCCGCCGTTATCCGAACTGATCTCACGACAGTTCGTCCGGTTCGAGGGCTCCTCTCGACACGGTACGTTGTGAGAGCGCGTTCTCTCCGCGACGAGTATATTTTATGTCGCTATAGAAACTGCCGGGATCAGACTCGGATCTCGGAGGCCGCGTCGTCGACGTCGAGAACGGCTATCGCGCGCTCGACTCTCGGGTCGCTCTCGACCACGTTCCGCATCAGTACAGTCTCGCTCGGGAAGAGGTGCTCGCCGACGACGAGACCGTGCTCCCGGGCCGTCGACCCGGTGACGGTGAGGTAGACGCCGACTCCGGTCCGCGCGATGCCCGCTTCCTCTTCCTCGTCGGGGTCCGGATAGACGAAGTCGACGTCGTCGAGCGCGTCGGTGCCCAGCACCGCGGTGACCAGTCGCTCGTACCGGGGAGAGATGCAAAGCGCCCCCTCGTAGCCGCCGAGGAACGCGCGGTCGAGGTCGGTCCCCGGCTCGAGCTGCTCGGGCCGTGCCATCAGCGTGTGGTAGACGGTGTCACCGAGCCCGTTGACGACGCGGACGTCGGTGTCGACGGGGTCGATCCGCTCGTTGACGTCGGCGATCTCGCCGAGCCCCTCGGGGCGGATCCCGACGACCTCTTCCAAAACGAGGTCCGCGGAGTCGAACCCGAGCGCGAACTCGTGGGTCCGGAGGGCGCGGAACGGCTCCTCGCGCCCGACGAGCTTCAGCCTCACGTCGCCGAGGTCGACGGTCGCGGCGTCGAAGACGATCCGGCGGGGCTTCCCGTCGCGGTCATCGCGCAAGAGCGTGAACTCCGGCTCCGCGGGAGCGTCTGGGGCAGAGTACTCGGACAGCCGCTCGTAGGGCCCCTCGTCGGCCTCGACGCGGTCCTTCGTGATCGCCTTCTCGTAGCGGAGCGTGTTGCTCACGCTGTCCGCGAGCCGGTCCAGCCGGTCGTCGTGTCCGACGGCCGCGATCCGTTCGAGGACCGCTTCGAGGGGCCGGCCCTTCCGCGGGACGGCGACCGGTACCGGTTCAGTCATTACCTGCTGTCGGTCGCCGCGGCTGAAACGGGTTGCGCTTTCGGTCCGCCGGAAACGCCGGTCGGTCCGGACGCGCCCAAATCGAAGAGAAATCCGGTCGAAACGGCGCCGTTACGGCCCGAACGCCTCGTTGAGCCGTTCCCGGAACGCTTCGAGCTCTTCGAGGTGATCGTTGATATCGTCGATCTCCGCCTCGACGTCCTCGAGGTCTTCCCCGAGCCGGTCCTCGACCTCCGTCAGGCGGGTATCGACCTCGGCGAGGTCGTCCCACAGATCGTCGAACTCCTCGTCGAAGCGCCCCATTCTGGCCTCCACGTCGTCGACACGCTCCGCCGTCGACTCGGCGGACGCGGCGGCGTCGTCGACCTCCTCGTACAGCGTCTCGATGTCGTCGTCGACGTCGTCGAGCGCCTCGTCGAGCGCGGCCGTCTCCCCGTCGATCCGAGAGACGTCGTCCTCGACGGTCGAAACCGTCGCCTCGACGCCGTCGACCCTGTCGTCGACGCCGTCGACGCGCTCCGTCACCGCGTCGACCTCAGCTGAGACCTCGTCGACGGAGTCGTCGACGCCGGAGACCGTCTCCCGCAGGTCCTCTCGGTCGGCGTCGGCCGCGTCGACCCTGTCGTCGAGCGCGTCCATCTCGGACTCGACGGTCTCCACCTTCCGGTCGAGCTCGTCGAGGATCTCTCGCGCCGTCCCCTCGCCGTCGATGAACTCCGCGAGCGCGTCGGCGTACGCCTCGATGTCGGCGACGCTCGACTGGAGGCGAGCGATGCGGACGTCGACGCTCCGCGGAACCCCGACGTCGAGCTCCTCGCTGAGCGTATCCAAGTCCTCCTCCGCGACCTCGCCGGCGCGGATCTCGGCCGCCAGCGCGGCCGCGAGGCCGCCCTCAGGGGACGCGTCGGGATCGGGGTCCGCGTCGGGCTCGCGGGGCTCGGCGGCGTCCTCGTCCGGTTCCGCGGCCTCGCTCTCGTCGCCGGTCTTCTCGTCCGCGTCGACCGGCGCTTCCGGCTCGGCTATCGCCGCGGACCCGTCGTCGCGAGCCGTGACCGCGGGGGTGCCGTCCGCGGAGACGGCGCGCGGCTCGGGAGCGTCCGACTCGTCGGGCTCGTCGTCGGACTCCTCCGCCTCGGCGACGCCCTCAACGTGGGTTTCTAACTCTTCCTCCGGATCCTCTTCCTCGGCGTAACTCTCCGGATCTTCTTCCGCCTCTGCGATCCCCTCGACATAACTCTCCGGGTCCTCGTCCGGTCCCGTCGCGGACGCTCCCGCGTCGTCAGCGCCGCCGATCGGGTCCTCCATCCCCGGGAGGGTAGCGCGATCGCCGGAGAGGACCTCCCTGACGGCGTCGGTGTCGCCGGTGCCGAGGACGTCCTCTATCTCCTCGCCAACGGGGACGTGCTCGATCACCGGCGTGCCGAGGAAGCCGTCCAGGTCCGGGTCGTCGTCTCGGATCCCGAACACCGTCTCGACCTCGTTGCCCGGGTCGAGCACGCGCTCGAACTCGACACGGTGATCCTTATACGCGGTCCAGTTCCCGCTCTCGTACTCCGGGTGGAACCCGATGCGGTCCATCGGGAACGACTCCGGGATCCGGTCGACGATGCGCACGCGCACGGGGTCCTCGCGGGAGGAGGAGAGCTCGTAGGTCACCGCGGGCACGGGGAACGCGTCGTCGGTAAAGGATTTCTCGACGCGAATACCGTCCTCGTCGACGGTCGCCGTCGCTTCTGCCGTCGGTTCGCTCATACCGAGACCTCCCGGAGCAGGGGTTTAAATTCCACGGGCCGCGTGTCGGCGTTGATAACCACCGAGGCGCGAAGGCCCGGGCTCAACCGCTCGGCCGGAGGGGTTATAACTCGATCCGGTCGCCGATCTCGACGACCTCCAGCCGGTTCGGGTGCTCGAAGCTCCGGACGTGTTCGTGCAGCGCGGTCGGGTCCGCGGTCAGCCCCTTCCACATGTCCCAGTGCGTCGGGACGAGTCGGTCGAGACCGAGGTCGTTCGCGGCCTTCGCGATCTCGTTCTCGTCGCTGTACCACTTGGTGCGGACCGGTTCGCCGGTCTCCTTGTCCGGAACCGCCCCCACAGAGCCGAACGCGAGGATCCCGAGGTCGACGTCGAACTCCTGGGCGAGCCCCGGGAACGACTCCGAGGGCTTGCTGTCGCCGGCGTGAAACACGGTGCCGGTCTCGTGCTCGATCACGTACCCGACGGGGTGCGTGGCGTCCGAGTCGTGCGTTTCCACGACGTGTACCGCGAACTCGCCGACCCGCAGCTCGTCGCCCTCGGTCACCTCCAGGAAGGCCTCCTCGTCGACGTCCCACTCCTCGGTCCAGCGTTCCTCCTCGCGCGCGACCGCGAGCGAGTCATCGGGCGCGACGAAGTCGGCGTCGGTGTTCGCGAGGATCGGCGCCTGCGAGGGCCCGTGGACGTGGTCGGTGTGCTCGTGGGTCGCGAGCACCGCGTCCGCGACGTCGACGTCGGCGGGGTCGAAGGGGACCGGGACCATCCGGACCGTGCGGGGCGGGTCGCCCGTGCCCACGTACGGATCGATCCAGAGGACGGTGCCCTCGCTCCCTTTGATCGCGAAGCCGTTACAACCCAGGTACCACAGCGCCACGGTGTCGGGGTCGGCGTCCGCGACCGCGCGCGGCAGCCAGTCGCCCCAGTCGGAGTCGGCCATGTCCGTCGCTGCGGGGCCGCGCGTGGTAATGATTCCGGAGTGAGGCAGAATAGTGTTCTTACTGGAACGACAAATTTCTGTCCGAAGCCGATCTTTTAAATTGTATGTCGCTATATGAAATCTCGCTCGAAAGCGAACTCAGACGGGACGGAAAAAACGCGGAACGACAAACCCGAAAAAGCGAACGGAGACGCCTACTTCCCGCCGGACTCCCACTCGGCGTCGAGCTCTCGGTGCGCGAACGAGAGCGCGTCCTCGCCGCTGTAGCTCGCGACGAGGTGGCCGTCGCCCTCGAGGTAGTACTTGTAGGTGGTGAGCCCCTCCAGCCCGACCGGGCCGCGCGCGTGGACCTTCCCGGTCGAGATGCCGACCTCGGCGCCGAGCCCGTAGCGGTAGCCGTCGGCGAAGCGCGTCGAGGCGTTGTGGAAGACGCTCGCGGCGTCGATGCCCGTCATGAACGCGTCCGCGGCCGACCGGTCCTCCGTGACGATGGACTCGGTGTGTTTCGAGCCGTGCGCGTTGACGTGTTCGATCGCCTCGTACACGTCGTCGACGAGTTTGATCGACAGTTCGAGGTCGCCGTACTCGGTGTCCCAGTCGTCGTCGGTCGCCGCGCCGACGTCGACGACCTCGCGGGTGGCCGCGTCGCCGCGGAGCTCAACCCCCGCGTCCTCGTACCGGTCGACGAGGCCCGGGAGGAAGTCGGGCGCGACCGACTCGTTCACGAGCAGCGTCTCGACCGCGTTACACACCGCCGGGTACTGGACCTTCGCGTCGAAGGCGACGTCGGCGGCCATCTCCGGGTCGGCCTCGTCGTCGACGTAGACGTGACAGATCCCCTCCGTGTGACCCAGTACCGGAATCTGGGTGTTGTCCTGGATGTAGGAGACGAACTCCGAGGAGCCCCGGGGCATCACGAGGTCGACGGCGTCGTCGCGTTCGAGCAGGCGGTCGACCTCCTCGTGGGCCTCGACGAGCCCCGCCCAGCCGTCGGGGAGGTCCGCGGTCGCCTCGCGGATCACCCGGTGGAGGACGCGGTTCGACTCGCTCGCCTCGCTCCCGCCCTTGAGGATGACGGCGTTGCCGGACTTCAGCGCGAGCGCCGCGATCTGGACGAGCGCGTCCGGCCGCGACTCGAAGACGGTCGCGACGACGCCGATCGGCACCGAGACGCGGAACAGCTCCAGGTCGTCGTCGAGCTCGCGGGCCGCGAGCGTCCGGCCCAGCGGGTCCGCCTGCTCGGCGACCGACTCGACCATCTCGGCGATGTCGCCGAGCTTCGCGGCGTCGAGCTTCAGGCGGTCGACGAGCGCCCGCGTGTACTCGCCGCGCTCCAACATCTCCTCGGCCGCCTCGACGTCCCGCGCGTTCGCCTCGAGGATGTCGCTCTCGTTCGCGCGGAGCGCGTCGGCGATCGACCGGAGCGCGTCGTCCCGGGTCGCCTCGTCGGCGTTGGCGAGCCGCAGGGCGGCCCGCTGCGATTCCTCGATCAGTTCGTCCGTGTCGCGTTCGACCGCTGTCGTCTCACTCATTCGTCTCACCACCTGTCGGCACGAATAGCGTGCCCGTCGGCTTACCGTCTGCGATCCGGTCCAACACGTCCGGGGTCGCCGAGCCGGCGATGACGGCGGGGGTCCCGTTCTCGGCGGCGTCGCGGGCGCCCTCTACCTTCGTCTGGATCCCGCCGAAGTCGGAGGTCGTACTGTCGCCGACGAGCTCGCGGACGGCGTCGTAGTTCGTCCCCACGGCCTCGATGAGCGTTGCGTCGGGGTCGCGCTTCGGGTTCCCGGTGTAGACGCCGTCGACGTCGGTGAGCGTGACCAGCAGGTCGACGCCGAGCGCGAGCGCGGCCGACGCCGACAGCATATCGTTGTCGCCGATCCGCAGCTCGTCGGTCGCGACCGCGTCGTTCTCGTTGATGATCGGGACGACCCCCCACTCCAGCAGCGTCTCGACGGTGTTGGTGAAGTTGTCGAACCGCTCGGGGGCGTCGAGGTCGGCGCCGGTCACGAGGATCTGCGCGACCGGCTGGTCGTAGCGGTCGAAGCTCTGCGTGTAGTGGCGCATCAGGAGGCTCTGCCCGACCGTCGACAGCGCCTGGCGCTCGTCGATCACGTCGCTGCCGCGGTCGATGTCGACGTCGACCGCGGTCGCCCCGTCGCCGTTCCCGAGCCGGCCGATCCCGGCGCCGACGGCGCCCGAGGAGACGAGGACGACCTCCTTGCCGCGCCGGCGGAGGTCCATCACGTCGGCGACGAGCTTGTCGAGCTTCACGCGGTCGAGCCGCGACTCCCCGTCGGTCAGGGAGTTGGTGCCGGCCTTCACGACCACGCGGTCGGCCTCGGCGGCCGCGGTCCGCGCGCGGTCGACGGCTCCCGAGTCCACGGCCCCGACGGCGGCGCCGTCACTCGTCATCGAACGCCTCGGCCAGCTCCCGCGAGCGCTCTTCGGCCGCCGCGACGGCGTCGACAACCGCCTCGTCGGCGTCGCTGTCCCAGAGGACCTCCATCCCCTCGATCGTCGTCCCGTTCGGCGAGCAGACCGCGTCGATGAGCTCGTCCACGCTCCGGTCGTCGCGGAGGACGGTCTCGGCCGCTCCTTTAAACGTCTGTGCCGCGAGCGTCTCGGCCTGCTCGGGGTCGAGCCCGCCGTCGATCCCGGCCCGCTTCACCGCGTCGATGAGGTAGAAGGCGAAGGCCGGGCCGCTGCCGTTGACCGCGGTCGAGACGTCCATCAGCGACTCGTCGACCTCGACGAACTCGCCGGCGTCGTCGAGCATGGCGCGGACCTCGTCGGTGAGCCCCTCGTTGGTCGCCGCCGCCGCCATGTCGCCCGTCTCGGCCGCGAGGTTGGGCATGATCCGGACGACGGAAGCCGGCGTGCGCTCGGCGACGAACTCGCGGGGGAGGCCCGCGGCCAGCGTCACGAGCTGCTGGTCGGCCGTCAGGTCGAGGTCCGCGAGCGCGTGCTCGGCGATGTCCGGCTTCACGGCGAGGACGACGATGTCGGCCTCTTTCGCCGCGGCGGCGTCCTCGGTCGTCGCGTCGGCGACGTCCGCGACCGCGGCGAGCGCGTCGGGGTCGAGGTCGATCGCCGTCAGGTGATACGAGTCGGTTCTCGCGAGGCCGCGCAACAGGGCGCCCCCCATGTTCCCGCAGCCGATGACGCTCACGCGTGTCATGTTACCTGCACGGAGAGGACTCAGGGTCATACCAACTGCGGTTTACACAAGGCTGCCGCGGAGTGACCGAAACGCCCCGATCGCGGCCGGTGCGACCTCAGATCAGTCCGTCGTACAGCGACCGGTACCGCTCCGCGAGGGCGTCGAGCGAGAACGCCTCGCTGCGCGCGGCCGCGGTCGACCCGAGCCGCTCGCGGAGCGCGGGGTCGCCCAGTCGCCGTATCGCGTCCGCGAACGCTGCGGTCTCTTCGCCCGCGTCGGCGGGGTCGACTTTGAGGCAGTCTTCGCCGTCGTCGAGCCAGGAGAACGTCTCGATGTCGCGGACGACGACCGCCTTCCCGGCGGTCATCGCCTCCAGCAGCGCGATCCCCTCGTTCTCCTCGTGGGTCGGGAACAGGAACACGTCGCCCGCGGCGAACGCCCCCCGGACGTCGTCGACGAACCCGGTGAACGTGCAGTTGTCGGGCGACTCCTCGACGAGTCGCGTCGTCTCGCGGCCTTTTAAAGAGAGGTCGAGCGGGCCGAACCACGCGAAGTCGACGTCGGGCAGCTCGCGGGCGAGGTCGACGAACGTCTCTAACCCCTTCCGCTTGATCACGTGGCCGACGAGGAAGACGGTCGGCGGAGAGAGGTCGTACCGCTCGCGGTACTCGTCTTTCAGCGACTCGAAGCCCGCCAGCTTCCCGCGGTCGACGCCGTTCGAGATGACGGTCGTCGGGGCGTCGGCGTACCCCTCGATCACGCCGCGGTTGTACTCGGAGGGGCAGACGAGCGCGTCGGCGAGCCCGTACGCGCGGCCGAGGTAGGGCCTGAGTGGCTTCGCGAGCGCGTTGGTGAACCGGAAGCTGTCGCCGAAGTCCTCGGCGGTGACGTGGGTGTGCGCGACCACCGGCACCCCGCGGTCGCGCGCCCGCTTCGCGTACCACACCGAGCGCGGCCCCATCAGGTTGCAGTGGAGTACGTCGGCGTCGAGTGTCGGCCCGGTGGTGTATTCGATCCCCTCGCGGTCAAGCATCTTCCGCTGGTGGACGACCGACTCCTTGATGCCGCCGGTCACGCGCTCCTCGAACTCCAAGTAGTGGCTGACCCTCATCTCGGGAGCGCGGACGCGGACGTGTCTGCGCGAGAGGCCGCGAGAGTGCCCCGAGCCACGCCGGAGCGGGCGGTCGGGGGGACGCCCCGAGCCGCGTCGACGCTCACTCGACTTCCAGCCACGGGACCTCCATCAGCGGCGGGATGTGCGTCTCGATGTGGTGTTCCCACACGCCCTCCTCGCCGAACGCCTCGCCGTGGTCGGCGGTGACGACGACGGTCCCGTCGAGCTCCTCGACGAGCTCCGCGACCGACTCGAGGGCGATCCGGAGGTTCTCCTCGTAGAGGCGGAGCGCGGTGACGCGCGTGCCGTCTTTCACGAGGTCTGCCGGGTCGAGCTCCAGCCACAGCCCCGCCTTCTGCGCGAACTCGCTGTCGTCCAACCGGCTCTCGATCTTGGGTCGGACCGTGTCGCTGAGCGAGGAGAGGAGGCCGCCGTCGTCCCCGCCGTCGGCCGCGTCGTCCTCGTCGGACTCCTCGTCTTGGCGTTTGATCCCCTTCTGGATCTGCTTGAGCTTCTGGCCCTTCCCGCGCGAGAGGTACGGGGCGTGCGGCTGCATGTAGTGGAGCACCGTGCGGTCGGCGCTCTCGATCGCCTCCGAGTTGTTCCGGTACGCCTCCGCGAGGCTCTCGGGCGGGACCGTGCCGAGGTCGTCGTCCCAACCGGTCTTCCAGACGTCGTGGATGTCGCTGATGTGGTCGGAGGCGGTCCACTCGTAGTCGCAGCTCGCGCCCCACTTCAGCTCGTTCAGTGGAATACCGAGGTCGTTGATGAAGGGATTGCCGGAGAAGTAGGCGATGTCGTGGTCGCCGGTGAACGTCCGGTAGGCCCACTCCGGAGTCGACGAGCCGACGCTCCAGCGCTTCTCGAGGTCGCCGTCGAGGTACTCGTCGTACACGTCCTCGAACACGTCGTAGCGACACGCGTCGAGGACCAGGCAGTAATCCCACTCGGACTCGAGGAACCGCTGGTCGTCCATAGGTTGCGGTACCGTACCCCGCCGACCGTTGTATTCCTGTTGATGCTCGGCCGACGCCCTCTCCCCGCGGTTGGTCGGACCGAGGCAACGGGCCAGCGACCGCGGCGATCAGACGTTTCAAGTTCGGTACCGACGCAGGGTCCGTATGGACGGGACGCGTCGCCGGGGGCTGGTAATCGGAGGGGTCGCGGCGGTCGGGATCCTTGCGGTGCTGTTCGTGGCCGTCGGCGCGGACCAGGTGGTCGACACGGTGTTCGCGGCCGACCGCGGGCTGGTCGCGGCGACGTTCGGGCTCGGGTTCTGCTGGCTGCTCGCGTGGAGCCTCATGCTCAGGACGGTCCTCGGCGCGGTGGACGTCCACCTCCCGGTGACCACGTCCTTCCTCGCGTACGCGGGCGCCGTCTTCGCGAACAACGTCACCCCCTTCGGACAGGCCGGCGGCGAACCGGTCGCCGCGGCCCTCATCGCGAAGGTGTCCGGGTCGCGCTACGAGACGGGGCTCGTCGGCATCGCCAGCGTCGACGTGCTCAACGTCGTCCCCTCGATCTCCCTGGTCTTCCTCGGGGTCGGCGCCTACGCCGCCACCGCGGCCGTCGGCGAGCGCCTGGGGGTCGCCGTCGCGGTCGCCGTCGCGCTGATCGCGTCGATTTCGACCGCGATCGCGCTCGGCTGGCGCTACCGCCGGGCGATCGCCGAGCGACTCCCGGCCGCCGTCGGCGGGCTCCTCGGCCGACTGAATCGGTTCGACGCCGCCGCCGTCGAGGAGACGCTCGCGGCGCGCCTGCGGAGCTTCTTCGAGGACATCGAGCGCGTCGGGACGAGCCCCCGGCGCCTCGCGGCCGCGGTCGGGCTCTCGCTGGCCGGGTGGACGCTCCAGGCGGCCGCGCTCGCGGTCGCGTTCGCCGCCGTCGGGAGCCCGATCCCGCCGGAGGTCGCGCTGTTCGCGGTCCCGCTCGCGTACGTCGCGGGCGCCACGCCGCTGCCCGGCGGGCTCGGCGGGATCGAGGCGGCGTTCGTCGGGTTGCTCGTCCCCACTACGGGGGTCGCCGCGTCGACCGTCACCGCCGCCGTGCTCGTCTTCCGCGGCGCCGTCTACTGGATGCCGATGCTGATCGGCGGGGTCTCGGTCTCGGTGCTAGGGATCGACGCGGTCCGCTGAGCGAGCGGAGGGCTATTTATAAATACGTCTGCGATAGCGCGCTCCGGTGAGCGCCCCCGAGCGCGAACCGAGCGCGGGGGAGTCGCCGGTCCGGAGCGGCGCGGGGGAGTCGCCGGTCCGGAGCAGCGCAGAGGACCGACAACGAGGCCGGGGAGGCGTGAGGTGCGGTCGCTGTGCTGTGCGGGGTGGGGATTCAAAAGGCCCGCCTCGCCGGCCGGGGCTTCGGAAGTGTTCGCCACCGATCCAGAACTATTCACTTACGAGCGACCGGCAGCGAGCCGCGAAGCGCCTCAGGCAGCCGGCGCACAGCCCCCGGCGACTGCGGCTTTGGAGGAGGTCACCAGCGATGCGCTGTCGGCCGTTTATACCCTGAACAGGCGCAATACCACGGCGTTCACGCCGTGGATACGCGCCGTCACTTGGGGAAAGT
>NZ_JAODIX010000029.1 GCF_026586675.1 Halorubrum yunnanense
GGGTTAATCTGGCGGAATATTGCGGTAAGAACGTCTGAAGTTGCCGTCAGTCGGCGGCAAAACAAGGCAACTCCGCTTCGACCTCTACGTCAATGTACTCCCGCGAGAGATCACCGACCACGTCGTGGATCTTCTCCCCTTCTAAGGGAATGGCGCGCCCGCGCCATTCGCGTAACTCTTCTGTTATCACCGGATTCGCGTTCTGCTTCAACCGGCTCACAAAGTAGCCGTCGTTCTCGTCGATCAGCGCAAAGCGGCGGTACTTGAAGTACGCTAGGTCGAACAAAACTAGCCGTCCATGCAGCCACGATCCCGTCTTGAACAACGTGCTGTCGTGCGCTTTTTCATCGGTCACGTCAATCCGTTCAATCGTCTGATCGGTGGCATTGTGGAGCAGGTGGAGCTTCGCTCCAGCCTGCTCCTCGTGGCAAGCTTGGAACTCGTCGGAAAGGAACTCGTGCAACCGCAACACCGTTCCATCAGCGATCATCACGTCCCTGAATCGGTCGATATCAGCGTCAACAGCGTCGGGAACAGCGACCTCGTCGAGACCACGCTCGACGAGGTCGCGGAGATACTCTGCAAGTGACGGTGTCAACCGGTGATAGAAGCCACCGGGAGAGATCGTCTCATCGGCTGTAGAGTTGTAGCTGCGTCTAAATCCAGCGAGTGTTCGGCTCTCGCCTGCGGCGAAGCCGAACACGAGCGCCCACACGAGGACGGGAATCTGAAGTTTGCCCTCACGCTCGACCACGCCGAGTTCCTCGGCGTGCTCTTCGAGGAACTCAGAGGGAAACAGTGTAGTAAGCCGACGCATGATTCTCGATGAGGAGGCGTCTTGGTGCACACTTGCCGCCTCCTCATTCCTCTCAAAAAGTAGCCTCGATAAGCCGCTGCTGTCATGCGGTTCTTCGCTTAGCTAAAGACGAATGGCCAGTCGATCAACCCCCTCGTCGGCGCGGACGACGCGGAGCTGATCCGCCGGCTGTTAGAGCGGGCCAACCAGCGCGGGATCGGCGGCGAGGGCACCGAGGTACAGGCCGACGACATCGAGGAGGCCGGGTCGGAAACGCGGACCATTCTCGGCCAGGAAATCGAGGTGTCGATCCTCGAGACCACGATCGACGCGGAGGTCGGCGGCGGCGACCAGAGCGAGAGCGTCGAGGACGTTCCCGTGTTCCTCTACGTGGCCACCGTCCAGCACGAGGAGGACGTGGTCGCGCTCGTCGGTATCCACCCGACCGCGGTCGACGCCCGCAACTCCGTCCTCTCGCTGATGGAACAGGTCGAACACCCGTCGTCGGCCTGAGACGGCGAATCGGTTTTGAGCGCCTCTGAAGGCCGAGAAGCGACCGCTCAGATCGTCAGACTGAGTCCGGCTCGCCGGAGACATTTTCCCGATTTGAAGCGTCTGTCTCCGTAACTGATTTAATTAGTAATCGACCGATTGAGCGTGTCCCACGACGCGAGACGGCGGCGGCGTAGCGAACTCGTCAGGCATCGCGACGCGAGCGCTTCGTAGCTCCGGCTCTGTCGATCGTGGCCCTTCACGATGGACCGAAGAAACTCAACTCGGCACGGACCGGTTATCGTCCTCGTCATCTGTGTTGTTGTCGTTTTAGTTGCTACAATAGGAGTAGCTCACGTATCTGCCGAAACACATGAACGACAGCCGCTCAACATAACAAATTCAGGTGAGACCAAGGATCTCTTCTCGTTTGAAAACAATCATACTATTTCTAATGTGGAAATTGCAGCGAGCGAGGAGAAGTCAGCTGACGAATATAAAACTCTATATATAAATCTTGTAGAATTACAAAATGCGGATATCAATGTATCTGAGGTGACGGTTCGAAATTCAAAAATCACAAATGGACAGGTTATCACGACGAATAAGAGTAGGACTAATGGAGAAATCACGCTCAAAGTACAAATTAAACAATCTGATACCAGCAACCCCATTCAAATTGATTCAGTACAATTGGGTGGGTATAATTCGTCGGATGGCAAAATAACAAAGAATATTCAGTACAGAGTGGCTGCAGCAAACACCAATTCAACGAGTGATTACGAAAAGTTAGAGGCAGGTGGACACACGAAGAATTCCACAGAATTCGATTTTGTGGATGGCTCTATCAGGGTACGGGATCAAGCAACTACTTCAACTAATTTTAACAAGAGTAGTAGGACCTCATCTGGAGTAACAGTCAGTAAAGTTACTTCAAGTGTTAACTCAAAAATCATACTTATTAATGAAGAAAATGACAGGGTTGTTGGGTATAAGTCACAAAACACACGGGAAATCGCCGATAGAGATAGTGCATCACTTAATACCACAATTCTTGGTGGAGATATTAGTGCATATCTCATACCCAATAGCAAAATTGGTATAACAAAAGAATACACTGGGAATAAGTCACCGGATGGGCTAAAGCAAACGGCAATTGCCAAAGACAGATTTCAGGTATACTTAGGAACAGTACAGTTCAACAGTCAGGAGTATGAGAGTGGAGGAATTACTAATGTCTCTGTAGCAACTACCGAGGTACGGGACACAGCCGGATTAAATACTCCCTATGTTGTTTCAGTTCATCCGATCACTGCTGATGGAGAGGTTATGTA
The DNA here is from genome assembly GCF_026586675.1 of Halorubrum yunnanense. Lineage (GTDB taxonomy): Archaea > Halobacteriota > Halobacteria > Halobacteriales > Haloferacaceae > Halorubrum > Halorubrum yunnanense. Next base: position 2,623 of record NZ_JAODIX010000029.1, read on the forward strand.
CGAGAAATATATTGGGTACTCAGATGTACTTGTTGGTGTAAACGACGGTTTGAGCATCCCTATTAGAAATGCCAGAGGAAGTAGAAGTGAAATTTGGCATAGTAACAGATTTGTGGCAACTATTCGACTTGCACAAGGGCAAACGGCCGGAGAGCCGGCAGATTTGAACTCAACGAATCTATTGCCAAATTCAGATATTGCAGAACAGTTTATTCATGGAGGTGTGTCAGATAGTACGCAGGTACACATTTCTAATGTTCGTCCAGGGCAGAACGACAGTAACAATGTGAGTCGTCTATTTAATGAGACAGGATATAATGGGAATCAGATATACTCGGGAGAGGTAGTCGGGATTCAAGAATAGAACAGCGCAAGGAGGTTCTGCCAAGTTGCATAGAATCATCAAAGATGACCGGTCAGTGATATCCGGTGTGGGAACTTATTCAAATACTACAGACAGAATGCTATTCAATACCACTGGATTAGAGACAGGAACATATTTTCTCTCTGGTGGTGGGTTTGAAATGGAAAACCAGTTCAAGCTAATTGGTAAAGACGAGCAGAAGGTAGCTCTTACAAATGTCAGTGACAAGACGGAGGTGGGAGAAAATGTTACATATAGATTACGCCACAATACATCTAAAATAAGTATAGAAATTTCGGATTCAGATGCAAACAATACACTTATCACAGCAAACCTCTCCACACCGACTCCGGGACGAACCTCAATCGGTCTCAACACCTATGCGTTCGGTAACGAGTCGCTGACGGACGCTCTCATCACGACGGGACCGAACGCGACCGTTGAGTCCGTCGACACATCGATGTCAAACGGGACGCTACCGCCCGGAAAGTACCGTATCGAGATCCGATCTGAGCGGGGACTCGCCACGACCGCCGATGAGGCAACCGTCATGGTCGGGAACCGGTCGACGGACGGAATGCGCGCCTACGCGACGACTGACCTCGATCGGGACGATCTCGAGACCGCCGCCGCGGTACGGCGGGCGATCGCGAACGGGACGTTCTCGCCGACCTCGACCGTCGCCTCGAACGAGACCGTGGCGTACGCCGTCAACGCTACGGGACTGACTGGGCTCCCGGCCGCGCGGAACGCGACGCTCGAGGCGGGGTCGGACCTCGCCCGACTCGACGGGCTCGCATTCGGCGTCCGGTCCAACACGTCGGCGCTGGCGAGCGACGGCGACGGGTCAGACCCGAGCGGGGCCGTTCCCGGGAACTCCTCGGTCCACCTCGGTGAGGACGGGCTCTACCTCGTCGCCGAGGGCGGCGACGCCCTCGCGACCGACGGGACGCCCGCGGACGGCGAGGCGTTCACCGCCGAGTTCCGCGTGGAAGACGAACGGCTGCGCGAGACCGCGTCGGACCCGACGGGCGACCACGCCGCGTCGACGACGGTGACCTTCGAGGCGCCGCCGTCGAACGGGGGCGATACCGACCCGAGCGACGAGCTCCCCGAAGAGGACGGTAGCCAGCCCGGTGGTGGCGGGGCGGATGGTGGCGGTACAGGTGGCGGAGCAGGTAGCGGCGGAGCAGGTGGCGGGGCGGGTGGCGGGGCGGGTGGCGGCGGAGCAGGTGGCGGAGCAGGTGGCGGGGCGGGTGGCGGCGGGCCGGGAAGTGGCGGAGCGGGCGGCGGACCCAGCGGTAGCGGAGCGGCGGGTGACGGCGGGACAGCCGGTGAGACACCGGGGGCGGGCTCTCCGCCGAGTGGCTCGGAAGCCGACGAGCGGGGGAGCGACGGCGGTGACGAGACGCGGGTCGACTTCGTCGGAAGCGACGGCCGGTTTGAGGCCCAGCGGGTCGAAGGCTTCCGTGCGGCCGCGCGCGACGGACCGAGTAGATCGCCGGTGGCCGTCTCGCCCGTGGGCGCCAATCCCGGTGAGAGCGGCGCCGACGGGGACAGCGCGTCCGCAGCAGAGGAGGCCGGGTCGGGCGTGAGCGACGATCCGGCAACGGACTCCGAGACGGGGTCCGCAAAGCGGGCGACCCCGGACTACGAGGACGCGCCGATCCGGGTGACCGCCGACGACGTACCGGGGTTCGGCCCGGTCGTCACGCTGGTCGCACTCCTCCTCGCCGGGAAGGCCGCCGAGCGCGAGCGGGCGTCGTGAAGCCGGGAGCGTCGTCCGCTCGCGGAGCCGGCGGTATCCTTTTGCTGGGCGACTCCCTCCTGCCGGGTATGAGCGCGACCATCACTCCGCCACAGGAGCGCGAGTGCGAGCTGTGCGGCCGCCGGGAGCGGTGGGACGAGGACGCCACCGGCTGGCGGATAGCCGACGAGCCGGGGGAAGTCTACTGCATCCACGAGTGGGACATCAACGGAACGTTCGTACCGCTGCGCAAGTGATCGGCTCCGGACCGGGGAGACCCGCGATTCCGGCTCCGCGCTCGATCCACGGAGGGTCCGAAAGCGTCCGAGCGCTGACCCGGCGCCGGTCGACTGACCGCCCGGCTCGGGAATGACGATAACAAGATAATCCGTCGAATATATACCTGTCTCGGCGAGTCGTTTGGATTTTAATCGGTTTTACTGCAGCAGAATCCGATTGTAGTTGATCGAACGGAGAGTGTGGCACTCGGTATCAGCCCCTGATGAATAATTACCTTATATTCCCTAATGTGTGTACGAGGGATCCTACCCGTATCAGGGTCATACCTTTAAGCGATCATCCGCGAGTGGGAGATATGACCGAGCCACGTAATGACACCCGAGGGAGTTCGGAGTCCTCGGGCCGCGATGGGGGGCTTGCCACAGTATCGGACGAGCGGTCGAACTGCGGGATCGGCGGGATCGTCGACCTCGACGGGGACCCGAACCACGAGACGGTGACCGACGCCGTCCGGCTGCTCGAGAACCTCGAACACCGCGGGACCACGGGCGCCGAGGAGAACACCGGCGACGGGGCCGGGATCATGGTCGGGCGCCCGGACGACTTCTTCCGCGACGTCGTGGACGCCGACCTGCCAGAGGAGTACGCGGTCGGCTCTGTCTTCATGCCGACCGAGGGGAGCGTTCAGGCGGAGATCCACGACGTCATCGCGGAGGTGTTCTCCGTCTACGGGCTGGAGGTGCTCGCGTGGCGCTCCGTGCCCACGGACAACGCCGACCTCGGTGCGACCGCGCTCGACTCCGAGCCGGAGGTCGCCCAGCTGTTCGCCGCGCCTGTCGAGGGCGCCGGCCTCGCCGAGCGGTTTACCAGCGAGGAGACGCGGCCGGACGACGCTGACCCCGAGCTGCTCGGCTTCGACCGCGCGCTGTACGCCGCCCGACGCGAGATCGAGAACGCGGTCAGCGACGTCGACGGCGCCGGTCGGTTCTACGTCTGCTCGCTCGACCGCCAGCGCGTCGTGTACAAGGGCCTGCTGAAGGGCTCGCAGCTCGGCGACTACTACCCGGACCTGACCGACGAGCGCTTCGCGAGCCACGTCGCCCTGGTCCACGCGCGCTTCTCGACGAACACGCTCGGCGCGTGGCACCTCGCGCACCCGTATCGCAACATCGTCCACAACGGCGAGTTCAACACGATCCGCGGGAATGTCAACTGGATGCGCGCCCGCGAGAACGACCTCGACCACCCGGCGTTCGGCGCGGAGCTCGACACCATCAAGCCGGTGATCGACGACCCGAACCAGTCGGACACCGCGAGCGTCGACAACGCGGTCGAACTCCTCCTGCAGGCCGGCCGCGACCTCCCGCACACGCTCCGGATGCTGATCCCGGAGGCGTTCCGCGAGGACGACCTGATGGACGCGGCCCGCACCGACTTCTACGACTACCACGCCTCGCTCGTCGAGCCGTGGGACGGCCCCGCCCTGGTCATCGGCTTCGACGGCGACCGGGTCGCCGGCGTCCTCGACCGCAACGGGCTCCGCCCGTGCCGGTACGAGGTGACCGACGAGAACCGGCTCGTCGTCGGCAGCGAGGTCGGCGCGCTCCCGACCGACCCCGCCGACGTGCGGCGTCGCGGGCGGCTCCAGCCCGGCGAGATCTTCGTCGCCGACCCCGAGGAGGGACGCATCGTCCCAGACGACGAGGTGTTCGCCGACCTCACCGACGAGCGGTACGGCGAGTGGGTCGACGAGGGCCAGGTCGACCTCGACGAGGTGGTGAGCGGTGTCGGCGGCGACGCGGAGACGGTGCCGCGCCTCGGCGAGCGGGAGGACGTCGAGGGGACTGAGGACGTCGACAGGAGTGAGGACGTCGACGAGACTGAGGGCGACGAGGACCTAACCGTCCGCGCCCACCAGGCCGCGTTCGGCTACACCACCGACTCGCTGAACCACCTCGTCGAGCCGATGGCGGAAGACGGGAAGGACCCGGTCGGCTCGATGGGCGACGACACCCCGCTCTCGGTGCTCACCGACGTCGACCGCCCCCTGTTCACCTACTTCAAGCAGCTGTTCGCGCAGGTGTCGAACCCGCCGATAGACTACATCCGTGAGGAGCTCGTCACCTCGCTGGAGACCCGGATGGGGAACCAGCGGAACCTCCTCGACGAGACCCCCGAGCACGCCGAGCAGATCGTCTCTGACTCGCCGATACTTACCGACGCCGAGACGGCCGCGCTGAAGGGACTGAGCGCCGAGCCCGTCGACGGCGACGGGCCCTCGTTCGCCTCGGCAACGGTCGATATCACGTACGACCGCGAGGCGTCGCTCGTCGACGCCGTCACCCGGATCCGAAACGAGTCCGCGGCCGCGATCGAGGACGGCGCGGACGTCGTCGTCCTCTCCGACCGCGCGGTCGGTCCGGACCGGATCGCGGTCCCGAGCCTGCTCGCGACCGGCGCGGTCCACCACCACCTCGTCCGGAACGGGCTTCGGAACCGCGCCGGGGTCGTCGTCGAGTCGGGCGAGCCGCACGAGGTCCACCACATCGCGACACTCGTCGGCTACGGCGCCGACGCGATCGACCCGTACCTCGCGTACGACTCCATCGCGGACGTCGTCGCGGGGCCGGACGGCGCCGACGAGGAGGAGGCGCTCGCCGCGTACCGCGGCGCCCTGGAGGACGGCCTCCTCAAGACGATGGCGAAGATGGGAATCTCGACGATGGAGTCGTACCAGGGCGCGCAGATCTTCGAGGCGGTCGGGCTCGCCTCCGAGTTCGTCGCCGAGTACTTCGAGGGCACCGAGATCCGCACCGAGGGGATCGGGGCCGAGGAGATCGAAGACGACCTTCGGACGCGGCACGCGATGGCGTTCGGCGCCGACCCCGAACTGGAGACCACGGGCGAGTACGAGCACCGCTCGTCGGGTATCAAACACGGCTGGAACCCCCAGACGGTCGGGACGCTCCAGCAGGCGGTCCGGGGCGGCGACTACGAGCAGTACCGGGAGTTCGCGGAGCTGGTGAACGACCAGTCCGAGGAGCTCCAGACGCTCCGTGGACTCTTAGAGTTCGAGTCGGACCGCGATCCGGTACCGGTCGAGGAGGTCGAGCCGGTCGAGTCGGTCGTCGAGCGCTTCTCGACGGCCGCGATGAGCCTCGGGAGCATCTCGCCGGAGGCCCACGAGAACAACGCGATCGCCATGAACCGGATCGGCGCGAAGTCGAACACCGGCGAGGGCGGCGAACCGCCGGAGCGATTCGGCACCGAGAAGGCGTGCTCGGTCAAACAGGTCGCCTCCGGCCGGTTCGGCGTCACCGCCGACTACCTCGCGAGCGCCGACGAGCTGCAGATCAAGATGGCGCAGGGGTCGAAGCCCGGCGAGGGCGGTCACCTCCCCGGTGAGAAGGTCAACGAGATGATCGCGCACGTCCGGTGTTCGACGCCGGGCGTCGGGCTCATCTCGCCGCCGCCGCAACACGACATCTACTCGATCGAGGACCTCAAGCAGCTCATCTTCGATTTAAAGGCCGCGAGCCCCGACGCCGACGTCAACGTGAAGCTGGTGTCGGAGGCCGGCATCGGCACCATCGCGGCCGGCGTCGCGAAGGCGAACGCGGACGTCGTCCACGTCTCCGGCCACGACGGCGGGACGGGCGCGTCCCCGAAGACGTCGATCAAGAACGCGGGGCTCCCGTGGGAGCTGGGGCTCGCCGAGGCGAACCAGATGCTCCGCGCGACCGGCCTCCGCGACCGCATCCGCGTCACCGCGGACGGCGGGCTCAAGACCGGCCGCGACGTCGCGGTCGCCGCCGCGCTGGGCGCGGAGGAGTACGTGTTCGGCACCGCGTCGCTCGTCACCTCCGGCTGCGTGATGGCCCGGCAGTGCCACGAGAACACCTGTCCGGTCGGCGTCGCGACCCAGCGTGAGGACCTCCGCGAGCGCTTCCCCGGCCAGCCGGACCACGTCATCAACTACATGACGTTCATCGCCCAGGAACTCCGCGAGCTCATGGCCGAGCTGGGCTACACCGAGGTCGAGGAGTTCATCGGCCGCCCCGAGCTCCTCTCCCAGCGCGAGACGGACCACGAGAAGGCGAAGCACCTCGACCTCTCGGCGGTCATCGCCGAGCCCGCCGGCGACGCCCGGACGAAGACCCGCGAGCAGGAGGACGCCGACATCGAGGAGCTGCTCGACTGGGACCTCATCGACGAGGCGGCCCCGGCCATCGAGGACGGCGCGCCCGTCGCGCTCACCCGCGACGTGGAGAACGTCGACCGCGCGGTCGGCGCGACCCTCTCGAACCGCGTCGTCTCCGAGCACGGCGGCGAGGGCCTTCCCGACGACACCGTCAGCTGCCGGTTCGACGGCTACGCCGGCCAGAGCTTCGGCGCGTTCCTCGCGCCGGGCGTCACCTTGGAGCTCACCGGCGCCGCCAACGACTACCTCGGGAAGGGGCTCTCTGGCGGCCGGATCGTCGTCAACACCCCCGAGGAGGCCGGTTACGACCCCGCCGAGAACGTCGTCGCGGGTAACGTCGGGCTGTACGGCGCCACCGCCGGCGAGACCTACGTCAACGGCGTCGCCGGCGAGCGGTTCGGTGTCCGCAACTCCGGCGTGAAGGCGGTCGTCGAGGGCGTGGGCGACCACGGCTGCGAGTACATGACCGGCGGGGTCGTCGCCGTCCTCGGCGACACCGGTCGGAACTTCGCCGCCGGGATGTCCGGCGGCGTCGCCTACGTGTACGACCCCGACGACCGGTTCGCCGAGCGTGTGAACCGCGGGATGGTCTCCGTCTCCGAGACGCTCGACGACTCCGACGAGCGCATGCTCCGCCGGCTCGTGGAGAACCACCGCGCGTACACCGGCAGCGATCGCGCGGCCGAGCTGCTGGACGACTGGACGGCAGCGCTGGGCGACTTCGTGCGCGTCTTCCCCGACGCGTACGCGGACGTCATCGCCGAGGGCAAGGGCGCCGACGTGCGCGACGAGCCGCCGGCGCCGGCCGAGGCCGTCCCGGGCGCGGCGAGCGACCCGACCGAGCAGGCGTCGAGCGACGACTGAGACAGGATCCTCCCGTGTTGACGGGCTCGCCAGGACCCCCGTTCGGTCGGAAGCGGCGAGATTCGGCGACCGAGCAGGCCGACCTGAGCAGGGCTTAATACCGTTCCACGCCTAGTATCTGAGGAGACGGATGGAAGAACTCGATCAGGTCCTGAAGAAGTACGCCACCAGTCAGGACCTCATGGACCAGATCCGATACGTCGCCGAGGCGTTGAGCATGGAGTTCGACAAGTGGGACGACAAGTACGTGAGTGGTCCCAGCCTGTACTTCCTGGTCGTCGCCGAGACGGATTTCGAGGAGTACACCGACCCGCTCGGAGAGAACGTCTGGCCGACCGATCGCTGCAAGATCGTGCTCGACTCGCCAGAGGCGTTTCGGCGGGTCGCCGAAGACGTCGCGTTCAGCCGAGACGGCGCCATCATCGTGACCGGGGACGGGACGGTCCAGCGGCAGATGGCCCGAGTCCGGAGCCCCAACCGCGCGGAGGTGCCGGCGGTCGAGGAGCTCGAGTACCCCGACTGGATGGGGACCAAACACATGAGCGCCCTGGAGACGTCGCTCCGGGAGAACGTGTTATGGGCGATCACGCTCAGCGAGGAAAACGGTCGCGTCACCACGTATCTCGACGGGACGTATCAGGACTACCCCCGCGAGGAGATCGGCGGCCGGTGGCGACCGAACTCGTGACGCCCGCCCTCGTCGGCGTGCCGCCGTTCCGAAACGGCCCCCTCCCGGCGGCGAACCCGCGCCTACGCGTGTCCGCGCAGGATCGGGCGGCTTCGTGGAACTCCTCGCCGGTCGGCACCGTCCGGTTTAACCCGGAGGGAGACCGAACCACGACATCGGAGCGGTGATCGACGATGAGTGAAGGCATCTCAGAGGGCGACGCTCTCCGCCGAATGTACCGAGTCACCGCCGATCAGGAGCGACCGCTCGAGGAGAAGCTCCCGGAGTTGTTGGACCTGGGCCGCGCGTATCTCGACGTGGAGGCCGGCTTCCTCACCGAGATCGACGACGGGAGGCAGGTGATCGTGGACGCGCGCGGCGACCACGAGCTGCTGCAGGCCGGCAGGAGCTGCCCGCTGTCGAAGGCGTACTGCAAGCGGACCGTCGACCTCGACGGCGCGCTGACGGTCCAACACGCCCGGGTCGAGGGGTGGGAAGACGACGCCGCCTACGAGGAGTTCGGGCTGGAGGCGTACATCGGCGCGAAGGTCGTGGTCAACCGCGAGGTGTACGGGACCTTCTGTTTCGCCGACACCGAAGCGCGAGACCGCCCCTTCTCGGAGGGCGAGGAGACGTTCGTGGAGCTGCTGGCGCAGTGGGTCGGCTACGAGCTGTTCCGGAAGCAGGCGACCGAGCGGATGCAGCGGCAGCGTGACCAGCTGGAGGAGTTCACGCGCGTCGTCTCCCACGACATCCGGAACCCGCTCGGGATCGTCGACGGCTACCTCGACATGGCGGAGCGGACCGGCGACCCGGAGCACTTCCAGCGGTGCCGCGACGCGGTCGACCGAATGGAGTCGCTGCTCGCCGACCTCCTCTTCCTCACCCGCGAGGGGCAGACGCTCGGGGGGCGCGAGGAGGTCGACCTCGCGGCGCTCGCCCGCGAATCGTGGTCGTTCGTGAGCGGCGAGGCGGCGGGGCTCGCGGTCGACACCGACCGCGTCGTGATGGGCGACTGGAGCCGCCTCCAGCAGGTGTTCGAGAACCTGTTCCGGAACAGCGTGGAACACGGCGGCGACGACGTGACGGTTCGGGTCGGCGATCTGGCGGACGGCTCGGGGATCTACGTCGAGGACGACGGGGCTGGGATCCCCGAGGAGGAGCGCGACGAGGTGTTTGTCGACGGCTACACCACCGACGTGTCCGGGACGGGGCTGGGGCTGACGATCATCCAGCAGGTCGTCTCGGCGCACGGCTGGGAGATCGCCCTGACCGAGAGCGACGCAGGCGGGGCGCGGTTCGAGATCAGCGGAATGGAGTTCGTCGAGTCGGAGACCGACGGCGACGGCGAGTAGCGGAGAGGCTTCGTGGCGATCCGCCTCGTGACGTCCCGTCCCGGTTGCGGTTGAGACGGACACACCGGTGATCGATTTCGGGAGTGGGTGTTGCAGATCGTTGGTGATGATATGCTATTTAAAAGGCACGAGCGACAGCGACGATTATTTATAAGTAGCCGGGCCGGTGACGCGCCCCGGTGAGCGGCCCGGAGGGCCGCGAACCGCCGGTGCGAGGGAGTCGGGCGGCCGGAGCAAAGCGGAGGCCGCCCGACGAGGCTGGGGAGGCGTGAGGTGGTGTGCGGTTGGGGCTGGGGCTTTGGAAGTGTCCACCGCAGAGCCGCCTACCACTTATAAACAGCCGACAACAACACCACTCGATCACTGATAACGAACCACTCACCCGACCCGATATACCCACTCCCGCGATCGACCGGGGACTGATCATCAGCGACCGCCCTCTCTGGCGAATCTGCCTGAATGAGAGGCGGTCACCGTGTCGCCGCAACGGTCGGCGTCAGTCGTGGCGGAAGCAGCGCGAGCCGGTGAACGCCATCGCCATCTCGTGCTCGTCGGCGGCGGCGATCACGTCCTCGTCGTTGACGGAGCCGCCCGGCTGGATCACGGCCTCGATCCCGGCCTCGGCGGCCTCCTCGATCGCGTCCGGGAAGGGGAAGAACGCGTCGGAGGCCATCACGGCGCCCTCGGCGGACTTGCCCTCGGCGTCCTTCTCGGCTTTCATCGCCGCGAGCGTCACGGCGTCGACGCGGGACACCTGCCCCATCCCGACGCCGACCGTCTCGGTGCCGGTCGCGAACAGGATCCCGTTCGACTTGACGTGTTTGAGCGTCTTCCACGCGAACGTCATCGTCTCCAGCTGCTCGTCGGTGGGCTCGCGGTCGGTGACGACCTCCAGATCGTCGGCGGTCGGCGACTGGAGGTCCCGGTCCTGCACGAGCCGCCCGCCGACGATCGGCTTCTCGGTGGACCGCTCGGCGAAGCGGTCGTCCCCCTCGCCGAGCGGGCCGACGTCGAGCACGCGGAGGTTCTGCTTCTCCGTGAGCACGTCGAGCGCGCTGTCGGTGTAGCCGGGCGCGACGACGACCTCCTTGAACGAGTCGGCGACCGCGGTCGCGGTGTCGGCGTCGCACTCGCGGTTCAGGGCCACGATACCGCCGAACGCCGACTTCGCGTCGGTGCTGAGCGCGCGGTCGTACGCGTCCGCGAGCGTGTCGCTTGTCGCGCAGCCCGCGGGATTCGTGTGCTTGATCACGCCGGCCGCCGGCTCGTCGAACTCCTTGACGAGGTTCAGGGCCGCGTCGGCGTCGTTGTAGTTGTTGTACCCCATCCCCTTCGCGCCGGGGTTCAGCTGGTCGGCGCCGACGACGCCCGCCTCCTCGCGGCCGTCGTCCGCGTAGAGGGCGGCGTCCTGGTGCGGGTTCTCGCCGTAGCGCAGCGTCTCGGCGCGCTCCTCGGAGACGAACCGCCGCTCCGGGAAGTCGCCGCCGGCGTCGCCCTCGACGGTGACGTCGATCGGGTCGCCGTTCGCGCCGGCCTCGTCACCCCCCCGCTCGACCGTCACGCGGTCCTCGGCGAACCACCGGACCGCCCGCGGGTACGCCGTGAACTCCGCGTCGTGGAGCACCCGGTCTTTCAGCGAGTCGGCGTCGTCGTCGGCGTAGACGGGGACCGGCTCCTGGGTGACGATCGGGCCGTCGTCGACGACCTCGGTGACGACGTGGACGGTACAGCCCGTCGTTCGGACGCCCGCGTCGAGCACCTGCTCGTGGGCGTCCATCCCCGAGAACGAGGGGAGGAGCGAGGGGTGGACGTTCAGCGTCGTCGGCGCCGCGTCGAGGAACTCGTCGGTGAGCACGCGCATGTACCCGTCGAGGCAGACCAAGTCGAAGTCGTAGTCGGCGAGCCGGTCGAGGATTCGTCGCTCGTGGGAGGCCCGCGACTCGTCCGCCTCGCGCTCGACGACCTCGGTCGGGATCCGACGTTCCGTCGCGGCCTCCAGCACGGGCGCCTGCTCCCGGTTGGTCAGGACGACGGACAGCTCCGCGCCGCCCGGCGCGACGTCGGCGATGTGTCTGAGGTTCCGCCCCCGGTTGCTCGCGAGTCCGGCGATCTTCATACGCGAGTGGTCCGACCGATCGCGTATATCGATTGCGGTCCGGGGCGCCCGAGGATCCACGTTTGCGGATAGGATCGGCGAGCCGCGCCCATAAAAGGGATGAACCTATCCACGTCCGTGCGTCACGCCATCGACACGCTTTTGCTGGCGCCGGGGGCAGTCGCGGACATGACGGACCACGCCATCTCGGGCCTGTCGCGGTCGGACCCACTCGCGGCCGTCTCCCCGCTTGACGGGCGATACGCCTCCCGCACCGCGCCGCTGTCGCCGTACGCGAGCGAGGCCGCGCTCATGCGCGCGCGGAGCCGCGTCGAGGTCGAGTACCTGATCGAACTGGCGGCGCTCGACGCGACGCCGATCGCACTCGGCGAGGCGGCCGAGGCGGCCCTCCGCGCGGTCTACGAGGAGTTCTCGGCCGAGGACGCTCGACTTATAAAGGCGCTCGAGGTCGAGGGCGCCGAGGGGTACGCCGCGACCAACCACGACGTGAAGGCGGTCGAGTACTTCCTCCGGGTGCGGCTGGACGGGTTAGAAGAGTCCGGAGCAGTCGCCGACGCGGAGACGCTGTCCCCGTGGATCCACTTCGGGCTCACCAGCGAGGACGTCAACAACCTCGCGCACCGGCTCCTGTTGGAGCCCGCGGTGAGCGAGGTCCTCGTGCCCGCGGTCCGCGAGGTCCGGGACGCCCTGGTCGACCTCGCGCAGGAACACCGAGAGACGCCGATGCTCGCCCGCACTCACGGCCAGCCCGCGACGCCGACGACGTTCGGCAAGGAGATGGCGGTGTACGCCTCGCGGCTCGGCCGCGCGCTCGGCCGCGTCGTCGTCGCGAACGGCGACCTCTCCGGGAAGCTGGCGGGGGCCTCGGGGACGTACGCGGCCCACGACGCCGCCTACCCGGACGTCGACTGGCGGTCGTTCTCCCGGTCGTTCGTGCACGGGCTTGAGTTGGAGTACACCCCGCTCGCGACGCAGGTGAACCCCTGCGACGACCTCGCGGCGCTGTTCGACGCGCTTCGGGGGGTGAACAACGTCCTCCTCGACTTGGACCTGGACGCGTGGCTCTACGTCTCCGACCGGTACCTCGGCCAGCGGGCGGTCGAGGGCGAGACCGGCTCCTCGACGATGCCCCACAAGGTGAACCCGATCGACTTCGAGAACAGCGAGGGGAACCTCTCGAAGGCGAACGCCGATCTCACCTTCCTCGCCGACTACGTGACGAGCTCGCGGCTCCAGCGGGATCTCTCGGACTCCACCGTCAAGCGCAACGTCGGCGCCGCCTTGGCGCACTGTCTCATCGGCTACGGGAAAGCCGAGAGTGGGCTCGCGAAGGTCGTCCCGAACGAGGCGGTGATGCGCGAGGAGCTGGCGGCGACGCCCGAGGTGATTGGGGAGGCCGTCCAGACGATTCTTCGGCGCGAGGGCGACACGGACGCCTACGAGCGCGTGAAGGAGCTGACGCGGGGGCGGTCGGTCACGCTTGAGGACTTCCGCGAGCTGTTCGGCGACCTCGACGTCGACGAGGACGTGCGCGAGGAGCTGCGGGCGCTGACGCCGGCGGGGTACGTCGGCGTCGCCGACGACCTCGTCGACGAGGTCGACGAGTAGCTGGGGAATCGGCGAGAAGGCCCCAAGGGGTTTCTCGATCGCGACGAGCGGGACCGGCCTCACGAAGCTGTTCGACGTGCAGAACCGCTCGTTCGTCGTGGTCTCCTGCACGAACTACGGCTACTCGGAGATTTATAAGAGCCAGTCGAAGGGGGAACGCCATCGACTTCTTCGTCGGCTGAGCGCGACGAGACGGTCTCGGGCGGCGAGGCCGTTCCGGGCGGCTCCCGAGCCCGCCCTGCGGTGCCGAGAACGAGCGATTTATGTCGGCAGAGGAACCCGTTTCGACCGCGCATGGTCTCCCTCCGAAGCCTCTCCGCCCTCCCGGTCGTCGGCGTCGTCGTCGACGGCCAGACGTACAGGCACCTGTTGTACCTCCTGCTCGCGGTCCCGCTCGGGGTCGTCTACTCCACGGCGTTCGCCTTCGGGGTCATGTTCGGGCTGGTCCTCTCGGTCGCGCTCGTCGGGTTCGTGATCCTGCTCGCGACCCTGATCGGCGCCCGACTCGCCGCGGGCTTCGAGCGGCGGCTCGCGAACGCGCTGCTCGGAACCCGCCTGGCGCGGCCGGACGACCTCACCGACGCCGACGGCGCGCTCGCGGGCGTCCGGACGTACGTCGACGCCCGGTCGACGTGGACGGGAGTCGGGTTCGTCTCGCTGAAGTTCTGGGTGAGTCTCTTCGCGTTCGTCCCCGTCTTCCTGCTGGCGAACGCGCTCCCGCTGATCGCCGCGCCGCTTCGATACCCCTACGCGGCCGACTTCGGCGAGGTCAACGGCGAGCCCGTGACGTGGGCGATCGACACGCTCCCGGAGGCGCTGGTCGCGCTCCCGCTCGGGGTCGCCGGCGTCCTCGTCGCGCTTCACGTCACGAACCTCGTCGCCTACGCGGCCCGGCAGATGGCCGTCGCGCTGCTCGGCCGCCCGGACGCGGCCGGATCGCAGCGGGTGACCTCGGGGGCGAGCAGCGACCCTCCGACCGGCGGCGACCCCGACGGTGACGGAGGCCCGACTGTCGACGTCGACGCCGCCGATTCCGATGGCGCCGACGTCCCCGGTCCCGACCCTGCCGACGCCGGCGACGACGACTCCCGCTGACCGGGTGGAGGTCCCCGAGCGACTTATTCGCGTGCGGGCGTCAGGACCGGTATGGCACCGACGCTGGTCAACGCCGCGTTCGGCGCGCTGCTCGCGGCCGCCCTGCTGGGGGTCGCGTTCGACCGGCGCGCGGTCGGAGTCGTCGTCGGGGCCGCGGTCCTCCCCGACCTCGACGCGGTCGCGAGCCTCTTCGTCCCCGGCGCGACGAACGCCCTCCTCCACGCCGTGTGGCTCCCGCTTGCGGCGGGAGCGGTCCTCTATTTGGACACCGAGACCGGCGACGCCTCTCGGCTCCGGGAGCGGGCCGGGCGGCGCGGGGTCCGCGTGGCGTGGGTCGCGCTCGCGGCGTTCCTCGTCGCCGGCGTCGGCCCGGACCTGTTCGGCCGCGAGGGCGTGAACCTGCTGTACCCGCTCGGCGACGCCTACTACCTCGTCAGCGGGGGGTTCCTCTACTCGACGCAGGACGGGATCGTCCAGACGTTCGTCGCGTTCGGCGCGGAGGGGCCGGGGGTCCTCCCCCTCGAGAGTCTCGGAACGACGGAGTCGTACGCGGTTTCGACGTTTATAAACCCCGACGGCCGACCGGGCCTCTCGCTCGGCGCCGAGCGCGAGCTCGACCTCGTCCGGACGGGGTGGCAGCTGGTCGTCGTCGCGAGCGCGGCCGCGCTGCTGGCGGTGCGGTTCCGACGGGAGGACCGGGCGGAGTCGGTCGACGGCGCCGCGGGGGTGAGCAGGTAGATGGTCTCCTCGGTCGTCCACGCCGGCTTCGCGCTGCTACTCGCGGCCGGCCTGCTCGGCGACTACTACGACCGGCGAGCGCTCGGGGTCGTGCTCGCGATCGTCGTCGTCCCCGAGGCGGACAGCTTCCTGGGATTCGTCATGCCCGGGGCCCACCGGACGGTCGGTCACAACCTCGTGTTGCCCGTGGCGGCGGCGGCGCTGCTCTACTACGACACCCGCCTCCGGGACCGGTCCGCGCTCCGCGAGCGCCTCGCGGACCGGTGGATCGCGGTCGCGTGGATCGGGCTGTTCGTGCACGCCTTCGCGCACGTCTCGCTCGACTGGGTTCATCTCGAGGGCGTGAACGTCTTCTGGCCGCTTCGGGACCGCTTCTACGCCCTCGACGGGGAGGTGACGCTGTCGACCGCAGAGGGGTTCGTCCAGACGTTCGTCGACCTGCGGATCGACCCGGAGACCGGGAACCGGGTCGTCGATGCCGGCGGGGGCGGGACCACCGAAACGGTCCACGTGAACAACCCCGTCGAGCCGCGCGACCCGGACCGGGCGACCGAGGAGCCGGTCGAGCGGACCTTTCCGATCGCGAACGCCGGCTGGCGGCTGTACCTGGTCGGGACCGGCCTCTTCGCGCTGGCCGCGCGGAAACTGCAAGACCGGGCGCCGGGAGAGGAAGGAGCCTGAGGTCGATCGGACGGGACTTGAGGTCGATCGGACGGGACTCCAAGCCGGCGACCGCGGTCGTGGTGAACTACCCCACATAGTATGGCGGGTGAGTGAACCCCGTCGGGGCCCTACGCACTCGTGATGGACTCTCGCTCACGCGACGATGAGCGCCTCGCCGGTGAGGAGATCGCGGTCGTCGGCGCCGGGTTCGGCGGCCTCTCCGCGGCCGCGTACCTCGCCGACGCCGGGGCGGACGTGACGCTGTTCGAGCGCAACGAGCATCCGGGGGGGTACGCCGGCCGGATCGAGCGCGACGGCTTCCGGATCGACACCGGCCCCTCCTGGTACCTCATGCCGGAGGTGTTCGACCGCTTCTTCGACTACTTCGGTCGGTCGACCGACGAGTTCTACGAGCTGACCGAGCTGGACCCGCTCTACGAGGTCGTCTGGAAGGACGGCGACCGCGCGACGATGCCCGCGGACCGGGCGGGACAGAAGGCGCTGTTCGAGTCGTACGAGGCGGGCGCCGGCGACCGCCTGGACGCGTACCTCGACGACGCCGCGGAGGCGTACGAGCTCGGGATGGACCGCTTCGTCTACCCGAGCCGCTCCCGGCTCCGCGACATGGTCGACCTCGACGTGTTGCGGTCGGGGCGCGCCCTGCCGAAGCTCCGGACGATGGACGACTACGTCGGCGACTACTTCGACCACGAGAAGCTCCGGCAGATCGCGGAGTACAAGCTCGTCTTCCTCGGCGGCTCGCCGTACAACACCCCGGCGATCTACACGCTGATGAGCCACGTCGACATGAACCTCGGCGTCTACCACCCGATCGGCGGCATCGCGAGCGTCGTCGACGGGATGGCCGCGCTCGCGACCGACCTCGGCGTCGAGATCCGCACGGAGACCCCGGTGACCGCCATCGAGCCCTCGATCGCGGCGGTGGGACCGAAGTTCGAGGTGGCGTTCGGGGCGTCCGGGGGCGAAGCCGGGACCGGAGCCGCGGCGTCGACCGGCCGGTTCGACCGAGTGGTCGCGAACGCGGCGCCGCCCCACGTCGAGCGCGACCTCCTCCCCGACGAGTTCGCGCGCCGCGAGGCGTACTGGGAGTCGCGGACGTACGCCCCCTCGGCGTTTCTCATGTACTTCGGCGTCGAGGGCGACGTCGACCTGGACCACCACGCGCTCGTGTTGCCGACCGACTGGCGGCCGCACTTCGAGACGATCTTCGACGACCCGGCGTGGCCCGACGACCCCGCGTACTACGTCCACGTCCCCTCGAAGACGGACCCGGAAGCGGCCCCCGAGGGCCACGAGGCGGTGTTCGTCCTCGTTCCGCTCGCGCCCGGGCTCGACGACGACGCCGAGACCCGCGAGCGCTTCCGCGAGCTGGTACTCGACGACCTCGCGGAGCACGCCGACGTCGACTTCCGCGACCGGATCGCCTTCGAGGAGACCGCGTGCGTCTCCGACTTCCGTGAGCGGTTCAACGCGCCGCGGGGCACCGCGCTCGCGCTCTCGCACACGCTCGGGCAGACCGGACCGCTCCGCCCGGCGCACCGGGCCCCCGGCGTCGACGGGCTCTACTACGTCGGCGCGTACACCAACCCCGGGATCGGGATGCCGATGTGCCTGCTCAGCGGCGAGCACGTGGCCGACGCCGTGGTCGAGGACGCGACGGGCGGGGTGCTCCCGTCTGTGGTGCCGACCTCGACGCTGCGGTAGGCCCGATTAGAGGACTTCGACTTCAGTCCGGTCCGTCGACCGCTTCCTGCACGGCGGCCCAGTGCGTGATCGTCCCGTCGTCGCCGGGGAGCGGCCGGAGCGACACGCGATTGAAAAAGGCGGTCCCGTCGCGCCGGTGGTTCCAGACTTCGACGGTCACCGACTCCCAGATGGACACCGCCTCGCGGAGGTCTTCCACCGGGGCGGTACCCGTTTCCGGGCCCTGGAGGAGCCGCGGGTTGCGGCCGCGGAGCGCCGCCAGCGAGTAGCCGGTGAGCTCGCGGAACGTCCGGTTCGCGTAGCGGATCGGGGTGTCGCGGTACGCCGGGCCGCAGAGCGTGACGCCGACCGGCGCGTCGTCAAGGAGCCTGACGCGCTCGATCAGCCGTCGGTCGCGCTCCGTGAGACCGTCGACGTCGGCGATCGTCGGGGGCGGGGCGACCGCCGAGCGGGTCCGCGGGAGTCCGTGCGGATCGATCCCGCGAGCGTGGTCGTCGCTGTCGCCAACCGCGTCGCTGAGGAGGTCGCGAAACGCGCTCCGGGCGGTCGCCTCGTCGCACGCGAGGAAGTCGAGGACGTCCGATCTGAGGGACATCGCGCAGTCAGCGGGCCCGTCCGGTCGCGTACAACAGACCGTCCGTGCGCTCCACCGTGACCTCGTGTGTCGACATACCGATCTGTTTGAGGGCGGTCCACATCAATCCGCGGTCCCATCGATTTCGGCCCGGAGTGTGGAGGAGCCGGATCGGCGGAGGGTGAACTACCCCACCCTACTCAGCCGCTGGTGCGGCTTCGTTGAGGGTGGGGCTTCCTGTTTCTATGACGCGCTTTGCAGACACCGAATGGGTGTCCGTAGGGAGCGCAGTCTCCACAGGCGTGTCTTCGGGCCATCCCAGCCCTAGTTCAGCAAAGCCGCGCTGTAAGATGTTCATCGCTGCGTTCGCGTCCCGGTCACACTCGAACCCACACGACGGACAAGAGTGTTCTCGAACCCAGATGGGTTTCGGCGTCTCCACATCACACTTCGCGCACTCTTTCGTTGTTCCTGCTGCTTCCACCTGAACGACGCGACAGCCGTACAAGTCTGCCTTGTATTCGAGGAGCGTGATGAACTGTCGCCACGCCGCGTCCTGCTTGTTGCGAGCGTTGTGCGACTGTTCCAACATCCCCTTCACGTCCAAGTCCTCGACGAACACAGCATCGTACTCGCGGACGAGCCACGTCGTGATTTTGTGCTGGTAGTCCAACACCTTCCGACGGATGTGTCGCTTGACCTTCGCCACTTTTTCGCGTTGCTCCTCGTAGTTGTTCGACCCTTGCTCTTTCCGCGAGAGTTTGCGTTGCTCGTGGCGGAGTCGGTCGTACTCGTCTTCGAGGTGGAGCCAATCTACAGTCGTCCCATCTGTGGTGTGAATGTAGTTGAGGATCCCAAGGTCAAGACCCACGCTATTGCTCGTATTGAGCGAGTTCACATCGGGTTTCTCGGGCAGGTTGGCGTCGTCGGTTTCCAGCCCGAAAGAGACGAACCAGTCGCCAGTTGTCTCTTTCTTGATAGTGACTTCTTTGATGTCGGCTTCATCGGGGATTTCGCGGTGGTAGCGGATCGGAATGTTTCCGATTTTAGAGAGCCAGAGCGTCGCGCGTCGGCCACTCGTGTTTTTGAGTTCGAAGCCAGACTGCGAATACGTTATACTCTGGAACTCTCTCGGAGACTTCCACGTGAGCTTCCCGACCTTGCGTCCGTTTTGCTTCTGCTCGGAAAGTCCGGTGAGGTTCTGGTAGAACCGAGTGACGGTTCGCTGTAGTGCTTTGGAGTTAACTTCCGAGAAAACGGGGAACTCGTCTTTCCAGTCGGGGAGTCGGGAGTGGTGTTTGTACGCGGAACCGATGTCGTCAGCGTCCACGTTCTCGTACTCGTACAGGGTGTAGTTGTACGCTTGGCGATGAATGTCGACATGAGAGTCCAGTACAGTCGCTACCTGTTGTGTCGGGTATGCGGGATAACGGTGACTGTACTCCATCGCTATCCCTTGATTAGGGATGTGTTTTCTTAATGGCTTGTACTACCGTGCGGCGATTCATCCCCTCCCTACTCGCTCGCAATACTTGCTCCTTGAGGAAGGGGCATTCTCGCCTCAATTCTGGTAAAACGCCGGTTTGAGACTCCCGGGCCGTTATGCCGAGCGGGGCGGAACGCCGAGGCATGCAACGGGAATCTCGACGAGAGGACCGCGGTGTCGCGCCCGCGGCTGAGACGTGCGCGCTCGGGGACGGTCGAACGCTCGCCTACGCCGTCGGCGGGGACGAGAGCGGGACGCCGGTCGTCGCGCACCACGGAACCCCGGGGTCGCGGCTGTTCGCGTCGCTCCTCGACGACGCCGCGGCGGAAGCGGGCGTCCGACTCCTCGTTCCGGATCGACCCGGCTACGGGCGCTCGTCGCCGCCGCCGGACGACTGGGGGTGGCGGGAGTGGCGGAGGGACCTCGCGGCCCTCCTCGACGCGGAGTCGGTCGAACGGTGCGGAGTCGTTGGCTTCTCGGGCGGAGGCCCGTTCGCGCTCGCGGCCGGGGGGAGCGATCGCGTGTCCCGGGTCGGGCTGGTCAGCAGCGTCGTCCCGCCGGCGGAAGTCGCCCTCGTGCGGCTGTCGCGGGTCCCGTTCGCCGTTCGCGCCCTCTTCCGGCTGTCGGGCGCGTTCGCATCAGTGGCGGGTCCGGACACGGTCGTCGGACAGTACACCGACCGGTCCGTACCGGAGGCCGTTTCGCGGGCGGTCGCCGACGACTTCCACGAGGCTCTGCGGCAGGGGGCGACGGCGGTCGCTCGGGAGAACCGGTCGTTCGGGAGCGAGTGGGCAGGGATCGACCGAACTCCGGTCCCCGTCCGCGCTTGGCACGGGACCCGCGACGGGAACGCGCCGCTGTCGGCCGTGGAGGCGCTCGCGGGCGAGCGCGAAGCGACGCTCACGACTGCCGAGACCGATCACCTCGGAACGCTGCTCGATTATCGGTGTGAGGTGTTGCAGTGGGTCGGCGACGCGTAGCGGACGGGGATCGGGAAGTCACCCGAGCGGCGGCAGTCGTCTCACGGTGAGCAACGAGAGGGGAGCCGATGAGAGGGTACGGGAAGGGAGTCGAGTGGACCTGCCGGGACCGTGAACCAGAGCCAGGCGTGCTCGCTCACTGCTCGTGGCGGTGCCGGTCGCTTATCGAGGTGCTCGCTTCGCTCGCATCTCGCACCGTTCGCTGCGCGCGACTGGCAGGGTTCAAATCCCGCTCGTTGCAGGATTGCGCCGCTCGCGATATTGCTCGCGGCACAAAATTATGGACTCGCGGGGTCCCCACGAGCGGAGCGAGCGGGGGCAGGCGAGGAAGCGACTGAGCAAACGAAGTGAGCGAAGGAGTGGACTCGCGGGGATTTGAACCCCGGGCCTTCCCCGTGCCAGGGGGATGATCTACCACTGATCTACGAGCCCTCGCTGCGTTCCACCGTTCTCCGCTGGATACATTAAGGCCTTCGACTCGACGACGGCGGGAAGACCGGCTCCGCGCGTGCCTTCAGCCCTCAGATCCGCTCGGAATCGACGTACACGTCGAGGTCGACGCCGCGGCTCGAGTCCTCCAGATCGCGGACCGCGCGCTGGATGACCCGCTCGGCCTCGGTCCGAATGAGCGGGACCGCCTTCTTCACCACCCAGTCGAAGGAGACGAGCCGCGGGAGGTCGAGCGCGTCCGGGCTGGCCGATCCCGGGTCGAACTCGACTTCGAGCGCGACCTCGCAGACCGGGGCGTTGGCGTCAGCGTCGACGTCGGTGCCGGCGTCCGCGTCGCTGTCGGCGTCGGCATCGACGTCACCGTCGCTACCGGCGTCACCGTCCGCACCCGTCACCGGCGTCACGCGCCAGCGGCCGCCGGCGTCGATGTCCTTCGTGATCTCCCAGTCGATCCGCTCGGGCGGCTCGACGCCGGTCACCCGCGAGTGGGCCGTGTAGGATACCTTCCACCACGCGAACCGGAGCGCGTAGCGGGTGCCGGGACCGCCGTCGCCCTCGATCGTCCGCACGCCGTCGAGGTACTTCGAGTAGCGCGCGTAGCCCGGGAAGTCGAGCAGGAACTCGTACACCTCCTCCGGGTCGGCGTACACCTCGGTGCTCACGACGAGTTCGTCCACGCACGGTGGTTCGGGCGGGGCGTAATAAGCGGTCCGGCGATACTACGTGCGGGACAGCCGGGTCGTTGGTCGCAAGGCGGTCGGCGGAACAGCGAGTGGAGAGAGATTCCCAGCCGTTTATTTATAAATGGACGCTCCGATGAACAACTCCAAAGCCCTCAGCTGCTCACTTATAAATGGTTGAACACGGATCGGCGGTGAACACCTCCAAAGCCCCAGCCGCGAGGACGGCGCACGCTCGCTGCGCGCTTCAGTCGCTCGCGTTGCTCGCTCTTTCCAGTGCTTGCATCGCCTGCGCCGTCCTCGCGGCTGCCCCTTTGAGTCCCACCCCGCACCGCACAGCACCTCACGCCT
Source organism: Halorubrum yunnanense (assembly GCF_026586675.1). Taxonomy (GTDB): domain Archaea; phylum Halobacteriota; class Halobacteria; order Halobacteriales; family Haloferacaceae; genus Halorubrum; species Halorubrum yunnanense. The sequence continues at coordinate 24,527 of NZ_JAODIX010000029.1, forward strand.
CCCCAGCCTCGTCGCCGGCGGCGAAGCCGCCGGCTGCAAGCGAGAGCTTCGCTCTCGCCCTGTCGGTCGCCCTTCGCTTCGCTCCGGGCGACCGACTCCCTCGCGCACTCTGCTCGCGCCCGCTGGGCGCTCGCAGGTGCGCGCCTCCGCGTTGCTATTTATGATATGCTTATAAACTGTAGTCGTGCTTGCCGGTCTCGGAATCGAGGAACGCGGTGAGGAGGTCGATCGTCGCCGCGACGTCGCCGCCGTCGGCGGTCTCGGTGACGGTGTGAAGGTACCGCGTCGGGATCGAGATGGCGCCGACGGGCTTCGCGCCCGCCGTGTTCTGGAACCCAGCGGTGTCGGTGCCGCCCGCGGGCAACACCTCGTGTTGGTGATCGATGTCTTCGGTTTCGGCCACGTCGGTCAGCCGACCGTGGACCTTCGGGCTGGTGATCACGGAGGAGTCCTTGAGCTTGATCGCGGTCCCCTCGCCGAGCTCGGTCACGGCGTCGGCCGGTTCGCCGATCTGCGGGACGTCGTTGGCGACGGTGACGTCGAGCGCGACGGCGAGGTCCGGGTCGATGTCGACGCCGAGCGCGGTCGCGCCCCGGATTCCGACCTCCTCCTGGACCGTCGCGGCGAAGTGGACCGTCACGTCGGGGTCGTCGATCCGGCGGGCGGCCTCCAGCATCGCGAACAGACAGACCCGGTCGTCGAGCGCCTTCCCCGTGATCCGGTCGCCCATGCGCGTCGTCGTCTGGTCGAGCGTGACGAGGTCGCCGACGCCGACGAGCGCCTCGACCGCCTCGGCGTCGCGCCCGAGGTCGATGAACACGTCGGAGACCTCGTCGCTCCGCTCCGTCTGTTCCTCCGTGAGCGTGTGCGGGGGCACGGAGCCGATGACGCCGGTGCAGTCCTCCTCGCCGTGGACCGTGACGCGCTGGGCGCGGAGCACGCGGGCGTCGAAGCCGCCGAGCGGGTCCACCTGGACGAACCCCTCGTCGGTGACGTGTCGGACCATGAACCCGATCTCGTCCATGTGGGCCGCGACCGCGACCGAGTAGTCGCCGTCGCCCTCGATCGTCCCGACCACGTTCCCCATCGCGTCGGACCGGACCCGGTCGGCGGTCTCGGCGAACTCGCGGCGCACAATCTCGCGGACGTCGTCCTCGTAGCCCGGGACGCCGCGGGCCTCGGTCAGCTCTCGCAGCAGGTCGAAATCGAAGTCCAACGACATGGACGAGGGTTGTGGCCCAGCGACAAAGGGAGTGAGGTTCCGGCACGAGCGTCGGGTTTGGGCGGTCCGTCCGGCTCTCGTCGTTCGAGAACTACAAATTTGTTTGCCGTTGTTCCGCAACGCTTTTGCGGCGGCTCGCGGGATAGGGCTGTATGACTGACGTCAGAGCGGAACTCCGCGAACAGTTCCTCGACGCGTTCGGCGGCGCCGACTTCCCCGTCGAGAACCAGATGGACCTCGTCCCGGCGCTCCCGGACGGCCCGGCCACGAAGTTCGAGGCCGGCGACGTGAGCCTCACGGCGATGGAGCTGGCCGCGAAGCTCGGCAGCGAACAGGAGTTCCCCTACGACACCCCCGAGGCGCTCGTCGACGACATCCTCGACGGCCTCGAGTCGAAGGGGATGATCTGACGTCGGCGCCCCGCTTTTTTAACTACGCCTCTCCCCGCCGGAGCGCGTCGCTCGCCGAGCCGCCGTCGCCCGGCGAGAGGTTGATAGGCGCCGAGCCGTTACGGAGGTCGTGGTCGTCGAGCTCATCGGCGCGGTGCCGCCGTGGATCCTGATCGGAGTCGCGGTCGGCGGCGTCGCCTCCGCGCTCGCGGCGGTCGTCTTCTACCTCGGGAACCGGTTCGTCGCTCCGAGCGTCGCCGCGGCCGGGGAAGACCAGACCAGCGCGGGCGACGAGCGACGCCGCCGAGAGATCCGCGAGTACCTGTCGGCGATCGACGAGCGGTTCCGCGAGGACCACGCGCTCGGGGAGGTAGCCGTCCCCTTCTACCTCCCCCGGCGCGAGGTCGCCATCACGTTCGACGCGCACGACTACTTCCGGTTGGAGGGCGAGGGCGTCTACACCGTCCTCTGCGAACACGAGATGCCGGGTCGGGGGCTCGGCCGCCGCCTCCCGTTCGACGTGATCGAGCCCGATTGGGGGCCGGATCCCGCCGTCGACCCCGGCGGTCCCGACCCGGTCGCCGCGGCGTTCGCGGAGCTCGACGTCGACCGCGACGCCGACGCCGACGAGGTGAAACGCGCCTACCGCGAGCGCGTCAAGGAGACCCACCCGGACCAGGGCGGCGACGAGGAGTCGTTCCGGCGCGTCCGCGAGGCGTACGCGACCGCCCGCAACCACGCCGGCGGCGCCAGTGAGGAGACCGATCGGGGGCGCCCCGCCGCCCGGAGCGGCCGGACCGACCGCACTGACCGCACCGACCCCCCAACGGGCTTCGGCCGGTGACGGGGGCGGCCGATGATAGGGTGCGGCCGGTGACGGGGGGCGGTCGATGACGGGAGTCGCCTTCGGCGAGCGCGCGGCGTACCTCGGCCGCCACGACGCGCTCGTCGTCGCCGACCTCCACGTCGGCCGCGGGGAGGCCTCCACGGTCTCGCTCCCGGTCGGCGAGCGCGAGGACCTCGCCGACCGGCTCGCCGGACTGGTGAGACGGTTCGACCCCGAGACCGCCGTCGTCGCCGGCGACGTCGTCCACACGTTCGACCGCGTCACCGATCGGAGCCTGGGGACCCTGGCGGCGCTCCGTGACGTCTGCGAGGCGAACGGGACCGCCCTCGAGCTCGTCGCGGGCAACCACGACACCGCTCTCGCGAGCGCGTGGGACGGTCCGGTTCGCGAGGAGTACGTCCTCGGTCCCGCCGACGGCGACCCGACAGCGCCCCGCACCGTCGTCTGTCACGGCCACGAGGCGCCGTCGGCGGCGGGGGACCGGTACGTGACCGGCCACGTCCACCCAACGATCGAGATCGAGGGCGACCGGCGCCCCTGCTTCCTCCGGGGCGAAGCGGTTCACCGCGGTGCCGACCTCCTCATGCTGCCCGCGTTCACCCGGCTCGCCCCGGGCGTGGCGGTCAACGACATGCGGACCGGCGCGTTCGACTCCCCGCTCGTCGCCGACGCGGACCGGCTGGCACCGGTCGTCGTGGACCCCGACACGGGCGATGCCGGAGAGCCGCTCCGGTTCCCGCCGCTGGGGGAGTTCCGCGAGCTGTTGTGAACGCTTTTGTTCCGTCGTGCGTATCGTGACCCATGAACACGGAGAACGCCTGTCTTGGGTGTGGCGAGCCGTTCGACTGGGGCGAGGGCGAGTGCCCGGAGTGCGGCTGGGACCGTGACGAGTGGGCCACGAGCGGTCGACACGGACTGGAGAAAGAGGGACACGGCGAGCCCGAGGAGGACGGCGGGTCCGGAGGCGGCGGACTCGGGGGTCTCGGCCCGATCCGCTGAGGACGAGAAACCGCGATGGCGGGGCGGTCGACAGGCGGGGAGACCGCGACGGCGGGACAATCGGCCGGCGAGGCGCGACTCAGTCGTCAGAGCTGAGCGTCCACGTCGACGTGAACTCGTCAACGTCGCCGTCGTACGCCGACTGATCGGACGTCGACCGGTCGACGTACGACGCCCCGGACCCGTCCGGGCCGTCGGGTCCGTGGCGGGCGCGGTGAAGCGCGTCGCAGACGGCGCCCTGCCCGCCCATGTTCACGGACGCGAGCCGAGAGCGCTTCTGCACCACGTCCAGTCGGTCGGCCGGGATCGGGTCGGCCTCCGGCGTCAGGAACACCGTGTCGTCGCCGCTCGTCACGTGGCCGCTCGTCTCGACGCGGTCGAGGTAGTCGGCGATCGGCGCGGCGTCGACGACGACCGAGAGCCCGCCGAGGTCGACGTGCGCCTCGTCGCCGGCGACGTCGACGTCCGAGCGTTCGAGAGCGACGATCTGCTCCGGGTCGACGCCGGCCTCAAGGAGCGCGTCGATCGCGTCGCGCTGCGTCGAGACGCGGGCCTTGTCGGCGATGGCCGCCCGGACCTCCGCTACCCCGCCGTCCGCGTCGGGGAACGTCTCGCCGAAGGTGTCGCGTGCGTTAACGCCGGTCGTGATTTCCTCGCCGTGCATGTGGTCGCACAGCTCGATCCGCGCCTCGCGTACCCAGTCGAGCGCCTCGACTTCGTCGCGGGCGTCGGTCGCCATCATCCACGCGAAGGCGGGCGAGCACCACGCCGTCGGGAGGGTGAACCGGACCTCGACGCGGTCCCCGTCGATATCGATCGCGTCGATGTAGTCAAGCTCGACGATGGAGCGGGCGAGCTCCGGATCCTCGACGCGGTCCAGTCGCTCCCTGACGGCCGCCGTCCCCTGTGGGCCGCCAGTCGGGTCGGCGGGTTCGCTCCGCCGACCGTCGCCGGCGTCGCTCGTCGGGTCCGCGCTGCTCCCCGACATCAGTCCGCCGCGGCCCCCGCGTCGCCGCCGTAGTGGTCGGCCAGGTCGAACCGCTCGCTGATGTCGTCGTCGCGGAACTGGCGCTTCTTCTCCTCGATGTCGATGTCGTACAGCTCCGCGACGTTCTCGCCCATGATCTTCTTCATGACGTCGACGTCGAGCTCGACGCCGTACTCGTCTTTCTGCTCGTCGGTGAGCTCCGCGTTCATTACCTGGTCGACGAGCCAGTCCGGGTTCCACAGCGCGTAGTCGGAGCCGAACAGGATCCGGTCCTCGCCGAGCCAGAAGAGGAGCTCGCCCATGATCTCGCCGAACTTCCGCTCGCGGTGGGTCGACATCGCGGAGGCGACCGCGAGCCCGCCGTAGACGTTCGGCTCCTGGGCGGCGATCCAGCAGAAGTCGTCGAGCCGCGGGAGCCCGACGTGGTTGACGATGAAGTTGAGCTCCGGGAACGACGACGCGGCGTCGTCGATGTCCTCCACGTCGAAGGCGTCGCGGTTGAGCGGGCGGATCGTCGGCCCCTTGTGGGCGTTGATGTTCTCGATGCCGAGCTCCGAGCACTTCTCTAAGAACTCGAAGGCGTCGTCGCTGTCGAGCCGCCACCCCTTCGAGTCGTCGCGCCACTCGGCGGTGTACAGCTTCACGCCCGGGATGTCGTACTCCTCTTTGAGGTGTTCGAGGTAGCGCAGCCCCTCCTCGCCGTCGCGAGGGTCGAAGCTCCCGTTGAGCACGAACCGCTCGGGGTACTCCTCGGCGAGCTCCGCGTTCTGTTCGGTCGTGTTGAACCCCTCGTCGTAGAAGTCGTCGAGGTACGTGGGCTGGAAGACCGCCATGTCGGCGGCCGCATTCCCGAACAGGTCCTCGGTCATCTTGTCGGCGCCGTAGTGCCGGTACGTGTCGATGTCCCACTGCTCCTCTTCCGGCGTGAACCCGGTGTGGTAATCGTAGAAACACTGGAGGAACTGCTCGCCCCCCTCGTGGATGATGTTCTCCTCCCGGGCGTCCCACATGTGCACGTGGCCGTCGATCACGAAGACCTCCTCGCCGTCCATCTCGTACATACGAGTTGTCATGAGGTGGGATCACACATAACTATAAGGATCGTTCAAGATTTTTACCATTGGTAGTTTGAGAACTCAAAACGCGTACATAGTTTAGATATTCACCCCAATCTCGTAACGAATGTTTATGTGGGAGTGTGTGAGATACTCAGTCACATGCAAGCTGCCAGACTCCACGAGTACACCGACGACATGAGCGAAGGGCTAGCGATCGACGACGTCGACCGACCGGACGTGACGGGCGCGAGCGACGTGATCGTCGAGGTCGAGGGGGCGGGCTGGTGTCAGACTGACAATCACATCATCGAGGGGATGTGGGAGGAGTACGTCCCGCAGGACCTCCCGATGACGCTCGGTCACGAGAACGCGGGCACGGTCGTCGAGACGGGCGAGGACGTCGGCCTCGTCTCCGAGGGCGACCCGGTGATCTGTCACCCGGTCCAGACCTGCGGCACCTGCCGTCCCTGTCGGCTCGGCGAGACGATGTACTGCGAGAACGACTCGTTCAACGGGCTCACCGTCGACGGCGGCTTCGCCGAGTACCTCCACACCAGCGAGCGCTCGGTGATCCCCCTGCCGAGCGGCGTCGAGCCGATCGACATCGCGCCGCACGCCGACGCCGGGATCACGGCGTACCACGCCGTCAAGAAGGCGGTCGGCGAACTCAGTCCGGGCGACCACGCGGTCGTCATCGGCGTCGGCGGGCTGGGCCACATCGGGCTACAGTGCCTAAACGCGATGAGCGCGGCCCGGATCACCGCGGTCGACCTGAAGGAGTCCGCGCTCGACCTCGCGGACGGGTACGGCGCGGACCACCTCGTCAACCCGGGCGAGGCGGACGTCCGCGAGGAGATCGAAGCGATCACCGACGAGACGGGCGCCGAACAGGTGCTCGACTTCGTCGGGGCCGACGTGACCACCGGGTACGCGCCCGACATCACCGCCGCCGGCGGCGACCACCACATCATCGGCTACGGCGGGCACGTCCACGAGCCGGCGCAGGCGCTGGTGAACGGGGAGTTCTCCTTCGTCGGCAACATCGTCGGGCGGTACGCGGAGCTCCAGGAGCTGGTCGCGCTCGTCGAGCAGGGAGACGTCGACCTCCACACCAGCCGGTACGACCTCGGCGACATCAACACGGTCGCGGAGAAGCTCGAACACGGCGAGATCGACGGGCGCGCCGTGATCACGCCCTGAGCCGGGCGTCGAACGAGGTCGGCGTCTCAACCCCGACCGCTAACTCCTTGTGACCGGAGCGCACACCGATTGCCCATGGACGAGAACGGCGACGACGCCGCCGGTTCCCCCGACGCCGCGACCGACCCGCTCGCCGACGCGGACGTCTACCGCGTGCTCGGACCGGACGGCAGCCCGCTGCCGGACGCGACGGTCCCGGACCTGTCGGACGAGCAGTTCCGCGCGATCTACCGCGACTTGGTCGTCACCCGGCGGTTCGACGAGCGCGCGGTGAGCCTCCAGCGACAGGGGCGTATCGGGACGTACGCGCCCTGCGCGGGCCAGGAGGGCTCCGCAGTCGGGTCGACGCACGCGCTCGCGGACCGGGACCTGATCAGCTACCAGTACCGCGAGCACGGCGCGGTCGTCGTCCGCGACCTCCTGTCGGAGTACCTTCCCTACTGGATGGGCCACGAGTCCGGGACCGAGGCGATCGCCGACGGCAACGTCTTCCCGCTGAACATCGGGATCGCGGCGCACCTCCCGCACGCGGTCGGCGCCGCGTGGGCGTTCGACTACCGGGGCGAGGACCGGCTCGTCGCCGCGCACTTCGGCGGGGGCGCGACCAGCGAGGGCGACTTCCACGAGGCGATGAACTTCGCGGGCGTCTTCGACACGCCGACGCTCTTCTGCTGTCACAACAACGGCTGGGCGATCTCGATCCCGGAGTCGCGACAGACCGCGAGCGACACCTTCGCCGAGAAGGCGGCCGCCTACGGCTTCGAGGGCGTCCGCGTCGACGGGATGGATCCCCTCGCGAGCTACGCGGTCACGCGGGAGGCGGCGGAGCGGGCGCGGGGCGACGGAGGAGACTCGGGAGACAGAGATGAGTCGGACGGGGACTCGGCGGACGGAGAGGAGTTCGACGGCGGCGAGCCCCGCCCCGCCCTCATCGAGTTCGTCGAGTACCGGTTCGGGGCGCACACGACCGCCGACGACCCGACCGCCTACCGCGACCCCGACGACGTGGAGCCGTGGCGCGCGCTCGACCCGCTCGACCGCATGGAGGCGTTCCTCCGGGAGACCGACCGGATCGACGACGAGGGCGTCGAGGCGATTCACGAGGAGGCCGACGAGGTCGTCGCCGACGCGATCGACGTCGCGGAGTCGATCGAGGTCGACCCGAGCGACATGTTCGATCACGCCTACGCCGAGCTCCCGCCCGAGATCCGTCGCCAGCGAGAGGAGTTGCTCGCGGCGGTCGACGAACACGGCGAGGCGTCGTTCCGCCGGGGAGAGTAAGACGAATATTTATAAGTAAGAATTGGGAATGTAATGTAAGGATGAGTGTTTCAGAGGAAGCGACTGTGACGAGTAAGGGGCAAGTGACGATTCCGAAGCGAATCCGAGACGCGCTCGATATCGACGCGGGCACGGAAGTCGAGTTCGTACTCGAAGACGACGGGACGATCAGCGTTCGCCCGAAGCGGCCGCCGATGGACCGACTGCGTGAGGTAAAAGAACGGCTCGCAGGGCGTGATATCGACGTCGATCGGATGCGCCGCGAGTCGAAAGACGCCTGGGAGTCCGCGTACGGCGGAGACGAAGAGTGATTTTTCTCGATTCTTGGATCTGGCTTGAGTACGTCTTCAGCGGTGACAAAGACGAGCAGGCGGAGGCCGCAATCGAGCGCGCCAATTCGCCTGACTGCGGAGGTATCGTCGCACCGACGGTCCTGGCGGAGGTGTCGTATCGACTCCACGTCGTCGAAGACGAGGAGGGCGCGGGAGAGACCGTACGCGCGATCCGCGACTACGAACACATCGAAAGCGTTCCACCGGTCGACGAAATCGCCGAGTACGCCGCAGAGCTTCGGTTTAAATACTACGAGCGGGGAGAGCGGGAACTCTCTTACGCCGACGCGATCCACCTCGCGAGCGCCGTCGCCCACGACGACTGTGACACGCTCTACTCGGGCGATCCCGACTTCGAGGGCCTCGACGAGATCGAGACTGTCATTTTATAAGTACCCGCCGGCCGCGTCGGCCGCTTTCCGCCCGCTCTCTAGCGCGCCCTGGATCGACGACCACTCCGTGTAGTCGCCGGCGAGGACGACCGGTCCCTCCGGGTCGTCCGGGTCGGGGAGGTCGGCGTGGACGCCCAGCGGCTGCGCGAACTGCGCGAACCGGATCCGGTGGACGTCGACGGTCTCCAGGCCCCCGAAGTCGCGCTCGGGGTACCACGCCTCGAGCGCGTCCCGGACGTCGTCGCGGAGCGCGTCCGCGGGCCGGTCCAAGGAGTCGTCGCCGAGGAACGTCGCCGCGAGCAGCGCGCGGTCGTCCGGGGCGTACTCGGGTGCGACTTCCGACATCGGAATCACGGCGTTCGGGGATTCCTCGGCCGCGTTCAGCAGGATCCGTCGTCCGGTCTCGAACGACTCGCCGGCGGGGAGCGCGTACCAGCCGGTGACGTTCGGCACGCCCTCGGTGGGGATCGAGTCGACGCCCGTGAGCTTCCGGGCCTCGGGCGGGGTCGTCGCGACCACGACCGCGTCCGTCTCGCGCGTCGAGCCGTCGGCGAGCTCGACGGTGGCGCCCGCGCCGTCGCCCGTGCCAGTCCGGAACGGGATCCGGCTCTGTCCCGCGGTCCGGACCGACTCCACGTCCGCGCCCGTCTCGATCGTCACGCCGGCCTCCCGAGCGCGGGCCGCGAGCGCCTCGGGGATCGCTTCCATTCCCTCGGCCGGGACGCCGATGGCCCCGCGGCCCATCGCGCGGAACGTGTACTCGAACACCTGCTTGGAGGTCGAGAGGGTCCGGTCGAGGGTGATCCCGCCGTAGAAGGGCTCGACGAAGTGCTCCACGTAGTCGTCGGCGAACCCCCATTTATAAAGGTACTCGCGGATGGAGTCGTCGGGTCCGGCGAAGAAGTCGTCCTCGTCGCGCTTCGAGAGGTCGTACCGAAGCGCGAGCGTCCGGAGCTTGTCGGAGAAGGAGACCTCGTCGTTCAGGAGGGAGGGGATCGCCCCGCGGAGGTCGCGGAGGGGGTCCGAGAGGGTCGAGCGCGACCCGGGGCGACAGATCGTCGCGCCGGGGGCGAAGCGCCGGACGTCGAGGGCGTCGGCGTCGAGCTCGCTCGCGACCGCCGGGTAGCTCGTGAACAGGACCTGAAACCCGCGGTCGAGGGTGAAGCCGTCGACAGTCTCGGTCCGCACGCGCCCGCCGACGTCGGGCCGTCGCTCGTACAGGGTCACGTCCGCGCCCGCCTCGGCGAGCCGGGTCGCCGCGACGAGCCCAGCGAGCCCGCCGCCGATAACGGTGACGTCTCCGTTCATACGTGAGGTATCGAGTCGCGAATTTATAAACGGTCGATGATGGAGAGACGGCGAGGGAGTTCCGATCCCCAGCCGGTCATTTATAAATGGTTGATAGTGGAGCGGCGGTGAACACCTCCAAAGCCCCAGCCGCTCAGCTACACGTCGTTGCAGTCGCTGTGGCCGAGAACACCTCCAAAGCCCCAGCCGCTCGGCTACACGTCGCTGCAGTCGCTGTGGCCGAGAACATCTCCAAAGCCCCAACCGCTCGGCTACACGTCGCTGCAGTCGCTGTGGCCGAGAACATCTCCAAAGCCCCAACCGCTCGGCTACACGTCGCTGCAGTCGCTGTGGCCGAGAACATCTCCAAAGCCCCAGCCGCGAGGGCTCGCGCGCCTTGCTGCGCTCCTCGCTCGCTATCGCTCGCTGCGGTGCTTGCTACGGCGTGCTTCGCCCTCGCGGCTGCCCCTTTGAGTCCCACCCCGCACCGCACGGCACCGCACCTCACACCTCCCCAGCCTCGTCGGGCGGCCTCCGCTGCGGCCGCTCGGAGGCGCGCGCCACCGCACAACGAACGTATCATTTCAATCGGGGTCCACCGCCGAGAGGGAAGCGATTAGTCGCCGCCGCCGCAAGGGTTCGTATGGAGCTGACGGAGACGACGACGGCGTTCCGCGGGCTGGAGAGTCGCGCGTCGGGTCGCGTCCACGAGACGGCCGACCCGACGACGGTGTCGGCCGAGGAACAGGCGCGGGGACTCGACCCCGCCTACGACTACGAGGCGGTCGATCCCGAGACGCTGCTCGGGTCCCCGCGGGACGGCCCGGCCGGGACGGGCCGCGGACACTGGCGCTTCGACGCGCTCCTGCCGTTCCCGGCGGCGGAGGCGATCTCGGCGGGCGAGGGCGCCACGCCGCTCGTCCCGACGGACCGGCTCGCCGACGAGCTCGACGTCGACGCGGTCTACGTGAAAGACGAGGGCCGGAACCCCACCGGGACGGTGTTCGACCGCGGGCTCTCGGTCGCGCTCACCGCGGTCGCGGCGCGGGCGGCCGCGGGGGCCGACGTCGAGCCGCTCGCGTGCGCGAGCCCGGGCAACGCGGGCCAGTCGATGGCGGCGTACGCGGGCCGGGCGGACCTGCGTTCGTACTCGTTCGTCCCGTCCCGCTGCGCGTTCTCGAACAAGGCGATGACGAACGTCCACGGCGGGGATATGCGCGTGGTCGGCGGCCGGTTCCCGGACGCGGCGGCGGCCGTCGACGAGCAGCTGGAGACCGACTACACCGACCTCGGCGAGTTCGCGACGCCGTTCCGCCACGACGGCGTGAAGACGCTCGCCTTCGAGCTGGTCGCCGATCTCGAAGCGGCGCCCGACGTCGTCGTCGTCCCGACCGGCTCCGGGGAGGTCGTCGGGGGAGTTTATAAAGGATTCAGGGAGCTGGAGCGCGTCGGCGCGATCGACGCGGTCCCGAGGGTCGTCGCCGCGCAGGCCGCCGGCTGCGCGCCCGTCGCGGCGGCGGTCGAGCGCGGGCTCGACGAGCCGGAGCCGTGGGAGACGCCCGACACCATCTGCGGCGAGCTGGAGATCGCGGACCCCGCGGGCGGCGCGGCCGCGGTCGAGGCGGTGCGGGAGAGCGGCGGGACCGCGGTCGGCGTCGAGGACGAGGACGTCCTCGCGAGCGCGGTCGCCGTCGCCCAGAACGAGGTGATGGAGATGGGCGCCACCGGCGGCGCCGCGCCCGCCGGCGCGTGGGCGCTCAAGGAGGACGGCTTCTTCGACGGCGACGAGACGGTCGTCCTGGTCAACAGCGACGCCGGACTCAAGACGCCGGACGTGCTGCGCAGTCACCTGATGGGACAGGGTATTTAGCGATTTCAGCGCGACGGTCCGCGGGGAACCGTTTTTACGTCGGCCCGTATAGGTTCGGACATGTACGTCCGCGACGCCAAAAACCGTGACGAGGCGTGGTTGCTGGACGCGATCGAGCAGCTGGGACTCGACGACGTCGCCTTCCGGTCACGGGACTACGTGATCGCGGTCGACCAAGAGTCGGGCGACCGGGCCGGGTTCGGCCGGCTGCGCCTGCACCGCGGCGACGAGAGCGAGGAGAACCGGATCGAGCTCACCGGGATCGGCGTGCTCCCGGAGTGGCGCGACCGCGGCGTCGGCGCGCACGTGGTCGAGCGCCTGGTCGACACCGCGGCCGCGGAGGGCTTCGAGACGGTGTACGTCCTCACCGACCAGCCCGACTACCTGACCCAGTTCGGCTTCGCCGAGGTCGACACCGACGACCTCCCGCCGGCGCTCTCCGACCGGCTCGACGAGAAGCGCGAGTTCCTCGGCGGCGACGTCGGCGGCCTGCGGCTCCCGACCGACGAGTTCGAGATGTCGGACCGCTTCCGCGAGGCGTTCAAGGAGGCCGAGCCGGCGGACGCCGCCGCCGACGACCCGAAGGAGTCGCCGGAGGACTTCGGGATCGACCCCGACTCGGCCACGTACAAGTACGACACCGGGCGGTGAGGAAGGCCTCTCGCGCCCGCGCTTGGGCCCTCCGGGGTCGTCCGAGGCCCCGCTATCGCACCAACGGACTGAAACCCGTATCCGTTCCATGTCCCGTATGTCAGACAGACCCGACCCCAAGGCGTGGCTCGTCGGGCACCCGGGACTGACCGCGCTCGCCCTGCTGAGCAGCCTCCTCGTGCTGTTCGTCCTCCTGCCGTACCTCCAGTTCGCCCTGTTGGGCGTGGTTCTCGCGTACGTCCTGTCTCCCGTCCAGGAACGAGCGGAGGAGTACCTCAGACCCACGTTCGCGGCGATCGCCGTCGTCGCGGCCGCGCTGTTCTTCGTCCTGATTCCGGCTATCTATCTCCTCACGATCGCCATTCAACAGTCGCTCAGGGTCGTGAGCGCCGTCAGGAACGGGCAGATCGATATCGGGTCGATCGAAGAACTCCTCGCGAGGACCGGGTATCAGTTCGACCTCGTCGTCCTGTACGAAGCGAATCAGGAGCGGATCGCGACGGGCCTCCAACAGGTCACGTCGGGGGCGATCGATCTCGTCGGTAGTCTGCCCGGCCTGTTCATCGGACTGACGATCACGCTGTTCGTCCTGTTCGCCCTGTTGCGCGACGGGGAAGCGTTCGTGGCGTGGATCCAGTGGGTGCTGCCGATCGACGAGGCGGTCTCGGACGAGCTCCGCGAGGGACTGGACCAGCTCATGTGGGCCTCCGTCGTCGGGAACGTCGCCGTCGCGGCCATTCAGGCTGCGCTGCTCGGCGTCGGGCTCGCGATCGCCGGCCTCCCCGCCGTGGTCTTCCTCACGGTCGCCACGTTCGTGCTGACGCTGCTCCCGCTCGTCGGCTCGTTCGGCGTCTGGGTCCCGGCCGCGACGTATCTCGTCGGGGTCGGCCGACCGACCGCCGCCGTGGCGATAGCCGTCTACGGCCTGATCGTCACCTTCTCCGACACGTACTTCCGGCCCGCGCTGATCGGTCGGACCGGCGCGTTCAACGCCACGACCATCGTCATCGGTATCTTCGGCGGCCTCGCCGTGTTCGGCGCCGTCGGGCTGTTCATCGGCCCGGTCGTCCTCGGCGGCGCGAAGCTCGTCCTCGACGCCTTCGCTCGGGGACACACCGGACAGCAGAGCGCTTGAGCCCCCGAGAGCTCGGACCGCCGACCGCTCGCGGTCGGTCGCGAACCGGCCATTTATTCGGGGCCCGGTCGACGCCCCCGTATGGACCTGATCGAGGCCGCGCGCGACGCGCTCGACGCCGCCCACGTCCCCTACTCCGAGTACCGCGTCGGCGCCGCGCTCCAGACCGCCGACGGCACGGTCTACGTCGGCTGTAACATCGAGAACGCGAACTACTCCAACAGCCTCCACGCCGAGGAGGTCGCGGTGGCGGAGGCGGTGAAGAACGGTCACCGCGAGTTCGACCGCATCGCGGTCACCTCGGGCGTCCGCGACGGCGTCACCCCCTGCGGGATGTGCCGGCAGACCCTCACGGAGTTCGCGGCCGACGACCTCGTCGTCGTCTGCGACGAGGGCGACGGCGAGACGAGCGAGTACACGCTCGGCGAGCTGCTCCCGAACACCATCTCGGAGGGGACGCTCGACGACGCGAAAGAGGTCTGAGTCGCGTCGTCGAGCGTCCCCGGGGCCCGAGTGACGGACCGCGAGACGGAACTACTTTTAAACGGCTCGCCGAAGGGCGGGGACATGAGCGACGAGAGCGAGACCTCCACCGACCACACCGCCGACGGCGACGGCGCCGCGGGCGGCGACAGCGAGGACCCCAGCGACGAGGCGGGCTACCACGTCGAAGTCGGGCCCGACGACGTCGCCGACGCCGTGCTCCTCCCCGGTGACCCCGAGCGCGTCGACAAGGTCACGGCGCTGTGGGACGAGTACGACGAGGTCGCGCACCACCGCGAGTACCGCACCGCGACCGGCAGCTACGACGGCGCGCCGATCTCGGTGACGTCGACCGGGATCGGCTCTCCGTCGGCCGCCATCGCCGTCGAGGAGCTCGCCAGAGTGGGCGTCGACACGTTCGTCCGAGTCGGCTCCTGCGGCGCGATCCAGCCCGGGATGGAGGTCGGCGACCTGGTGATCACGACCGGCGCGGTCCGCCAGGAGGGGACGAGCGACGAGTACGTCCGCGAGGAGTATCCGGCCGCCGCCGACGGCGAGGTCGTCTCGGCGCTCGTCGCCGCCGCCGAGCGGCTCGGGTACGACTACCACACGGGCGTGACGATGAGCGCCGACTCCTTCTACGCCGGGCAGGGCCGCGCCGGCTTCGAGGGGTTCGAGGCCGCGGGCTCGGACGAGCTGGTCGCGGAGCTGCGGGACGCCAACGTGAGGAACATCGAGATGGAGGCGTCGGCGATCCTCACGATCGCGAGCGTGTACGGGCTCCGCGCCGGCGCGGTCTGCTCCGTGTACGCGAACCGGATCACGGGCGAGTTCCGGACCGAGGGCGAGTCGCGGGCGGCGGAGACCGCGAGCCTCGCAGTGAAGCTCCTCGCGCGCATGGACGGGGTCAAGCGGGAAGCGGGCGCAGACCGCTGGCACGCGGGGCTCTCGCTGTAGGGCGGACCGCGAGTCGCCGGACCGCGAGGGCGTTGCGAGCGTTCCAAAGCGACTTTACCCGCGCACCGCGGATTGACAGGCATGACTACACAGGTCGTCGTCGTCGGCTCCGGCTACGCCGGGGCGGGTGCGGTGAAGGCGTTCGAAGACGAGGTCGGCGAGGGCGAGGCGGAGCTCACGTGGATCTCGGAGCACGACTACCACCTCGTTCTCCACGAGGTCCACCGCGCGATCCGCAACCCCGCGGTCGCCGAGAAGATCACCATCCCCGTCGACGAGATCAAGTCGCCCGAGTCGGAGTTCGTCCAGGGCCGCGTCGTCGACGTCGACACCGAGGAGCGGGTCGTCGAGACCGGGGACGGGACGACCGTCGACTACGACTACCTCCTGCTCGGCGTCGGCTCCACGACCGCCTTCTTCGGCATCGAGGGGCTCGAGGAGAACGCCCACCAGCTCAAGAGCCTCGACGACGCGAAGGCGATCCACGAGGACGTGCGGTCGGCCGCGGCCGAGGCGACCCGGTCCGACCCCGTCGAGGTCATCGTCGGCGGCGCCGGGCTCTCCGGCATCCAGACCGCGGGCGAGATCGCGGAGTACCGGGACAAACACCGCGCCCCGATAGAGATCACGCTCGTCGAGGGGCTCGACGAGGTCTTCCCCGGCAACGACCCGCAGCTCCAGGGCGCGCTCCGCCAGCGGCTGGAGGACGCCGACGTGGAGATACTCACGGGCGACTTCATCTCGGAGGCCGACGAGGACGCGGTCTACCTCGGCGGCGGCGAGGACGAGGAGCCGGAGGAGCTCGCGCACGACGTGCTGGTCTGGACCGGCGGCATCACGGGGCAGCCGGAGATCGAGGGCGTCGAAGTCGAGAAGGACGAGCGCTCGAGCCGCGTCCACGCCGCCTCCGACTTCGTCACCAGCGACGACCGCGTGTTCGCCATCGGCGACAGCGCCCTCGTCGAGCAGGGCGACGACGACGTCGCGCCGCCGACCGCGCAGGCCGCCTGGCAGGCCGCCGAGGTCGCGGGCGAGAACCTCGCGCGGGCCGCCCGCGGCGCGCCCCTCCAGTCGTGGGAGCACAAGGACAAGGGGACCGTCATCTCGGTCGGCGAGGAGGCGGTCGCCCACGACGTGATAGGGATGCCGATCAAGACGTTCGGCGGCGCCCCGGCGAAGCTCCTGAAGAAGTCCATCGCGGTGCGGTGGATCGCGAAGGTGTCCTCGACCGGACGCGGCGTGAGCGCGTTCGGCGACATGTAAGCTCGGGGGGACCGAACCCGTCGTAACGGCGTTTTATCGGAGGTCGGGTGTCCCGGGCCGAGAGCGGTGAGTCCGCCGATAGCGGCGGGATCAGCGACCGAGGTCGAGCGGCCGCGCTCGGGTCGTGGAGGCGGTCGGGAGGAGAGAGAACGGAGCGGGACTCTCGGCGAGACGCTCAGTGTTCGGCGGGCTCGTCGGGGGCGCGCATGTCGTCGATCCGCAGGATGAGGATGTTCGCGGTGTCGTCTTTCCCGTCGACGGTCCCGTCGATGACGAGCTTCGAGAGCGGCGTCGGGCCGACGGTGACGGAGTCGCCCTCGTGGAAGTTCCGGACGGAGCCCTGGACGTGGATCTCGGCGCGGCAGAGCTCGGGGTGGTGGACGCTGGAGAGGTCGATCCCGTCGACGTTGACGCCCGTGACCTCCTCGCTCTCGTGGAAGATGGGGACGTCGGCGGGCTCGTCCATGCGCTGGATGTCGAGCGCCTCGTAGGCGTTCGAGGTGGGCTTGTAGCCGCCCTTCGGGCCGGGGACGCCCTCGACCAGCTGGAGGGCCTTCAGGCTCTGCATCTGGTTGCGGATGGTGCCGGGGTTGCGGTCGACCTCATCGGCGATCGCCTCCCCTTTCACGGCGTCTTCCTGCTCCCCGTACAGGTTGATGAGGGCTGTGAGGATGCTTTTCTGACTCGATGTGAGCTCGATCGATGACATGGAGACGGATAGATGGCCGCACCGCTTAAATGCGATGGAAGCCCCTTATAAACGATTATGTAGGATCTGACGACCCGCCCCCCGGCGAGCGCGGTCCGCGTCGGCGGGGGGTACGGTCCGTACCGGCGGCAGCTACGATCCGTATCGGCGACGGATCCGGACGTACGCGAGCGGGCTGGAGAGCGCGACGACGACGCCGACCCCGATCAGGGCCAGTCCGAGGTCGGTCACGAACAGCGCGACGCCGGCGCCGACGAGGCCGACTACCGCCCCGGTGAAGGCCACGGCGATCATGGCGCCGACCGGTTCGATGTCGCTCCCGCTGACGTCAGCGGGGTCGAACTCGGGCGGCGCGTCGTCGCTGTCGACCTCGCCGGCGTCGTCGCTGTCGACCTCGCCGGCGTCGTCACTGTCGACCTCGCCGGCGTCGTCGCTGTCGACCTCGCCGGCGTCGTCACTGTCGACCTCGCCGGCGTCGTCGCTGTCGGCGTCCTCCCCGGAACGAGAGCCGTTTTCAGAGCCGCCCATACCGACCGATCGGGGCGGGGCGACAAAACCGTGTGCGATCGCGTCCGTCCGGTCGCCGCCGCGCGACCCCACCATTCAAGCGCCGGGACGCCGCGCTCTCTGATATGACCACCGTCAGGATCATCGGCGCGCCGACCGACTACGGGGCGAACCGACGCGGCGTGGACATGGGGCCGTCAGCTATCCGGTACGGCGGGCTCGCCGACCAGCTCGGGAGCGCGGGCGTCGACGTCGTCGACGCGGGCGACCTGGCGGTCCCGCGCGCGGAGGAGCGCGACCCGGACGCGGACGCGCCGAGCGCGGGGAACGCGAAGTTCCTCCGGGAGACCGCCGACGTCTGCCGGCGCCTCGCGGACGAGGTGGGCGGGACGCTCACCGACGGGGCGGTACCGCTCGGGCTCGGCGGCGACCACTCCATCGCGATCGGCTCGCTCGTCGGCTCGGCGCGCGACGCTGATGTCGGCGCGGTGTGGTTCGACGCCCACGCCGACCTCAACACGCCCTCGACGACGCCGTCCGGGAACGTTCACGGGATGCCGCTGGCGGCCGCGCTCGGCCTCGACGAGTTCGCGGGGTCGGAGTGGGCGACGGCGCCCGGCCTCTCCCCTGAGAACGTCGCGCTCGTCGGGCTCCGCTCCGTCGACGAGGCGGAGGTGGAAGTGATCCGGGACAGGGGGTTCGCGGCGTACACGATGTCCGACATCGACGAGCGCGGGATCACCGACGTCACCGAGGAGGCGATGGCGACCGCGGGCGCCGGCGTCGACGGGGTCCACGTCAGCCTCGACCTCGACTGGCTCGACCCGAAGGAGGCGCCCGGCGTCGGGACCCCGGTCCGCGGGGGCGTCACCTACCGGGAGGCCCACAGGGCGATGGAGATCGTCGACGAGGCCGACTCGCTCCGGTCGATGGAGCTCGTCGAGGTGAACCCGACGCTCGACCAGCACAACGAGACGGCCGAGCTCGCGACGGAGCTGGCGGCGAGCGCGTTCGGGAAGCGGGTGCTGTAGGCGGGCGGGAGAACAGGGACGTCCGACTCCCCGGTCAGACGCCGCGGTCCAACTCGTCGACGACGCGCTGGAGGTCGGCCTCCCGTTCGATCTCGCGTTTGATCTCCTCGCGGCGGCGGACCGCCGCGGAGTCGGCGTCGTACGCGCGCACGAACTCGGCCCGAGTGTGCTCGTCGAACGCGTGCCGGATCGCAAAGTAGCCGTCCGGGACGATCGTGCCGCACACCTTGCACTCGTGGCGCTGGTGGCCGTCGGTCTGGTGGACGATGGCCGACTCAGCGTCGTCGAAGGCGGCGTCGCAGCCGTCGATTCCGCACGTCCAGCGGGGCATATTCCCCGTCTCGCCCGCGGGGGATTAACCGTTTCCCCCCGCGGCCTCGTTCACCCCGGCCGCGCTCCCGCCGTCGGAACCGGATCCGCTCGCGGGCAAACGATACGCCTTTGCTCGGCGACATACACCGTCCGGTAACGTGACCCGATCGAGAACGCGCGTCGACGCCCACGTGAAGGTGCTCGACGACGACGTCGTGGCCCTCGCGAAGGAGCGAGGGATCGACGCGCTCGTGTACGCGCCGCACTTCACCCGGCTGACGACGGTCCGGGAGCGCGCGGCCCGGTACGCCGACGACGACCTGACGATCGTCCCCGGCCGGGAGGTGTTTACCGGCGACTGGGGGAACCGCCGGCACCTGCTCGTGGTCGGCTTGGACGAGCCCGTCCCCGACTACATCACCTTCGAGGCGGCGATGGCGGAGTTCGACCGGCAGGAGGCCGCCGTGCTCGTCCCGCACCCCGGCTTCGCCACCATCTCGCTCACGCGCCCGGAGATCGCGGCCCACGCCGAGCGGCTCGCCGCGGTGGAGACGTACAACACCAAGCTGTTGCCCCACCAGAACGCCCGGACCCGGCGGATCGCCGAGGTGACCGACCAGCCCGGCTTCGGCTCCTCGTACGCGCACCTGCCCGGCACCGTCGGGGAGGCGTGGACCGAGTTCGACGGCGACCTCGACGACGCCGACGCGGTCGTCGACGCCTTCCGCGAGGAGCGCCCCCGGACCGTGGTCCACCGCGGCGGAGTGGGCCACCAGCTCCGCGGGCTCGTCGAGTTCGCTCACTTGGGCTACGAGAACACCTGGGAGAAGCTCGACCGGCTGTTCCTCTCCGGCGACGAGCCGACTCTCCCGACCAACGTCGTCTACGAGGGGCGGTTCAACGACGTGAGCGTCTACTCCGGGACGCTGTCGGACTACCGGCCGAAGTGAGAGAGCCGCCGGGGTCGCGAACTATCGAGTCGAACCGGACCGAACCGGCCGGACCCCGTCAGAGCCCGAGGCCCGCCGCCGCCTCGCTCGCGGCTCGAGCCGCGGCCGAGACGTCCAGATCGAGCGTCACGACGTAGGTGTGGAGCGCCCAGAACGCCGCCAGCTCCAGGGCCGTGACGATCACCGTGACGAGGTCGGCGTACTTGCTGCTCGTCGTCACGCCGGTCGGGAGACCGTACTCCGCGTCCGACAGCGGGTGGAACAGCGCGATGCCGCGCCGGCTCCCAACGACGTCGAGGAGGTAGTGAGTGAACACGCCGATCCAGACGTACTGGAGGTTACCGAAGACGATCGGATACGCGAGGAAGACGGCGAGCACCGGAAGGCTGTGGAGCGTCTTCCGGTGGCGCCCGAAGGCGGTGTCGACGTCGGGGAATAGCGCCCCCAACACGATCGGCACGGTGATCTGAGCGGTGGTCCGCGCCGTCGCCACGTCGAGCCCGGGCTCGATGACGAAGCCGAGCCCGAGCGCGAGCAGAAGGGCGTTGAGAACGTGGCCGCGTTTGTTCATACCTCCGGGTGGCCGGGGCCGTAAGTGAAACCACCGGATCCCGCCGACGGCGGGGACGGTCGCCTTACCGGCCGTCGACCCGGAGGGCGTCGACCCGCGGATCCGCCGGTCGAAAGAGCCACGGGGGGCGGCGCCCAGCGGTGGGTATGGAGTACGAGGAGCCGAAGTTCTTCCACGTGATGCAGTACGCGGCCGCGGCCGACGGCGACGTCATCGACATGGTGAGCGGTAACCCCGACTGGGAGCCGCCGGCCGCGCTGCGGGAGGCGCTTCGCGAGTACGCCGACCTCCCGCCGGACGCGTTCCAGTACCCGCCGAGCGAGGGGCTCCTGGAGCTCCGGGAGGCGATCGCCGAGCGCCGGAACGTCGACGTCGACCGCGTCGTCGTCACGAACGGGACGGGGGAGGCGAACTACCTCGCGATGGCGCGCGCGTTCGAGCGCGACGCGGGCGACGAGGCGGTGCTCACCGACCCCGTCTACCCGTACTACCCCGGGAAGGTGGACATGCTCGGCGGCGAGTCGACGTTCGCCCCGACGGAGCGCGACGGCGGCCTCGACGTCGCGGCGATCCGCGAGGCCGCGAGCGAGGACACCGCGCTGATCGTCTTGAACACGCCGAACAATCCGACGGGCGCCGTCTACGACCTCGACGCGGTCCGCGAGGTCGTCGGGGTCGCCGAGGCGGTCGACGCCCTCGTCCTCGTCGACGAGGTGTACGACCACTTCGACCTGACCGGTTCGTTCGAGTCCGCCCTGACGCTGGAGTCGGACCGCGTGCTCGTCACCGGCGGCTTCTCGAAGTCGATGGCGATTACGGGGTTCCGGGTCGGGTACGGGCTCTTCCCCGAGGCCCACGTCGGCGACGCGAAGACGCGGCACATGCTCGTGAACGTTGCCGGGGCGCGACCCTCGCAGTACGCGGTCCACCACGCGCTCGCGGAGACCCCGCCGGAGTACTACGACGAGGCCCGCGAGCTGCTCGCCGAGCGCGCTGACGCGTTCACTGACGCGCTCGACGCGGCCGGCGCCGAGTACAGCCGCCCCGAGGGAGCCTTCTACGTGCTCGCGCGCTTCGACGGATTTCCCGGGACGATGGCGAACGTGAAGCGGCTGGTCGACGAGGCCGGCGTCGCGGGGATGCCCGGCGAGGCGTTCGGCACCGCGCGCGACGAGTGGGTCCGGTTCGCCCTCGTCACCCCGCGCGCCGTCGAGGCCGCGGAGCGCCTCGCGGACTACTTCGGAGAGTGATCCGGAACAGATAGCGGTGGCGCGTGCCGACGAGCGGCCGGTAGGCCGCGAGTCGCACGCGCGAGGGAGCCCGCGACGGCGTTTATAAACGCCGTCGCGGCGAGGCTGGGGAGGCGTGAGGTTGCGGTGCGGTTGGGCGGGATTCAAAGGGGCAGTCGCGAGAAGGCCGCAGGCGACGCAAGCACCGCAAGGACGAAGTGAAACGAGCGACTGAGGAGCGCAGCGAGCGTGCGGCCTTCTCGCGGCTGGGGCTTTGGCGGTGTTCTTCGCCGATCTGTAGTCGAGTATTTATAACCGAGCGACTGGGGCTTTGGCGGTGTTCTTCGCCGATCTGTAGTTGAGTATTTATAACCGAGCGACTGGGGCTTTGGCGGTGTTCTTCGCCGATCTGTAGTCGAGTATTTATAGCCGAGCGGCTGGGGCGTTGGCGGTGTTCTCTGCCGAGCCAGCATCAACCATGTTAGAGCCTGTCATAGAAAGCGTCACGTGCGAAGCAGCAGGGTTTGGAGACTGTGTCTACAAACTCCAAAGC
>NZ_JAODIX010000003.1:0-11865 GCF_026586675.1 Halorubrum yunnanense
GGTGTCCTTGTCCTCTTCGACTCGATAGCGACAGCTCAGCAGTATCAACAATCTCCTACAGAAGAGCGTTAGATATATTACGTGAATGAGAGGGTGTAGTCGCTCTGTAGATCCGTTTGCTGACTAACCTGGAATGTCCGGTCTAGAAGGACAGACTCACTGGGTTGGTGGATAATACGAATACGGATCTCACTCTCGGATGCAACTTCATTACTGTCACTGCTGCTGAGCGCAGCTGTTGTTGAATCACCAACAGTGAGTCTCTGTCCAATAATTCCATCTGCAGAATCACTACCCGAGCTCACGATAACGTTGAGAGAGTCAGCCGCGATCTCGTCACCTCCACCGTGCTCAATTGTGATATTGTCTGCGGCGCTGTCTGCGTAGTCAATCTCAGCGCTTAACTGAGCAGTCGGCTGACTGTCACCGAGCGAGTCACCCAGACCGAGCACGAACGTCCCGATGACGGCGGCCAGAATCACGGTGATTGCGACCATGAGTATGACTCCAATAACGGGACTCACGGCACGGTCGTCGGAGTTGTATAGGTTGCTTGGTTTCATGTTTGAACCCAGCAGTCCACCGATGGAACGGGCTCTCCGTTCGGATCGGTCAGCTGGTTACTTATCAATAGGTAGGCCCCGCTTATGTAGTTACTGCCATAAATATCAGGGGCGAAAATTAGGTCCACACGGTCAGATTCGCTGACGTGTGACCGCTGTACGTGCGCCTGACGGCGCAGGTCCTCGCGCGAACCGAACTACGCGCCCGCGGTGACGCCGGGCGAACGGATACACGCCGCGGAGGTCCGCGGTGCCTTCGAGCTCGTCGGCGTCGAGACGAGGAGTCGGAACGCGGACGTCCCGGGCCGCGCGACCGAGATCGTGTCCACCGCCGACGGCACGGATCGGTCTGGCGGCGGTCAGATGTGTATCAGCCGAACCCTCGGTACAAAGCAGAATCGGACGAGACCGAGGGAACCGAAAACGCCGGGAAACCGCGATTGGGTCGCCTCAGAACGTCTCGAGGTAGCGGTCCTCCTCCCACTCGGAGACCTGGGTGAGGTACTCGCTGAACTCCTGGGACTTCGCCTCGGCGAACTTCTCGGAGGTGTGCGGGCCGAGCGCCGCCTGAAGCACCTCATCCGTCTCCAGCTCCTCGACCGCGGCGCCGAGGTTCGGCGGGAGCGTCTCGATGCCGTACTCCTGACGCTTGTCGTCGTCGAACTCGTAAATGTCTTCCCGGACCGGATCGCCCGGGTCGGCCTCGGTCTTGATCCCGTTGAGGCCGGCGGCGATGAGCGACGCCATCCCGAGGTAGGGGTTACAGGACGGGTCCGGACTGCGGACCTCGAACCGGGCGGAGACGCCGGCGGCGTCGGGCACGCGGACGAGCGCCGAGCGGTTCGTGTCGGACCACGCGACGTAGATGGGCGCCTCGTAGCCGGGCACCAGGCGCTTGTAGGAGTTCACGGTCGGGTTGGTGACGGCCGTGAACGCCTTGGCGTGGTTCAGGATGCCGCCCATGAACTGGTAGGCCGTCTCGCTCAGGTTGAACTCGTCCGAGTCGTCGGCGAACGCGTTGCCGTCCTCGTCGAACAGCGAGATGTGGCTGTGCATCCCCGAGCCGTTGATGTCGGCGATGGGCTTGGGCATGAACGTCGCGTGGAGGTCGTGCTGCTCGGCGACCGCGCGGACGACCGCGCGGAACGTCGCGATGTTGTCCGCGGTCGTGAGCGCGTCGTCGTACTTGAAGTTGATCTCGTGTTGGCCCTCGGCGACCTCGTGGTGGGAGGCTTCGATCTCGAAGCCCATCTCTTCGAGGGTGAAGATGATCTCCTTGCGCACGTCGGAGGCGAGGTCCTTCGGCGCGAGGTCGAAGTAGCCGCCGTTGTCGTGCGGGATGGTGGTCGCGTTGCCGTCGTCATCCTTCTCGAACAGGAAGAACTCCGGCTCGGGACCGATCGAGACGGAGTACCCCATCTCCTCGGCCTCTTCGAGGACGCTCTTCAGCACCTGGCGCGGCCCGCCGGCGAACGGTTCGCCGTCGGTGTCGACGATGTCACAGATGAGCCGCGCGGCCCCGCTGTCGCCGTTCCCGTCGCTGCGCCACGGGAGCACCGCGAACGTGTCGGGGTCGGGGACGAGCCGCATGTCCGACTCCTGGATGCGCACGAACCCCTCGATGGAGGAGCCGTCGAAGTAGATCCCCTCGGTGAACGCCTTCTCCGCCTGGTGGGCGGGCACGGAGACGTTCTTCACGACGCCGAGGATGTCGGTGAACTGGAGCCGTAGGAAATCGACGTTCTCTTCCTCGATCTCGTCGAGTACTGCCTGTTCTTCGGCCGTGAGGCCGCCGTCCGGTTTCGCGTGTTCGTCCGTCATGTTCTGGACGCTTCGTTAGTTATCTGCCAGTATAAAGGCCTTATCGCTTGGCGCATGAACCGCCAGTGCGGCAATACTGCTGGACGTTCGTAAAATTATAAACCCCCGAATGCGTGGATCGGTGTGATGACGTACGAAAACCTCGATGCAAAACTCGTCAACTCGCTTCTCAGCAACGGCCGCGCCAGTCTCCGGAGCCTC
Organism: Halorubrum yunnanense; assembly: GCF_026586675.1. Lineage (GTDB taxonomy): Archaea > Halobacteriota > Halobacteria > Halobacteriales > Haloferacaceae > Halorubrum > Halorubrum yunnanense. The sequence continues at coordinate 2,586 of NZ_JAODIX010000003.1, forward strand.
GGCGACGACCTCGACGTCTCCGTGACCACCGTCTCGAATCACCTCCGCGACCTCGAAGACGAGGGCGTGATCCGGGGGTACACACCCATCGTCGACTACGACAAGCTCGGCTACGACGTGACGGCCGTGCTCCAGCTGAAGGTGGAGGGGAGCGCCCTCCCCGACGTGACCGAGAAGCTCAAACAGGAGAAACAGATGGTGAGCGTCTACGAGGTCACGGGCGACTACGACGTGATCGCCATCGGAAAGTTCACCGACACGGACGGGATGAACGACCAGATCAAGTCGATCCTCACCGACGCCGACATCCGCGAGTCGAACACGAGCGTCGTGCTCAACGCGGTCACGGAAAACGAGCAGTTCGACCTCGACCTGAACGAGGAGTGACCCGACCGCGGCGGGAGTAGTTCGACCGCTCGACCGCTTACTGCCGCCCGGCCGCCGCCTCCAGGACCTCCACGGCCGGCAGCGGCTCGCCCGTCAGCGCGCGGATGTACGCCCCGCCAGCGATCGACACGTGCGAGAAGTCGCTCTCGTTCATCCCGTACATCTCGATCGCCCGCGAGGTGTCGCCGCCGCCGACGACCGAGAAGCAGTCGGCCCCGGCGATGGCCTCGAGCACGCCGACGGTACCGTCGGCGAACCGCTCGTCCTCGAAGACGCCGAGCGCCCCCTTCACGAACACCGCGTCGGACTCGCGGACGGCGGGCTCGTAGGCCGCGACCGTCTCCGAGCCCACGTCGAGGTACCCCGCCTCTTTCTCGTCGATGTCGTTGACGGCGACCTCCGCGCGCTCGCCGTCGGCGCCCTCGTACGCGAGATCCGTCGCCAGCCGGAGCGCGTCGCCGCGCTCGTCGAGGACCGACTCGATCAGCTCGCGGTTCGCCTCCCACTGCTCGTCGAACAGGTCCGTCCCGCCGACGTCGTGCCCGACCGGGTGACCGGCGGCGCGCAAGAAGAGCTCGCCGGCGACGCCGCCGAGCAGGAACCGGTCGACCCGGTCGTCTAAGGCGTCCATCACGCCGATTACGTCGGTCGCCTTCGTCCCGCCGACGACCATCGTCACCGGCCCGTCGAACTCGCGGGTCGCGATGGCCGTGTTGGCCTCGTACTCCGTCTCCATCACGCGGCCCGCGTACGCGGGGAGGACGAGCGGGAACCCGACCAGTGAGGCGTGCTTCCGGTGGGCCGCCGAGTAGGCGTCGTTGACGTACGCGTCGAAGCGCGGCGCCAGCGTCCGCACGAACTCCGTTTCGGCCTTCGCCTCGGGCGACTCCTCGGGGAGCTCGTCGTCGCACATCCGGGCGTTCTCCAACAGGAGGACCTCGCCCGCGTCGAGCGCGTCGACGGCCGAAAGCGCCGCCTCGCCGTACGTGTCCTCGACGAATGCGACGTCGCGGCCGACGCGCTCCGAGAGGATCGCGGCGTGGCCCGCGAGCGACGTGAAGTCGTCGCGGCCCGGGCGGCCCTGGTGGGCCAGCAGGACGACGCGGTGGCCCGCCTCGGCGAGCTCGCGGACCGTCTCCGCGTGGCGCTCGAAGCGCCGGTTCGTCTGCGGTTCTCCGTCCTCGATCGGCGAGTTGAGGTCGAGCCGAACGAGGACGCGCGAGTCTGTCGGGATGTCGTCGATGGTGTCGAAGGTTGCCATGGGTGAACGGTCGTCGACGAGATATTTAACGAGTGGTTCTCCGGGGCGACACTGCCGCCGGGGGTGTCAGGCCGTCCGGTCGCCGGCTGCGAGCAGGCGATTACGCCTCGTCCTGCACGTACGCGGCCATATCGAGCATCCGGTTCGAGAAGCCGTACTCGTTGTCGTACCAGGTGAGGACCTTCAGGAGCTTCCCGCCGGCGATGACGTTCGTCGACTGGAGGTCGACGTAGCTGGAGAAGGGGAGCCCCGCGATGTCGCTGGAGACGACTTCCTCGTCGGTGTAGCCGAGCACGCCCGCGAGCGGGCCGGAGTCGGCGGCGTCGCGGAAGGCGGCGTTGACTTCCTCGGCGGTGACGGTCTCGTCGAGGCTCACGACGAACTCGGTGATCGACCCTGTCGGGACCGGGACGCGCATCGCCATCCCGTCGATCTTCCCCTCGAGCTGGGGGAGGACCTCCTGCGCGGCGCCTGCGGCGCCCGTGGAGGTGGGGACGATGTTCTCGGCGGCCGCGCGCCCGCGACGGCGCTTGGTCATCGGGCTGTCGATCAGGCTCTGCGAGCCGGTGTACGCGTGGACGGTGGTGAGCGTGCCGGCGTCGACGCCGAACTCCGCGTCGAGCACCTTCGCGACCGGCGTGATGGAGTTTGTCGTACAGGAGGCGTTCGAGATGACGTCGTCGCCCTCGTACTCGTCGTGGTTGACACCGTAGACGAGCTGTTTGACCGGCTCCTCGCCCTTCGGCGGCGCCGAGATGATGACCGTGTCCGCGCCGCCCTCGAGGTGCGCGCTCGCGTCCTCGCGCGTCCGGAAGACGCCCGTACACTCTAGGGTGACGTCCACGCCGAGCTCGTCCCACGGGAGATCCGCGGGGTCCTGTACGTTGTACAGCGGGACCGAGGTATCGCCGATCGCCAGCGCGTCGCCGTCGCGCTCGACGCCCTCGAGCCGTCCCATGACGGTGTCGTACTTCGCGAGGTACGCCATGTCATCGAAGTCCATCACGTCGTTGATGCCGACGAGATCGATGCGGGGCGACTCCAGCACCGCACGGAACACGTTTCGGCCGATCCGACCGAACCCGTTGAGCCCCACTCGAACGATCTCGTCGTCGCTCACGTCTTCGGCCGCGTCGAGATACGATTTACTCATATTTGAAAAAGGCGAGCCCCAGATACTTAAATCCGGGCGAGTCGCCCGCGAGATGGTCACTATCGTTCGATTTCCTTACGTACGGTATCGACCCCCGGGGATCCCACCGGCCAAAACGGCGACCGACAGAAGGCTTATCGGGGTCACTATCTTCAATTTGGGTATGGACAGAGACGACCGTGACGATCCGTTCGGCGATTTCTTCGAGGAAATCGAACGGATGATGAACGAGATGGCGAGCGGAGAACCGGGCACCGAGGACGCCGGCTTCGGATCGGCGACGCACGTGGACGCCTACGCCACCGACGACGGCGTGCGGCTCGTCGCCGACCTCCCCGCCGTCTCGAAAGAGGAGCTCTCCCTGCAGTGCGACGGCGAGGCGCTCACTATCTCCGCGGCTTCCGACCGGCGGGAGTACGACGAGACCGTCGACCTCCCGGTCCCCGTCGACGAGCACTCCGCGAACGCGACGTTCAACAACGGCGTCCTCGAGGTCACCTTCGACCGCGACGACGACTCCGCGTCGATCGACCTCACGTAGTCGCCGCCCCGCTTTATGTTCTTGCGGCGGTCCGCTCGATGAGCCCCGCCAGCCGGTCGTAGAAACCGGGCTCGTACTTCGTCGCCGCGTCCACCGTCGGGCGTGCGTTGGTCTCGTTGACGACGAGCCGGTCGCCCGCCGCGAGCAGGTCGACGCCGAGGTAGTCGATCCCGAGAACGTCGGCGGCCCGCTCGGCGAGCTCCCGGCCGCGCTCCGGGAGGTCGACCCCGGTCGCCTCCGCCCCCCGGTGGACGTTGTGCTTCCATCGGCCCCGCTCTCTGGCGTCCGCGGAGAGCTCTCGACGCACCGCCCCGGCGTACGCGCCGTCGACGATCATCGCGCGGTAGTCGCGCGCGTCGGGGAGAAACTCTTGGATCAGGTACGACTTGTCGCCGGTCGCGCGGTAGTCGTGGACGAGGTTCAGGTAGTCGACGACGCCGAGGAGCGAGTCGAGGTCGCCCGCGGTCGCGACACCGACGCCCCGGGTGGCGGAGTTCGGCTTGACGACGACGGGGTACGAGAACGCGGCGACGGCCTCGGTGACCGCCGCCTCGTCGACGGGGTTCGACACCAGCGTCGTCCGCGGCGTCGGGAGCCCGGCGTCGTCGAGCGCGGCGAGAACCCCCGCCTTGTTCCGCGAGGCGAGCACCGCGTCGCGGCCGTTGACCCACGGGACCGACAGCCGCGCGTCGACGACGGCGCCCTCCATGAGCCGCGAGGGGTAGACGAATCCGACGTCGAAGCCGTCGAACTCGGCCTCGTCGGAGTCGTCGCCTCCGCCGCCGCCCCGCTCCCCGTCCGAAACGCGGAGCGACCGCTCTTTCGTCTGCACGTGCTTGACGGTGATTCCGCGCGCCGCGAGGGGCTCGCGCACCCGGTCGAACGTCTCCGCGTCGGTCGTCATCGCGAGCCGGAGCATACGCTCGCTCGGACCCGTTCGAACTTAACAACGGCGCGGCGGTCGGCGGTTGCTCGCCGGCCCCGCGGGGCGGTCGGTCTCGCCGTGCGCCGGCGTCGACCCCGTGACGCCGGCGGGTCGCTTCGCGCGCGCCCGGATCTTCGCCCGGGCTACTGCAGGTGGCCTTCCTCGCGGAGCTGCTCCGCCTCGCTCTTCTCGTAGCGCCACGCGATGTCGCCCTTCTCGTCTTGCCAGTCCCACGGCTCGACGAGGACGATGTCGTCCTCGCGGATCCAGACCCGCTTCTGCATCCGTCCCGGGATGCGCGCGGTCCGCTCTTTCCCGTCCGCGCAGCGGACGCGCACCCGGTTCGCGCCGAGCATCTCGACGACCTCCGCGAACACTTCGTCGTCGTCGGGCATCCGGAGGTCGTTTCGGCCGTCGCCGTCTCCGTCGCTCATGCGTACGCGGTGATACGCGTTCCCGGAAATAAAAGGGCCGCTCTCGCCCGGAAGCGCCCTTTTTAAATCGCGACGGCGGGGATCGGGGGGTATGCGCGACACGCTCGGACTCACCGGCCTCGTCGGCGTCGCTCTCCTCGTCCTCGCGGTCGGCCTCCTGACCGCCTACGACCCCGTCGTCGGCGGCGGGATCGCCCTCCTGCTGGCGGGGCTCGGACTGATCGCGAAGGGCGTCGCCGACTCGGCGATGCGCACCTTCGGGCTCAAGTAGCCGGCCCGCTCACGCCGCACGGCCTCCGCGCCCCGAACCCCCGCTCACGCCGCACGGCCTCCGCGCCCCGAACCCCCGCTCACGCCGCTCCCGAAAAGGTAATAATCGGCGACCGCCGTGGGAGGTTATGGTCGAAGTACCCGCGGTCGCGGTCGAACTCGCGGAACTCCTCGCCGTCACCCTCGGGGCCGGCGCGGCCTCGGCGGTCGGTATCGTGCTCGAACGGTTCGGACTCTCCGCGGCCTCCACGGGCGATCTCATGCTCGGCGCGTGGGCGGTCGCGATGGGCCTGCTCGCGCTGTACGTCGGAGTCGTCGCACTCGGCTACGAGCAGGCGCTCCCCCGGCTACGGCGGCTCGCCGCCGGCGAGTAGCGCCGAGAAGCCGACCCGCGGTCGATCGGTTATAACTCTCCGCTCGCCGCCAGCTCTCGAACCGTCTCCGCCCGCTCTCGGATCTCGGCCCACTCCGCGTCGTCCTTGTTGTCGACGTGCGAGTACATCAGCCCCATCCGCCCGGTGCCGCGGAGCGTCTCCTCGTTCTCCTTTAAGAAGTCCCAGTAGAGGGCGTTGAACGGGCACGCGCCCTCGCCCGTCGTCCGGGAGACCGTGTACGGACACGACGCGCAGTGGTCGCTCATCCGGTTCACGTAGTTCCCAGAGGAAGCGTACGGCTTCGAGGAGAGGACGTCGGTCCCGAACGACCCCATCGCGACGACGTTCGGCGTCGTCACCCAGTGGTACGCGTCGACGAACCCGAGGTGGAACCACTCGTTCAACTCGCCGGGGTCGACGCCGTAGATCAGCGCGAAGTTCGACAGTACCATCAGCCGCTCGATGTGGTGGGCGTAGCCGTACTCGCGGACGTGACCCACCGCCTCCGACAGGCAGAGCATGTCGGTGTCGCCGTCCCAGTACGCCGGCGGGAGCTCCCGCGACTGGTCCAGCTGGTTCGCCGTCGCCAAGCCCGGCATCGCCTCGCGGTAGACGTGCCGCATGAACTCCCGCCAGCCGATGAGCTGCCTGATGACCCCCTCGGCCGCGTTGAGCGGGACCGGTGGGCGGTCGGCGTCGTCGCCCGCGTCCGTGTCGCCGTCGCTCGCGTCGGCGCCGTCGGCGGCACCGCTCTCGGCCGCGTCCGTGCCGCCGCCTCCCGCCGAAAACGCGTCCAGCGTTGTCGCTCCCGAGCCCCCGTCCGCCGCGTCGTCGGGGTCGTACGCGCCCGGCTCGGCCCCACGCGTCTCGTACGCCTCCTCTACCGCCCGAACGGGCTCGTGCGGGTCGAGGAGGCCGAGGTTGATCGCGGGCGACAACAGGGAGTGTGAGAGGAACGGCTCGCCCGTCGTCATCGCGTCCTCGTACCGGCCGAACGACGGCAGCCGATCGCGGACGAACGCGTCGAGCGCCGCCCGGGCCTCTCCGCGGGTGACCGGCCACGCGAACCCGTCGAGGGAATCGTCTCCCCACGTCTCGAAGCGGTCGCGGACCCACGCGTGCGTCTCGCGGGTGAGCCCGTCGGGCTCGAACCGCGGCCGCTCCGGGGGCTCCCAGTCGTCCGGGGGCGTCTCCTGGTTCAGGTCGTCGTAGTTCCACTCGCCGCCGACCGGCTCGTCGCCGTCCATCAGCACGCCCGTCTCACGGCGGACGTGGCGGTACCAGCCCTCCTGTCGGTAGCTCCGCTCGGCGGTCCCGTCCTCGGCGACGAGCGGTTCGGATCCGCCCCCACCCTCTCCGTCCCGCTCGCCCGCCCACTCGCGCCAGTCCGCGGGCGTCGTCCAGAACAGCTCGTTTTCGAGCAGCTCCAGCGACCCGCCCCGCTCGACGACGAGCTCGCGGAGGCGCTCGCCCGCGCCGTGGCTCGCGGGCCGCATCAGTCGGAGGTCGGCCTCGGACCGGTCGGCCAGGAACTCGTCGAGGCCCTCGCCGAACGACTCGGCCTCGAGGTACGTCACGTCGCGGCCGCGTTCGCGGAGCTCGTCCCGGAAGTGGCGCATCGCGGAGAAGACGAGGGTCAGCTTGTGGGCGTGGTACGGCTTCCGGTCGGCGAAGCCGTGCGCCTCGATCAACAGCACCTCGTCGACGTCGTCGAGCGCGTCGAGGTCGGGGTTGAGCTGGTCGCCGAGCAGCCACAGGACCGTTCGATCGCTCACAGCAGATCACACGGGCCCCGGGGGCTTAGCTCCCGGGGGAAATCGGAGCCGTCTCGCTCGCCCCGCGGGTGGTTTTTTGTCTCGGCTCCGCCTGCTCGGGGTATGGAGTACACCACCCTCGGCGACACCGGGATGACGGTGTCGAAGATCTGTCTCGGCTGCATGAGCTTCGGCGACTCGGACTGGCGCGAGTGGGTCCTCAACGAGGAGGAAGGGAAGGAGATCGTTGAGCGCGCCCTCGAACTCGGGGTGACGTTCTTCGACACCGCTAACATGTACTCGAACGGCGAGTCGGAGCGCGTCCTCGGCGAGGCGCTGGAAGGGCATCGCGAGGAGACCGTCGTCGCCACGAAGGGGTATTTCCAGATGGACGCGTCGAACCCGAACTCGGGCGGGCTCTCGCGGAAGGCGATCGAACAGGAGCTGCAGAACAGCCTCGATCGACTGGGGATGGACACGATCGACCTCTATCAGATCCACCGCTGGGACGACGACACGCCGATCGAGGAGACGCTCGCCGCGCTCGACGACGCGGTCCGGCGCGGTGACGTGCGGTACATCGGCGCCTCCTCGATGTGGGCCCACCAGTTCGCCGAGTCGCTGCACACGAGCGAGCGGGAGGGGTACGAGCGGTTCGCCACGATGCAGAACCACTACAACCTCGCGTACCGCGAGGAGGAGCGCGAGACCCTCCCGCTCTGTGAGAAGGAGGGGATCGGCGTGATGCCGTGGAGCCCGCTCGCGCGCGGCTACCTCACCCGACCGCACGAGGCGGTCGACGCCACGCTGCGCGGGGAGACGGAAGAGTACCTCTACGAACACCCCTACCGCGAGGGCGGCGGCCCGACGGTCAACGAGCGCGTCGCGGAGTTGGCCGACGAGAAGGGCGTGAAGATGGCCCAGATCGCGTTGGCGTGGCTGTTCCACAAAGACTGGGTCGACACGCCCATCGTCGGCACGACCAGCGTCGAACACCTGGAGGACGCCGTCGAGGCGCTCGACATGGATCTGTCGTCCTCCGACGTGGAGTGGCTGGAGGAGCCGTACGAGCCGGTCCGCGTCTCCGGACACGAGTGACCGACTTCAGTGTGTGAACGATCACCTATAACCTACCTCTCACCTGTTTTACCCACCTTTGTGACGTTTTAGGGATATTGTGGCAATCTATTAGTGTGGCAACAGCTACCATGAATATATGAGCGACGACACGGAACACTCTCCGGTCCCGTCGAGCACCGAGTACGCGCGCAGTCGGACGCGGTGTCCGAACTGCGGCGACCACGTACCGGCGGTCGGTCGCGACGCGGAGACGACGGAGTGCCCGAACTGTCACCGGCCGGTTCGCGCCTGACGCCCGAAACGGCGCGTCGACGCGGCAGCGGCGTAACCGACCGCCCCATTATAAACGCGGCGTCGAGAGGCGGAGCAACAACCCTTTTCGGCCGGGCTACCGAACCGCTTCCCATGGCAGACGACGAGACCACCGACGCCGACGCCGGCGAGGAACAGGGCGGTAACGCCGCCGAAAACCAGGGCGGCGACGCGGACGGAGAGGACGCCGAGGAGAAGTCCTTCCGCGAGCGCGTCGAGGAGATCCGCGAGCGACGCGAGCAGGAGCGCGAGGAAGGCGACCGCCCCGATCCGGAGGAGATGATGGGCGGCGGCGGTCCGGGCGGGGCGGGCGGGGCGGGCGGCCCGCCGGGAATGGGCGGCGGCGGCGGCGGCAACCCCTTCGCGCAGATGATGTCCGGCATGATGGGCGGCGGCGGTCCGGGCGGGGCGGGCGGCCCGCCGGGGATGGGCGGCGGTCCCGGCGGCCGTGGCGAGGAGGGCGAGGACCAGGCCGGTAACGAGGAGCTCGTCCGCGAGGTGCGCCAGCTCCGCGACGAGGTCCGCGACGCGACCCGCCAGCTCCAGCGGATCGCGCAGGCGCTCGAAGACGACTGACTCGACAGTCCCGATTCTGCTTCATATTCAGGCGCGCCGAAGCGGTACGCTCGTCCGTTGATCGATTTCGGGAGTGAGTGTTGCAGAGCAGTTGCTGCGATAGAATATTTAAATAACCATGAGTGACGCCGACGCTCTTTTATAAATGACCGTGGCAGCGGCGCGCCCCGGTGAGCGCCTGAAGGGCGCGAACCGCCGGTGCGAGGGAGTCGC
>NZ_JAODIX010000003.1:11890-28724 GCF_026586675.1 Halorubrum yunnanense
CGAGGTTGGGGAGGCGTGGGGTGCGGTGCTGTGCGGTTGGGTGGGACTCAAAGGGGCAGCCGGCGAGGCGGGCGCAGGCGACACAAGCACCGCAAGGAGCGAGTGTAACGAGCGACTGAGGAGCGCAGCGAGCGTGCGCCCGCCTCGCCGGCTGGGGCTTTGGAGATGTTCACCGCAGAGCCGTCCACCATTTATAAGTAGCCGACAGCAACACCACTCGGTCACGTATAACCGACCCCACTCGCGATGTACTATACCTACTCCCGCTATCTCTCACTTCCGGCTCCGTACCGGTGTTAAAAAATCGCGTCGTCGACCGCTCGTTACCGACGGCCCGCCTCGTCTAGCACTCCGACCAGCCGCACGACTCGCACGTCTTGCAGCCCTCGGAGTAGTAGAGGTTCATGCCCCCGCAGTCGGGACACTCGGGCGACTCGCCCGCCGCGATGAGCTCCTGCATCGCGTCGTCGGCGCCCGCCGCGTCGTCCTCGGTCGCCGGGCCGGGCCCGTTCGCGTTCGGGGCGTCGACCGCGTCCACAGCGCCGCCGTCGGTCTGGCTCGTCGGCTCGCTCGCCAGGTCGCGCTCGACGTCGTCGAGGCTCTGCTGTTGCGGGATCCCCTTCTCGATCTCGTCGTCGAGGTAGCGGCGGAGCGCGGTACCGATCGCGTCGGGGATCGACTGGATCTGCTCGCCCTTGTCCCACGCGACCTTCGGGCTCCGGGTGCCCTGTAGCTCGTCGACGATCTCCTCGGGGTCGACGCCCGAGCGGAGCGCCGTCGAGATGACCTTCGCGAGGGCCTCGGTGAAGGAGTTGGTGTAGCCGCCGGAGTGGCCGATGTTCGCGAACAGCTCGAACGGCCGGCCGTTCTCGTCCTCGTTGATGGTGACGTACAGCTTGCCGTACCCCGTCTCGACGCGCTGGGTGACCCCGTTCAGGGAGTCGGGGCGCGGGCTGCGCTCGCTGTAGTCGATCTGCGGCTGCTCGCTCGCCTCGAGCAGGTCCGAGATCTCCGCGTCAATCGCGGCTTGGACGTCCTCGTTGTCGAGGAACGCCTCGACGCCCCCGAACACCTCGCCGATCTGCTCGACGATCGCCTCGGCCGCCTCGCTCTCGTCGGCGAACTCCGCGTTCTTCGCGCGCGTCGTGAGCACCTGCTTCGAGCGGGTGCCGTCGCGGTAGACGGTGACGCCCTTCCCGCCGTGGTCGTAGATGTAGCGGTACACGTCCTCCATCTCCTCGGCGGTGGCGTCGTTCGGGAAGTTACACGTCTTCGAGATGGCGGAGTCGACGCCCTCCTGACACGCGCACTGGACCGCCGCGTGCTGCTTGCCCGAGAGGTCGCCGGTGACGACGAACAGCTCGCCAATCGCCTCCGGGACCGTCTCCAGCCCGTCCACGCCGTCGAACTCGTTTTCGGCCATCTGCGTCTGGGCCTCCTGCTTGACGGCGTCGACGTCGACGTCGTTCGCCTCCAAGGTGCGCAGGAAGTAGTCGTCGAACTCGACGAGCATCTCGTCGCCCTGGACGTCGTCGGAGACGTTCTTGTAGAAGGCGACGTTGTAGATGGGCTCGCAGCCCCCGGTGGTGTTCCCAATCATCGACGTCGTGCCCGTGGGCGCGATCGTCGTCGTGTTGTGGTTGCGGATCGGGAACCCGTCTTCCCACTCGTCGGCGTCGAGCCCGGTGTAGTGCTCGAACCAGTCGCGGTACTCCGTGGGGTTCGCGTACTTCGACTCCTCCCAGTCGCTGAACGTCCCGCGCTCCTGCGCGAGCTCGTGGGAGGCCTGCTTCGACGCGTGGTTGATGTGGGTCATCAGCTGGCGGGCGACCTCGTTGCCCTCCTCGGTGCCGTACTGGATCCCCAGCTGGATGTACAGCTGGGCGAGCCCCATGATCCCCAGGCCGATCTTCCGCATATCCCGGACCTTCTCCTCGATTTTGTCGACCGGGAAGTCCGACATCGTCACGACGTTCTCGAGGAAGCGGGTGCCGTAGTCGATCCGCTCGTCGAACTCCTCGAAGTCGATCGCCTCGTCGAGGAACGCCGACATGGCGGCCTCCTGCGAGTCGTACTCGTCGGCGTGCTCGGCGGACCAGACGCGCCAGTCCGGCGCGTCCTGCGCCGCGAGCGTCGAGAGGTTGATGTGACCGAGGTTACACGCCTCGTACTCCTCCAACGGTTGCTCGCCGCAGGGGTTTGTTGCGAGAATTCTATGGTCTGGATTTTCTTCTACATCGAACGAATGTTCCTTGTTGACGCGTTCGAGGTAGATGACGCCCGGCTCGCCGTTCTCATGGGCGCCCTCGATCATGTCGTCCCACAGCTCCTGCGCCGGGATCGAGAGCTCCTCGCCGACCTCGACGTACTCGCCGAGGCCGAACATGTCGTAAATCTCCTTCGTCTCGGGGGTCGCGACGTGCGGCTCCTCCGTGCGGGGATTGGTGAAGGTGAACTCCTCGTCGTTGTACAGCGCCTCCATGAAGTCGTCGGTGACGCCGACGCTGATGTTGAAGTTCGAGAGGTGGCCCTCGACGGCGTTCCGGAGGTGCTCGGGCACCTTCCCGTCCTCGTCGATGAGTTCCCGGGCCTCCTCTAAGGCGTCCGCGAAGGAGTTGTGCGTGAAGTCGTCGGGGTCGTTCAGGCGCAGCGAGTGGGCCAGCGAGACGTCCTTGTTCTTCGCGTGGATGAACTGGATAACGTCGGGGTGCGAGACGCGCATGACGCCCATCTGGGCGCCGCGGCGCGCGCCGCCCTGCGCGATTGTCTCGCACATCTGGTCGAACGTCCGCATGAACGTGATCGGCCCGGAGGCGATGCCGCCGGTCGAGCCGACGGAGTCGCCGTACGGGCGGAGCTTCCAGAAGGCGTACCCCATGCCGCCGCCGGACTGGAACACCTCGGCCGCCTCCTTGGCGGTCTGGTGGATGTCGGTGATGTCGTCCTCGGGCGAGTCGACGAAGCAGGCGGAGAGCTGCTGGAGCTCGTCGCCCGCGTTCATCAGGGTCGGCGAGTTCGGCATGAACGAGAGCCGTTCCATCCCGTCGCGGAACCGGTCCGCGGTCGCCTCGACGTGCTCGCGCACGCCCTCGGGCAGCTCGGGGACGACAGTGTCGTACGCGAACTTGTTGACGTTGTGCGCGGTCAGCGTCGTCTCCGCCTCGTCCTCGGCGGTGGTCCCCGCGCCGAAGACCTCCTCAGCGAGCTCGTCGCGCCGCGGGTGGTCGGGCTTCAGCTGGTCGGGCGTGACCGTGACCTCGACGTCCTGGTTGTCGGCCTCGAAGACCGCCTCCGCGAGCGCGACGTTGCGCGCGACGCGGTCGAACAGCTCCTCGGGGCTCTCGATGTTCTCCCCGTCCGCGTTCTTCCGGAGGTACCGCGCGGGCAGGATGTTGTGGTAGGCGTTGGCGGTGAGGCGCTCCTCCATCGTCTCGCCTGTGGTTCGTTTGATCGGCAGTTCGAGTTCGTCGGCGGCGACGCCGTCGCTGCTCATTCGACGGCCACCCCGCTCGGTTGACGTGCGTTCTGGCTCATATATTGTGTCTACGTACTGTCGCAGCAGGCACTTTTGTGTTCCGCTCCCGGCCCGGATAGGTGGCTACCTGTTCGATTCGGTATGTAATTCCCGGTCCGCGTCTCTGACGCCGGATTCGATTACGTTACGATGCCACGTGTTCCGGACACATAAGCATGGCCAGAGCGGAGTGAAACTGATCACCTCGGCGCGAAACCGACGGAAGCGGCGACTCTCCCACCGGAACAAAAGGGGGGTTGATCGCCCCCGATTTCCGGTGTACCGTTCCGTGTTACCGCGATTCCGACCGTCGAGAGCGAGACCCCTATCGATCTGCTGTCACAGTAACTGCCAGGATATCTATCAGAATTCGACAATTGCCGGCGTGGCGTCTCCCCCACAAGCTTATACCGGACGTCCTCGTGGGCCCGGACATGACCGCATCGCTCGCCCCGTTGGTATCGTCGCTCCCGCTTCAGGCCGGGCTCCTGGCCAGTCAAGCGGGGCAGCTGCTCGTCGCCCTGGTCGCTGTCGCGATCATTATCGTCGTCGGCAAGTTTGTACTGAAGCTCGCGTGGCGGCTGGTCACGATCGGGATCGTGCTCGTCGCCGCGTTCTTCCTGCTGTCGACGATCGGACTGATTTAAAAGGAACCCGCGGCCGCGACCGATTCGGGGCGAATCGAGTCGCTCGACCGGGCCGACCCCCACGCTCCGATTACTGGAAGGCGCCGCCGGGCTCGGCGTCCGTGCGGTCCACGTCCGACCGCTGGAACTGCTCTTCGATCTCCGCGTAGCGCTCCCGCGTCTCGGGAGTGACGCTCGGGTTCACCTCGTTCAGCGCGTCCTCGAAGTGGGCCATCGTCACGCGGACGTTGCCCACGGACTCGCCGATCTCCTCGGACGTGACGCTGCCGATGAACTCCCGGGAGGCGTTCATCGACGCCTCGCGCGCGACCGCCTCGAGGTCGGCGCCGACGTACCCCTCCGCCCGCCGGGCGACCGCGTCCAGGTCGACGTCGTCGGCCAGGGGCTTGTCCCGGGTGTGGACCTCCAGGATCTTCCGGCGCGCCCCCTCGTCCGGCACGGGTACGTGGACGTGGCGGTCGAGGCGGCCGGGCCGGAGCAGCGCCGAGTCGATGAGGTCGGGGCGGTTGGTCGTCGCGACGACGACGACGTCCTCCAGCGACTCGAGCCCGTCAAGCTCGGTCAACAGCTGGGAGACGACGCGCTCGCCGACGCCGGAGTCGCCGGAGTTCGTGCCGCGCTCGGTCGCGATCGAGTCGATCTCGTCGAAGAACACGATCGTCGGCGCGTTCTCGCGGGCCTTGCTGAACACCTCGCGGACGCCCTTCTCGGACTCGCCCACGTACTTGTTCAGCAGCTCCGGCCCCTTGATCGAGATGAAGTTCGACTCCGCCTCGTTGGCGACGGCCTTCGCGAGCAGGGTCTTCCCCGTGCCCGGCGGGCCGTACAGCAGGACGCCTTTGGCGGCCTGCATGTCGAGCTCCTCGAACACTTCGGGGTACTCGAGCGGCCACTGGATCGTCTCGCGGAGGCGCTCTTTCGTCCCCTCCAAACCGCCGACTTGGTCCCAGCTGACGTCCGGGACCTCGACGAACACTTCGCGGAGGGCAGAGGGCTCGATGCCCTTTATGGCCTGCTTGAAGTCGTTCTCGGTGACCTGGATGGAGTTCAGCACGTCGGCGTCGATCTCGTCGCTCTCGAGGTCGAGCTCGGGGCGGATCCGGCGCAGCGCGTGCATCGCGGACTCCTTCGCGAGCGACTCGAGGTCGGCCCCGACGAAGCCGTGGGTGTTCTCCGCGTACTCGTCTAAGTCGATCCCGTCCACGAGCGGCATGTTCCGCGTGTGGACCTGCAGGATCTCCTTGCGCCCGTCGCGGTCGGGGACGCCGACCTCGATCTCGCGGTCGAAGCGCCCGCCCCGCCGGAGCGCGGGGTCGATGGCGTCGACGCGGTTAGTCGCGCCGATGACGACGACCTCGCCGCGGTCCTCGAGCCCGTCCATCAGCGAGAGCAGCTGGGCCACGACGCGCCGTTCGACGTCGCCGCCGGCCTCCTCGCGTTTGGGCGCGATCGAGTCGAGCTCGTCCATGAAGATGATCGAGGGCGCCTCCTCTGAGGCCTCCTCGAACACCTCACGGAGCTGCTCTTCGCTCTCGCCGTAGTACTTCGACATGATCTCCGGCCCGGAGATCGTGTGGAAGTTCGCGTCGATCTCGTTGGCGACGGCCTTCGCGATCAGCGTCTTCCCCGTGCCCGGCGGGCCGTGCAGGAGCACGCCCTTCGGCGGGTCGATGCCGAGCCGCTTGAACAGCTCCGGGTGCCGCATCGGCAGCTCGATCATCTCGCGGACCTGCTCGAGCTCGCCGTCGAGCCCCCCGATATCCTCGTAGGTGACGTCCGGGCCCTCGCTGGCCCCGTCGGCGCCCTCGCTCTGCTCGGTGAGCTCCTCGGCGGAGACCTCGGAGATCTCGATCTCGGTGTCGTCGGTGATGACGACCGTCCCCGACGGGGTCGTCGAGGCGACCTTCATCGGGACCGCCTGCGACTGGCCGCCCATCAGGCCGAAGCCCATCGACGTGCGGATCGTCTGCCCCTCGGTCACCGGCTGGCCGGAGAGCTTGTCGCGGATGAACGGGGCGATCTGCCCGCGAACGCGAAGCTGGCTCGGGAAGGCGATCGTGACCGACTCCGCCCGGGAGACGTCGACCGACTCGACCGTCACGCGGTCGTCGATCCCGACGTTCGCCTGCTGGCGGAGTCGCCCGTCGATGCGCACGACGCCGCTGCCGTCGTCCTCCGGGTAGCCGGGCCAGACGCGGGCGATCGCGGCCCCGTCCGAGCCCTCGACGCGGACGATGTCGCCGCCGGAGAGCCCCAGCTCCTCGGCCGCGACGCGGTCGATCGCCGCGAGGCGGCGACCGGCGTCCTTCTGCTTGAGGGGTCTGACGGTGAGTTTCATCGCTCGCCCTCCGTCGTGTCGTCCTCGGCCGTGTCGTCCTCGGCCGTGTCGTCCTCGAGCGCGTCGCCCTCGACCGTGACCACGCCGTTCGCGACTGCGGTCGAAGTCGCCGCCCCTGGTAGTTCGAACTCCGACTCGGCCGGCTCGCCCTCGCCCTCGACGACGACGATCGCGGTCTCGCCGACCGCGTCGACGCTCACGTTTGCGGCGTCGGCGCCCAGGTCGGCAGCGACGATCCACCCGTCCTCGTACTCGAACCGGCGGAGCAGCGGGCCGTCTCCGGTCGAGCGGGTCTGTTGGTGATTCATGCTAACTACAAGTTAGGCGCGAGGATATATAAATCCATCGCTAAAAATCGCATGACGTGAGATTTCACGCGACGTATCGGTAGTGTTGCGGTTCGGGGTCTCTCGGGGACGGGCCCGGCCGCGGTCTCTTCGCGCACTACGGCGTCGCTGCCCGCCCGACTTTATTAGCTCACGGGCGGGAGAACGGGTATGGAACGGGTCACCCACGACGGCCGCGACACCGCGTACCGCGTCTCCGACCGCGGGGGCGGCGGGCCGACGGTCTGTTTCGTCCACGGAAGCGGCGGGAGCAAGGACGTCTGGAAGGCGCAGGCGCGCCTGGGCGACCGGTTCCCGGCCGTCGCCCTCGACCTGTCCGGGCACGGCGACAGCGACGACATCGCCAGCGTCGACGTCGACGGCGACCCCGCCGGCCCCGAGACGCTCGACGCCTACGCGGACGACGTTGCCGCGGTCGCGGCGGAGACGGGTGCGACCGTCCTCTGCGGCAACTCCCTCGGCGGCGCCGCGGCGCTGTGGGTCGCCCTGGAGCGCGACCTCGCGCTCGACGGCCTCGTCCTCGCGGGCACGGGCGCGAAGCTCGCGGTCGCCGAGCCGCTGCTGGACGCGCTCGCGACCGACTTCGACCGGGCGATCGACCTGCTCCACGAACACGACCGGCTCTTCCACGACGCGCCGGGGGAGTACGTCGAGCTCTCGAAGGCCGGCATGCGGGAGTGCGGCCGCGCCGTCACCGAGCGCGACTTCCGGACCTGCCACGCGTTCGACGTCCGCGACCGCCTCGACGAGGTCGCGGCGCCGTCGCTCGCGGTCGTCGGCGAGCACGACGCGCTCACTCCGCCGAAGTCCCACGACTACCTCGCGGACCGGATCGGCGACTGCGAGCGCGCGACGGTCGAGGGTGCCGCGCACCTCGCGATGCTCGAACGGCCCGCGGCGTTCAACGCCGCGCTCTCGTCGTTCCTCGAGCGTCGCTCCGGGAGCCCCGAGTAGGGGCGCGAGGGGCCTGCGCGAGCGGGACGGGTCAGTCGACGACTTCGGGGGTGAACGCCGGGACGGGAGGGCTACGCCGAGAGGGGTACGCCCCGCTGAAAAACGAGTGGATCGGACAGGTTACGGTCGCGCGATACCGCCGACGGTCGATGGGTACGTGGTTCGGTCGTCGATGTCGTCGGTACTCACCTCGTGTTGTATGTTATCATCTACCAATAAATAAATGATTCGCCGCCTGGCCGACGCGCGGGAATGTCGACGGCGGCGCAATCGTGGCTAATCGCCGCTACCCGCTGGGCCTGCCGGTACGCTTTTCCGACGCCCCCGTCGACCGTTCGGTAATGGACGGCGACGACTCGGGACGGGGATCCGCCGGATCGAGTCCGCCCCCCGACGAGGCCCGGTTGCCGACTTCGACCGACGGCGCGGGCGAGGCCGCCCCGGGAAGCGGCTCGCGGCCTCCCGACAACCCCGACATCAACGATCTCCTCGCGAAGCTCGACGCCCTGAGCGACACCGTCGACGAGGGGCACGAGCGGGAGAAGGTGCGTCAGACCATCGCGCTCGTCGAGCGGATGCCCGGGAGCTCCGCGTTCAGGTCGCGGATCACGAAGTACACGTCGCGGGACATGGCCGAGGCGTTCGTGGGGGCGGTGATCTTCGCGCTCCCGCTGCTCGTGGAGGGCGGCGTCTTCGAGATCGCGGCGTGGTTCGCCGCGGTGACGCCGGGCGGCGTCCCCGTCTTCCTGCTCGCTCACGTGGGATTCGTGCTGGTCATGACCGGCGGGCTGCTGTACTTCGCCGACTTCCGACAGATCGAGATCCGGCACCCGATCTTCGGGCTCATCCCGCGGCGATACGCCGGCATCCTGCTCGTCTCGCTGTTCACGTCCGTGCTCATGATGGTCCTCTGGGGGCGGCTCCATGAGGGCGACCCCGCCGCGCTCGAACGGGTCTCGCGCGTGGCGGTCGTCTGGGCCGGGGCCGCGTTCGGCGCCAGCCTCGGCGACATCGTGCCGGGCGAGTCGCAGGGCGAGGACATCAACCACCTCGACTTCGACGACATCGACCTGGAGTTCAACCGCGGCGACTGACCCGCGCCGATCGCGGCGCCTCCCCCGGCTCGGCAGCTCGTCTCGGTCCCCCCTTTCCACACCTTTTTCGCCGCGGCGACCGTACTCGGCTGCATGTCAGCGCTACGTGACGCGCTCCGGGACCTCCCGGACGCGGTGTTTGCGGACCTGCTCGAATCAGACGACGGGTACGTCCTCGTCGTCGACCTCCCCGGTGCGACCGCGGAGACGACCGAGGTGCTCGCCGAGGACGGCCGGATCGTCATCGAGGGCCGCCGCGACAAGGGGGTGCCCGAGGGGTTCCGGTACGTCCGCGAGGACCGCCCGCTGTTCCTCGACGCGGAGCTCCCGCTTCCGGGCGACGCGGACGGTAGCGGCGCGGACGCCGAGATGGACCGCGGGGTCCTCGAGGTCACGATCCCGAAGCGGACCGGCGACGCCTCTCGCACCATCCCGGTCGACGACGCCGACGGGAGCGACGCCTGACGGGTGGTCACGCTGGTTAACCTTCGCGCCTACTGGCGGTTCTTCGTGGTCTTCCGAAAATTCTCGCCGCTGATCCTCGCCTACTGGCGGGACCGGAAGCGGTACTTCCTCTTCGGCGGGGGCCGCGAGGTCGACGCGGAGACCCAGCGCGAGCGCGCCGCGACCCTCCTCGACATCCTGCTCACCCTCGGCCCGACGTTCATCAAGCTCGGACAGATCCTCTCGACGCGGCCCGACATCCTCCCGCCGGCCTACATCGAGGTGTTAGAGGGGCTCCAAGACGACGTGCCGCCCGCCCCGTGGGAGGAGTCGCGGGTCGTCCTCGAAGAGGAGTTCGGCCCCGTCGACGAGACGTTCGACGACTTCGACCGCGACCCGATAAGCGGTGCGAGCCTCGGGCAGGTGTACACCGCCCGCTACGAGGGGGACGAGGTCGCCGTGAAGGTCCGCCGGCCGGGGATCGAGTCGCTCGTCGAGGCCGACCTCCGGACGATCCGCTGGTCGATCCCCCTCGTCAAGCGGTTCACCGGCAGCGGCCGGGCGTTCTCGCTCGAGAACCTCGCCGACGAGTTCGCGAAGACGATCCGCGAGGAGATGGACTACGAGCGCGAGCGCGCGATGCTCGAGGAGATCCGCGGCAACTTCGCCGGCAACGAACGGATCCGGATCCCCACCGCCTACGAGGAGGTCTCCGGGCCCCGCGTGCTCACGATGGAGTACGTGCCGGGGGTGAAGATCAACCGGCTCGACGACCTCGACGCGGCGGGGTTCGACCGCAACGCCATCGCCGAGACGCTCCAGGAGGTGTACCTCCAGATGATCATCGACGACGGCGTGTTCCACGCCGACCCCCACCCAGGGAACCTCGCCGTCGACGACGACGGCGCCGTCATCTTCTACGACTTCGGGATGTCCGGACGCGTGGACCCGTTCATCCAGGAGAAGATCATCGAGTTCTACGTCGCCGTCGCCCGGCAGGACATCGACGCCATCCTCGACACCCTGATCGCGATGGGGACGCTCTCGCCGGAGGCCGACCGCGAGGTGATGGGCAACGTGATGGAGCTGGCCATCGCCGACGCCAGCGGTGAGGACATCGAGCAGTACCAGGTGAACCAGATCATCGAACAGGTGGAGTCGACCATCTACGAGTTCCCCCTCCGACTCCCTCCGGACCTCGCGCTGGTGTTGCGCGTCGCGACCGTCGTCGAGGGGGTCTGCGTCACCCTCGACCCCGAGTTCGACTTCATCTCGACGGCGACCGACTACCTCAGGGACGAGGGGTACTACGAGCAGACCGCCCGGGACCTCGCCGAGGACGCCGGGCGACAGGTCCAGCGCACCACCGAGGCGCTGTTCAGCGTCCCGCCGAAGGCCGACGATTTCCTTGAGCGGGCGAACCGCGGCGACCTCCACGTCGACGTCACGATCGAGGACGACTCGAACGTCCTCGACAAGCTCGCGATGCGAATCGCCTACTCGGTGCTGCTCGCGGTCGGCGTCCTCTCCGCGACGATCCTCTACTCGTTCGCCGACGCGTGGCGGATCGCGGGGGTCGTCCTCCTGCTCGCCGTCCCGCTCGCCATCGCCCTCTACCGCTCGTTCCGGGAGAAGCGCGGCATCCGCACCACGCCGCAGTTCACCAGACAAGGGATGAAAAAGCGACGCGAGGACTGACAGAGCCCTGGCGGGTCGTCAGCCCGAGACAACTTGGATGGGGACGAGCAAGAAACAGAGCGCCCCGAGCGCGAACGTCGCGAGGCCGACGGCGAACCGGGCCCATCCCAGCCGCTCTTCGTCGTCGGGGTCCGCGGGTCCGTTGAACGCGATCACGAGCGAGAACACGCCCCAGAACCCCCAGAGCCCGACCGACTCGTCGATACCGAGGCCGCGCCAGAAGTAGAGGTACGCGGCGATCGAAAAGAGCGCGCCGGGGACGAGCGCCGCGACCGTCTCCTGGCGCGGGCCGACCATCGCGCGCACGATGTGCCCCCCATCGAGCTGACCGACGGGGAGGAGGTTCAGGAGGGTGAAGAACATCCCGACCCAGCCGCCGATGACCACCGGGTGCGCCGTGAGCGTCGGGTCGTCGTACGCCGTCGGCTGCCCGATAAGCGCGGCGATGATATCCAGCAGCGGCGGGTTGTTGAAGCGGATCATCGTCCCGGAGGCGTTCGCGAGCTCCGCCGGGACCCGGATCGGGTCGAGCGAGAGCCCGACGACGGTGACCACGACGGTGGCGACGAGCCCCGCGAGCGGTCCGGCCGCGCCGATGTCGAACAGCACCTTCCGGGAGGGCATCCGCCCGCGCATCCGGATCACCGCGCCGAGCGTGCCGAACGGGAAGACAAACGGGATGACGTACGGCAGTGAGACGCTGACCCCGTGGTACCGGCCGGCGGCGTAGTGGCCAAGCTCGTGGGTCATCAGCACGCCGAGCACGGCCGCGGTGAACGGCCAGGCTCGCAGAATCGTCAGGGGGTTCGCGGCGATCTCCTCCCAGCCGACGTAGTACCAGCCGTACGCGCCGACGAACAGGGTGGAACACACCGTGGCCGCGAACAGGGCGACGTTGAGCCACGGAATCCCGTCGCGTCCGCGGTCGAACGGCGTCGCGACGACGACGTGGCCGTCGCCGTCGGCCTCGATATCGACGTCGTAGCCGGCGTCGCGAAACGGCGGAACCAGCTTCCGCAGCAGGGTGCGCTCCGGGACGTACGACTCGCCGACGTACCGGACGCGCCCGTCCTCCCGGCGCACCTCGTCGATTCGGAAGAACGTCCGCAGCGGCTCCGGACGCGGGACGTCGAGGGTCGCCGACGCCTCCCCGTCCTCGTGTTCTGGCATCGTCGGTCGTAGCTGGTCGGCGAGTATAAACCCCGCGTCGACGGTGATGCGGGTCGACGCGCGGCTGCCGCCGACCGACGTCACGTCGCAGCGATCTGGAGAACGGTCGACCCCCGGAGGGCGGGGGCCGCGTTCGCGGAGAGAAAGCGGGGACGCGCGAGAGCGCGCGGTTCGTAGGTCGTCGCCGTTCGGCGGTCCTCGGTCAGGCGGGTTCGATGCGCCAAGTCGTCGCACCCGTGTACGACCACTTCTCGACGGTGAGCTCCGTGGCGGAGTCGCGGAGCTTCACCATCAGGGCGCCGATCTCCTTCGGCGAGAGGTCGACGTCGTCGGCGATGAACTTCCCCTTGAAGTACATCTCGCCGTCCTCGGCGCGGTCGAGCAGGTACCGCTTCAGCCGCTCTTCCTTGCTGAGGTCGTCGGTGGGGTTCGCATTCGCGGAGGGGTTTGCAGTCGCGCTCATAGTACACTCCTCGCTTATCCCCGGAGGATGTTATAAAGGTGAGACCGTTGGACGGTGTTCAGCGGCTTTCATGGCGTTTCAGGCCGCCCCCAGGGGATAAAACGTGTCTGACGGACCGTTCACAACGGCTTCAAAACGGCTTAGAAATTTTATACTCCAGTTAAAGACGTTAAACGGCCTCCGAGTAATATGGGGCTACTTCGCCTCGGCGAACGATTCACTCCCGGAATAACCTGGAAATATTTCCGGTAACGGTGGGCGGGGTCCGTCTCTCGTCCGGTGCGCGCGCGGCGAAGCGCCGATGCGAGTCGTCGATCGGGTCACGCGGGGCGACGAGCCCCTATGGAGAAGGTCGTGGCCGCGAGGCCATTGTTCCTGGCCGTCTCCGATCTCGAGCGACGCCGGCCCCGGGAACGAGCGCCGGTCAGTCGCGCCGGTGGACCCAGAACTCCTCGGCCTCGGTGGCCTCCTTCTTGAAGATCGGCACCTCGTCTTTCAGCCGGTCGATCCCGTCCTCGACGGCCCGGAACGCCTCCCGCCGGTGTCCGGCCAGGACGACGACGAAGACGATGTCCTCGTCCGCCTCGATCACGCCCGTCCGGTGGTGCATCCGGACGTCGAACACGCCGTCGCGCTCGGTCAGCTCGGTCCCGATGGCGTCCATTCGCTCCGCGGCCACCCCCTCGTACTTCTCGAACGCCAGGTGGGTGGTACGGTCGTCGTCGGGCGCGTCCTGGGCGCGGACTCGCCCGGTGAACGTCGCGATCGCGCCTGCGCGGTCCGCGCCCGCCGACCGCTCCACGCGTCGCACGAGCGTCTCGCGCGTGATCCACGGATCCGCGGCGTCGAGGTCGGCGACGAGGCGGTCGAGGTCGAGGGCCTCGGGCGCGTCCGCCGCGGCGATCACCGTCCCGGGCACGTCTTCGGCCTCCGCGTCCGCTCCGAGCAGGACCGTCGGGACGCGCAGCCGGGAGTCGCCGACGGCGACGAGGAAGTCGTGATCGGGGGCGAGCCCGTCGAGGAACGCGTCGAGCCCGTCGGCGCTCCCGCGACCGGTCCACCGGCCGTCCTCCCCGAGCGTCACCCGGGTGTCCGCGTCGGTCTGATCCGCCGGCGCCCCGACCGCGACGCCGCCGTCGGTGGCTTCAGCTTCTCCGGTGTCCCCGCCGAGATCGCCGTTCGCGCGGTTCACGACGGCGGTTCGCCCGTCAATCCGGTCGGTGAGCGCCGCCGCCAGGTCCGCCGCGCCCGGGCCCGCGATCGCTATCGGTTGCATACCCCAGGGCGGGGTGCGAGCGGCTTAGGCGTTTCCCGCCGCCGACGGAGCGCCCGGCTCTCTCCGTGAGCCGCCTCCCTCGGAGCCGGCCGCGTCCGGGCTTGATAATCCTTAAGAGCGCGACAGGGGTATGCGACGGTAATGAGAGTCGTCGTTTCTATCGGCGGGAGCGTGCTCGCGCCCGATCTCGACCCCGACCGGGTGGCCGCGTACGCCGGGGCGATCGAGCGGATTGCCGCCGACGGCTGCGAGGTCGGCGTCGTCGTCGGCGGCGGGGGCGTCGCGCGCGACTACATCGAGACGGCCCGCGACCTCGGCGCCAACGAGGTCGAGCTCGACCAGCTCGGCATCGGGACCACCCGACTCAACGCCCGCCTGCTTATCGCCGCGCTCGACGGTCGCGCGAACCTCTCGCCGGCGACAGGGTACGACGAGGCGGCCGCCGCCCTCCGCCGCGGCGAGGTGTCGGTGATGGGCGGCGTCACTCCCGGACAGACGACCGACGCCGTCGCGGCCGCGTTCGCCGAGTCCGTTGACGCCGACCTCCTCGTGTACGCGACGAGCGCGAACGGCGTGTACGACGCCGACCCCAACGCCGAGCCGGACGCCACCCAGTTCGGGTCGGTGTCGCCGGCGGAGCTCGTCGACGTCGTGCTCCCGATGAGCCGGGACGCCGGCGCCTCCGCGCCGGTGGACCTGCTCGCGGCCAAGCTGATCGACCGGGCGGGGATCCGCTCTATCGTCCTCGACGGCACGGACCCGAACGTCGTCGTCGACGCCGTGCTCCGCGGCGACCACACCGGAACCGACGTGATCCCGACCGACACCGACGAGCCGACCTACTGGACGGGGGCGAGCGACGCGTGAGCGGCGACGACTCCCCGCACATCCTCTCGGAGCAGACGAGCGGGACCGACGGCGCCGCGGGGGCCGGCGAGGAGTTCCGCGCCTTCTGGGCCGACGTGGTCGCCGACGAGATCGAGGCCCGCGACCCCGACGAGCCGATCGTTATCAAGGGCGGTGTCTCCCCCTCCGGGGTCGCGCACCTCGGCAACTTCAACGAGATCATGCGCGGCTACTTCGTCGCCGCGGTGCTCCGCGACCGCGGCCACGAGGTCCGGCAGGTGTTCACCTCCGACGACAAGGACCCCCTCCGCAAGCTCCCCCGGAAACTCGCGAACGCCGACGGTGAGATCGTCGGCCTCGGCGAGGTGGACGCGGGCGCGCTTGGCCGCAACCTCGGGCAGCCGTACACCGCGATCCCGGACCCGTTCGGCGAGCGCGAGTCGTACGCGGCCCACTTCGCCGACCTCCTGAAGGCCGACGCCGACCGGCTGGGCGTCCAGGTCGAGATGATATCGAACACCGAGCTGTACGCCGACGGTGACTTCGACGACGCGACCCGCACGGTCCTCTCCGACCTCGACGGCGTCCGTGAGGTGCTCTCCGAGTACCAGGACAAGGTCGACGGCGAGTACGTCCCGTTCAATCCGGTCTGCGCGGAGTGCGGGAAGGTCACCGAGACGGTCACGGGCGTCGACCTCGACGCGGAGACCGTCGACTACGTCTGCACCGATATGGCGGTCGGCGACGAGGTCATCGACGGCTGCGGCCACGAGGGGACAGCCACGTTCCGCGAGGGGAAGCTCCCGTGGCGCCTGGAGTGGCCCGGGCAGTGGGACGCGCTCGGCGTCGACTTCGAGCCGTTCGGCAAGGACCACGCGGAGGGGTCGTGGCCCTCCGGCGTCGACGTCGCGCGGAACGTCTTCGGGGTCGAACCGCCCGTTCCGATGGTGTACGAGTGGTTCACGCTCAACGGGGAGCCGCTCTCCTCGTCGGCCGGCAACGTCGTCACCGTGCCGGAGCTGCTCGAACTGCTCGAGCCCGCGGTGCTTCGCTACTTCTTCGCGCTCCATCCGAAGAAGGCCCGCGACCTCGATATCGAGCGGCTCGACCAGCTCGTCGACCGGTTCGACCGCTTCGAGCGCGCCTACTTCGGGGAGGTCGACGACGAGGACCTGACCGCCTTCGCCGAGCGCGCCTACCCGTTCGTCGTCGGCCGCGCCGACGACCCGCCAACCGAGAAGCCGGTCCGGCTCCCGTACACGTTCGCGGCGGTCCTCGGGATGGTCGACGACCCCGACTTCCGCGAGCGGCTCGCCCGCGACGAGGGTCACATCCCCGAGGACGCCTCCGAGGAGGTCGTCGACGCCGCGCTCGCCCGCGTCGAGAAGGCGCGCAACTGGGCCGAGCGCACCGGCAACGAGTACGACTACCGACTTCAGACCGACCTGCCGGACGCCGAGTTCGACGACGACGTCGCGGCCGCGCTCGACGACCTCGCCGACTTCGTCGCCGCGGGCCGCGACGGCGACGCGATCCAGGCCGAGATGTACGAGACGGCCCGCGCGCACGACGTCGAGGTCGGCGACTTCTTCGCCGCCGGCTACCGGCTCTTCTTCGACGACACGCAGGGGCCGCGGCTCGGCGAGTTCCTCGGCGAACTGGAGCGCGACTACGTCGTGGCGCGGCTCCGCCGGGAGGCGTAGATGCCGGAGGACCGCTCGCTCGACGAGTTCGCCGGCGGCGGTGTCGACGACGGGCCGGCCGCCGTCGACGACGAGAGAGACGATACCGACGAGGAGGGTGACGACGCCGACGCGCTCGATGACGCCGACGCCGATCCGGCGACCCCGACCGCAGCCTGGACGACCGGCGGCGCCGCCTGCGATCGGTGCGGCGACTCGGTCGCGCGGCGCTGGCTCGACGGCGACGCCCTCGTCTGTGCCGCCTGCAAGGAGTGGTGACCGCGG
Organism: Halorubrum yunnanense; assembly: GCF_026586675.1. Taxonomy (GTDB): domain Archaea; phylum Halobacteriota; class Halobacteria; order Halobacteriales; family Haloferacaceae; genus Halorubrum; species Halorubrum yunnanense. The sequence goes on from NZ_JAODIX010000003.1 coordinate 28,649, forward strand.
CGAGATTTGACATCCTCCCCGCGCTGAAGCGCGAGGATTCCCACGGCACTGCACCGCTGGGTTGGGATGTTTACGG
>NZ_JAODIX010000030.1:0-17280 GCF_026586675.1 Halorubrum yunnanense
AGAACACGTTTGAGTGTCGGCTTCACCCTCGGGGTCAAGCCCCGAGGCACTCGCCTTGCTTATCTGTAGAGGGAGTCGTACGACGGCGGCACGACGATTCGAACCCCGGAGTCCGGCGGCTCGATCCGGTCCGGAACGCGCAGCTGGTCGGCCGAGACGGCGATGAAGCTTGTGTCAGTCGATCGCCGCGGACCGAACGGATAAAGGGGCGGCCGGCCCACGTTCGGGTAATGATCACGCTTGGAACGGCCCGCGCCCCGCCGGGCGAGACGGACACGGGCCGTCTCGAAGTGGGCGAGACGCGGGACGGGAGCCCCGTGCGACTGCCGGTCGCGGTCGTCAACGGCGCGAGGGACGGACGGACGCTGTACGTGCAGGCGGTCAGCGACGGCGACGAGCTCAACGGGCTCGGCGTCGTCAACCGCGTCGTCCCGCGGATCGACCCGACGGAGCTGTCCGGGGCGGTCCTGGTCGTCGGCATCGTCAACTACTTTGGCTTTCAGGTGGCCGAACACCGAAATCCGATCGACGACCGGAAGATGAACCGGGGGTATCCCGGCGACGAGGACGGGACGACGAGCGAGCGGATCGCGCACGCGACGTTTCAGGCGGCGAAGCGAGCGGATATGATCTTAGACCTCCACCAGGGGTCGACCAGCCGGATGATAAACGAGACGCGGGTGCGGTGCGGGATCCGCCACCATCTCCACGGCGACTGCTTGGAGCTCGCGAAGGCGTTCGGCTGCGGCCACGTCCTCGATATCAAGGGCCCGGACGGCCAGCTCGCGCGGGCCGGACCGGAACACGGGATCCCGACGATCGACCCCGAGCTCGGCGGCGCCGTCGGCTGGGACGAGGAGTCGATCCGGTACGGCGTCGAGGGCGTGTTCAACGTGCTCCGGCACTACGGGTTCCTCGACGGCGAGGTCGACCTCGAACGGCAGGTCCGGGCGCGCGGGTTCGACCAGTACGGGTCGCCCGCGGGCGGGCTCGTCAGGTTCGAGCGCGACCTCGGCGAGCGCGTCTCCGCCGGCGACGTCCTCTTCAGAGTGACCGACACCTTCGGCGAGCCGAAGGGCCGCGTCACCGCCGACGACGACGGCGTCTTCTGGCGCACCCGACGCCTCCCGCAGGTTGCCGCCGGCGAGTACGTCTGCTCGGTTGGCACCAACGTCGACGAGTACTGATGCCGGGCGACGGCGCGGGGAGGACCGACGCCACCCCGAGGCGACTCGCCTGCTCCGAATGCGGTGCGACCGCCGACGACCGGTGGCGCTGCGAGTGCGGCGCTCCCCTGAACTTCGCCGAGCCCCCGATTCCGGAGCGCCCGGCGCCGGACCTGGGAGAGGGGGGATGGCCGGGCGCCCGCGACGGGCTCTGGGCGTTCGCGGGGTTCCTCGCCGTCGGCGACGACCCCGCCGACCGGGTGACGCTCGGCGAGGGAACGACGCCGCTCGTCGACGGGGACGGCTGGGGCGCCGAGTTCAAGCTGGAGTACGTCTTCCCCACCGGGTCGTTCAAGGACCGGGGCGCGACGGCAACGCTCACGCGCGCCCGCGAGCTCGGCGTCGAGCGCGTCGTCGAGGACTCCTCCGGCAACGCCGGCGCGGCGATCGCGACGTACGCGGCCCGCGCTGGGGTCGACGCCGCGGTGTACGTCCCGGCCGACGCCAAGGAGTCGAAGCTCCGCGCCATCCGCCGCGCCGGCGCGGAGCCGATCCGGGTCGAAGGGAGCCGGACGGACGTGACCGACGCCTGCGTGGCCGCGCTCGGCGAGGGCGGGGGAGAGAGCGACACCGCGGGCGGTAGGGAGGGCAGAGGTCCCGACGGCCCCGCGTGGTACGCCAGCCACGCGTGGAACCCCGCGTTCTTCGAAGGGACGGCCACGGTCGCCTACGAGATCGCCGCCCAGCGCGGCTGGGAGGCCCCGGACGCGGTCGTCACCCCGCTCGGACACGGCACGCTGTTTCTCGGCGCGTACCGGGGGTTCCGGCGGCTCGAACGCGCCGGCTGGATCGATGCGGTCCCGCGGCTGTTCGGCGCGCAGGCGGCCGGGATCGCCCCGATCGTCCGGGAGCTACACGGGCCGGCAGCGGCCGACCCCGACGGGCGCGTCAACGCGGCTGCCGACGGGATTCAGATCGAAGAGCCGGTGCGGAGCGCGGAGCTCCTTGACGCGATCGCCGAGACCGACGGCGACGCGCTCGCGGTGACGGAGTCGAGCGCGGAGCGCGAGCTCGACCGGCTCCACCGGGCGGGCTTCTACACCGAGCCGACCTGCGCCGTGGCGCCGGCCGCGCTCCAGGAGCTCCGCGAACGCGGGGACCTCGCTGCCGACGACGACGTCGTCGTCGCGCTGACCGGGAGCGGGCTGAAGGGGTGAGGGGCGGCGACCGCGCTGGAGGCGACCGCGTCGAGGGCGACCACGACGACCGGAGCGCCGGCACCACCGTCACGCCTTTTCAGTCGCGTCCCGTGGGGACGCGCATGGAGGTCCTCGTCTACGGCGCCGGCGCGCTCGGCAGCCTGATCGGTGGGCTGTTGGCCCGGGCCCACGACGTCGCCCTCGTCGGCCGCGACCCGCACATGCGGCGGATCCGCGCGGACGGGCTCCGGATCGACGGCGAGGTCGACGCGCACGTCCGGCCGCAAGCGTTGACCGACGGGACCCACCGCGCCGCCGAGCTCGCCTTGGTCACGACGAAGGCGTACGACACGGACGCGGCGGCGCGGGCGCTCGCGACGGGCGAGTACGAGGCGGTCTGTTCGCTCCAGAACGGGCTCACGGAAGAGCGGCTCGTCGCCGCGCTCGACCCGACCGTGCTCGCGGGCACCGCGAGCTACGGCGCTCGCTTCGGCGAGCCCGGGCGAGTGACGTGTACGGGCGTCGGCGAGGTCGTCGTCGGCGCGCTCTCCGGGAGCCCGGACCCGCTCGCCAGCCGCGTCGGCGCCGCCTTCGACGAGGCCGGGATCGAGACGACGGTCGCGGCGGACATGCCCCGACGCCGGTACGAGAAGCTCGCGGTCAACGCGGGGATCAACGGCCCCTCGGCGCTCGCGCGCCTCTCGAACGGGGCGACGCTGGACGGCCCGGGCGGCGAGGTGGCCCGCGAGGCGGCCCGCGAGGTGGCCCGCGTCGCGCGCGCCGACGGCGTCGACCTCGGCGCGGACGAGGCGGTCGCCGCCGTCGAGCGCGTCGCCGCCGACACCGCCGCCAACCGCTCGTCGATGCACGAGGACGTCGCCGCCGGGCGGCGGACCGAGGTCGACGGGATCTACGGCGCCGTCACCGAGCGCGCCGAGCGTCTCGGGGCGTCGGCGCCGACGTGTCGGACGATCGCGTCGCTGGTTCGGGCGTGGGAACTCGGAGAAGGGGTTCGCGAGTCCGGGTGAGCGGCGTGGAAATCGAAGGGGCGATGGACTCCCGACTCAACACCACTCCTCGAGCACGGTCGCGTCGGTCTCGTCGACCGAGACCCACGCGTTCTCCCGCGAGACGTCCGCGATCACCAGCTCCGGTCGGGACGCCGACGAGTCGATCGACGCCATCACGTCGGGGGAATCGTCAGCGTCGAGCGTCGGATCTGCGGGCAGCGCCGTTCGACGGTGATCGGGGTCCGGGTCGTCCCAGGGAGTGGAACTCCGTGACATGATTGTCAATTGTTCACAGGAGATATAAGGGTTCCGAACCGGAGTCGCCCGCCGTCGGCGGATCTCCGCTTTGATCGGGAAGATCGACGGCGAAACGGCCGCGAACCCGGCTATCTGACGGGTATCGGCGGCGTGAGGCGTCGATCCGACGGAAGAGTCGGACGGCTGTCGAGTGGACGGGTCGGATGGGAGAGGAGCACCGGCGAGCGTCGGGCCGCCCCCGCGCCGTCGCCGACCACCTTCGCAGTATACAAGAGGTGCCACGCTGAAAGACGGTGTATGAACGTATCAGACGCCATGACGCCGCGGTCGGATCTCGTCGTCGTCGAGATTCCGGGGAGCCGGAACGACGTGCTGGAGTACATCCAGGAGCACGGCTTCTCCTCGGTGCCCGTCGTGAAGGACGTCGACGGCGACGAGGTGTACCGCGGGCTCGTCACCCGAGACGACCTCATCGAGCAGCCGGACGAGGACCAGCTCGCGCTGCTGATGCGGGAAGTGCCGACGGTGGGGGTGGACAAGGATATCATCGACGCCGCGGGCACGATGGTCGCCGAGAGCTCCCGCCGGCTCCCGGTCGTCAACGGCGACTCGCTCGTGGGCATCCTCACCGTCACCGACGTGGTGCGGGCGATCGCCCGCGGCGAGATCGACGGCGACGCCGAGGTCGGCGGGCTCGCGACTCGCGCGGTCAACGCGACCCACACGGGGACGCCGCTGCCGGTCGCCGAGCGGGAGATCGGGCTCGCGGGCGTCCCCTACGCGGTGGTGCTCGACGACGACGCCCGGATGGCGGGGATCCTCACCGAGGTCGACGTGCTCGGAGTCGCCCGCGTCGTCGAGGGCGAGGCGAGCACGGGCGACTCCATCGCCGAGCAGGACTCCGAGTGGTCCTGGGAGGGAATCAAGGCGACCGGGGCGCGCTACCTCCCGACCCGGAACGTGGAGATCCCGGCGGAGGCGACGCGCCACTTCATGACCGAGGACCCGGTCACGGTCAGCGGCGCCCGGACGGCCAAGGAGGTCGCACAGGAGCTCATCAGCAACGACATCGAGCAGGTCCCCCTCGTCAGCGGCACCGACCTCGAGGGGATCGTGCGCGACGTCGACCTGCTGGAGGGCCTCTAGATGGCCGCGGACGACCTCGTCGAGCTGGCGAAGCGGCGCGGCTTCTTTTTCGGTTCGAACGGCGCGTACGGGGGTACCGCCGGCTTCTACACCTTCGGCCCGCAGGGCGCGGCCCTGAAGCGGAACCTGGAGGACGCGTGGCGCGACCGGTTCACCATCCGCGAGGGGAACCGCGAGATCGAGGCGCCGACGGTGATGCCGGAGCCCGTCTTCGAGGCGTCCGGCCACCTGGAGGGGTTCGACGATATGCTCGTCGAGTGCGGCGAGTGCGGCGAGTCGCACCGCGCCGACCACCTCGTGGAGGCCGTCACGGAGATCGAGGACGCGGAGGCGCTCCCCGGCGACGAGGTCGAAGGCCTCATCGCCGACAACGAGATCGCTTGCCCCTCCTGTGGCACCCCGCTCGCGGGCGAATCGGTCGAGGACTTCAACCTCATGTTCGCGACCGACATCGGGCCGGGCGACGCCCAGCCCGGCTACCTCCGACCGGAGACCGCGCAGGGGATCTTCGTCGAGTTCCCGCGGCTGAAGGAGTACGCCCGCGGGAACCTCCCCTTCGGGATCACGCAGATTGGCGCCGCCTACCGCAACGAGATCTCGCCGCGCGGCGGCCTCCTCCGGCTCCGCGAGTTCACGCAGGCCGAGCTCGAGCAGTTCATCGACCCCGAGGCGGACGAGCCCCCACTCGACCGCGTCCGCGACGTCGAGGTGCGGCTGTACCCGGCGACCGAACAGGAGGCCGACGACGGCGAGTACGTTGAGACGACGGTCGGCGAGGCGGTCGATGAGGGGGTCATCGGCTCCCCGTGGGTCGGCTACTACCTCGGCGTCGCCAAGGAGTGGTACGAGCGCGTCGGCGTCGACCTCGACCGGTTCCGGTTCCGCCAGCACCTCGCGGGCGAGCGCGCCCACTACGCGGCCGACTGCTGGGACGCGGAGAGCGAGGTCGACGGCGACTGGATCGAGATCGCGGGCTTCTCGTACCGCTCCGACTACGACCTCTCGAAGCACGGCGAGCACGGCGACGGCGCCTTCACCGTGTTCAAGCGCTACGACGAGCCGAAGACGGTCGAGCGCGCGGCGGTCGACCCCGACATGTCGGTCCTCGGCCCCGAGTTCGGCGGCGACGCCGCCGCGGTCGCCGAAGCGCTCGAGGCGCTCGCCGAGCGCGACCCCGACGCCTTCGACGCAGAGACGGTTTCGGTCGACGTGAACGGGGAGACGCGCGACGTCGACGTCGACGTCGCCGGCTTCGCGATCGAGGAGACGACCGAGAGCGGGGAGCACATCACGCCGCACGTGGTCGAGCCCTCTTTCGGCGTGGGCCGCACCGTCCAGACGCTCCTCGCACACGCCTACCGCGAGGACGAGGTCGACGGCGAGGCGCGGACGTACCTCTCCGTGGAGCCCGAGATCGCGCCGCAGGACGCCGCGGTGTTCCCCCTCGTGACGAACGACGACCGGCTCGTCGACCTCGCGGACCGCGTCGCGAGCGACCTGCGCGCGGCCGGCCTCGCGGTGGCGTACGACGACTCCGGCTCGATCGGGCGGCGCTACCGCCGGCAGGACGAGGTCGGTACGCCGTTCTGCGTCACGGTCGACCGCGACGGAATCGAGGGCGACGCCCCCGACACCGTCACCGTCCGCGAGCGCGACTCGGCGGCGCAGGTCCGGCTCCCCGCCGACGAGCTGGCCGCCGAGCTCGCCGCGCTCCGCGCGGGCGAGTCGTTCGACGTGCTGCTGGACCGGTACGAGACCGTCGAGACGGACGTCGAAACCAACTGACGTGGCGCTCCCGGCGACGGAGTGGCGCGAGCGCGTGGAGTTCGAGCGGCGGCTGGTCCACTCCGGCGGCACCCTCTACCCGGTCCCGTTCCTGCTGGGCTGGCTCACGTGGACGGAGACGCGCTACTTCCTCGTGGCCGCGCTCGCCGTCGTCCTCGCGCTCGAGTTCCTCCGGCTCGTCGCGGGACTCAATCACTGGCTCTACCGGAAGCTCACACGGGAGTACGAGGCCGACTCGCTCGCCGGCTACGCGCTGTACCAGATGAGCATGACCGGCGCGGTCCTCCTCCTGGGGCCGACGCTGGCGATCCCCGCGATGTGGATGCTGTCCGTGGGCGACCCCGTCAGCGGCGCGCTCGCCGACAACGACGCCACGGAGGCGAAGCGGCCCGCCGCGTGGGTCGCGATGTTCCTCGTCTGCTTCGGGCTCGCCGTCCCCTTCACCTTCCCCGCGTTCGGCCCCGACGTGGGTATCGTCGTCGCGATGGCGGGCGCCGCGCCCGCCGCGGTCGCCGACGGTCTCCCGCCGATGATCCGCGGGGTCGCCGTCGACGACAACCTCACCATCCCGCCCGCCGCCGCCGGCGGGATGCTCCTCGCGGTCGCGACGTTGGGGTAGGCCGCGGGGCGGTAGCCGCTCGGTAGCGAGCGGAAAGCGCGGTGGGCATTTATAAATAGATATGCGGCGGCGCGTGCCGATGAGCGCCCGAAGAGAGCGAATCGCACGCGCGAGGGAGTCGCGAGCAGAGAGGGACCGGAGGTCCCTCTTGCAGCCGGCGCTCCGCGCCGGCGACGAAGCGAGCGACGAGGCTGGGGAGGCGTGAGGTGCGGTGCTGTGCGGGGTGGGACTCAAAGGGGCAGCCGGGAGGGCGAAGCACACCGACGTAAGCACCGCAGCGAGTGAGCGCAGCGAACGAGCGAGGAGCGCAACGAGGTGCGCGAGTACTCCCGGCTGGGGCTTTGGAGGTCTTCACCGCCGATCCGCTGTCGATTATTTATAACCGAACGGCTGAGACTTCGGAAGCGTTCTCCGGGTCAGCGACAGCAGCCGTTCAAAAACGGCCAGCGGGGACACAATTAAACGACACGTACTCATCGCTACCGAACCCAGATGAGCCGACAAGAACCGAGCAAAACGACCGCTCAGGCCGCGCGGCGTTCCTTCGCCTTGGGGCGGAGGTTCTTGTAGCCGCACTTGCGGCAGCGCTTCGCGTCGGGGGCGTTGCGGGCGTTACAGCGCATGCAGATCTGCCGGTCGAGGTTGCGGCGTTCCGCGGCGTCGAAGCTGGCCATACGACTACTGTCGCGGCGACGCTGTAAAAGGTTGCGAGACGCGGCGGCGGGTCGACGGCGCCCTCAGCCGCCGATCGGACCGGACGGCCCGACCCTCAGGCGCCGGCCTCGGAGAGCGCGGTCTCGATGTCCTCGCGCTGGGTGACGCCGACGAATCGGTCCACGACGCCGTCGTCGTTCTCGACGATCAGCGTCGGCAGCGAGCGCACCTGGTACTGGTTGGCGACGTCCTGCTCCTCGTCGACGTTCACCTTCTGGAGCTCGAACGCGTCGCCGAGGTCCTCCTGGATCTCGTCCAGAATCGGGTCCTGCGTCTTACACGGGCCGCACCAGTCAGCGTGGAAATCCAGCAGTCGAACAGTCATTATCCGGCCGGTTCTACCGGCGGACCGCGCATAAGGGTTTCCCACGCGGCGACGAGCGGGGGTCGTCACGCCCGCTCCCGCCGGCCGCGCCCGAGCCTCGTCGGCCGCGAGCGAAACGTTTAGAACGCCGCGCGGACCACTGGCGGGTATGAGCAGTGGCTCCAACTCCGGCGGGCTGATGTCCAGTGCGGGACTGGTCCGCTACTTCGACAACGAGGACCGGAACGCGATCTCGATGAGTCCCAAGACCGTCCTCGCGTTCTGCGTCCTCTTCGGCGTCTTCGTGCAGGTCCTCTCGCTGACGGTCGCGTAGGGTCCGCCCCCGCCGTTCGAACGCCTCACACCGACCGCCCCGTAGCGCGCCCTTTTTGCCCGTCCCCCACCGAATCAGTCACATGAAAGCAGGCGTCATCGCCGTGCAGGGCGACGTGGCCGAGCACGCCGCCGCCGTCCGGAACGCCGCGGCCGCACACGACGAGCCCGCGGAGGTCGTCGAGGTCCGCGACGCCGGGATCGTGCCCGACTGCGACGTCCTCCTCATGCCGGGCGGGGAGTCGACGACCATCTCGCGACTGGTCCACCGAGAGGGGATCGCCTCCGAGATCCGCGAGCACGTCGCGAGCGGAAAGCCCGTGCTCGCCACCTGCGCCGGGCTCATCGTCTGCTCGCGGGACGCGAAAGACGACCGCGTCGACGCGCTCGGGCTCGTCGACGCCTCCGTCGACCGCAACGCGTTCGGTCGCCAGAAGGACTCCTTCGAGGCGAAGCTGCCGGTGACCGGGCTCGACGAGCCGTTCCACGCCGTGTTCATCCGCGCGCCGCTCATCGACGAGGTCGGAGACGACGTCGAGGTGCTCGCGACCGTCGACGGCCGCCCGGTCGCGGTACGCGACGGCCCCGTCGTCGCCACCGCGTTCCACCCGGAGCTCACCGACGACCCGCGGATCCACGACCTCGCCTTCTTCCCCGAGCGGGAGGTGGTCGCGTGAGCGGCCCGGACGCAGGCGGAGAAGGAGGGAGCGCCGAGGGCCCGGATGCCGAGGACCCCGAGACCCCGCCCGAGGACCCCGAGACCCCGCCCGAGGACGTCCTTGACGAGCTGTTCGCCACCATCGAGTCGCGGAAGCGGGAACTCCCAGAGGGGTCGTACACCGCCTCGCTTTTCACCCACGAGAAGGGCGAGAACGAGGTGTTAGAGAAGGTCGGCGAGGAGGCGACGGAGGCGATACTCGCGGCGAAAGACAACGACCGCGACGAGCTCACCTACGAGAGCGCGGACCTCGTCTACCACCTGCTGGTGCTGCTCGCGATGAAGGACCTCGACCTCGACGACCTGCGGGAAGAGCTACAGGAGCGATTTTAACCCCTACCGCTCGCGCTCGAGCTGGCGGTCGATGTCGTCGAGCTCCTCGGTCTCCAACTCGTCGGCGATCCGACGTTCGAACTCCTCCTCGCCGATCTGTCCCTCGACGTACTGCCGGCGGATCCGGTCCTGCCGGCTCTCCGAGGCGCCGCCGGGCGACGCCGACGAGGTCGACCGCGACGCGCCGGTCGACCCCATGTCGACGGACGCGTCGTCGCTTCCGAAGAACCCCGATCCGACCGCGTACGCGACGTAGGCGATTCCGGCGAGGACCGCCAGGGAGACCACCGCGGTGACGAGCCCGATGATAGTCGAGATCACGGACAGCACCACGCTCACACCGATCAGGATCGCGACCGCGACCGCACTGTAGTAGAGGGCTCGCTTCCCGTCCATGTGGGGAGTCACGCGTCCGAGCGCAAATACCTTCGGCCGCGTGGGTCCGACTCCCGTTCGGCGTCAGAAGACTTATTCGCCGGAGTGGTCGTTACATTCGGAAATGGACCTGGAACCGCGAACGCGACCGAACCGCGTCCCTGTGCGGTCCGACGAGGGGCGGGCGTGACCGAGGATCCCGACCGGCGAAGCGTCGACGGCCGACCCGTCGACCGCCGGACCGTGCTCGGCGCGCTCGCGGGCGCCGGGAGCGCCGCGGTCGCCGGCTGCTCGGGCTCGGCGCCGGACGACGCCGCGACCGGGAAACTGGACCCGGACCGGCTCGACGAGCTCGCGGCCCGGTTCGCGCCGACGCTGTACTTCGACTCCGCGGAGCCGTGGTTCCTGACCGACCCGCGGCCGTACGCGGTCGAGGAGGACGGCGAGACGGTCGTCGACGGCTTCACGGCGTTCGACGGCTACCACGAGCGGTACGAGGAGGCGGGCGAGCCGCCGAACCCGACGGTGTTCTACAACGGGGTCCGGTACGAGGACTCCCCGCTCGCGGTCGTCCAGTTCTGGCTCTACTCCGCGTTCGACCAGTTCACGGCCAACTTCCACTGGCACGACTGGGAGGTGCTCCACGTCTTCGTCGACCTCGACACCGGCGACCCCCAGCTGTACGTGGCCAGCTCGCACTCCCGGAGCGTCCCGAACAACGAATTCCTCGATCCGGACCCCGACACAGTCCCGCGGATCCTCCCGGAGCTCGGCTCGCACTCCAGCACCCTCTCCGTCAACGATGACCCCGACCGGTTCCAGCGGGTCGGCGAGGACGGGTTGCTCGCGGACATCACCAACACGACGATCGACACCGTCGAGGACCTCCTCGGGATCCCGATCGCGTACGGGCTCCCCCGCGACGAGGGGATGCGGCTCCCCTTCGTCGTCCCCGACTACGAGGGCGAACCGCTCTACGAACACCCGGACCTCCCGTCGGTCACGGCGGAGTCGCTGGTCGACGGCGCGCTGACGATCCGGTCGCTCGACGCGCTGCGGTCGCCCCCGACCGACCTCCCCCTTCGGGAGACGGGGCTCGCCTTCCGGCACGCCGACCGCGAGGACGCGCTCGCGGACGAGGTCGTCGACGAAGTGGTCGGCTACGAGCTGGTCGAGAGCGCCGAGTTGGAGGACATCGCGGCGTTCACCGGCCCGCAGCTCAGCTTCGAGTTCGCCGTCCCGGAGGTCGTCGAGGACGCCGTCGCGAGCCACATCACGACCACGGGCGTGCCGTGGGAACAGCCCCGTTACGAGAACCCCGCGCTCGACGTCACCGCCGGGAACCACCGCGCGGAGCTCGCCGAGCGGTACGACGCCATCGCCGGCGACGAGGCGTTCGGCGCCGACGTGGCCGAGGGGCTCGACGCGGTCGTCGCTCGCGTCAGCCGGGCGACGGAGACCGACGACGCCCCCGACGGTGAGGGACTGACGACGACCGACGCGGTCACCGAGTCGTTCGTGCTGATCGAGAGCGACCCCGAGGCGGTCCCGACGTTCGCCGGTGGGGTTGCGGTCGCGAGCGGCGTCCCCGGAGGCGACCACCGGCTCACGGTCAACGGGGCCGGGCAGGCCCCGCACAGCGAGGAGCTGACCGTCTCCGCGGACGAGTCCGTGACGGCCGCGGGCGTCGACGGCGAGATCCCGCTCGTCGCCCGCGAGAACGCGCGGAAGGTGGAGCTCGACGACTCGGAGAGCGACGTCGACCTGACGCGGACGGCGGTCGAGGACGACTTCGCCGGGGGGATCTACGACTCCGCGATCGACGGGAGCGACGCGGTGTACGTCCACGCCGGCGGCGCGTACACGACCGAGGTCCGCGACGCCGACGACGAGGTCGGCGCGTACCGGGTCAACCCGGACCCGCCGGGGGCGGACGGCGACGACTCGGACGGCTCGGACGACGCGGACGGGAAGGGCCCGATCCGGATCGAGCGCCCGGAGACCGGGGCGGCCCCGCTCGCCGGTTACGTCGCCGACGTGGCGGAGGAGACGCGGGCCGCGGTCGCGACCGCGGCGGCGGAGAGCGACGACGGCGATGACACCGAGGACGGCGGAGGGACGAGCGGCGGTTCCGACGGTGGCGGTTCCGGCGGCGGCGGAGCCGAGAACGCGGTGAACGGGCTCGAACGCGCCCTCGCCGCCGCGGTCGAGGCCGCGGAGCGGGCCGAGGAACGCGCCCGAGAGGGCGACGGCGAGGGGACCGAGCGCCAACTGGGAAACGTCGCCGACCGGATAGCCCGGATCGAGGAGCGCCTCGCGGCGGCCCGCGACGGGCTCCCACCCGGACTCGCGAACGCGACTAGAAAGCGGGTGAAGCAGGCGACGAAACGCGTCGAACAGGCGCAAAACGCCGAGAAGCTGTAAGGCGGCGATCCCGTCGGCGGCGCGATCACCGCCGACGAGGCGGCGTGCCACGCCGCATCGGTGGATGGAAAGCTATACGACGCCGACCCGACCACGAGTATATAAGCAGATGTCTCAGGAGGGTTACGACCACACCGCGGTCGAGAATCGGTGGCAGGAGGCGTGGGACGACGCCGCCGTGTACCACACGTCGGACGAGGCCGACGACCCGACGTACGTGCTGGGGATGTACCCGTACCCGTCGGGGAAGCTCCACATGGGTCACGTCCGCAACTACACCATCACGGACGCGTACGCCCGGTACCGCCGGATGCGCGGCGACGACGTGCTCCACCCGATGGGGTGGGACGCGTTCGGGCTCCCCGCCGAGAACGCCGCCAAGGAGCGGGACACCAACCCCCGCGACTGGACGTTCGACTGCATCGACACGATGAAAGGGCAGATGCGGTCGATGGGGTTCGGCTACGACTGGGACCGCGAGATTACCACCTGCACGCCGGAGTACTACAAGTGGAACCAGTGGCTGTTCACGCGCTTCGCCGACGCCGACCTCGTGGAGCGGCGCGACGCCGAGGTGAACTGGTGTCCCTCCTGCGAGACCGTCCTCGCCGACGAGCAGGTCGAGGGCGACGACGAGCTGTGCTGGCGCTGTGACACCCCGGTCGAGGGCCGCGAACTCGACCAGTGGTTCCTGGAGATAACCGAGTACGCCGACGAGCTGCTGGAGGCCATCGACGACCTGGAGGGGTGGCCCAACTCGGTGCGCCAGATGCAGCGCAACTGGATCGGGCGGCAGTACGGGACCACGCTGGACTTTGATATTGATGAGTACGGCCCCGTCGAGGCGTTCACCACCCGCGTCGACACCGTCCACGGCGCGACGTTCTTCGCGCTCGCCCCGGACCACCCGATCAGCGAGGAGTTGGCCGCCGAAGACGACGCGGTCCACGAGTTCGTCCACCACGAGGCGGACCCCGAGGGCGACGAGCCGAACGGCGTCGAGACCGACCTCACCGCCACCAACCCCGCCACGGGCGAGGCGATCCCCGTCTTCGTCGCCGACTTCGTCCTCTCCGACGTGGGGACGGGCGCGCTGATGGCGGTGCCCGGCCACGACGAGCGCGACCACGCCTTCGCGACGAAGATGGGCGTCGACATCGAGCCCGTCGTCGCGCCGGAGCCGGACGACTGGGACGGGGAGTCGGTCCCGGACGCGCCTGACGTGAGCGACGAGGCGTTCACCGACGACGGGGTCACGATCAACTCCGGCGACTACAGCGGCCTCGACAGCGAGACGGCCCGCGAGCGGCTCACCGCGGACGTCGAGAGCGCCGCGGAGAGCACTCAGTACCAGCTGCGCGACTGGGGAATCTCGCGCCAGCGCTACTGGGGCACCCCGATTCCGGTCGTCCACTGCGACGACTGCGGCCCGGTGACGGTCCCCGACGAGAACCTCCCCGTCGAGCTGCCGGAGTTCATCAACACCACCGGGAACCCGCTGGACGCCGCCGAGGAGTGGAAGGCGACGACCTGCCCGGAGTGCGGCGAGCCCGCGACCCGCGAGACCGACACGATGGACACGTTCGTCGACTCCTCGTGGTACTTCCTGCGCTACGTCTCGCCGGGGGTAGATGACGCCCCCTTCGACCTGGACCGCGCGAACGACTGGATGCCGGTCGACCAGTACGTCGGCGGCATCGAGCACGCCGTGATGCACCTGCTGTACTCCCGCTTCTTCACCAAGGTGCTGGCCGATGAGGAGGGGCTCGATCACCGCGAGCCGTTCACGAACCTGCTGGCGCAGGGGATGGTCCAGCTGGAGGGCGAGAAGATGTCGAAGTCGAAGGGGAACGTCGTCTCCCCGCAGCGGATCGTCGACGAGTACGGCGCCGACACGGCCCGGCTGTTCATGATGCAGGCCGCCCAGCCCGAGCGCGACTTCGACTGGTCCGAGGAGGGCGTCAGGTCGACCCACCGGTTCCTCTCCCGGCTGAGCGATCTCGTCGAGGGGTACGCGGCGGGAGAGGCAGGAACCGCCGACCGAGCGGCCGACCGCGACACCGTCGACGACTACGTCGCCGACGAAGTCGACGCCGCCGTCGCCATCGCGGGCGACGAGTACGACGACCTCACGTTCAACGTCGCGCTGCGCGAGGCGCAGGACTTGGTCGGGACGCTCCGGAGCTACCGCGAACACGCCGACCCGGACCCCGCCACCTACGAGCGCGGGCTCGACGTCGCCGTCCGCCTGCTCGCGCCGGTCGTTCCACACCTCGCCGAGGAGCTGTGGGAGGCGCTTGGCCGCGACGGGTTCGTCGTCGAGGCCGACTGGCCGGCCGCGACGGTCGACCGCGAGACGGTCGAGAAGCGCCGCCGGCTGGTGGCGAACACCCGCGAGGACGTGCGCGACATCGTCGACGTCGCCGGTATCGAGGACCCCGAGCGGATCGACGTCGTCGTCGCGCCCGACTGGAAGTACGACGCGCTGGAGATCGCGATCGACAGCGACGCCGACAACCTCATCTCGGAGCTGATGGGAGAGAGCCACATCCGGGAGCAGGGCGACGACGCGGCCTCGTACGGGCAGGACCTGCAAGCGAATCGGGAGGCGCTGCAGGCGACTCTGCCGGGCGACGACGAGTACGACGCGCTCCGGGCGGCCGCGTGGCTGATCGAGCGCGAGTTCGACGCGCCGGTCCGCGTCGAGCGCGCCGCAGACGCCGACGAGAGCGTGGTCCGGAAGGCGGAGCCGGGCCGGCCCGCAATCGACATCGCCGAGTAGCGGTCCGCGGGCCGTAGTCCTTTTAACTGCAGTCGGCGGCCCGGAAGCGATTAGTCCACGGCGGTATCCGAATGCGTATGGACGACCCCTACGCCCCCGCCCGCGACGCCCTCGCCGGTGACGGGCTGGGCGGCGGCGCCGCCGACGCGGACCCGGCGGTCCTCGCCGCGCGCCTCGACGACGCCGACCCGCTCTCCGGGTTCGCGGACCGGTATCACGTGGCCGACGACGTCTTATATATGGACGGCAACTCGCTCGGTCCCGCGAGCGACGCCGCGCTGGCGAGCCTCGACCGCGTCGCCGAGGAGTG
Source organism: Halorubrum yunnanense (assembly GCF_026586675.1). Lineage (GTDB taxonomy): Archaea > Halobacteriota > Halobacteria > Halobacteriales > Haloferacaceae > Halorubrum > Halorubrum yunnanense. The sequence continues at coordinate 15,477 of NZ_JAODIX010000030.1, forward strand.
GCGCGAGCTGCTGATCTCGGGCTGGACCGACGCCGACCCACCCTGGTTCTCCGTCGGCGAGCGCCTCGGCGACGCGCTCGCACCCCTCGTCGGGGCCGATCCCTCGGAGGTCGTCGTCGGCAACTCGATCACGGTGAACATCCACGCGCTCGTCGGCACCTTCCTCGACGAGCTGCTCGCGGGGAACGGGCCGGAGCGAGAGGGGGTCGCGGCGGCGGACGGGACGTGGGCGCCGGACGGGAACCCCGAGGCCGACCCCGCCGTCCTCGTGAACGCGCTCGACTTCCCCTCCGACCACTACGCGATCCGGGCGCAGCTCCGCCAGCGCGGGATCGACCCGGACGAGAAGCTCCGGGTCGTCGAGAGCCGGGACGGGCGGACGATCGATCCCCGGGATATCGAGGCCGCGCTCGACGCGCACGACGACGTGGGGGTCGTCTTCATGCCGACCGCGCTGTACCGCTCCGGCCAGCTGTTCGACGTCGGGCGGATTACTGAGGCCGCCCACGGGGCGGGCGCGTACGCCGGCTTCGACGCGGCCCACTCGGCGGGTGCGGTCCCGCACGCGTTCGGCGCGGCCGGCGTCGACTTCGCGGTGTGGTGCACGTATAAGTACCTCAACGCCGGTCCGGGCTCGATCGGCGCGCTGTTCGTCGCGGAGCGGCACCACGGGCTCACGCCCGCGCTGGCGGGGTGGTGGGGCCACGAGAAGGCGACGCAGTTCGAGATGAACATGACGTACACCTCCGCCGACTCGGCCGGCGCGTGGCAGATCGGGACGCCGCCCTTGCTGTCGGCCGCGCCCCTCGAGGGCTCGGTCGAGCTCCTGCGGGAGGCCGGAATCGACCGACTACGAGAGAAGTCGCTCGCGCTCACTGACCTCCTGATCGCACTCGTCGACGAGCGGCTCCCCGACGTCGCGGTGGGAACCCCGCGCGAACACCGGGCCCGGGGCGGCCACGTCGCGCTCGAACACCCCGAGGCGGAGCGGCTGAGCAAGGCGCTCACCGACCGCGGCGTGGTCGTCGACTTCCGGCCGCCGAACGTGGTTCGGGTGTGTCCAGCCGCCCCATACACCTCGTTCGCAGACGTGTTAGCGGTCGTGGACGAGATCGAGACGGTCCTCGAGTCGGGGATCCACGAGGAGTACGCGACCGGTGAGGGCGGGGTGACGTAGGGGCGGCGGCGCGCCGGTCTGACTCCCGAGGGGGGCGCGATCCGTTTCGCCCGCTGACATCCACAGTATTATCAGCGGAACCGACGTGTTTTTTAGTAAGAGTAGTAATGGACGAAAATTCACGGTCTGACGGCGGCGGTGGCGGGTCCGGGACGGTCGGTCGCGGAGGGGACGGCGTGTACGAGGCGATGGTCCGTGAGATGGAGGACGCCGTGTTCCTCGTCGACGTCGCGGAGACGGACCACGGCTACGAGTTCACGTTCCGAGAGAACAACACCGCGCACCGGGAACAGACGGGGTTCTCCGAGGAGACGATGCGGGGGCAGACGCCGCGAGAGCTCCTCGGCGAGGAGCAGGGGGCCGCAGTCGAGGCGAACTACCGCCGATGCGCCGAACGGGGAGAGCCGATCGAGTACGAGGAGCGTTTGGAGTTCCCGGCCGGCGCGAGTCACTGGCAGACGAAGCTGACCCCGATCACGGAGGATGGCACGACGACGCGGATCGTCGGGGTCGCTCGGGACATCACCGAACAGAAAGAACAGGAGCGGGAACACCGGCGCACGTACCGCCGGTTCCAGACCGTGTTGGAGACGATGTCGGCGGCGGTGTTTCTCAAAGACGCCGACG
>NZ_JAODIX010000030.1:17356-47802 GCF_026586675.1 Halorubrum yunnanense
CCTCTTCCCGGAGGAGACCGCGAGACAGGCTCGGTCGGACGACCGGCGGGTCGTCGAGAGCGGAGAACGGATCGAGATCGAGGAGACGGTCCCGACGCCCGCCGGCGAGAGCGTCCGCCTCACTCGGAAGTCCCCCGTGTACGACGACGAGGGAGAGATCGTGGCCGTCTGCGGCGTCTCGACGGACATCACCGAACAGAAAGAGCGAGAACAGACGATCAAAGAAACGAAACAACGGCTCACCGTCGCGCTCGAGGGGACGGAAACCGGGGTCTGGGAGTGGGACATCGAGACCGACGAGGTCACGTGGACCGAGTCGACGGAACGGCTGTTCGGCGTCGAACCGGGGAGCTTCGAGGGGACGTACGACGCGTTCGCCGGGTACATCCACCCCGACGACCTCCCGGAACTGGAGCGAGCGCTCGAAGAGACGATGGCGACGGGCGAGCCGTTCAAGACCGAGTACCGGATACGGACTGCAGACGACAGACTGCTGTGGGCGGAGGGCCGCGCCGAGCTCACCGAGGGCGACGACGGGTCGCGGCGGATGGTCGGGGTCATCTCGGAAATTACGTCGCGAAAGGAGTACGAGATGGCGCTCAAAGCGACCCGCGAGGAGCTTCGGAAGATCATCGATCTCGTCCCGGACCTCGTGTTCGTGAAGGACCGCGACGGCGAGTACCTCCTGGCCAACGAGGCGACCGCGGAGGCGTACGGGAAGACGCCCGCGGAGGTGGAAGGGAAGTCCGAGTCGGAGATCATCCCGGACGCCGACGACTCCGCGGCGTTCCGGCAGGACGACCTGGCGGTGATCGACTCCGGCGAGCCGAGGACGATCGCCGAGGAGACACTGACGACCGCCGCCGGCGAGACCCGCGTGCTCCAGACGACGAAGATCCCCTACGAAGTGCCGGAGACGGGAGAGGACGCCGTTCTGGGATACGCCCGGGACGTGACCGACCTCAAGGAGTACGAGCGGACGCTCGAGGAGCAGCGGGACAGGCTCACCCTACTCAATCAGGTCGTTCGCCACGACATTCGGAACCAGCTGATGGTCGTGGAGTCGTACACCGAACTGCTCGAAGAGTCGCTCCCCGACGATCAGAGCCGGATGTACGCGCGGACGGTCATCGAGGCGGCGAAACAGGCGGCCGAGATCACGGAGACGGCCAAAGACGTCACCGACGTGTTGTTACAGGTCGGCGTCGAGCGGTCTCCGATGAGCCTCCGGACCGCGCTCACCGACCAGATAGCGAAGACCCGCTCGGATCAGGACCGCGTGAGGGTCTCCGTCGACGGATCGGTCCCCGACGTGACGGTGCTGGCCGACGAGCTGTTGGAGGCGGTGTTCCGGAACCTGCTGACGAACGCGGTCAGCCACAACGACAAGGACGTGGCCGAGATCGCGGTGTCGGCGCGCGTGTCGGACGGAACCGCGCGCGTGTCGATCGCCGACAACGGGCCCGGGATCGCGGACGACCACAAGGAAGACATCTTCCAAGAGGGCGAGAAGGGCCTCGAGAGCGGCAGCACCGGCGTCGGGCTGTACCTCGTCAAGACGCTCGTCGACAGGTACGACGGCGACGTGTGGGTCGAGGACAACGAGCCGACGGGCAGCGTCTTCGTCGTCGACCTCCCGCTCGCCGAGTGACCGAAAGAGCCCGTCGCAGGCGGGGCGACCGCTCGTACGGACCTCGCGCAGCGACGGTCTTAATCGGCTGAGCGACTAACGTCCGGCGATCAGAGAATGGCGGAACCGTCGGGCATGGACGCGTTCGCGCACCTCGGGGACGCGGTCCGCGAGGCGCTCTCCGAGCAGGGCTTCTCGACGCCGACGGAGCCCCAGCGCGAGGCGATCCCGCCGCTCGCCGACGGGCGGAACGCGCTCGTCCTCGCGCCGACGGGGACCGGGAAGACGGAGACCGCGATGCTCCCCGTCTTCGACGCGATCGTCGAGGCCCGCGACTCGCCCGGCGACCAGCCGCGCGAGGGGATCTCCGCGCTCTACATCACCCCGCTCCGCGCGCTCAACCGGGACATGATGGACCGGCTGGAGTGGTGGGGCGACCGGCTCGGCGTGGAGGTCGCGGTGCGCCACGGCGACACCACACAGTACGAGCGGAGCAAGCAGGCCGACGACCCCCCGGACGTGCTGATCACGACGCCAGAGAGCCTCCAGGCGATCCTGACGGGCTCGAAGATGCGGGTCGGCCTCGGAGACGTCGCGCACGTCGTGATCGACGAGGTCCACGAGCTCGCCTCGGCGAAGCGCGGCGCCCAGCTGACGGTCGGGCTCGAACGCCTCCGGCGCGTGGCCGGCCCCTTCCAGCGGATCGGGCTCTCGGCGACGGTGGGCACCCCCGAGGAGGTCGGGAGGTTCCTCGTCGGGTCGGGGAAGCGCGACCCGGACCGCGAGGGCGACCGCCGGTTCGAGATCGTCGAGGTCGCGGCCGGGACGCGGACCGACGTGCGGGTCCTCGACCCGCCGATTACCGACCGCGACGCGACCCTCGCCGGCGAGCTGGCGGTCGACGAGACGACCGCGAGCCACGTCCGGACGATCCGGGAGCTCGTCGCGACCCACGAGTCGACCCTGATCTTCGTCAACACGCGACAGACCGCGGAGGCGCTCGGCTCGCGGTTCAAGACGCTCGCGGAGCGGGAGGCGGGTACCGGAGATATCGACGACCCCACGGAGATCGAGGTCCATCACGGCTCGCTCTCGAAGGACGTCCGGATCGACGTGGAAGACCGGTTCAAGTCGGGCGGGCTGGACGGGCTCGTCTGCACCTCCTCGATGGAGCTCGGCATCGACGTGGGGCGCGTCGACCACGTGGTCCAGTACGGGAGCCCGCGCGAGGTCGCCCGCCTGCTCCAGCGCGTCGGGCGCGCGGGGCACCGCCGCGACCTGGTCTCGGAGGGGACCGTCGTGACGCAGGGCGGCGACGACACGCTCGAAGCGCTCGCGATCGCCCGGCGCGCGGGCGACGAGCTCGTTGAGCCGGCGAACATCCACCACGGCAGCCTCGACACGGTCGCGAACCAGATCGTCGGGATCGTGATGGACGAGGGGGAGGTCCACGCCAGAGAGGCGTACGCGGTCGTCACGAGCGCTTACCCGTTCCGGGACCTCGCCGAAGAGACGTTCCAGGAGATCGTCCGCGAGCTCGACGGCAACCGCCTGCTGTGGCTCGACGAGGCGTCGGACACCCTCGAGAAGTCGGGCGGCACGTGGCAGTACTTCTACGCGAACCTCTCGATGATCCCCGACGAGTCCACCTACGAGGTGTACGACATGTCCTCGCGACGGGGGATTGGGACCCTCGACGAGCGGTTCGTCGTCAACTTCGCCGGGCCGGGCGAGACGTTCATCCAGCGCGGCGAGATGTGGCGCATCACCGAGGTCGACGAGGAGGAGGAGCGCGTGAACGTCACGCCGATCGCCGACCCCGCGGGCGAGGTGCCCTCGTGGATCGGCGAGGAGATCCCGGTCCCGAAGCCCGTCGCCGAGGAGGTCGGTCGAATTCGGGGCGAGGCCGCGGAGGCGCTCGAGGCGGGGTCGACGCCCGAGGCGGTCGCTGGCGACCTCGCGGACCGGTACCCGGCCGACGAGGCGACGATCGCGGCCGCGCTGGGGCCGGTCGTCGACCACGTCGACGCCGGCCACCCGGTCCCGACGGACCGCCGGATCGTGATCGAGGGGAGCGCCCGCACCGTCGCGGTCAACGCCGCCTTCGGCCACGAGGTCAACGAGACGCTCGCGCGCCTCCTCGCCGCGCTCGTGGGCCAGCGCGCCGGCTCGTCGGTCGGGATGGACGTCGACCCGTACCGGATCGAGTTCGAGGTCCCCCACGGCGTCGACCCCGGTACCTTCCGCGAGGTGCTGGAGACGACCGACCCGGACCGGCTGGAGGCGTACCTCGAACTCGCCCTGAAAAATTCCGACGCGCTCAAGTTCACCCTCGCCCAAGTCGCCGCGAAGTTCGGCGCCGTCAAGCGCTACCGCGAGGGGAAGGGCCGGTTCGGCGGCGACCGCCTGCTCGCGGCGCTGGAGGGGACGCCCGTCTACGACGAGGCGCTCCGCGAGGTGTTCCACGCCGACCTCGCGGTCGCGGAGACGGCCGCGGTGCTGGAAGACGCACAGGACGGGTCGCTGGCGCTGGCGATCGCCCGCGAGCGGACGCCGTTGGGGACCGCCGGGCGCTCCGCGGGGACCGAGTTCCTCGTCCCCGAGAACGCCGACGCCGACGTGATCGAGACGATCCGCGAGCGCATTCGGAACGACCGGGTCATCCTCTTCTGTCTCCACTGCGCCGACTGGAGGCGCACGACGAAGGTCCGGCGCGTGGCCGACCAGCCGGAGTGTCCCGACTGTGGCTCGACCCGCGTCGCCGCGCTGAACCCGTGGGACGACGAGACGGTCGCGGCGGTCCGAGCCAACGAGAAGGACGACGAGCAGGAGCGGCGGACCGAGCGCGCCCACCGGGCCGCGAGCCTCGTCCAGACGCACGGGAAGCGGGCCGTGATCGCGCTGGCGGCGCGTGGGGTGGGGCCGCACAACGCCGCGCGGATCATCAACAAGCTGCGCGAGGACGAAGACGAGTTCTACCGCGACGTGCTCCGACAGGAGCGCGAGTACGCGCGGACGCAGTCGTTCTGGGACTAGATCGGTGCCTGGATCGAGACGGCGGTTCGGTCGCGAATTTATAACTGATTGACAACGGAGGGCGCGAGTCGGAATCCCCAGTTGCTCGCTTATAAACAGTTGACTCCGGGTCGCCGGAGAACACCTCCAAAGTCCCAGCCGCTCGCTTATAAACAGTTGACTCCGGGTCGCCGGAGAACACCTCCAAACCCCCAGCCGCGAAGACTCGCGCGACTCGCTGCGCTCCTCGCTCAGTCGCTACCGCTCCTTCGCTGTGGTGCTTGCGTCGCCGTGCTTCGCCCTCGCGGCTGCCCCTTTGAGTCCCACCCGGCCGCACAGCACCACAACCGCAGCCTCACCCCTCCCCAGCCTCGCCGCGGCGGCGAGCGGCGACCGCGGGCTCCCTCGCACGCGCTCCTCGTGGCCTGTCGGCCACTCGGAGGCGCGCGCCGTCACGCGTTCCGTTATAAATAGCCGCGGTGTCGCTCGCGCGGTTTGCCCGCTACTCGTCCGGGTACTTCGGCTCGCGTCGCTCGGCGCGCTCGGTCGCGCGCTCAATGACCTCGCGGACCGTGTCGGGACCGTCGCTCGCGCGGTAGACGTCGCCGTGACCGGCATACATCGCCTCAACGGTCTCCGGCAGGCGGTCGAGGATCGCGTGGAGGCTCTCGACCAGCGTCTCGCGCGACTGGCCCGCCATGTCGGTGCGGCCGAAGGAGCCGTCGTCGAACGCGCCGTCGTTGTAGACGACCACGTCGCCGGAGTAGAGCCGCTCGTCGCCCACGAGCGAGACGTGGTCGTCGGCGTGTCCGGGCGTCTCGACGACCTCACAGGGCTCGTCGCCGACGAGGACCTCGTCGCCGCCCTGGAGCGCCACGTCGCGGTGCGGGTGGTCCGCGTGCGCGAGCACCCGCGGGTCGAAACGGTCGACTACCGCGTCGAGTTCCTCGACGTGGTCGTAGTGCTGGTGAGTCACCACGACTCGGTCCAGCCCCTCGACGCCGGCGTCGTCGAGCGCGTCGGCGATGACGTCGTCGACGCCCGGCATCGTCCCGGCGTCGACGAGGGCCGTGGCCTCGCCGGGCACGAGGTACGCGTTGCAGGTGAACTCCTCCGCGTCGGCGGTGACGGTGATCGGCTCCATACCGCCACGAGGACGTTGCCGCGTAAAAAACGTGTACGCCGCGGCGGTGCGGAACGGTCCTCCGCGATGACGCGGAACGGTCCTCCGCGGTGACGCGGAACGGGCCTCCGCGGTGATGCGGAACGGGCCTCCGCGGTGATGCGGGACGATTCCCCCTCGCTGACGCGGTACGCACGGCCTACGGTTCCCGCGGTCCGATCACAGGCGGGGATTTATTACCCGTGCTCCATTAGTAAGATATACATATGGGCTTCGGAAGCTACGACGAATCCGAACAGGAGAACCAAGACCTGGACGCGGATTTCGACGACGAGGACGGAGTCCGAGCGGCCGAGGAGGTACACGAGGGCTCCGTCGACTACGAGCCCGGCGCCTCCAACGACGAGCTCCTCGACCGGCTCCAGGATATCAAGTCCGAGGAGAACTGACCGAGTGGCGGCGCCGAGCCGCACGCTCGGGATCGCTTTCTCCGACGGAGACCGAGTCAGCCGCGTAGCCGGCGCCGTCGTCAGGGCCGACGGGACCCTCGACGGGCTCGCCTTCGAGCGCTGCGCCGTCGGCGGCACCGACGCCACCGAGGCCGCGATCGCTCTCTCCGACGCGCTCGGCCGCGAGGACGTCCGCCACGTCGCCTGCGCCGGCGTCGCCCCGGCGTGGTTCAATCTCCTCGACCTCCGCCGGGTCCACGAGGCCCTCGACCGACCCGTCTACGCCGTGAGCTACGAGCCCAGCCCCGGGCTCGGACCCGCGCTCCGGGAGGCGTTCGACGGCGACGCGCTGGAGCGACGGCTCGACATCTACCGCTCGCTCCCGCCCCGAGTCCGCGTCGAGCGCGCCGGCGACGACGGATCCCGGCCCCTCTTCGTCCGCGCGGTCGGGATCGACGACGACCGCGCGGCCGCCGCCGTCCGCGGGCTGGTCCGGGAGGGGTTCCGTCGGCCCGAGCCGCTCCGGCTCGCCGCCGTCGCGGCGAGCGCGCACCGCGAGGCGGTCGGGGAGGAGTAGGGGCTCCGGCCGCGCCGGGTATATGTCGGCCGCGTTCGACGCTCTTCGCATGACCGACGACTCCGCGCCGGACGGCGACCCCGACCGAGACGACGACCCCGCGCCCGGCGTGGCGTTTCGCGACCGCGACCGCCTCGTTCGGACGCCGGCCCACGGCGTCGCCCTCGACTGCCTCGCGGCCGGGGTCGCGGCCGCGCGCCCGGACCGACTGATCGAGAGCGCCGTCACCGTGCGCGACGGGACCCTTCGAGTCGAGGGCGCGGGGACCGCGGCGGGAGACGGAAGCGACGACGCGGTCGCCGGCTACGACCTCGCGGACTACGACCGCGTGCTCTTGCTCGGGGCCGGCAAGGCGTCGGCCGAGGTGGCCGCCGCGCTCGCCGAGGTCCTCGAGAGTGGCGGCCGCGAGATCGCCGCGGGCGTCGTCGTCACCGAGGACCCGGAGACCCGACCGTCGCCGGCGGGAGTGGAGGTCCTTCCCGGCGACCACCCGGTCCCGAGCGACCGCGGCGTCGAGGGCGCGCGGCGCGTCCTCGACCTCGCCGAGCGCGCCGGCTCGGACGACCTCGTACTCGCCGCGATCACCGGTGGCGGGAGCGCGCTCCTCGCGGCGCCGGCCGAGCCGATCTCCCCGGGCGACCTCCGCGAGCTGACCGAGGCGCTGCTCGCCTGCGGCGCGTCGATCGACGAAATCAACGCGGTCCGCAAACACTGCTCGGCGGTGAAGGGCGGCCGGCTCGCGCGGGTAACCGCGCCCGCGACCGTCGTCACGCTCGCGGTCAGCGACGTGATCGGCGACCCGCTCGACGCGATCGCGAGCGGGCCGACCGTCCCCGACCCCTCGACGTACGCGGACGCGCTGGCGGTGCTGGACCGCTACGACCTCGGCGTTCCCGACTCCGTGCGTGAGCGGCTCCGGGCGGGTGACGCGGGCGAGCGCGAGGAGACGCCGACCGCGGGCGACCCGGCGTTCGACCGCGGGCGCGCGTTCGTCGTCGGCAACGGACGGACCGCGCTCAACGCCGCTGCGGACGCCGCCGCCGAGCGAGGGTACGAGCCGCTGGTGCTCGCCGCCGGGGTCCGAGGGGAGGCCGAGGACGCCGGAGCCACTCACGCCGCGATCGCCGAGGAGTGCGCGGTTCGGGGGTCGCCCGCCGAGCCGCCCGCCGTGTTGCTCTCGGGCGGGGAGACGACCGTGACGCTCGGCGACGCGGACGGGACCGGGGGGCCGAACGCGGAGTTCGCGGCGAGCGCCGGGCTCGCGCTGGCGGAGGGGCCCCTTGGCGGGGCCGGCGACGACGAAAGGGCCGCCAGTATCGTCGTCGCGAGCGCCGACACGGACGGGATCGACGGTCCCACGGACGCCGCGGGCGGGATCGCGGACGCGACGACACTGGACCCCGACGCCGCCCGCGACGCCCTCGACCGGCACGACGTCTACCCCCTACTCGACGAGGCGGGCGCGCTGCTTCGCACCGGGCCGACCGGGACGAACGTTAACGACCTTCGCGCGCTCGTGGTGGGGGCGGCCGACGAGGAGTAGACGGGTCCCGAAGCGCCTCGGCGCTTGGTGTGGGTTCACGCGTTACGGAGAATCAAGGAGAAAGCCCCGTGCTTTAGCGCGGGGATGAATCCGACAGTATTCTACATCAACCACGACCACCGCCCCGGTCGGATGTTTTAACTAATCCATTGTTGTACTACCAGTTAGCCGAGGCGGCCTGCCCGCCCGTTTAATCGGACAATATCGGGATTCCCCGATTCCACACAGAAAGCACCCCTTTTTGCTGTGGAACTCGGAGTGTAGTCAGCAAAAGTATCTCTGAATCCCATGCCGGGATAGGAGTAACGGCTGGTTGGCACAGCCAGTAGCCGCCTTCTAAGGTCGCTACAAACCGTAAACATCCCAACCCAGCGGTGCAGTGCCGTGGGAATCCTCGCGCTTCAGCGCGGGGAGGATGTCAATTCCGCTTGCTGTACGTTTTTGCGGCGACCGCGACAACGCTCAGGGAGATGACGCCCGAACTCGACGAGCTCGACGCCTCGCCCGCCCAGACCGTGCTCGCGTGGCTCGCTCACCGCGACGGCGTCACCGCGCCCATCGTCGGCGCGCGCACCGTCGACCAGCTCGCGGAGAACCTCGCAGCCGCGTCGATCGACCTCTCTGACGAGCAGGTCGACCGTCTCACCGCCACGAAGCCCGGGCCGTACGACGAGTTGTAGGGCGGGAGCGTCTCACTCCTCGGACTCGCCCGTCACCTTCCCGTCCGCGCGGTCCCGCTCCCGCGCCGCCGGGTCACGCTCGCTCGGGCCGCCGTAGCCGCCCCCGCCCGGCGTCCGAACCGTGACCGTCGTCCCCGGCCCCACGTCGACGGTCGTCTTCGCCGGAACGGGGTCGCCGTCGATCAGATTCTCGCCGGTGGCCCCCGACTCGCCGCTCTCGATGCCGGCGGGGGCGTGGCGTCGGCGCTCGGTCAGCAGCGAGACGGTCGCCGGAGTCTCGACCCGGACGCTCCGCACCAGCCCGAGCCCGCCCCGGTGGCGCCCGTCGCCCCCGCTGTTCGGCCGGAAGGCGTAGCGCTCCACGCGGAGCGGGTACGCCGCCTCGAGCGCCTCGACCGGCGTGTTGAGGGTGTTGGTCGTCCCGACTTGGACGCCGTCCATCCCATCGGCGCCCGGACGGGCGCCGAAGCCGCCGCCGATCGTCTCGTAGTAGGTGAACGACTCGGCGGCGTCGCCCTCGCGACCACCGCCCCCGCCGCGGCTTCCGATCGTGAGGTTGTTCATCGTCCCCTGGCTTCCCGCGGTCACCCGCTCCGGGGCCGCCTCGCCGAGCGCCGCGAACACGACGTCGGTGACGCGCTGGCTCGTCTCGACGTTCCCGCCGACGACCGCCGCAGGGGGGCTCGGGTTGAGGATCGACCCGTCCGGCGCGGACACCGACACCGGCTCGTAGCAGCCGTGGTTCGGCGGAATCGACGGGTCGGTGACGCAGCGCACGACGAAGTAGACCGCGCTCTTCGCGACCGCGAGGGGGGCGTTGCAGTTCCCGTCGACCTGCGGGGCGCTGCCCGCGAAGTCGACCGCGAGCCGATCGCCGTCGACCGTCACCGCCGCCCGGATCGGGAGGTCGGCGTCGGTGACGCCGTCGCCCTCCATGACGTCGGCGGCCTCGTAGGTCCCGTCGGGCAGCTCGGCGACGGCCGCGGTCATCCGCTCGCGGGAGTAGCCGATCACGGCGTCGGAGGCGCGTTCGAGCCGGTCGCGGCCGTGTTCGTCGGCCAAGTCGCGGAGCCGGTCGCCGGCGCGCTCGTTGGCCGCGAGCTGGGCCTCCAGGTCGGCGCGCCGCTCCGCCGGCGTCCGGACGTTCGCGAGGATCAGGTCGAGGACGTCCTCGACGCGCTCGCCGCCGTCGACGAGCCGGAGCGGCGGGATCCGGAGCCCCTCCTGCTGGATCTCGCGGGCGCCGGCCGGCATGCTCCCGGGCGCCATCCCGCCGACGTCGGCGTGGTGCGCGCGCGAGACCGCGAAGCCGATCACGTCGCCGTCGAGCGCCAGCGACGAGACGAGCGTCACGTCCGGGAGGTGCGTCCCGCCCGTGAACGGGTCGTTGAGGGCGAAGACGTCGCCGGGCTTGGGGTCGCGCTCCCGCACGGCCGCGACCGCCTCCGGCATCGCGCCGAGGTGGACCGGGATGTGCTCCGCCTGCGCGACCATCCGGCCGTCGGCGTCGAAGAGGGCGGTCGAGCAGTCCTGCCGCTCCGTGATGTTCGGCGAGTAGGCGCCGCGGATCAGCACCGTCCCCATCTCCTCGGCGACGCCCTCCAGCTGGTTGCGGAGGACCTCCAGCGTCACGGGGTCGAGGTCGGCTCTCGGGGCGTCCGTCTCGCCGTCCTCACCGGTCATCGCTCGTCACCCCCCTGCCCGGCGGCGTCCCGTTCCAGCACCGCCGTCCCGTCCCGCCGGACGCGGCCGCTCCATGCCGGGGGGACCGCGGTCGTGCTCTCGGCCCCCGCGAGCACCGCCGGGCCGTCGAGGGTCGCGCCCGCCCCCAACGCGTCGCGGTCGTACACGCTCGCCGTGACGCGCCCGACGTCGGGGAAGACGGCCTCGCGCGACCCGCGTTCCGCGTCCGCGCCCCCCGTCCGGGCGACGGTCGGCGCCTCGACGTCGACGGTGGCGGTGACCCGGACCGTGACGGCCTCGACGTCGGCGTCGAGGCGGTAGCCGTAGGCGTGCTCGTGGGCCGCGGCGAAGCGCTCGGCGAGGGCGTCGGGAGCGACCGGGTCGCTGGCGTCGGTCTCCCCGCCCTCGCTTCCCCCGGCGTCGACGGTCAGCTCGAAGCTCTGCCCGGCGTACCGGCAGTCGGCAGCGCGGTCAACGCGGGCCGTCTCGGGGTCGGAGACGTCGTCGAGGACCCGGTCGGTCAGCTCGGCGAAGGCGTCACCGAGATCGGCGGCGCTCGCGTCGGCGAGCCGGAGGCGGACAGTACGGGCCGCGTCGTGGGTCTCGTCGGCCGCGAGCAGCCCGTACGCCGACAGCACGCCGGCCGGGCCGGGGACGAGCACGCGGCCCACCCCGAGGCGGTCGGCGAGCGCGGCGGCGTGCATCGGCCCCGCGCCGCCGAAGGCGACGAGGTCGAACTCGCGCGGGTCGCGGCCGCGCTCGACGGTGACCGACCGGATCGCCCGGGCCATCGCCGCGTTGGCGACGCGGTGGACGCCACGGGCGGCGGCGGTGGCGGCGTCGAGGGGGCCTGCCGCTTCAATGTCGGCCTCGTCGGCGAGCCGAGCGAGCGCCTCGCGGGCGGCGTCGACGTCCAGCGAGAGGTCGCCCCCGAGCGCCGCGTCCGGGCCGATGTACCCCAGGAGCACGTCCGCGTCGGTGACGGTCGGCTCGTCGCCGCCCCTCCCGTAGCAGGCCGGGCCGGGCTCGGCGCCGGCGGATTCCGGCCCGACGCGGAGCGCGCCGCCGGCGTCGGTCCACGCGATCGACCCGCCGCCCGCCCCAACGGTCTCGACGTCGACCGTCGGCGTGCGGAGCGGGACGTCCGCGACCGTCGTCTCCGCGGTGCGCTCGATGCGGCCGTCGCGCACGAGGCTCACGTCGCTGGATGTGCCGCCCATGTCGAAGGCGACGGCGGCGGGGGCGGCGCGGTCGGGGTCGCCCTCGCCGTCTCCGGCGGAACCGTGAGCTCCCCCGAGCGTCTCCCCGCCCGCGACCGCGGCCGCGCCGACGACGCCCGCCGCCGGCCCGGAGAGGACCGTTGTGACCGCGCTCTCGCGGACCGTCGCCGCGTCGGCGACCCCGCCGTTCGAGCGCATCACCCGCGGCGCCGGGAGCCCGAGATCGCGCGCACCGGTGATGACGCGGCCGAGGTAGTCGTCGAGCTCCGGGGTCAGGTAGGCGTCCGCGACGGTCGTCGCGGTGCGCTCGAACTCGCGGAACTCGGGGAGGACGTCGTGAGAGGCGGAGACGGGGACGTTCAGCTCCTCGCGGAGGAGGCTCGCGACCGCGGCCTCGTTCTCCGGGTGCGCGTACGCGTGCAGCAGCGAGACGGCGACGCTCTCGGCGTCGCTCGCGGCGACCTCGTCGGCGAGTTCGCGGACCGACTCGGGGTCGACCGGCTGCTCGATCCCGTCGGTCGTCGCGCGCTCGTCGACCTCGAACCGTCGCCGTCGAGGGACGAGCGGGGGCGTCTTCTCGGCGCTCAGATCGTACAGCGAGGGCCGCGTCTGGCGGCCGATCTCCAGGACGTCGCGAAAGCCCGCGGTCGTCACGAGCGCGGTTCGGGCGCCGTCGCGCTCGAGGAGGGCGTTGACCGAGGCGGTGGTCGCGTGCGCGAAGGCGTCGACGTCGGTCGGGTCGATACCGGCCGCGTCGCAGGCCTCGCGGATCCCGTCGAGGACGCCGGCGTGTTGCGGCGTCGTCGTCGGGACCTTCGCCGTGGTGAGTTCGTCGTCGACGAGGAGCGCGGCGTCCGTGAACGTGCCGCCGACGTCGACGCCGATCCGGATCGAGGGGCTGTCGTCGGCCATCTCCGGACTCTACCGCTCCGCGCAGTAGTCGACGAAGTTCCGCAGAATCCGTAGCCCCGTCTCGCCGCTCTTCTCGGGGTGGAACTGCGTGCCGAACACGTTGCCCGCGTCGTTGGCGACGACGGCCGGGAAGTCGACGCCGTAGTCGGCGGTGGCGACGACCGCGTCCGGGTCGCCGGGCTCGGCGTAGTACGAGTGGACGAAGTAGGCGTACTCCCCTCCCACGCCCTCGACGATCGGGTGATCGCGCTCGATCTCCAGCTCGTTCCAGCCCATGTGCGGGACCTTGCGGTCGACGTCGAACCGGACGTTGGTGCCGGGGACCAGATCGAGGCCGGTCACCTCGCCTTCGCCCTCGTGGTCAGCCTCCTCGCTGGAGGTGAGGAGCATCTGCATCCCGAGACAGATGCCGAAGAGGGGGCGGCCCGCCTCGGCGTGGTCGGTCAGGGCCTCGCGCAGCGGGCCGGCGTTCTCCATTCCCTCGCGGAACGCGCCGACGCCGGGGAGGACAACGCCGTCGGCGGCCGCGAACGCCTCGGGGTCGTCGGTGATCTCGACCGACGCGCCCGCGCGCTCCAACCCGCGGGTCGCCGACCGGAGGTTCCCGAGCCCGTAGTCCACGAGCGCGACGGACACCTCCCGGTCCGTTGCTAATTTATCCATATGGTCGCTTGATCATCTGCGTGGAAGTCAGTTTCTATCCGGCCTCTGTTACATAGCGGTACGTATCCGTCTATATACTTAAATAGCAAAACTTTTGAGAGTTTAGGCGGATTCTCACACGTACTTCTCATGGCGAAACGACGCAACTTCCTCAAGGTCGCGGGCGCGGCAAGTATCGCTGGACTCGCAGGGTGTAGCGGCGGCGACGGGTCCGACGGCTCCGACGGCTCCGACGGCTCCGACGGCTCCGACTCGGAGAGCGAACCCGAGATGACCTTCGGCGGGGACGGGACCGTCGATTTCGGCATCTCGCCGTCGGTGCCCCAAGAGGACCTCGAGGTGCAGTACTCCCCGCTCCTCGATCACGTCGGGAGCTACCTCCGAGAGAATCACGACGTACCCGAAGACCTCAACGTCGAGGGGAACGTCGGTAGCAACTACAGCGCGGTCATCCAGTCGCTCGGACAGGGGACGACCGATATCGCCGAGACCGGACCGTTCGCGGCCGGGCTCGGCGTGATGACCGACAACGCTGAGATCATCCTCCAGCGGTACGGCTACGGGGGCTGGGAATACAAGAGCATCATCGCGACGCCGAACGACAGCGACATCACCGAGCTGTCGGACCTCTCCGGCAAGACCGTCGCCTTCTCCGACCGGCTATCGACCAGCGGCGCGCTGTACCCGCTGTACAGCGTGTCGAACCAGGGCGGCCTCGACGTCGGAAATCTCCCCGAGGGCAACGGCTCGCAGGCCGAGTTCGACGCCCGGTTCGCCGGCGGCCACGTCGGTTCGTACACCCTCCTCGAACAGGGACAGGTCGACGCGGCCGCGATGGGCGGGTTCGTCCGCGACACCGGCACCGGTCCCGCGCCGGAGGAGTGGCAGGAGGTCGCGACGACCCTGCACGAGGACGAGGGGCTTCCACGCGCCCCGATCGTGGTTTCGCCCGAGCTGGACGACGGCGTGAAGACCGCCATCCAGGACGCGTTCCTGGAGGGTCCCGACAGCATCTACGACGGTGCCGACGGCGAGGCCGACACCGAAGACGACCTCTGGTTCAGCCGCGTCCGCGAGGCGAGCCAGGAGGACTACCAGTCCGTTATCGACGTCGCCGACGAACTCGGCGTCGGAACGGATATCTTCAACCAGTAAGGTTTCGTCCCCGACCCCAACTCCGGATCGCTTTTCACACGATCGGTCCGTTCTCGCACAAAGTCACACCTCATGCCAACGATCGAATTCGAAAACGTCACCAAAATATACGACGAGGACACCGTGGCCCTCGACGACGTATCCTTCACCATCGATGAGGGGGAGTTCGTCATCCTGCTCGGGCCCTCCGGCGCCGGCAAGTCGACGATGCTTCGGGTGCTGAACGGGCTCACCGAACCGACCGAGGGGTCCGTGCGCATCGACGGCGAGGAGCTCGAAGGAAACCGCAGCGGGGTCGGGATGGTGTTCCAAGAGCACTACCTCATCGAGAGCAAGACCGCGTTCGGCAACGCGCTGTCGGGGGCGCTCTCCCGGAACGGGCTCCTCCGGAGCGCTCTCGGGATGCACGCCGAACCGGACAAGAGAACCGCTCTCGAAGCCCTCCAGACGGTCGGCCTCCTCGACGAGGCCGGTCAGCGCGCCGAGTCGATGAGCGGCGGACAGAAGCAGCGGGTCGGGATCGCCCGCGCGCTGGTCCAAGAGCCGGAGGTCGTCCTCGCCGACGAGCCGGTCGCCAGCCTCGACCCGAAGGCGGCCCGAGACGTGATGCGTTACCTCAAGAAGGCCGCGACCGAGCAAGACCTCACCACGGTCACCAGCCTCCACCAGGTGAACATCGCGCGCGAGTTCGGCGACCGGTTCCTCGGCATCCGCGACGGCGAGGTGATCTTCGACGGGGACGCCGACGACCTCACGATGGACGAGATGGACCGGATCTACTACGGCGAGGCGCAGGGCGGTGAGACGGTACCCGCGGAGTCGCCGGGCGGTGACTTCGCCGGCGACGCCGACGCCGCCGGGGGGGGTGGCCGGGCGTGAGCTCCCCGTCCGACTCCGCGATCGACGACCGGTTCCACGCCCTCGAACGGCTCCGCCGGATCAAGTACGTCCTGTGGGCCGCGTTGCTCGCAGCGGTCCTCGGCGTCACCTACTGGGGGCTCGGCTTCATCGGCTTCCAGCCAGACGTCGTCGCCGGGCGGCTCCCGGCAATGTACGAGTTCATCTCGACCGGCTTCTTCCCACCCGACTTCCAGAATTTCACCATCTACACCAAAGACCAGGGAATAACCGGGTTGCGGGCGATCCCCGCGAGTTTCGGTGACGGCGGCGCCCACATCATCGAGAGCTTCCAGTCATCGCGGCAGTCGCTGGTGAAAGCGAGCCTCGTGACGCTGCTCTTGGGCTTCATGGGGACCGTGTTCGCCTTCCCGTTCGCCCTCGTGCTCGGCGTGCTCGGGAGCGAGCGCGTCACGCCGTTCCCGTTCAACTTCGTCTTCCGGGGTACCCTCAGCGGCATCCGCGCCATCCCCGCGATCGTCTGGATCTTCCTGTACATCCCCATCGGGCCGCCGGGGCAGGTCACGGCGGTGCTCGCGATCGCGACCGACAGCATCGGGAACCTCGGCCGGCTGTTCACCGACGACCTCGAAGAGATCGAGGAGGGCCCGATCGAGGCGATCCGGTCGACCGGCGCGTCGGGCACCCAGACCGTGAGCTTCGGTATGCTCAGTCAGGTGTCGCGGTCGTTCATCGCGTGGACGCTGTACATCCTCGAGATCAACACCCGGATCGCCATCTCGCTCGGCGTCGTCGGCGCCGGGGGGCTCGGGCTGATGATTCGGAACAGTCAGGACCTGTTCGAGTTCCAGCAGACCGCCGCCGGACTGATCATGGTGTTCATCGTCGTGCTCGGCATCGAGCTGATCTCCTCGCGGATCCGCGCCCGGCTCCGTCCCGGCGAACACTCCGGAAAGGGGTTCGTCGAGGCCGTCCGCGACCTGTTCGATCCCGGCAAGTGGCTCGGGATCGGCGACAGTCGGCGTCGGGACTGATCGACGGCTCAGTACTCGCCGAGCCGGGACTGCCCGTCGCCGCCGTCCTCGCTTCGCTCGCCGACGCCACTCAGCTCGCCGGCCCGAGCGATCGTCTCGAAGAAGCCGTCGCGTTGGCTCCGGTCGTACAGCGTCGCCGCCGGGTGAACTGAGAGGAGCACGCGCCGCGACGCGCCCGCGATCCGGGCGTCGACGACGTCGCCCGACTCCGACGTGATCGCCACGGAGCGGTCGAGCAGGTGCTCGCTCGGCACCTTCCCCAGCGTCACGATCAGCTTGGGGTCCAGGCGGTCGATCTCGCTTTGGAGGTGCCCTCGGCAGTTCGCCAGCTCCTCCGTCGTCGGGTCGCGGTTGTCCGGGGGCCGGCACCGGACGCAGTTGGTGATGCGCACGTCCGCCCGCGCGAGGCCGGCGTCCCGCAGCGCCTCGTCGAGCACGTCCCCCGACCGCCCGACGAACGGCTCTCCCTGCTCGTCCTCGTTCGCGCCCGGCCCCTCGCCGACGAACAGGAGATCGGCGTCCGTCGGCCCGGTGCCGTCGACGATTCGGCTTCGCGACTGGACGAGCGCCGGACAGCGTTCGCAGGACGGCACTCGGAGGTCGGCGTCGAGCCCGTGCCCGTTCTCGGTCATGCGTTCCGATCCGGGCGGGGGCGATATAAGTCCGTCCGCCTCGCTCGGCGACAGGTTGACACCCGTCACGGGCGTCCGTCTCGCCCCGCCGACGCGCCTTTCACCGGCGGGGACGTGGATCCGGCATGCCGACGGTCAGCGAAACCTACATCGAGAACCGCCAGCGGGTCCAGCCGACCCACACGAACAACTACGCGTCGGCCCACGGGGGAAACGTCGTCAAGTGGATGGACGAGATCGGCGCGATGTCGGCAATGCGCGCCGCGGGCGAGACCTGCGTCACGGCCAAGATCAACGGGCTCGACTTCAAGCGACCGGTGCCGCAGGGCGACACCTGCATCGTCGAGTCGTACGTGTACGCGGTCGGGCAGACGAGCCTCCGCACGCGGATCCGCGCGTTCCGCGAGTCGCCGCGGACGGGGGAGCGCGAGCTGACGACGGAGTCGTACTTCGTGTTCGTCGCCGTCGACGCCGACGGGGACCCGACGCCGGTCCCGGAGCTGACGGTGGAGGGCGACCGCTGTCGGGAGCTGCGCGACGCCGCGCTGGCCGCCGAGCCCGACGGGGAGCGCGGAGGTCAGTAGTCCCCGAGCACGCCGAGCCGGCGCGCCCGCCGCGTCGCGTAGTGGAAGACGACGTAGCCGCCGAGGAGGTAGCCGAGGGCGACGGCGGCGAGGAGCCCGAGGTCCGCGAGCTCGAACTCCCACAGCCGGACGCCGTCGACCATCGCGCGCTGGAGCATCGCGCTCCCGTGCGCCAGCGGGAGGAACCGGGTCCAGGGCGCGTCGAGGACGGGCGCCGAGATCAGCGCGACGAAGCCGAACTGCAGCAGGTTCAGCCAGTTGCCGATCCGCTTGTACAACACCGTCACGCCCCCGGCCGCGAAGCCGAGCCCGAGCACCGAGGCGATCGCGAGCCCCGCGACGGGGATCACGGTGAGCGGGTCGAGGCTGAGCCGGGTCCCGGTGAGCAGCAGCATGACGGCGAGCACGACCGCGCTCGTGAGGAACGTCCGGAGAACCTTCGCGACGCCTTTTAAAAGCGCGACCGGAGCGAAGCCGAACGGCGTGGTGATGTGCCGCTCTAAGGTCCCCCACTGCACCTCGCTGCCGATGTCGCTCGACACCGACGAGTAGGCGCCGACCGAGAGCGTCCACAGGAAGTAGCCGACGATGATCCCCGACAGCGAGTCCGCCAGCGCCTGTCCGGCCAGCAGTCGCCCGCCGTAAAAGAGAACCCCGAAGAAGAACAGCGCGACGACGATCCCCCCGATCGCGTTCGCCGGGTACCGGACGAAGATCAGGTACTCGCGGTAGAGCACGGCCCGCGCGAGGTGGTAGTAGGTGGCCGGGCGCGGCCGGTCGGGAGGGTCGGCGGCGGGTGACGACCGCTCCGGACCGCCCGTCACGGCGACCGCCCCCTCGGGTTCGCGTCCCCCTCCGTCCCGGTGCGGTCGACGAACACGTCCTCCAGGTCGGGGCGGACGGTCTCGACGTCTTCCACCGTGACGCCCGCCTCGCGGAGCGCGTCCATGAGGTCGTATAACTCGTCGCCTGCGGCGGCGACCTCGACGGCGGTTGAGCCGGCCCCGCCGTGGTCTCTCCCGTCCCGGTCGGTCTCGACCGCCCGGACGTCGAAGCGCTCTTCGAGGGTCGCCACGACCGCGTCGTCGATGTCGGCGCTGACGACGCGGACGGCGTCGCGCTCGGTCCCGGAGCGGAGCGCCGCGACGGTGTCGTCGGCGACGATCCGCCCGTTCGCCATCATCACCACGCGGTCGCAGACGGCCTCGACGACGTCCATGTCGTGGCTGCTGAGGACGACGGTGAGCCCCTCCTCGCGGGCGAGCCGCCGGAGCTCCCGGCGGAGCGTGCGCGAGCTCTCGACGTCGAGCCCGAGCGTCGGCTCGTCGAGAAAGACCAGCTCGGCGCCGCCCGCGAGCACGCTCGCCAGCGACACCTTCTGTTTCATCCCCCGCGAGAGCTCCCGGACGGGCGTGTCGGCCTTCTCGGTCAGTTCGAGGCGGTCGAGCAGCCGGTCGTGCCGTCCCCGCACCGAGTCCGGGTCGACGCCGGCGATCGTCGCGAAGTACCGCAGGTTCTCGCGGACGGTGAGCCGCCAGTAGTCGTTGCGCGCGCCCTCGAGCATCGCGTCGACGTCGGCGTACGCCGCGCGCCGGCCGTCGCCCACGTCCGTCCCGAACACCCGGACGGAGCCGGCGTCGGGGAGGACGATCCCGAGCGCGCACTTGATCAGAGTCGTCTTGCCGGCGCCGTTCGGGCCGAGCAGGCCGACGACCGAGCCACGCTCGACGGTCAAGCCGACGTCGTCGACCGCGAGCACCGACTCCTCGCCGTCGCGGAATCGCTTCGAGACGCCCTCGACCGCGAGCGCCGGCGGGGAGGCGCCCCCCGGCTCCTCGGAGGGTCGGGCGTCGTCCGAGCGGGCCTCGTCGGACCGGGCGTCGTCGCGGTCGCTCGCCGCGCTACGTGCCATTGCGACCGATACGTGCCGAGCGGGGATATATCCGCGTCCGGAGGCTACCGAGAGACGATGGACCTCGACCGGTTCGCCGACGACGCGCCGGCCGACGACGCCCCCGGCGACGCGCGGGTCTGCGTCGTCGCGACGCGGCCGGACACCTTCGAGCGCTGTCGCGAGGGGTTCTACCCGGCGCCGCGGTCGTACGACCGCACCCGCGCCGCGTTCGACTACGTGGCGTTCTACCGGACCGCGCCGGTCTCCGCGATCACCCACTACGCCCGCGTCGTCGACCGGGTCGAGCAGGCCCGCGGCGAGCCCGGTCCGATGAGCGAGGAGGACTGGGCGGCGCTGATCGACCCCTTCTCGGAGGAGCGGGTCGTCGTCGTCTTCGAGTTCGACGAGCCGGTCCCGCTCGATTCGCCGGTCGAGAACGACGCGAGCGGGGTGCGCGGCGCGTGGTACTGCACCGTCGACGACCTGCGGGCGGCGGCGACGCTCTCGGCACTCTCGACCCGGGCGGAGCGCGGGGAGTAAGGGGCGCGACGAGGCCGGAGCCGGGACCACCTCAGTCCGCGTCGACAGGCGTCTCGGGCGCGACGCGCGCGACGCGGCGATGGGTCTCCGCGTCTCCCGCCGCCCTCCCGGGCGCGTGGTCCGGGTGAAGGCACGCGAACAACGCTTCCAGCGAGTCGACCAGCCGGTGGCTCGGGCGGTTGAACAGCGCGTTGCCGTCGATCGCGCACACGCGCTCGCTGTCGACGGCGGCGAGGTCGCGCCACCCGGGGCGGGCGGTGAGGTCGTCGACCGCCTCGACGGCGCGTTCGCGGTCGAACCCGCAGGGGGCGACGACGAGCGCCTCGGGGTCGTACGCGCGGATGTCGTCCCACGCCACCGGCTCGGAGGGGCCGTCAGGCTGGAACGACGGGTCGCCACCCGCGAGTTCGGCCATGTCGCGTACCCAGTGGCCCGCCCGGATCGGCGGCTCCGTCCAGTCGAGGACCGCGGTCCGGGGGCGGCCCTCGTCGGCGATCGCGCGCTCGGCGCGCTCGCGGACCGCGTCGACGCGCTCGCGGAGGTCGGCGCGGAGCGCGGTCGCGGCCGCTTCCTCGCCAACCGCCCCACCGATCCGGGGAACGTCTTCGAGGGCGTCCGAAAAGGAGTGCGGGTCCAGCGCGAGCACGTCGGGCGAGGGGTCGAGCCGCTCGGCGGCCGCCCGGACCTCGCTCGCGTCGACCGCGCAGACGTCGCAGGTCGCCTGCGTGACGAGGAGGTCCGGCTCCAAGGCGGCGAGCAGCTCCTCGTCGAGGTCGTAGACGGCGCCGTCGACCACGCGCATCTGCTCGTCGATGTCGGCAGCCGAGCGGTCCGCGTGGTCGACAACCGTGCTCGTCAGCGTCGGCAGCTCGCGGGCGGCCGGCGGGTGGTCGCAGCTGTGCGACACGCCGACCGGCTCGACGCCGAACGCGAACAGCGTTTCCGTGGCGGACGGCAGCAAGGAGGCGACGCGCATGGGCGAAACGAGGCGCTCGGCCGACTAAAGTGGGGGGTCCGCGGTCGGCCGCTACCGGGCGGGGAGCCGCGCGAGGACCGGCCGCGCGACCGCGTAGCCGACGTAGAGCAACACCCAGTACGCCAGCGCGAACGACGCGGTGCGCAACCACTCCGCGGTCGGGGCGCCGAGCGAGTCCAACAGCGTGACCGCGAGCAGCGTGCTCACGAGGAGGAAGCGGACGTCTCGGCGTTCCATGGTCGCCCGCAGCACGCGTCGCGTGAAAACATCTCGCGCTCCCGGGTTCGGCGCAGCGAGGCCGGTCACTCGTCGACGGCGTCCGCGGTCGCCGTCGCGTACGCGGCCGCGAGGTCGCCGTTCGGGAGCGCGTCGAGCGCGGCCCCACACCCCCACCGGACGCGGTCGCGCCGCTCGCCGGGCGGGAGCTTGTTCGTCGCGACCGTCTCGGCGGTGTCGAGCGCCGCCCGCGCGGTCTCGTCGTCGCCGTCGGCGGCCGCCGACTCCGCCGCCGCGAGGAGCTGTTCGAGGCTCGCGCGCACGTCGTGAGGCACCTCGTCGGGGTCGGTCACGGCCGGCTCTGCGGGTCCTCGGTCCGGTCGCCCGCCAGCGTCGCGAACGCGAACTCCGTGCTGCTGCCGAGCGGGTCGGTCGCGGTCCGCGTCTCGACGTCGGTGAACCCGGCCGTGCGAAGCTGGTCCAGCGTGCGTTCGCGGCCGGGCGCGGAGAAGAACATCTCCCCGTCCATCCAGCCGCGCCGCACCGTCTCGAAGCGGCCGCTCGGCAGCGTCATGAGGAGTCGACCGCCGGGCCGGAGGACGCGGGCGAACTCGTCGTACACCGCGGGGTGGCGCTCGCGCTCGACGTGAAACACCGCGTGGTACGCCGTGATCGCGTCGAACCGGTCGTCGCCGATGGGGAGCGCCGACATCTCGCCGTGGACGAGCCGGGCGTCCGGCACCGTCTCGGCCGCGAGGTCGAGCCCGCGCCGGGAGACGTCGAGTCCGACGCTGCCCGGCGGGAGGTTCGCGAGGGTGCGGGCGCCGTCGCCGCAGCCGACGTCGAGGACGAGCGGGGCGTCCACGGAGGCGGGCGGCGACAGCGAGTCGAGGAGGTCGTCGATGAGCGCCGCGTCCGAGCCGTCGGGGTCGCGCCGGGCGGCGTACGTCGCCGCCACGTCCTCCCACGCGCGTCGCACGTCGTTTCGGTCCATGAGTGAGGTTGGGCCGCGGACGACATGACTCCTCGGACGGGTGGCGACCGCTGAACACGTCGACGGCGAGAAAAACGAGGTCGCGGTGTCCTCAGAAGCCCGTCGGGACCACCACGTACGCGAGGAGTAAGGTGACGATGCCGGTGGCGACGCCGTAGTACAGCACCGGTATCAGTTCCAGCCGGATGACGCGCCCCTCCTCGCCGATGAGGCCGACGACCGTGAGCGCGGCGACGACGTTGTGGATGGCGATGAGGTTCCCGATCGCGCCGCCGACCGCCTGCGCGGCGACGACGATCTGGGTCGGCGCACCGATCTGCTGGGCCGCCTCGAACTGGAAGAGGCCGAACAGGATGTCGCTGACCGTGTTCGAGCCGGCGATGAACGCGCCGAACGCGCCGATGAACGGCGAGAAGAACGGGAACGCCGCTCCGGTGAGGGACGCCGTTTCGGCGGACAGCAGCTGTAGCATCCCCATGTCAACAGTTTCGACGCTGTTGACCACGATGTCGGCGCCGGTCTTTTGCATGATCATCACCGTCGCGACGGCGAACCACAGCGCGATGACCGCCGGGATGATGTTCGAGACGGCTTCTCCCCACGAGTCTTTGATCCCCTCCGCGTCCATGCCGTGGAGCCCGTACGTCACGACCGCGACCAGCACGAACAGCGACCCCGGGAGGTAGAGCATCTCGACTCCCTCGGAGAACGGCGTTCCGAGGATGTTGTTCCACGTGATGACGCCGGTCGACGACAGGAAGCTCTGTACGGGACCGACGACCCGCGTCACGATCAGCAGGGCGGCGACGAGGATGTAGGGAGCCCACGCCATGCCGAGCGACATGTCCTGGCCGTGCATCTCCTCGAAGCGGCTCGTGCCGCCGTCGGTCGCTATCTTCTGGTCGGTGTCGGAGTTACCCATGCCCGTTCCGGGCTCGATCTTGCCGATCCAGTGGTCGGGCCACTGCTCTTGCGGCCCGAAGTCCCACTCCTCGTCCGGGAGGAAGTAGCCCGCGCGCAGCGTCGAACCGACGACGAGCAGGCCGACCATCGCGCCCAGCAGCCCCGGGAACGTCGGCCCGAGGAAGTACGCCGTCAGGAGGTACGGAACCACGAAGGAGGCCCACGCGAACAGCGTGAGCGGGAGCACTTCGATGGCGGGCTTGAGCGAGCGCTCCTCGCCGAAGAAGCGGGTCATCATCGCGACCCCGATGAACGGGATCGCGACGCCCACGACGGCGTGGATGACGGCCGCCCACAGCCCGATCTGGGCGACGTAGGCGCCGACGCTCTCGAAGCCGCCGTTCTGGACGACCTGGTACGCCGCCGTGCCGGCCTCCGTCGGGTCCTGCCCGAAGACGACGTCCTCGAACCCGATGATGAGCGGCGTCCCGACCGCGCCGAAGGTGATCGCGAGGATGTTCCCGGTCAGGGCGACCACCACCGCGGCCAGCGGCGGGAAGCCGAGTCCGACCAGCAGCGGGCCGACGATAGCGGCCGGCGTCCCGAACCCGGCCGCGCCCTCGATGAACGACCCCATGAGGAACACGAGCAGGACGACCTGCACGCGCCTGTCGTCGCTGATCGAGGAGAAGCCCGCGTTGATGACCTCGAACGCGCCCGACTGCTTGAGCGTGTACAGGAGCAGTATCGCGCCGAAGACGATGACGAGGATCCGCGTCGCCGTCAGCGCCCCCCGGATGGAGGCCGCCGCGATCAACGTCGGCGTCATCTCCCAGCCGACGTACGCGGCCCCGGCCGCGATGGCCCACGCGATGGGCATCGTGATCGTCGCCGGCTGGTAGAGGAGGACCATGATGATCGCGATCGCCGCGAGCGGCAACAGCGCCAGCAGAATGAGCAGCGGGTCAGCCACGGACACCACCTCCATTCGTCGCACGGTCGTCGTTCCCACTCACGGTACCCCGAGAGCCCACCCACCAGTGGACTCGTGTCTTGAGTCTGCCACGAAGTGGCATGACAGGGATGTCGCAATCTCGTTAATTAAATCTGCCGGAATCAATGATTATGGTCACTTCGCGATCATCCGCGGAGACAGCGCAGTCGGAGGGTTCGGATCCGACCGTGACAGATCCCGAAGGTTGAGACGGCCGAAGACGGGCGGCGATCCCGCCTCAGTCGTCCGCGGGCGACGGCGTCGTCGCGTCGACATCGCCCGCGTCGGCCGCGCCCGCGTCGGCGACGGCGTCGGGCGCGGGCCCGGTCACCGCGTCGGCGACCTTCTCGATCGGGTGCGGCGGGTTCTCCGCGCCGTCGCGGTCGCCGAGCTGCGAGCGACAGGAGGCGCCGGGCGCGGTCACCGTCTCGCCGCCGCTCTCCTCGACCTGGTCGAAGAGGATCCGACCGATGGCCTTCGAGATGTCGTAGTGCTCCGACTCGTAGCCGAACGAGCCCGCCATCCCGCAACAGGAGGAGTCGAGCGGGTCCACGTCGTAGCCGGCCCGGCGGAGCACGCCGACCGCGTGGTGGTCCTTGTTCGTCGCCTTCTGGTTGCAGTGGCCGTGGTAGGTGAGCGACTCCGCTGGCGGGTCGAACGCCAACTGCTCGTCGACCCGGCCGACGTCGAGGTACTCGAGGACGCCGTACGCCGCGGCCGACACCGCCTCAACGTCGTCGCCGTCGAGGAGGTCGAGGTACTCGTCCTGGAACATCACCGCGTCCGAGGGCTCGACGAAGACGACCGACTGCCCGTCCCGGACGCGGGACGCGAGCGCCGCGACGTTGGCTTGGGCGCGCTCGCGGGCGTCGTCGAGGAACCCGGTCGAGAACGCCGCCCGGCCCGAGGGCGCGAGGTCGTCCGGGACTTCCACGCGGACGCCGGCCGCCTCCAGCACCGCGACGGCCGCCTTCCCGGCGGCCGGATAGCTGTAGTTGGTGTACGTGTCGGGGAACAGCGCGACCGTGTCGACCGCCTCTGCGGGGTCGACCGTCGACCCGCCGCGCGATTCGAACCACTCCTCGAAGCTCTCGGAGCGGAACGTCGGCAGCTCGCGGTCCGGGGCGATCCCCGCGACCGCGTCCATCACCTTGCGGGCGCCGGGGACCTTCGCCGCCGCGTTCGAGACCGGCGCGAGCGCGCTCCCGATCGCGGAGAAGCGGTCGATGTCGCGGAAGATCCGCTCGCGGAGCCCCGACCCCTCCTCCTCGTGGTGCTCGTGTTTCACCTCGGCTTTCAGCTTCGCGAGGTCGACGCCGGTCGGGCAATCGCTCTTGCAGCCCTTACAGCCGACGCAGAGGCCGAGCACCTCCTCTTGGAAGCGGTCGGAGTGGATCTCGTCGTCGTCGAGCTCCCCGCTGATGGCGGCCCGGAGCATGTTCGCGCGGCCACGGGTCGCCTGGATCTCCTCCTCGGAGGCGCGGTAGGTGGGGCACATCACGCCGGAGTCGGTCTCCCGGCAGGTGCCGCAGCCGTTACACAGCTCGACGAGGTGCGAGAAGCCGCCCTCGTCCTCGAAGTCCAGCTCGGTCTGCGGCTCGATCGACTCGTAGGCGGGCCCGTACCGGAGATTCTCCCGCATATCCGTGTCGGCGGCGGTGTCCGGGTAGCCGCGCTCGCTCGCGGTGTCGCCGTCGACGTAGACGACCTTGCCGGGGTTCATCCGCCACTCGGGGTCGAACGTCGACTTGAGCTCCTGGAACGCGCTCCAGAGGTCCTCGCCGTACATCTTCGGGTTGAACTCGGTGCGCGCGAGCCCGTCGCCGTGCTCGCCAGAGAAGGCGCCGTGATGCTCCAACACGAGGTCGGTGACGTCCTCGGAGATGGAGTGCATCTTCTCGACGCCCTCCGCCTCTTTCAGCGAGAGGATCGGCCGGATATGGAGGGTTCCGGACCCCGCGTGCGCGAAGTACGCCGCCGAGGTGTCGTGGTCGGTGAGGACGTCCTCGAACTGCCCGACGTACTCCGCGAGCTCCTCGGGCGGCACCGTCGCGTCCTCGATGAACGGGTACGGCTTCGGGTCGCCCTGCATGCCCATCAGGAGCGGGATGGCCGCCTTTCGGAGCTTCCAGATGTCGGCCTGGTCCTCGGGCGTGTACGCCTCCAGCACGTCGAACGCGTCGCCCTCGTCGACGAAGTACGCGTTCGTGTCGGCGATGGCGTCCTCGAAGTCGTCGACGAGCTCGGAGTCCCACTCCAGCATGAGCGCCGCGGCCGCGCGGTCCGGGATCGGCTCAGCGTACTGCGCGAACTCCTGTGAGCCCGCGGCGAGCGCGAACACCTCGTCGTCCATCAGCTCGACCGCGCTCACCGGGAACTCCAGGGCCTCGGGCACCGCCTTCATCGCGTCGACCAGCGAGTCGAAGGTGTACAGCGCGAGCGCCGTCTCCTCGGGGCGGGTGACGAGCGACACCTCGGCCTCGACGATCGTGCCGAGCGTCCCCTCGGCGCCGACGAACAGCTTCGTGAGGTTGATGACCTCGTCGCCGTCGTCATTCTCGTAGATCACCTTGTGGAGGTTGTATCCGGAGACGGAGCGCTTGAGGCTCGGGTACTTCTCGTCGATCGCCGCCTCGTTCCCCTCGACGAGCGCGCGGGTGGTCTCGTACAGCGCGGCTTCTCGGTCGTCTTTCTCCACTATCTCCTCGTACTCCGGCGAGTCGAGGACGACCTCGCGGGTGTGGAGCAGCGAGCCGTCGGCGAGCACGACCCGCAGCTCCTCGGTGTACGCGTCGGTGATCCCGTACCGCACCGAGTGCGCGCCCGTAGAGTTGTTGCCGATACCGCCGACGACGGTCGCCCGCGCCGAGGAGGCCGGATCGGGCGCGAACTTCAGCCCGTCCTCGGCCAGCCGGTCGTCGAGGTGGTCCTGCACGACCCCGGGCTGGACCACCGCCCGCCGGTCGTCGGAGCGGACGTCGACGATGTCGTCCATGTACTTCGAGAAGTCGAGCACGACGCAGCCCGGGCCGACCGTCTGGCCGCCGAGCGAGGAGCCGGCCCCCCGCGGGATGACGGGGACCTCGTGGTCGGCCGCGACCCGCATCGCCGCTTGGACGTCGTCGATCGAGCGCGGGGTCACGACGCCGGCCGGCCGCGCTTGGTAGATGCTGCCGTCGGTGGCGTACAGGACCTGCGCGTACTCATCGAACTGGACCTCACCGGCGACACGTTCGCGGAGGTCCTCCGCGAGCGCTTGGTAGGCGGGCACGTCCGGTCGGTCGTGACCGAGCGCCGCAGCCGACGTGTCCCAGTCCGGCGTGTCACTTCCGCGCGTGGGCTCAGTTGCCATGCGGGTAACCGGGAGCGAGAGGAGAATAAAACCTTTGTTAATGATTATTCTCTGCCCGGGCGCGACCCCGCCGGGATTTATACCGTCGCCGCGACAGTCGGATCTATGGAGATACTCCACACGTGTCTCAACGTGGCCGACGCCGACCGCACCGCTGACTGGTACGTCGAGCAGCTCGGGTTCGAGCGCTCTTGGGAATTCACGGCCGCCGACGGCGACACGCGCAACGTGTACGTCTCGGACGACGCGGGCGTCGAGTTCCAGCTGTCCGACACCGACGGCGAGGAGCCGAGTTCGGACGGCGACCGCTACGACCACGTCGCCGTCGGCGTCGACGACGTCGACGCGGCGTTCGAGGCGATCGACCACCACGGCGTGGTGAAGGAGCCGGGCGACCAGCCCGAGGCCGGCGCGCGCACCGCGTTCGTGAAGGACCCCGACGGGCACGCGGTCGAGCTTATCGAGCCGCTGTGATCTGACCGCTCGCCCGCTCTCACCTACCGCATCACGGCGGACCAGTCCGATCGATTCGACGCGTCGACGACGGTCTCTGTTATAATCCGACGAGCAGTATCGACGCCCCGACGGCGGCCCCCGTCCAACCCGCACCGACCCAGGTCAACACGGCGAACGCCTGTCGCGCCCCCTCGCGGCTCCACTCGGACTCGCCGCCGAGATGGCTCTGGACCGTCGACATGGAGTCCCCGAAGCCGACCGTCCCGCCCCACGTCGCGACGCCGAAGCCGAACAGGAGGACGCCGAGCGCGAACGAGGTGTCGGTCGCCCGCTGCGGCCCGGTAATCGGGAGGAGTACGCCCGCGACGACGAGCCCGAGGAGGCCGCCGCCGCCGACCCACCGCGCGACCGTCCGACCGAACGGCCGGAGATCGCGGTCAATCAACGGTCTCGCGCATCCGCGGGTCGAGCGCGTCGCGCATCCCGTCGCCGAGGAGGTTGAAGCCGAGCACCGTCAGCGCGAGCAGCAGGCCCGGGAAGAACGACCACCACCACGCCCCGGAGAACAGCCCGAACTCGACGCCGTTCGAGAGCATCATCCCCCACGTCGGCTCCCCGGGACTGGCGCCGAAGCCGAGGAACGACAGCGCGGCGATGTCGATGATCGCGAGCCCGTAGTTGAGCGTCGACTGGACCGTGATCGGCGCGAGGCAGTTCGGGAGGACGTGACGGATGAGCAGTCGGGGATCGGTCGCGCCGAGCGCCCTCGTGGCGTCGGTGTACTCGTCTTCGAGCACCTTCAGCGCGGCCCCGCGGACGACGCGGGCGAACCGGGGGGTGTAGACGAGCGTCAGCGCCCCGACGGCCCGCCACAGGCCCAGCTCCTCCGGGAAGATGGTGACGAGCGCGAGCGCTAAGAGTAGCGACGGGAACGACAGCAGGACGTCCATCGTCCGCATGATGACGTTGTCGGTCAGGTCACCGTAGTACGCGGCGACGATCCCGAGACTCACCCCGAGGAACGTCGACGCGACGACGGTGACCGTTCCGTAGAGGACCGCGTACCAGGCCCCGTACATCACGCGCGGGAAGATGTCGCGGGCCTGCCCGTCCGTGCCGAAGAGGTACTCCGCGCTGGGCGAAGCCTCGGAGGGGTTCGTCCCGAACTGCGTCGCCATGAGCTCGCTGAGGTCGTAGGTGAGCCGCGCGTAGATCGCGATCAGGACGACGCTCACGATGATGACGATCCCGGTGATCGCGAGTCGGTTCGAGGAGAGCTGCGAGAGGAACGGGCTCGCGCGCAGCCGCTCGACGATGCTTCGGTCGACGGCGCCGGTCTGTGTCTCCGTGCTCATTGTTCGATACGCGGGTCGAGGATCGAGTAGGTGAGGTCGACGCCCAGGTTAACGAGCGTGTACAATACGGCGAAGACGAGGACGGTCCCCTGGACGACGGGGTAGTCGCTGCGGTTAATCGCGTCGACGAGCAGCGTGCCGATGCCGTTGATCTCGAAGACGGTCTCCGTGAGCACCGCGCCGCCGAGCAGCGATCCGAACTGGATGCCGATCACGGTGATGACGGGGATGAAGGCGTTGCGGAGGCCGTGTTTCATGACGGTGATCTTCGAGCCCTGTCCCTTCGCGCGCGCGGTCCGCATGTAGTCCTGGCGGATCACCTCGACCATCGACGAGCGCATCATCCGCGAGAGCAGCGCCATCTGATAGATCCCGAGCACCACCACCGGCAAGAGGAGGTGAACGACCGCGGACTGGAACGCCGCGACGTTCCCCGCCAACAGCGTGTCGACGAGGATGAGCCCCGTGACCGGTTCGACGAAGTACTCGGAGCCGATTCGACCGCTGGTCGGGAGGAGCCCGAGGAACTGCGCGAAGAGCAGGATGAGCAGCGGACCGCTCCAGTAGATCGGGATGCTGATTCCGCTCAGCGCGCCGATACGGGTGAGGTGGTCGGTCCACGTGTCCTGTTTGACCGCGCTTAAGATTCCCAGCGGGAGCCCGAACAGGAGGCCCGCGAACTGGCCGAGCAGCGCGAGTTCGATCGTGATCGGGAGCCGGTTCGCGAGGATCTGGCTCACCGCCGCGCCCCGGTTCACCTGATACGACTGGCCGAAGTCGAACGTCGCGACCTCGCCGAGGAAGCGAACGTACTGCTGCCAGAGCGGGTCATCGAGTCCTAGATCCGCACGGACCTGGTTGACGAACTCCTGGCTCGCTCGGTCGCCGGCGATGACCACGGCGGGATCGCCCGGCGAGAGGTGGAGAATGGCGAAGACCACCGTTGCGACCCCGAACAACACGGGGAACAGCATGAGTAGCCGTTTGAAGACGAAGCGTTTGGAGACC
>NZ_JAODIX010000030.1:47871-174179 GCF_026586675.1 Halorubrum yunnanense
ACCGCTTCGAGGAACGGTCCGCCGATCGCGGCGACCGTGTAGTTGCTCACGCCGTTGGACACGCCGCGGACCTCGTCGGCGTAGTCGATGAACACCCAGGGCGCCTCGTCGTGTGCGATCTGGGCGGCCTCTCGGTACAGTTCGGCCCGGTCGTCCTGGTTCGTGGTCCGTTGCGCCTCCTCGACGACGCTCATGTACTCGCTGTTGGCCCACGCGGCGTTGTTTGAGGTGTTGAACCCCTCGGTGTCCCAAGAGACCCAGTCCTGTCCGTCCGGCACGTCGGTCTGCGGGTGGAGGAGGACGTAACAGAAGTTGTCGGGGTCTGCGTTGTCGGTGTACCAACCGGCGAGCGTCGCGTCGTGGCTCCCCTGGCTGGTGTACGTGAGGTAGTCCGAGAACTGCCGGTCGTCGATCGACACCTCGATGCCGACCTCGGCGAGGTTCGACCGGATCGTTTGCGCGGTCGGTAGCGGCGCCGGGTTGTACCCGCGGGGGTTCTGGAACGTCGTCAGCGAGAACGAGAACCCGTCGCCGTAGCCGGCCTCTTCGAGCAGGCTCTGCGCCTGTTCGGGGTCGTACTCGTAGGGGCTGATGTCGTCGTTGTGGCCGAACAGCGCCGGCGGGATCGGCTGGTCGGCCTGCGTGGCGATCCCCGAGTAGATGTTCTCGACTATCGCCTGGGTGTCGATGGCGTAACTGATCGCGCGGCGGACCCGACGGTCGCGGAACGCCTCGACGCGCGAGAGGTTAAACGCCATGTACCCGATGTTGATCCCCGTCGCCGTCCGGTTCTCGGCGGTGTCGGACCCCTCGATGATCTGCATGCTGTCGGGGCCGAGCCCGTCGATGATGTCGAGTTCCTCCTCCACGAGCGCTTGGGCGCGCGTGGAGTTCTGCCCGCGGGTGAGGAACAGCACCCGGTCGACGTTCGGGGCCTCGCCCCAGTAGTCGTCGAAGGCGGTGAGCCGGATCCGGTTGTTGGCGTCGTCGAGGGTCTCGAGCTGGAACGGGCCGGTGCCGACCATCTCCTCGCCGAGGTTCGTGTCGCCCTCGATCGCGTCCTGGGAGATGACGGCGGCCGCGAACATCGCGAGGTTGCGGAGGAACGGCGCGTACGTCTGGGTTAGCGTGATCGAGAGCTCGTAGTCGCCCGGCGCCTCGACGCTGTCGATCCAGTTGCCGAGCGTGAACGGCCCGTACACGGACGAATCCTCGAAGTGGTACTCGTAGTCGTCGTCGACGAACCGCCGGTAGGTGGCGATGAAGTCGTCGGCGGTGAACTCCGACCCGTCGTGGAAGCTCACCCCCTCTCGGAGCGTGAGCGTTACCGAGTTGCCGTCCATCGACCAGTCGGTGGCGAGCGACTCCGTGAGCGACGCCTCGCCCGGCTGGAACGCGATCAGGCCCTCGTACGCCTGATTGGTGACCTTCGCGACCTCGCCGCTGGTCGTGTTCTGCGGGTCGAGGGTGCTGGAGTGGGCGCCGCGGCCGTAGCGAAGGGAGGTCGTGCCGTCGCCGCCGTCGCCACCGTCGCCGCCGTCGCTGCCGTCGCCGCCGCCGCTACCGTCGCCGCCGTCGCTGCCGTCGCCGCCACAGCCGGCGAGGGAGGCGACGGACGCCGTCGCGACCGTCGCACCGCCCGCTCGTTGTAAGAATCCGCGTCGTGACGTCTCCGTGGTGTCAGGGGACATACACCGGTTGTAAACTGGCCACCCAAATAATTCTGGTGGAGTGACGGGACGGATCTGCGACATGAATTCCGACGGAGTGGTCGCGCGTTTATTTATCGATCTGGTCGCTCGTCGTAGAGGTGGCACGCGGCGGGGTGGCTGCTCTCGTCGAGCGCGGGGTTCTCTCGCTCACAGACGCTCTCGAACGTCTCGCGGAGCGTGGCTTCCGCCTCCTCCCACCGGTCGTTTTTGAGGTGTTCGAAGGAGTCGGCGACGGCCGCCCGCGCCTCTCCCGAGAGCGGCCCGTCAAAGAAGTACTCGAAGAGCGTCGGGTGTTCGCCGCCGTCGGCGACGGCGGTCGGCGCCGACCCGTCCTCGAGGCGGACCTCCGACTCGATGGCGTCGAGGTCGATGTCCCCCGACTCCAAGCGCTGTCGGTAGAACATCACCTCCCGGTACCGCTCCTGATCGATGTCCAGATCGGCCGGCGGGATGATCGACGGACACCGGGTGCGGAACCGACAGCCGGAGGGCGGGTCGATCGGCGACGGGACGTCCCCCTTAAGGATCGTTCTATCGTCCGTGTCGGCGAGGGGGTCCGGCTCCGGAATCGCGGACAGCAGCGCCTGTGTGTAGGGATGCTTCGGCGTCTCGAACAGCTCGTCCGTCTCGGCGACCTCGACGATCTCGCCGAGGTACATCACGGCCACCCGGTCGGAGATGTGACGGACGACGCTCAGGTCGTGGGCGATGAACAGGAAGGTGAGCCCGAACTCCTCCTGGAGGTCCTCCAAGAGGTTGATGATCTGCGCCTGCACGGAGACGTCGAGCGCGGACACCGGCTCGTCCGCGACGATGAAGTCGGGGTCGACCGCCAGCGCCCGCGCGATGCCGACCCGCTGGCGCTGGCCGCCGGAGAGCTCGTGGGGGTATCGGCCGAACTGACCGCGCTCCAATCCGACCGCGTCCATCAGCTCGAAGACGCGCTGGCGGCGGCGTCCCTCGGCGAGGTCGTGGATCTTCAGCGGTTCCATGATCGTCTGGCCGGCGGTCATCCGCGGGTCGAGGCTCGACATCGGGTCCTGGAAGACCATCTGCATGTCCTTCCGGCGCTTGCGGAGGTCCGACTTCGAGAGCGATCCGAGGTCCTCGCCGGCGAACACGACCGTGCCGTCGGTCGGCGGGTCCAGGTGGAGGATCGCGCGCCCCGCCGTGGACTTCCCGCAGCCGGACTCGCCGACGAGCCCCAGCGTCTCCCGCTCGCGCACGTCGAGGTCGATCCCGTCGACGGCCCTGACGCTCGGATCGCCGGTGCCGAACACCCGGTCGAGCGGGCCCGCCTCCTGCTGGTAGTACTTCCGCATCCCGCGGACCTCGACGAGCGGGTCGCCGATGGCGGACCTGGCGCCGGCCTCGACGCCGTCGGTTCCGTAGGCGGCCTTGTCGAACTCGTCGTGGACGCATTTCGACCGGTGGTCGACCTCCTCCCCGCCGTGCTGGAGGAACGGGATCTCCCCCTCGCGGCACTGCGGTTCGGCCCACGGGCAGCGCGGCGCGAAGTGGCACCCCTCGGGCATGTCGATCAGGTCGGGGACGTTCCCCTCGATCGGGGTCAGCCGCTCCTTCTCCTCGGTGGGGATCGACTCGAGCAGGGTGTAGGTGTAGGGGTGGCTCGGATTGGCGAATATCTCTTCGACGGGCCCCTCCTCGACGATCTCGCCGGCGTACATCACGGCCACCCGATCGCAGGTCTCGGCCACGACGCCGAGGTCGTGGGTGATCATCAGGACGGACATCCCGAACTCCGCCTGCAGGTCGTCGATCAGGTCGAGGATCTGCGCCTGGATCGTCACGTCGAGCGCGGTCGTCGGCTCGTCGGCG
The DNA here is from genome assembly GCF_026586675.1 of Halorubrum yunnanense. Lineage (GTDB taxonomy): Archaea > Halobacteriota > Halobacteria > Halobacteriales > Haloferacaceae > Halorubrum > Halorubrum yunnanense. The sequence continues at coordinate 51,423 of NZ_JAODIX010000030.1, forward strand.
ATGAGGAGGTTCGGCCGACAGGCGAGCGCGATGGCGACGAGCACGCGCTGGCGCATCCCGCCGGAGAACTCGTGCGGGTAGTCGTCCAGGCGCTGTTTCGCCTCCGGGATACCGACCGCCTGAAGCATCCTGACGACCTCGTCCATCACCTCCTCGTCGCCGTCGCGACCGCCGGCCTTCGGGAGGATCTCGCGGATCCCGTTGAGCCACGAGTCCCGCTTCTGCCCGCCGTACCGGTGGAGTCGCAGCGACTCGGCGATCTGCTCCCCGACGGTGACCGCCGGGTTGAGCGAGGTCATCGGGTCCTGGAAGATCATGCCCATCTCGCCGCCGCGGACCCGACGGACGGCCGCCTCGGGGGCGGCCGTCACGTCGACGATCCCCTCGGTGATCTCGACGTCGCTCGGCTTCGCGCCGTCGCGGATCCGCTCGCGGGCGTCGGCGTCGAGGAACACGAAGCCGTCGACGGCGTCGGCGAGCGCCGCCTCGAGGTCGTCGCCGACGGCCGTCGGGTCGGCGTCGTCCGCGAGGCGATCGGCGGCGGTCGCGAGGTCGCTCGCGAGGTCGTCGGGGTCCGCCTCGTCGGCGAGGTCGTCGACCATTCCGCGGAGCTCCGCCGCCGTGTCGGGGACGCGTCGTCCGGCGCGGAGGTCGCTGCTCACGGCCGCGATCGCGTCGACCAGTCCGGACGAGTACGGAACGTGCGCGCCGTCGAACTCCTCGAGGAGGGAGGTAGCGAGCGCCGGATCCGCGAGGGTGATCCGGCCGCCGACGACCTCGCCCGGGTCGTCGACGAGGTCCATCGCCGAGAGGGCGGTAACGCTCTTCCCGGAGCCTGATTCGCCGACGAGGCCGACAGTCTCGCCGTCCTCTATCGAGAGGTCGATACCGTCGACGGCCTTAACCGCGCCCCGTTCGGTCCTGAACTGGGTCCGGAGCGCCGACAGCGAGAGGAGGTCAGTCACTACCGGTGGTAGCGCGCCTTACGGAAAAATATCTTTGGGGACAGTGGAACCTTTATACGACTACCGGAGCGTCTCACGATATGAGCGGTCCCGCAGGCGACGACGCGCCCACGAACGTACAGGTCGGAGACGGGTGGTCCGCGGTCATGGAGGACATGGAGGCGACCGCGGCGGAGTACCGAGAGCGCGGGTGGACGACGCTCGAACTGCACCCCGGGGACTCGGTCCTGGTCGACTCGGACCGTCGAACCGGGCTCGACGTCGTCCTCCCCGGCCCGGAGTTCGAGGACCTCGAGTCGCTCGTCGACGACCGGGAGTTCCGAGACGTCGAGGTGTTCCGGGCGGAGGGCGACGGACTGGTTTACGTGCTCGTCGCCGAGCTCGCTCCCGAGAGCGAGACGGCTGTGTTCGTCCCCGCGTACTACGACCCGAGCCAGGCGGCGGAGACGATCGAATCGATCAGAGACGCGGGGACCGTGCGCCTCTTCTGCCGCCGATTGAACGACGACACCGTGCGGTTCGTCCACGACGACCCGACGCCGTTCCTCCCGGAACCCGTCGAATGAGCGTTTGTCGTGAATCAAAGGTGACAGCACGTCGGAGACGTGTGAACGGCACGCTCCGGAGCCGACGGAGCCGATAAAAAGAACTGCTCGAAGTCGGACGGGGCCTCAGAGGATGTCGCCGGCCTCGGCGGTCTCGACGATGTCCTGGGCCATCTTGTTGGTCGCCTCGTCGACCATCTGGCCGTCGACGCTCACGGCGCCTTTGCCCTCCTCCATCGCCTCGGCGTAGGCGTCGACGATGCGCTTGGCGCGCTCGGCGGTCTCTTGGTCCGGCGCGAACACTTCGTTGCCGATCTCGATCTGCGACGGGTGGATCGCCCACTTGCCGTCGCAGCCGATCATGTTGGCGTTCTCGGCGGACTCGCGGAAGCCGTCGGCGTCCTCGATGTCGGCGTACGGGCCGTCGAGACACGGCAGGCCGGCCGACTTCGCCGCGGAGTTACACTCCGAGAGCGCGTGGTGCCAGTAGTGGCCCGGGTACTCCGGGAACTGCCCGATGTCGAGTCCGGGCGTGCCCATCGCCGCGGAGTAGTCGCCCGGCCCGAAAATGATCGACGAGAGCCGGTCGGAGGCGTGCGCGATCTCGTGGACGTTGTGGATCCCTTCGCCGTCCTCGATCTGGGGTTCGAGGCCAATAGCGCCGACTTCAAGCCCGTTGTTCTCCTCGACCTGCGCGAGCAGGTTCTCAACGGTGTGGACGTCGCTGGCGGACTTGACCTTCGGGACGATGATGTCGTCGATGGACTCGCCCGCCTCGCCGACGACGGTGATCACGTCGTCGTACCACCATTTGGTGTCGATCCCGTTCATGCGGAAGCTCAGGACCTTGTCGCTCCAGTCCTCCTCCTGGGCCGCTTTGATGAGCGGCTCGCGCGCGTCGGGCTTCGCGTTCGGCGCCACGGAGTCCTCCAAGTCGAGGAACACCTCGTCGGCGTCGCTGTCGGCGGCCGAGTGCATCATTTTCTCGTCGCTCGCGGGCGTTGCAAGCTGCGTCCGGCGAAGAGTGACGTCCGTCATATAGCGGCTCTATCACGCTCGTCCATCAAAATAAAGCTACCTCACGCGGGGGTATTTTCTCTGAGTCGGAAGCGAGTCAACTCTCCGAGCGAGGGCGAGACGGCCGTTCGTCGCGACGGCGACCGCGAAAAATCGTCGGGGTTCGAGGCGAAGTCGGCCCCGGCCGCGTCAGTCGTCGGCCGGGGTCCGCGGTTCGGCCGGCGGCTCCGCGTCCTCCGCCGGGTCGTCCGCGGGGTCGACGTCGACGTGCTCGTCGAATCGCTCGTCCGCCTCCTCGGACCGGTGGCGCTCTCGGATCTCCTCGATCGAGCGCGCCTCGATGGTATGATGGCACATGACAACTACTACCAAGGGACAGCTACTGATAAACATTACGCCGATATCGGCGAATAGGCGGCTCACGTCCTCGTTTCTACGGCTTGACCAGCACCTTGATCGCCTCGCGCTCGTCCATCAGCCGGTACCCCTCGGCGACCTCGTCAAGGCCGACGGTTTCGGTGAAGATGGGGGCGGGATCGAGGGTCCCCTGAAGCACGTCGGCCATGAGCTCCTCGGCGTACGCGCGAACCGGGGCGACGCCGCCCGCGAGGGTGATGTTGTCCCCGAACATCCCGAACACGTCGAGGCCCTCCTCCTCGACGCCGTAGGGGACCCCGACGTAGCCGATCGTGCCGCCGGGGCGGACGACGTCGATCGCGGTGTTCATCGCGCTCGCGGCGCCGACGCACTCCATCGCGTGGGTCGGGCCGCCGCGGGTGAGCTCACGGACCCGCTCGACGGCGGCCTCGCCGCGCTCGGAGACGGTCTCGGTGGCGCCGAACTCCTCGGCGAGCTCGAGGCGGTCCTCGTGGTGTCCGAGGGCGATAATCCGCTCGGCGCCGAGCCGGCGGGCAGCGAGCACGCCGCAGAGCCCGACCGCGCCGTCGCCGATGACGGCCACGGTCGACCCCGCCTCGACGCCCGCGCTCACGGCCGCGTGGTGGCCGGTCCCCATCACGTCGGTCAGGGGGAGCAGCGACCGCAGGGTGTCCTCGTCGTCGGCGAACCGGTCGGGGACGCGCACGAGCGTCCCGTCGGCGTGGGTCGACCGGACGTACTCGCCCTGGCCGCCGCCGTTGTCGCCGCCCCACGAGTCGCCGTTCTCGCAGGAAGTGTGGAGCCCCTTCCGGCAGAACTCGCACTCGCCGCAGGAGATCGCGAAGGGGGCGAGCACGCGGTCGCCGGGGTCGACCGAGGTGACGTCCTCGCCGACCGCCTCGACGATCCCCATCGGCTCGTGGCCGACCGGCGAGCCCGCGTCGCGGTCGCTGTCGCCGCGGTAGAACCAGAGGTCGGAACCGCAGACCGCGGTGTGGGTCACCCGGACGATCGCGTCCGTCGGGGCCTCGATCTCGGGGCGAGGCCGCTCCTCAACGTCGATCTCGCCGGGACCGTTGAAAATGGCTGCGCGCATACGGCGTCTCCGGCGGCCGGCGACTAAAGCGCAACGACGGCCCGACGTCGGGTCGGGCTCGTGAACGTTTCCGTTCGCCGAAATACCAGCGCATCGACAGAAAAGAACGCTTAACACGGGGCGACGGTCAGGCGGGAACGAATCGACAGATGACGCAGGGAAGCGACGTCACCATCGCAGGGGATAGGCCGGAGACGCGGGGAGCCGAGCCGTGAGCGACGGCCCGACGCTCCGGATCGTTGACGAGCCCGACGGCGACCCCGGCGGCGCGGTGCCGGCTCCGGTCCCGCCTGACGACCCCGAGGCGTGGTACGCCCCCGACGTCCGGGCGCAGTACGAGGCCGCGCCGGGCGTCGTCGCCACGGTCCGCGAGCGCGACGGCGGCCGGTTCGGGTACGACGTCCGCGAGCCGCCACTGGCGCCCGCCGACGAGGACGCGCTGGAGCGCGTGCGCGACCACTTCTCCGCAGTTCGGCACCGCCGACCGCTCACCCGCGTCGGGGTCGTCGAGCGCGCGGAGGCCGGGTTCGAGCCGAAGTACGACCGCGCGCTCGACCGGCTGATCGACGCGAGCGCCGCCGCGCGCCGCCGGATCGACTACCACGCGCTGCGGGACCTCCGGCTGCTGGGCGACGTGACCCCGCTCGCCTTGGACGACCGGATCGAGGTGGCCGACGTCGGCGACGAGCGCGAGCTGGTCGTCCACACGGAGACGTTCGCCCCCTTGGAGACGGGTATCGACGCCGACGCGGAGTACGTCGAGCGGGTCGCCGCCGAGCGGCTCGCGCAGTACGCGGTCGGCTTCGCCGGGCTCTCTGTCGACGTGGTCGTCTACCGCGAGCGACTGCTGGGCTCCGACGCCTTCGAGACGAAGTACGCCGTCCTCGAGCCCGACCTCCTCCCGGGCGACGAGGCGCTGATCGAGGAGTGTAAAGAGCGGATCTGGGAGACGACCGTCAACGGCGCGGTCGACGACCGCGAGGCGTTCGTCGCCGAACACGCCCGCCGGTTCCTCTCCCGGCGGCTCACCGCCCGCAACACCCGTGCGTGGCTCGACGCGGCCGCCCACCGGGTCCGATCCGTGCTGGCCGACCGCGGGCTCGCCGTGCCCCCGGTCGACTCCCGGTACGCCCACGACCGCCTCGACGACCTGGCGTACTACGTCCTCCGCGACTTCGTCGGCGAGGGGATCTTGACGGTCCCGATCCGGGACCCGAACCTGGAGGACGTGGAGGCCAACCGGGTGGGCGAGCGGGTAAAGGTAGTCCCGCGCGCGCCGGTCCTGCAGGGGGCCGAGGATGAGACGTCCACGGGCGCCGGACGGCGCGTCCCGACGAACCTCGCGTTCGAGGACGAGACGACGTTCGTCAACGTCGTCACGGGGCTGGCGGCCCGCGACGGCACCGAGCTCAACGCCTCGACGCCGTCGGCGAAGGTGAACCTCGACGTCGACGGCGTCGACGAGACGGTCCGCTGTGCGGTGGCGCTGCCCGTCATCTCCGCGGACGGCCCGCACGTCTCGATCCGGAAGCAGAGCGCGGACGCGATGACGCCCGTCGACCTGATCGACCGCGGGACGCTCTCGACGGAGCTCGTCACGCTCCTGTGGCTCCTCTACGAACACCGCGGCGTCGTCCTCTTCGCCGGGCCGACCGGCGTGGGGAAGACGACGCTGCTCAACGCCCACACCCCCTTCATCCCGTTCGACGACCGGCCGGTATCGATCGACGAAGGCTCCCGCGAGGTCCGGCTCCCGCACGAGACCGGGGTGTCGCTCACGACCCGGGAGCACGAGGAGACGTACAAGGCCGTGAGCATGTCGGAGCTGATGACGGAGGCCAACTACCTCAACCCCGACGTCGAAGTGATCGCCGAGATCAACACGCCCGCGAGCTTCGAGACGTTCGCGGAGACGCTGAACACCGGCCACGGCGTCATCGGGTCCACGCACGCCGAGGACGTCGAGGCGCTCGTGAACCGCGTGGTCGAGCGGGGGCTCCCGCCGTACCTCCTCCGCGAGATCGACCTCGTCGTCTTCCCGCGACAGGTCGACGGCAAGCGGTACGTCTCGCGGGCGGTCGAGCTGCTCTCCGCCGAGGAGTACGAGGCGCTCGGCCCGGAGGCGAAGCGGAGCCCGACCGGGAACCCCAAACGCGGCGGCGCCGGCGTCGTCGACAAGGGCGGCGAGGCGGTGTACTTCAACACGCTCGCGTGGCGCGACGCCGACGGCGAGTTCCGGTTCCCGGGCGCCCCCGAGAGCGACGCGGCGGCCGCCCCGGGCGAGGGACCGCGCCTCCACGCGTTCGGCCGAATCGCGGACCACACCGACCGCGAGGCCGACGCCGTGCGGTCGGAGTTCGTCGCCAAGCGCCGGTACGTCGAGTATCTCGTTCGGGAGGGGATCGACGACGCGGACGCGCTGTTCGAGTTCCTCGCCGACCTCCGGACTGACGAGGCCGCGACCGTCGAGCGCGCCGCGCGGACGATGGGTCGAGGGGACGGAACGGACGACCGGACCGGCGAGGGAGGCGGAAGCGACGATCGTGACCGGACCAGTGAGCGCGACGAGCGGGGGCGGCCGTGAGTCGGAAGCCGACGACCGACGGCGACGACGGGAGCGCGCGGCTCGACCGAGCGGTCGACGCCGCCGAGGCCGACGGGTTCCTGCGGGGGGGCCGGTCGGCGGTGGTCGACCGGGCCCTCTACGCGCTGTTCGCGCGGCACGCGAGCGACCGCCGCCACGACGCCGATCGGAAGCGGTACCGCGGGACGGCGCTCGACACGGGATTTGAGACGTACCTGTCGCGGACTTACGGGCTCTCGTGGCTCGCCGCGCTCGCGGTCGCCGGACCGACGCTCCTCGTGGCGACGGGGGCGGCCCCGGAGCTGCTCGCAGCCGTCGAGTGGCGAGTCGGAGGCGCCGCACCGGCCCCGTCGCCCGAGACGGTCGCGGTCGCGGTCGCCGCGCTCGCCGGAGTCCTCGCGAAGCGGGCGACGGTGCGGCTCGGCGGGCTCCACCTGCGGTGGCTCACGGCGACGCGCCGGACGGACATCGAGCGGACGCTCCCGGCGGCGGTCCGGTACCTCGAACTGCTCGCGTCTGGGAGCGACGGCCCCCGCGAGATGGTGGAGAAGACCGCCGCGAGCGACGCCTACGGCGGGACGGCGACCTCGTTACGGAAGGCGCTCAACGCGGCGCGGCTCGCCGGGAGCCTCGACGAGGGACTGCGGCGGGTCGCCCGCGACACGCCCTCGCGGGAGCTGCTCGCGCCGTTCCTGCTGAAGTTCCGGAAGCACGCGGCGACCGGCGACGCGGCGCTCGCGGAGTACTTCCGGACGGAGAGCCGGATGCTCGCGCACCGACAGGACCGGGCCCGAAAGCGCGCTCGGCGCTTCCTGGAACTGCTCACGGAGCTGTTCGTCGCGGTGTTGGTGTTGCCGGCGCTGCTCGTCATCGCAGCGACCGCGCTCACCGTCGTCGTTCCGGAGCTGCTCCCGCCGGTCGACACGCCGGTCGGGGTGGTGCCGACGCGGGCGGTCGTGCTCTACGGGGCCGTCGCCTTCCTCGTCGCCATCGGGCTCGCCGGCGCGGTCGCCGTCGGGACGCTCCGCCCGCCGAACCAGCGCGCGAGCTACGACCTGCCGGCGACGCCGCGCGCTATCGCCGCCTCTCTCGCGCGAAATCCGACGAGCGCCGCGGTCGCCTGTGCGCCGCCCGCGGCCCTGCTCGCGGTCGGCCTCGCGCTCGCGGAGTACACGCTCGTCAACGTGGCCCTGCTCTCGTACGCGGCGTTCGCGATTCCCGTGGGGAGCGTCGCCGTCAGGCGCACCCGGATCGACGACGCGAAGGACCGCGAGCTGGCTGACTTCGTCCACGCCGTCTCCGGCCACGTCGCGCACGGGCGCCCCTTCCCGGACGCGGTCGCGGCCGTGGCCCGCGACGTCGACCTCGGGGTGCTCGACGACGACGTGGCCGACCTCGCGTTCGCGCTGGGCTCGACGACGGCGACGGGGGGAGAGGGCGACTCCGCCGACGTCCGCGCGGCCGCGATCGACCGGTTCGTCGACCGCGTCGGGACCCCGCTCGCCGAGGGGACCCTCGGGCTCGTCACCGGGGCGCTGAACGCCGGCAGCGACGCCGACGCCGTCTTCGAGACGCTCCGGATCGAGGTCGGACAGCTGTACAGCGAGCAGCGCGCGCTCCGCTCGTCGATGCACCCGTACGTCGCGGTCGGCTGGGCGGCGGCCGCGCTGGTCGCGGGCGTCGTCGCCGTCGTCAACACCCAGGTGATCGACGCGGCGCGGCTCGCGGAGCTCGCGGCCGCCACCGAGCTCGTGACCCAGCCGGAGACGGTCCACCCGGAGCTGGAGCGCTTCCGACTGTACGTCGTCACGCAGGCGACGATGCTCGCCTCGGGGTGGTTCGCCGGCACCGCCTCCCGCGGGCGCTACGAGGCGCTGCTCCACTCCGGGCTGCTCGTGGCGATCTGTTACGCGGTGTTCACCGCGGGCGGGCTGGTGTAGGCGGCGGCCCGGTGTGGGCGGCGGCCGGGCTCACGGACGGCGGTCGCCGCCGCGTCAGGTATTTGATCGTCCGAGGCGAAGGCCCGGCATCTCATCGGACACCTCTGCGGACGACGGCTCCGGCGCGCTCGTCACGCGGCGGCGACTCCTCCTCGGCCTCGCCGGCGGCGGCGGGCTTCTCGGCGGCGGGCTCTACGTCGCGCGGTCGCTGGACGGCGACTCCGGCGGGTACGAGGCGCCGGAGTCACAGCCGATGGTGACGACCCGGGGGCGCCTCGGCGCCGACGACTCGACGGAACGCGGGGGTTCGTGGGAGTTCGACGGGGCCGACGGGGTGGTCCTGTTCGTCCACGGCCTCGGCGCGGACCCCGAGTCAGCCCGGGATCAAGCGTACACCGCTCGGCTGGGCCTCGCGGCGGCGACGGGCGCCGCCGAGGCGAGCGACGCCCCGCCGGTGATCGGCTACTCGTGGGCGTCGGACGTCGACTGGGGGCCGGCGAAGCGGACCGCGGACGCCAACGCCGTCCCGCTCGCGGACTGGCTGGCGGCGTGGGCGGACGGGGACGGGCGACCGGTCCACCTGTTCGCCCACTCGCTCGGCGCTCGCGTGGCGGGCGGGACGCTCCGCGAACTCGCCGACCGCGGGCGGACGGACGCCCTCGCCTCGGCCTCGCTGTTCGGCGGGGCGATCCCGGACGAGAGCGTCGCGGGCGACGGGCGATACGGGTCGGCCATCGGGGCGGTCGGTGCCCCCGTGTTCAACTTCCACAGCCGGAACGACCGCGTCCTCGGCTGGGCGTACCGCGCCTCGGACCGGACCCGAGCGGTCGGCCACGGGGGGATTCCGGACTCCGCGACCGCACCGGCGGGCTACGCGGACGTCGACGTCACCGATTCGGTGGCGGACCACTACTCGTACGTCGAGCCGGGAGACGGGTGTCTCCCGCGAGCGGTCGACCGACTCGGGATCGGGTGAGTCGAGTGGATCCGCGACCCTCGCGGTCGGCGCGAACGGGCCACGAGACCCGCGTCGGCTCTCGGTACCGCTCTATAGCGCTCGGTAGCGGTCCCGAGTAACGACTGTACTGACACCTCTCGCATGCAGAGCCGTGAGCGACGACAGCGACGGACCGAACCACCGAGTAGCGTTCGTCTGCGTCCAGAACGCGGGACAGAGTCAGATGGCGGCGTTCGCGGAGCGCGAGCGCGACCGTCGAGACGCGGGCGATCGGATCGAGATTCTCACCGGCGGGACGCGGCCCGCCGAGCGCGTCCACGACGTGGTCGTCACGGCGATGGGGGAGAGCGGTATCGACCTCAGCGACCGGACGCCGGGGGAGGTGACGCCCGAGGAGCTACGGGCGGTCGATCTGGTCGTCACCGTCGGCTGTTCTGCGTCGGACGTCTGCCCGGCGACGTGGAACGGCGAGAGCCGAGACTGGGGGATCGACGACCCGCACGGGCGGCCGATCGAGGAGGTCCGCGAGATCCGCGACGAGACCGAGGGGCGCGTCGCCGCGCTGTTCGACGAGCTCCTGTCGGAGACGCCGTCCGCTGAGTGACGCTTCCGGGCCCCGCTAACAGCAGCCGTCGTCGGCACCGCAGACGCTGCCGTAGTCGATCCCGGTCTCCTCGCCGATCGCCTCGTTACACTGCATCACCATCGTCGTGAACGCGGACTCCGACGACGACTCCTTCGCCGCCGCGAGCTCCTCGCCGAGCGCCGCGGCGGCCGCGACGACCTCGTCGTCGGTGACTCCGCTCTCGTCGGCGTCCCCGTCAGAGGCGCTCAACAGCACCCACCCCCGGTGGACCGCGCGAACGCCTCGCCGATCGCGTCGCTGATGACGTCGTCCGTCCGCTGGAGGAGCGCTATCAGGTCGGCCTGTGCGGCCCGCTGCCGCTGGATCGTCTCGTCGTTCGACATCTCGGTCTGGAGCTGTTTCAGTTCGGCCATCACCGACCCGTCGAAGCCGCCGCGCTGCATCTGCTGCTGTTTCCGCTGGTACTCGCGGAGCAGGGCCATCGCGTCGGCGTCATCCCGTAACGCCTCGTCGGCCGCGACGAACCGCCGATACGTCTCCGACTCGCCGAGCGCGTCGAGGAACTCGCGGAGCGCCGCCTCGACGTTTGCCTCCACTGCTTCCTCATCTGGAACGCCCACGTTGCTCTCGGCCGCGTCGTCCGCGTCCTGCGCGTCGCTCACGAGGGCGTCACCTCCGGGGCGCCCGCCGCGGCGATATCCCCGAGACCGGTGATCTCCTCGCCGAACGCGCTCAGCTCGTCGAGTCCGATCGGCTCGTCCCGACGGAGCGGCGCCAGCATCAGCGGCGCGTCGAACCGGTCGCGGATCGCCTCGAGATACCGCGCCTGCTGGGCACGCCGGTTCGCGAAGAAGGCGTTGTCGCCGTACTCCTCGGGGAGGAGGTAGTTCGCGACGACCAGCGAGGTCTCGATGCCGACCTGGTCCTCGAGATCGGCGGCGGCCCGATACGCCTCCATCATGGGGGTGTACTCGGGGGACATCACGAACGCGAAGGTGCTTCGCTCGGGGTCTTTCATCGTCTCGATGACCGCGTCGTACTGGTCCCCCTTCGCGGGCGCGGCGCCCTTCGTCAGCGAGCCGAGGTCCATGAACCCCTTCCAGTCGGATGGGAGTTCGAGCAGTCGGAGCGTGTGGCCCGTGGGGGCCGTGTCGAAGACGACGACGTCGTAGCCGTCCTCGTCGAAGTAGCTCACGAACTTCTCGAGGGCGGCCATCTCCTCGGCGCACGGCGACTCCAGCTCCTCCTCGACGTTCGCGATCGCGGCGTCGACGTCGATCTGCGCGTCCTCCCGCTCCTCGTACATCTCCGTGACGTGGTCGATGACCCCCTCGCGGTACTCGGCCAGCGCCTTCTCCTGGTCGATCCGCGCCGCGTCGAGGCTCTCCTGCCCGACCGAGGTGGGCTCGTGGCCCACGGGCTCGCCGAAGATGTCCTCGAGATGCGCGGCCGGGTCGGTCGTGACCACGAGCGTCTCGTGGCCCGCCTCGGCGAGCTTCGTCGCCGCCGTCGAGGCGACCGTGCTCTTGCCGACGCCGCCCTTCCCGGTGAAGAAGAGGTACCGCGTCTCCTCGCCGGGCGTCAGTTGGTCGACGACCGCGTCGGCGCCCGCCATCGACCCGAAATCGGTCGCGCCGTCGGGACCGGCGCGGCCCGCGCCGTCACCGTCGGTCGCCGTCTCGACGTCGACGGTCGCCTCCGCGCCGTCGTAGAGGACGCTCCCCACGTCCTCAAGCAGGTCGAGACCGGCGATCTCGCCGGGCTGGAGCGGGTACGTCGCCGTCGCGTCGGCGTCGAACTCCTCGCGGGCGCGCTCGATGACGGCCTGCTCGTCGGCGCGTTTCCCCTCGAAGAAGGGGTCCTCACACACCGGCTCTGGGAGGTAGCCGTTGAGGATCAGGAGCTGGGACTCGATCCCGAGGTCGGCGAGGTCGCCCGCGCTGCGTTCGATCTCGTCGATCGAGGAGTCCTCGGGCTTGCCGACGAACGCGAACGAGGTGCGCTCGTCGTCCTGGAGGGTGTCGATGGCGCGCTCGTAGTCCCGCTTCCGGTCCTCCATCGAGGCGGCCGGCCCGATACAGGTCGAGCCGCCCTTCTCGAGCTCGGCGTTCCAGTCGGAGGGGAGCTCCATCAGCCGGATGGTGTGGCCCGTCGGCGCGGTGTCGAAGACGACGACGTCGTACTCGGGGCTGTCCATGAAGTCGACGAAGTTGTCGAAGGCGGCGATCTCCTCGACGCAGGGGCTGTTGAGCTGTTCTTCGACCGTCTGGATCTCCTCGTCGCCGAGCAGTTCGCGCATCGGCTCGATCGTCTCCTGCCGGTACTCCTCGGCGGCCGTGTCGGGGTCGATCTCGATCGCGGAGAGGTTCTCGATCCCGTCGATCGCGGTGACCTCGTGGCCGATCGACTGCCCGAAGATGTCCGAGAGGTTCGGCGCGGGGTCGGTGGTGACGAGGAGCGTCTCGTACTCCTCGTCGGCGAGCCACGTCGCGGTCGCACAGCTCACGGTGCTCTTGCCGACGCCGCCCTTCCCGCTGAAGAAGACGAACTCGGTGTCGTCGCCGCTCGGCTCGACGATCTCGCGCGCGCTCGTTCCCGTCGACTCCGCCGACTGCTCCGTCTGTGTCATCCGTCAGGCCTCCTGGGGCGTCGCGCCCTGGCCGACGGCGGCGGTCAGTTCGTCGTACGAGAGGTACTCCCCCTCGGCGACGATCTCCTCGTCGACGACCGTGATCGGGAGGACCGACGGCCCGTTCTCCTGCACGCGGTCGTAGATCCGCTGCGTCTCGAGGAACTGGTCGATGTTGTGCTGCATGTTCGCCCGGTTGACCTCGAGGTCGTCGAACGCGTCCTCGAGCTGGTCGAGCGCCGCGCTGACCGCGACGAGCTCGTCGTCGGGGTCGGGGCCGCAGACGCCGGTGGAGCAACACATCGCTTCTTCGTACAGGGTGAGTTCGGTCATGATGGAGTCGGATGGTCGTCGATCGTCTGAAGTATCGTTCGCAGCGGGACGCGCCGATGGCGAGTCCCCCGCGACCAATTCATTTGAACAAACACTCATTCAATTATAAGCCCTTCGGTCGGGGAGTTCCGAGCCAGTCGGGCGGTCGAGGCCCCGAGAGGATCAAAAGCCCGAGACGGTCCAGAGCCGCGGTTACCCGATAAAGCCGTCCGTGGCCCACGATCCCGGTTCGTCGGTACACGTCGCGGTTCGGCACTGCGAGGCCGGGGCGCTCACGAGGACGAACGCGCTCTCAGCGTCGCCGTTCCGTATCTGCCGCGTCGCCGTCGCGCTGGTCGTCGACCGGCGGGGGACCGCCGGAACGCGCTCATCCCTCGTGTGTGCACATAGCTGAACGATTGCTATATCGTTTTCCGCTAACCGGGAACTCCGCCGGGACGGTGGTCCACAACGCTTAATCTCGTATCGGTTCAACCGTGGCGCATGTCGTCCACCGATCGCCTGCGGCGGTACGTCGTCGACGAGTGCGGCTCCTGTACCGATGAGGACCTGTCCGAGCGTGTTGCGGAACTGGAGGAGCTGAACGAGGCAGCCGGCGGGTCGGATCTGGACAGCGACGTCGAGCTGTTGTCGGCGCTCGGGAACGAGACGCGGTACAAGATCGTCCGGATGTTACACGCGACCGACGAGGACGAGCTGTGCGTCTGCGAGCTCTCGCCGCTGCTGGACGTCAGCGACAGCGCGATCAGCCACGCCCTCTCGAAGCTCACCGACGCCGGCCTCGTCACGCGCCGGAAAGAGGGAAAGTGGCGGATGTACCGCGCCACGCCGCGCGCGGACGCCGTCCTCGTCGCCCTCGACGGGTCGCGGTCGCTGTAGAAGCGAACCGTGCCGGCTCAGAGCAGGCCGGCCAGGACGGGCGCGTCAGCGGGCGTTCTGGAGCGCGACTCCGGGCACCACCCGGGGCGGCCTCGGATCCCGATCGATTAAAGTCGACTTGTCCTAATCAACCTGTAGTGGTTAGTATCGACGCGACAGCCGACGGGCGGACTCAACCGACGCGGCGAGCCGGGGGTGCCGCGTGAGCGACGCGACCCTCGCGGTCGTCGCGGGCGCGACCGAGACGGCCGCGATCGACGGGATCAGCGCCGCGGGCGCCGACCCGACGCTCCGGCGGCACACGCCGAGCGCCGACCTGGAGATCGTCGCCGACGGCCGCCCCGGGAGCGACTCGCCGGTGCCGGTCAGCCCGTCCGGCTGCCCGACGCCCGCGGTCGTCACCCGGGCGGTCAGAGAGCTCGTGGACCTCGAGTTCGTCGGGATTGACGCCGGACTCGCGGTGCCGACGTCGCCGGCGGGAGCGACCGTTCAGGACGCGGGCGCCGCCCCGGGCGGCGATGTGCGGGGCCCCGAGCCGGTGCCGGACGCGGCGAGAGTATTTAAACGAGGGCGCGAGCTGGCGGGGACAATCGCGGGCGACGGCGCCGGTGACAACGACGGCGACTCCGCAGAGCTCCTCGTCGCCGAGACGATCCCGGGCGGGACGACGACCGCGCTCGGGGTCCTGACCGCGCTCGGCGAGCGCCCGGCCGTCTCCTCGTCGCTGGCGGCGAACCCGCTGGAGGCGAAGCGCGCGGTGGTCGAAGAGGGGCTGGAAGCGAGCGGGCTCGCGCCCGGCGACGCCGCCGGTGACCCCGTCGACGCGGTCCGGCTGACGGGCGACCCCGTGCTCGCGGCGGCCGCCGGCCTCGTGGTCGGCGCCGTCGGCCACGGGGTCGACGTGATGCTCGCGGGCGGAACCCAGCTAGCGACGGTCGCCGCGCTGGCGCGGCACGCGGGGGTCGACCGGCGGCTCCCGCTGGCGACGACCGCGTTCGTCGACGACGACCCAACCGCGGACGTGGCCGGGCTCGCGGACGACCTCGACCTCGCGCTCACCGCGACCGACCCCGGGTTCGGCGGGAGCGATCACCCGGCGATGGAGGCGTACGCACGCGGCGAGGCGAAAGAGGGCGTCGGGATGGGCGGCGCGCTGGCGCTCGCCGACCGTGCGGGCGTCCTCGACGCCGACCTGCGCGAGCGCGTCGTCGCGATCACCGACCGACTGCTCGCCGAGCGGGAAAAAAGACCGCCGGGTGCGACGGGAGGCGGGGCGCCGTGAAGGGACTCGTCCTCGGGGGGGTCAGCTCCGGCGTCGGCAAGACCGTCGCGACGCTCGCGGCGATCCGCGCGCTCGACGACGCCGGGCGGACGGTCCAGCCGGCGAAGGCCGGCCCCGACTTCATCGACCCGAGCCACCACGAGCGCGTGGCGGGGCGCCCCTCGCGGACGCTCGACCTGTGGTTACAGGGCGAGGCGGGGCTCCGGCGGAACTACGCCCGCGGCGGGGGCGACGTCTGCCTCGTCGAGGGCGTGATGGGGCTGTACGACGGCGACGGGTCGAGCACGGCCGCGGTCGCCGAGGCGCTCGACCTCCCGGTCGTGCTCGTCGTCGACGCGAGCGCGGGGATGGAGAGCGTCGCCGCGACCGCGCTCGGCTTCCGGGCGTACGCCGAGCGCGCGGGCCGGGATATCGACGTCGGGGGAGTCATCGCTCAGCGCGCGCACGGCGGGCGCCACGAGGAGGGGATCCGCGAGGCGCTCCCGGACGAGCTGGCCTACGTCGGCCGGATCCCGCCGAACGACGACCTGGAGGTCCCCGAGCGCCACCTCGGGCTCCACATGGGCGACGAGTCGCCTCTGCCCGGCGACGCGCTCGACGCGGCCGCCGAGGGGCTCCGGACCGAGCGACTGCTCGATATCGCGCGGGAGCCGGCGGGAGCCGCGGAGCCGAACGAGGCGAGAGAGCAGACCGGCGCCGACCGCCCGCGCGTCGCCGTCGCCCGCGACGAGGCCTTTCGGTTCGCGTACCCGGCGACGGTCGAGCGCCTGCGCGAGCGGGCGAGCGTCGAGCCGTTCTCGCCGACCGCCGGCGACCAGCTCCCGCCCTGCGACGGCGTCTACCTCCCCGGCGGTTACCCGGAGCTGCACGCCGCGGAACTCGCGGAGAGCCCGACGCTCGACGAGGTCGCGAGCGCGGCCGCCGAGGGGGTCCCGGTGCTCGGCGAGTGCGGCGGGCTGATGGCGCTCGCCGAGTCGCTGACGACCGTCGAGGGCGAGACCCACGCGATGGCGGGCGTCCTCCCGGCCGACGTGCGGATGCGCGACCGATACCAGGCGCTCGACCACGTCGAGCTGCGGGCGCGGCGGGACGCGCCGACGGCCGCGGCGGGCGAGACCCTCCGGGGCCACGAGTTCCACTACTCGGCCGCCGACGTGGGGGACGACGCCCGGTTCGCCTTCGACGTGGAGCGCGGGACCGGGATCGACGGCGACCGCGACGGCCTGATCGAACACCGAACGCTCGGGACGTACTGTCACGTCCACGCCGAGAGCGGGGCGTTCGACGCGTTCCTCGACGGGCTGTAGCCGTGGCCGCTCTCGTCTCCCCCGCCGCCCCGGCGCTCCCAGCCGTCACCACGCTGGCGGTCGCGGTGGCCCTCGACCTGCTCGTCGCGGAGCCCCCCGGACGGGTCCACCCCGTCGCGCTGTTCGGGTCCGTCGTCGGACGGGTCGACCGCCCGTGGTCGCGCCCCCGGCTCGTCGGCGTCGCGGCCGCGGTGGGGCTCCCGCTCGCTGCCGGGGTGGTCGCCGGCGGGACCGTAACGGCCGCGGCGGGGGTCGGAGCGCGGAGCGGCGTCGGCCCGAAGCTCCTCGCCGTCCCCGTCGCCGGGACGCTCCTCTTCTCGCTCGTCAGCCTCCGGATGCTGCGCGAGGTCACCGCGGAGGTCGTCGGGCTGACCGAGAGCGACCCGGACGCGGCCCGCGAGTCGGTCAGGGCGCTCGTGGGGCGGGACGCCGCCGACCTCTCGCCGGCCGACCTCCGGAGCGCGGCCGTCGAGAGCGCGGCCGAGAACCTCGCCGACGGGTTCGCCGCCCCGCTCGCGGGGTTCGCGGGCGGCGCGACGGTCGGGCTGGCGGTCGCCCCGGCGGGCGTCGTCCCGCTCGCCGCGGGGGTCAGCGGCGCGGCGTGGGTGAAGGCCGTGAACACGCTCGACTCGATGCTCGGCTACCGGTCGAAGCCGGTCGGGTGGGCGAGCGCCCGGCTCGACGACGCCGTCATGTACCTGCCGGCCCGCGCGAGCGCGGGTTGTCTGGCGGTCGCAGCCGGGTCGGTGGGGGCCCTCTCGCGGGCCCGGTCGTGGGCGCGGGAGCCGGAGTCGCCGAACTCCGGGTGGCCGATGGCGACCGCGGCGGCCGCGCTCGACGTGCGGCTGGCGAAGCCGGGGCGCTACGCGCTCAACCCGGCCGCCGGGTCGCCGAGCGTCGCCGACGGGGAGCGGGCGGTCCGGCTCGTCGGCGTCGCTGGCGCAGTCGCCGTCGCGGGGGCGGCGGGGTGGCTGCTCGCGGTCGGGTGGCTGCTCCCGACGATGTGGTGGCTGTCGAGCGACTGGCCCCCGGCTCCCGCGGGGGTGATCGGATGAGGGCGGCCGCGCTCCGGGGCGCGCTCGGCTTCCTCACCCGGATCCCGGTCGGTCGCAGCGAGGCGGCGTGGGAGGCGTTCTCGCGCGCGCCGTGGACGTTCCCCGTCGTCGGCTACCTCGTTGGGGGGCTCGTCGCGCTCCCCCTGCTCCTGCCCGCCCCCGCGCCGACGGTCGCGCTGGCGTTTCCGCTCGCCGTCTACGCCGTGACCGGGATCACTCACCTCGACGGGGTCGCGGACCTCGGCGACGCGGCGGTCGTCCACGGAGAGCCCGAGAGGCGTCGAGAGGTCCTGAAGGACTCCGCGCTCGGCGTCGGCGGGACGGTGGCGCTCGTCGCCGTCGTCCTCGGGCTGGCGACCGCCGCGTTCGGGCTGGTCGAGGCCGCGACCGCGGCCGGCGCGCCGGGCGTCCGCGACCGGCTCGGCGTCGCGGTCGGCGTCGTCGTCGCCGCCGAGGTCGGCGCGAAGGCCGCGACCGCGACGCTCGTCTGCGTCGGCGACGCGGCCCACGAGGGGCTCGGCTCCGCGCTCACGGAAGGCGCCACCGCCGGGTCGGCGCTCCCGGTCCTCGCGCTCGCGGCGCCCGCCGCGCTCCTCGCGTGGCCGCGGCTCCTACCCGGAGCCGCCGCGCTCCTCGCCGCGCTGGCGACGGCGGAGCTCCTCCGGCGGTGGGCCCGGCGCCGGCTCGGCGGCGTCTCCGGCGACGCGCTCGGCGCGACGACCGAGCTCGCGCGGGTCGCCGCGCTGCACGCGGGGGTGATCGCGTGGACGCGCTTCTGATGTGTGGCGGGCGCGGGACCCGCCTCGGGGGAGCCGTCGAAAAGCCGCTGACCCCGATCGGGGGGCGGCCGATGGTCGACCGCGCGCTCGACGCGCTCGCCGGGAGCCGCGTCGAGACGGCGCACGCGGTCGTCTCGCCGCACGCGTCGGCGACGCGCGCGCACCTCGTCGACGAGCGTCCGGAGGAGTCAGTGATCGACGCGCCGGGGGACGGCTACGTCGCCGACCTGCGGTACGCGATGGACGCGGTCGGTGCGGGCGACGGGGACGACGCGAGCGACGCGGGCGACGTCGGCCGATCGGCCGCCACACCCTTTTTAACGGTCGCCGCCGATCTCCCGCTCCTCGACTCGGAGGCGGCGGACGGCGTGATCGACGCCGCCCGGGCCGCCGGCGCCGGCGACGCGCCGGCGTCGCTCACCGTCTGCGTCCCCGCAGCGCGCAAGCGCGAACTCGGCGTCAGCGCCGACACCGCGGCCGAGGTCGACGGCCGGGAGGTCGTCCCCGCCGGGATCAACGTCGTCGGGGGCGGGAAAGGCGAGGGGAACGACGGCGACGCCGCCGTCCACGTCACCGAGGACGTCCGGCTCGCCGTCAACGTCAACTACCCGTCGGACGTTCGAGTCGCCGAGGGGCTGCTCGCCGACGGGGCGGCCGACAGCGAGGAGGGGACACACCGATGAACTACGACGACGCCGTCGACCTCGACCGCGCGGCCCACGGGAGCAGCGACGACCCCGACCTGCTGGACTTCTCGGCGAACACCAACCCCGAGGTGCCGGCGGGCGTCGAGGCGGTCTACCGCAAGGCGTTCGCGGACGCGCGGACGTACCCGGCAGAGCCGCCGGCGGCGTTCCGCGAGGCCGCGGCCGACTACGTCGGCTGCGACCCCGAGGCCGTGGTCCCGGCCCCCGGCGGGCTCGCCGCGATCCGGGCCGCGGTCGCGCTCGCGGTCGACCCGGGCGACACCGCCCTCCTCCCGGCGCCGAGCTTCGGCGAGTACGCCCGCGAGGCGCGGCTGCAGGGGGGCGAACCCGCGTTCGCCCCGGCGAGCGAGATTCTCGACGCCGACCCGAGCGGCCACGCGCTCGCCGTGGTCTGCGATCCGAACAACCCGACCGGGACCGCGTACGACCGGGCGGCCTTGGAGCGGTTCGCGGCGCGGTGTCGCGAGGCCGACACGCGCCTGGTGGTCGACGAGGCGTTCCGCGGGTTCACCGACCGTCCGTCGCTCGCGGGGACGGAGGGCGTCGTCGTCGCCCGCTCGCTCACGAAGCTGTTCGGGCTCCCCGGGATCCGGACCGGCTTCGCGGTCGCGACGGGCGAGGTCGGCGCGGCGCTGTCGAGCGCCCGGCGGCCGTGGAACCTGAGCGCCCCGGCGCTCGCGACCGGCGCGCACTGCATGCGCCGGGAGGAATTTATAAGCGAGACCCGCGAGCGCGTGCGCTCGGAGCGGTCGCGGATGCGCGAAGCCCTCGCCGGGCGCTACGGGGTCTCCCCCTCGGACGCGCCGTTCCTGCTGCTCGACGTCGGGAAAACGGGGCGGGCGGTCGAGGCGGTCGTCGGGGAGGCGCGCGAGCGCGGCGTCGCGGTCCGGGACGCGACCACCTTCCGCGGGCTCGACTCGCACGTTCGGGTCGCGGTGCGCCGGCCCGCGGAGAACGACCGACTGCTGGCGGCGCTGGGGGTCGAGGACGAGAACGCGACTGATCCGGAGGGCGACGGTGTTTGAGGCGACCGTGCGGGACGGCGTCCTGCGCCTGCGCCGCCCGGGGACGCGCTGGCTCTCGACCGGCTGGGACGGCGGGCGCTCCCGGGGCGACGCCGCCTACAACGTGACCGTCCCAGAGGCGTTCGAGCGCACCGACCTCGGCGCGTACCGCGACGAGCGGCTGTCGCGGGCGGGGTTTAAAAGCACGACCGACCCGCCGACCCTGTTCACCGGCGTCGCGATGGAACACGCGCGGGGCGCCCGCCGCGGCCCCGTCGTCGCGTACGCGACCGTGGGGCTCTCGAACCCGGCGATGCTCCCGATGGAGCCGGTCGAAGAGCGAGCCGAGACGGTCGACGGGGACGCGGCGGCGACCGAGGGACCGCCCCGGCGACCCGGCACGGTCAACCTGATCGTCGGGACCACCCGTCGGCTCGCGGACGGCGCCGGGGCGAACCTCGTCGCCGTCGCGGCCGAGGCGAAGGCGGCGACGCTGCTCGCGACCGCGGGCGTCCCGGGGACGACCAGCGACGCGGTCGCCGTCGCCGACGACCCGGAGGGGGAGCCGGCGGCGTTCTCGGGCAGCGCCACGGCGGTCGGCGCGGCGGCCCGCGTCTGCGTCCGGGACGCGGTCCGCGCGGGCCTGCGGTCGCGGTACCCGGACGGCAATCTGCCCGGTCCGGCCGGCGACGCCGAGCACGGCGTCGTCGCCGACGAGCGGGCGGAGGTCTTCGAGATATGACAGCAGACAACACCGACAGCGACACGGCGGAATCGGACGACGAGAACCCAAGTGCCCGGACGCCGGGCGGCGGCGCGGCCCCCGAACCGGAGCCGATCGAGCCGGCCGCGCCCGAGGAGTTCGGCCTCGTGCAGGCTTGGTGGGGCGACGGAAAGGGCAAGACCACGGCGGCGATGGGGATGGGCTTCCGGGCCGCGGGGCACGGCTACCGCGTCCACATGCTCCAGTTCATGAAGGGGGGCGCCGACAGCGTCGAGGGCGTTCGGGGCGAGTACAACGCCATCGCGGCCATGCCGGGGTTCACCTACGAGAACGCCGGTCACTACGGCTGGCACGGCCTGCTCGACGGCTCCGCCGACGACGAGCACGAGGCGCAGGCGCGGGGCGCCTTCGAGCGGGCCGAGGCGCTCGTCGCGGGCGCCGCCGACGCCGACCTCTCCGGGCCGCTCCCGCTCGACGGCGAGCCCGACGACGGGGTTCACATGCTCGTCCTCGACGAGCTGCTGTACGCGGTCGACCGGGGGCTCGTCGACCCCGACGAGGCCGTCTCGCTCGCGGAGTCGAAGCCGGAGGGCCTCGAACTCGTCCTCACCGGGAGCCACGCGGAGCCGGCGTACCTGGAGGGCGTCGCCGACCTGATCACGAACGTCCGGAAGGTGGCGCATCCGTTCGACGCGGGCCACCGTGCCCGGCGGGGGACGGAGTACTGAGACGCATGATCCGGCCGCGACGCGCGCCGCGTCGGAGGCGCCCGTGACCGACGCCGACTCCGACCCTGACCCCGACGCCGAGACGGTCCTGATCGCCGGCACGGCGAGCCACGCCGGCAAGAGCACGCTGGCGGCCGGGCTCTGTCGGCACCTCACGCGGAACGGGGTCGCGGTCGCCCCGTTCAAGGCCCAGAACATGAGCAACAACGCCCGCGTCGCGCTGACGCCGGGCGGCGAGTGGGGCGAGATCGGCGTCTCCCAGTACGTGCAGGCCCGAGCGGCCGGGGTCCCGGCGACGACCGACATGAACCCCGTGCTGCTCAAGCCGCGCGGCGACGGCGAGAGCCAGCTGGTGATCGACGGGGAGGCGGTCGGCCACTTCGCGGCCGGCGAGTACTACGAGTCGCACTGGGAGGCGGCCCGAAACGCGGCGGTCGCGGCCCACGGCCGGCTCGCGGCCGACCGCGACGTGATCGTCGCCGAGGGGGCGGGCAGCATCGCCGAGATCAACCTCCACGATCGGGACCTCGCGAACGTCGAGACGGCGCGGTTCGCGGACGCCCGGATCCTGATCGCGGTCGACATCGAGCGCGGCGGCGCCTTCGCGAGCCTCTACGGGACGCTCGAACTCCTCCCCGACGACGTCCGCGAGCGCGTCGCCGGCGCGGTCATCACGAAGTTCCGCGGCGACCCCGCCCTGCTGGAGCCCGGGATCGCCGAGATCGAGGAGCGCACGGGGGTCCCGATCGTCGGCGTCGTCCCCCACGACGACCCCGGGCTCCCCGCGGAGGACAGCCTCTCGCTGCCGGACGCGGGAGCGGAGGGGACCGACAGCGGGTCGACTGCCCTCGGCGCGGACGACGGGGTCGCGGACGCCGATGCGGTCCGGATCGCCGTCCCGCGGCTCCCGCGGATCTCGAACTTCACCGACCTGGAGCCGCTGGCGCGCGAGCCGGGCGTCCGGGTGGCGTACGTCCCGCTCGACGCGCCCCGCGGCGACGCGTCCGGGAGCGGCGCGTCCGGCGGCGACGCGCCCCTCGCCGGCGCCGACGGGGTCGTCATCCCCGGCTCGAAGAACACCGTCGACGACCTGCTCGCGCTCTGCGACGCCGGCGTCGACGACGCGCTCCGCGACTTTTCCGGGCCGATCGTCGGGCTCTGCGGCGGCTACCAGATCCTCGGCGAGCGGCTGACGAACGCCGAGGTTGAGGGGACCGGGCCGGAGACCGAGGTCGAGGGCGTCGGCGTGCTCCCGGTCGAGACGCGATTCTCGCCGGAGAAGCGCGTGGAGCGCGTGACGCGGTCGGTCGAGGGGGTCGGTCCGCTCGCCGGCGCGTCGGGAACTGCGACCGGCTACGAGATCCACATGGGTCGGTCGTCGCCGACCGAGGCGATCGCCTCCCCGCTGGGCCCGGAGAGCGCGGCCACCGACCGCGCGCTCGGGACCTACCTCCACGGCCTCTTCGAGAACGCGGGCGTCCGGGACGCGTTCGTCGACCGCATCTTCGCGGTGGCGGGGAAGCCGCGGCCGGCGGCCGGGTCGGGCGAGGGCGACGGGGGCGCGACGGGGGAGGCGGCCGACCGCTCGCCGTACGACCGGGCCGCCGACCTCGTCGCCGACAACGTCGACCTCTCGGCGCTCGGGGTCGGCGACGTCGGGTGACCGGGCTCAGGGGCGCCGCTACGGCGAAATATCCTTATAAATCCCCGCCGACGGGTCGCGTATGGTCTCCCGCGAGAACGCCGTCATCGGGACGTGTATCGCCTTCACCGCCGCCGTCGCTCTCCTCGTCGATTCGCTGAACGCGTCGTATCCGGAGTGGGCCCCGCTCGCGCTGTTGATCGGCGGCGGCGTCGTCACGCCGCTCGCGATCAACGAGGCGCTAAACAACCGAGAGACGGCGTAGGGAGTCGCATGTCGTCGGACTGCGCGACCCGCCGATCACGCCCCGGCCAGCGTCTCCTCCAGCAGCTTCCGCTGGGCCGCCGCGAGGTGCTCGGCGAACGTCGAGGGGGCGATGTCGAGCGCCGCGGCGACCGCGCTCGCGTTGGCGTCGCGCGGGCGCTCGAAGTATCCCAACCGGTAGGCGGTGCGCAACACCTCGCACTGCCGGTCGGTGAGCCGGCCGCGGTCGACGAGGGTCCGGTCCGGCACCGCGTCGTCGTCGGCCGCGCCGTGGACGAGGTAGCGGACCTCGACGCGGTCCGCGATGCCGTCGAGCGCCGAGACGATGTCGCGGAGACGCTCGAGGTCGGGGAGGTGGAGCGTCAAGAGGAGGACGCCGTCCTCGGCGCGCGCGTCGGCGATCGGGCAGTCGAGCTCCTCGATGACCCGACAGGCGCACCCCTCGTCGCGCGGGCGGTCGTACCGGTACACCCGCTCGTCGCCGAGGTCGACGACGGACGCCGCCGCCGGAACGTCCTCCGCCCGATCGACCGCGTCCGGGTCGCGGGCGCGGAATTCCTCGGTGTGAGTGTCGCCCGCGTGCGTCCAGTTGACGCCCGTGATCGGACCGTCGTGGGCGGTCGACGCCGCGACGACCGGACAGTTCCCCGCGCCGTGGATCGCGACGCCGGCGCGGACGCCGTCGGGCACCTCCCCCGCGCGACTCCCCGTGGACTCGCCTCCGGTTGCCATCGGATCCCGGAACGGGCGACGGACACAAAGGCCTGATCCCCAACGAGCGGGTCGGTGGGGGGCCCTCCGAGAACACCCGCAATACTGTGGGTCGGTCGGTATCGGTTCGCCGCTCGGAGCCGTGACCGTGACCCGAACGATCCACGCCGTTGGAGCGATCGCCCTGGCCGGTGCCGGGGCCGGAATGAGCGTCGCGACGGCCGCGGGCCTTGGAGGCGGAGCGGCCCGGGGCCTGGCGACCGGAACGGGGACCGGCGCCGTGCTGTTGGTCGGCGCCCTCGCCTTCGCGATCGCCGCCGGGAGCCTCAGCTACACCGCCGTCACGGAGGCCAGATTGGCGCTTCGGACCGACGGGTTTCGGGTCACGTGGACCGACCTCGGCAACGCGACCGCCGTCGCCGTCGCGGCGCCGGTCACCTACGCGCTCTCCGTGCAGGTCGGCGTCGGGCCGGTCGTGGCCTCCGCCTTGGTCGGGCTCTGCGCGTACCTCCTGTCGGAGACGTACGGCGCCCCCGCGTACTGCGGCTCGTTCGTCGGGATGGCGACCCCGGCGGCCGGCGCGGACCTCGGGGCCGTCGCCGCCGCGGGCCTCGTCGCCGGCGGCGTCTTCGTGGCCGCCAAGCGCGCGTTCAACGGGTTCGGCGGGAAGCTCGGCACGACCGCGTTCGTCGGCTGCCTGACGGTGGCGGCGCTCGGCGGGCTCGCGCCCGGAGCGGGGGCGGTCCCGGAGCCGACCGTCGCCGCGGGCCTCGTGGTCGCCGCGGCCGTCGCCGCCCTCGTGGCGTTCCTCGTGAGCGTCCGGCTCGGCCACGGCCCGGTCGTCGGCTCCGCGGTCGTCGGGCTCGTCGCCGGCGTGGTCTTCCCGCCGCTGTTCGCCGGGGGCGACGCGCTCGCGGCCGTCGCCTTCTGCGCGTCGTTCGTCGGGATGGCCACGCCGGAGCGGATCCCGGGGCCCGGCCCGATGCTGCTGGCCGGCGGGACCGCGGGCGTCGCGTTCGTCGGCGCCGCGCCCTACTTCGTCGGCTTCGGCGGAAAGCTCGGAACCATCGCGTTCGCGGCCTGCCTCGTCACCGCGGGGCTCCTGTCGCTCGGCCGCGTCCTCGCCCCGGTCGCCGGCGACGCCGCGACGGGGTGACCGTCGCCGGGGTCGACGAGGGCGGTCGGCGCGGTCGACGACCGCGAGCGACGCGGAGCGATATTTAAAACACCATGCTACTCCGGTCCCATTGGGAGGGTCGTGGGGGGCCTACGCTCGACGCGATGACCGACCCGACCGAGACGTCCGAACGGAGCTTCGAGTCGAACCCCACCGTCTGCCCCTTCTGCGGCGTCGGCTGCGGCGTCGAGTACGCCGGGTGGGGGAGCGCGACCGGGGTCGAGGGACCGGTGAACGGCCGCGGGGAGATCTGCCCGAAGGGCGCGGCCGCGTTCGACGTCGTCGACCACGAGGACCGCCTGACCGAACCGCTCGTCAGGCACGACGGCCGCTTCGTCACGGCGCCGTGGGAGGAGGCGCTCGACCGCGTCGCGGACGGCGTCGGGCGAGTGGTCGACGAGCACGGGCCGGACGCCGTGCAGTTCTTCGCCTCCTCGAACTGCACGAACGAGGAGAACTACGTCCTCCAGAAGCTCGCGCGAATCCTCGGGACGAACAACGTGGACAACTGCGCGCGGCTCTGTCACGCCTCGACCGTCGCCGCGATGAGTGACCGGCTCGGCGCGGGCGCGATGACGAACACCCTCGACGACTTGCGGGAGGCGGACTGCCTGTTCGTCAACGGCGCGAACCCGGCGGAACAGCACCCGGTCGCGTTCCGGTCGTACATCCTCCCGGCGGTCCGCGACGGCGCGACGCTCGTCCACGTCGACCCCCGTGCGAACGACACGACCGAGGCGGCCGACGTCCACCTCCCGCTGCGGCCCGGCACCGACATCGAGGTGGCGAACGCGATCGCCGCGGTCCTCGTCGAGGAGGACCTCGTCGACGAGGCGTTCCTCGCGGAGCGGACGACCGGGTTCGACCGGCTTCGCGAGCACCTCGCCGACGTCGACGTCGCGGCGAACGCCGAAGCGGCGGGCGTCGACCCCGAGACGGTCCGCGAGGCGGCCCGGGCGTACGGCGAGGCCGACCGCGCCGCGGTCATCACGGGGATGGGGACGAGCCAGCACCGCTGCGGCACGGACAACGTCCACGCCCTGCTCAACCTCGCGCTGCTGACCGGGAACGTCGGACGACCCGGGACCGGCGTGAACCCGCTGCGCGGGCAGAACAACGTGCAGGGCGCCAGCGACGTCGGCGGGCTCCCGGGCGTGCTCCCCGGCTACGAGTCCGTGGCGGACGCGGACGCTCGCGAGCGCGTCGCCGCGGAGTGGGGCGTCGAGCCGCCGGCCGAGCCCGGGCTCACCGAGGTGGAGGCGACCCACCGGTTCGGCGACGAGGTGCGGGCGGCGGTCGTCTTCGGCGAGAACCCCGCGGTCACCGAGCCGAACGCGAGCGCGGTCGCGTCGGCGTTCGACGAGCTCGACTTCTGCGTCGTCATCGATCTGTTCGAGACGAGGACCGCGGCCCACGCCGACGTGGTCCTCCCGGGGAGCGCGTGGGCCGAGAAGGCCGGCACGGTGACGAACACCGACCGGCGCGTGATGCGGATGCGGCCCAACGCCGATCTCCCCGGGAACGCCCGGCGCGACTTCGAGATTCTGAGCGCGCTCGGCCGGCGGCTGACCGACCGGCCCGAGGGGTTCGAGTACGAGGGGCCGGAGGCGGCGTTCGACGAGGTCACGCGCGTCGCCCCGATCTACGGGGGGATGAGCTACGAGGGGATCGGCGACGGCTACCAGCGCTGGCCCTTCTCGGCCGACGACGGCGCCGGCACGGACGTGTTGCACGCCGAGGAGTTCCTGACCGGCGAGCGCACCGCGCCCCTCGCGGTCGTGGACCCCGTCCCGCCCGCAGACGCCCTCGACGCCGGCGAGCTGACGCTGACGACCGGCCGTGTGCTCCAGCAGTTCAACAGCGGGGCGCTCAGCCGCCGGTCGGACCGGCTCATGGCCATGCGCGGCGAGGACGCGCTCCAGATCCACCCCGACGACGCCGCCGACCGCGGGATCGGTGACGGCGACCCGGTGACCGTCTCGAACGAGCGCGGGAGCGTCGAGGTCACGGCCGAGGTCACCCCGGCGGTCCGCGAGGGCGTGACGTTCTGCACGTTCCACTACGCGGAGCCGCTCGCGAACGCCCTGACCGGCGACGCGCTCGACCCGGAAGCGGGGATTCCCGAGTTCAAGCACTCGGCTGTCGCCGTCGAGCCGGCCGCCGGGGGCGACGCGGCCGACGCCGACTGAACGGCCGTCTGAGCCGCGTAATCGGCGATCGACCGCGGCCTGACGGTCGAAGGGCCCGCTATCACTCCTGAGAGTGGGGTGAGACATCTTATATAGTTGAAAATCGCAGCGCTGCATATGGCGACATCTGGAGAGTACGGGCGGGGAGACTTCGGGCAGGGCGGTTTAAACCAGGGGCTGGACGTTGCCGGACTGGTCGAGGAGATCGGGCTCGACGCCGACGAGATCGCGTGGCGGAAGCAGTTCGTCGGATTCGACGAGGAGGACGAGCGGCGACTGAGCCGGTACGAGGACGCTTTCGCGGAGAACGCCGAGCAGGTCGCGGACGACTTCTACGACAACCTCACCGGTCACCAGCAGACCGTCGACGTGATCGGCCGCTCCGACAAGGGGCTCGAACAGCTCAAGCGGACGCAGTCGGCGTATCTCGTAACGCTCGCCGAGGGCGAATACGGGTCGGAGTACTTCGAGGACCGAGCGCGGATCGGGAAGATCCACGACATCCTCGAGATGCCGATGAAACACTACATCGGTCAGTACGGCGTGTACTACGACCTGATCCTCCCGATCATCGGCGACCGACTCACTGACTCGCTCACGGACCGGCTGGCCGACGAGGGCGCTGGCGAGGGGGTCGGAGACGCGGTCGAGGCGGCGGTGGAAGAGGAGGTCGACGACGCGATCGAGGACCTCCTGTCGGTCCTCCGGATCATCAACCTCGACATGCAGGTCGTCACGGACACGTACATCCAGTCGTACAGCGAGAAGCTCTCCGAGGAGATCGATCGGAACAAGCGCCTGATGTCCGAGGTCGAAGACGAGATCCAGGGGCCGATCGGCGACCTCCAGGAGTCGGCGGCGGACGTCGCGGACAGCGCCGCCGAGGTCGGCGACGCGTCGGAGGAGCAGTCCCAGCGGGTCAACGAGATCTCCTCGGAGGTGGCGAACCTCTCGGCGACGGTCGAGGAGGTGGCGTCGACCGCCGACGAGGTCGAGCGGACGAGCAGCCGAGCGGAAGCGATGGCCGACGACGGGCGAGAGGCGGCCGACGACGCCGCGGCGGCCATGGACGACATCGGCGAGGCCGTCGAGGAGGTGGCCGACGACGTCGAGGCGCTCCAGGACCGCGTCGAGGAGATCGACGAGTTCGTCGACGCGATCAACGGGATCGCGGACCAGACGAATCTGCTCGCGCTGAACGCCTCGATCGAGGCCGCACGCGCGGGTGAGGCCGGCGCCGGGTTCGGCGTCGTCGCCGACGAGATCAAATCGCTCGCGGAGGAGTCGCAGAAGCACGCGAGCGACATCGAGTCGATGGTGGGCGGGATCCAGACCGACACCGAGGACACCGTCGAGAGCCTCGGGGAGACGACCGAGCGGGTCGAAGAGGGGAGCGAGCGCGTCGGCGACGCGACGGAGAGTCTCACCGTCATCGCCGAGGCGGTGACGGAGACGGCGGACGGCATCGACGAGGTCGCCGACGTGACCGACGAGCAGGCCGCCGCCGCCGAGGAGATCGCCGCCACGATCGACGAGGTGGTCCAGCAGTCGAACCGCGTCAGCGACGAGATGCAGGAGCTGGCGGCCGAGAGCGAGCACCAGGCCGAGATGGTCGACACGGTGGAGCAGACCGTGCGCCGGCTGGCCGTCGACGACGACGGAGCCGGCGAGGCGTCCCGTACGGACGGCGGCCGGACAGCTCAGGGGACGGACCGCGATCGGTCGGTTCCGTCGGGGCTTCCGGACGGGATGCCGGAGTTCGTGATCGATCGGCTCTCGGACGAGGAGCTGGAGGCGGTGGCGGCCGGAGAGCTGGAGATGGACGACCTGTTGTGAGCCTGTCGGGGCGACCGGACCGCCGCGGTCCGCGGCCCGCCGGCCGAGTCAGGGGGCGAAGTACGCGTCCGGGCCTCGGACCCCGGGGAGATCGCGGAGCGCCCGGGCGCCGCACCGGGCGCAGGCGGTCGGGTCGTCGGGGTCGTCCGGGAGCGCGAACACCGTCTCGCAGGCGTCGCAGGCGACGTAGCGCAGCGCGAGCGACGGGGAGTCGGTCATGAGCCGAGTAGGCGGTCGACGCACTTGAACCGACGCCCGGCCTCTGCGCGCCGCCGGTCCGGTCCGGTCTCGGAGTCGCTATCGGTCGGACCGCGCGTCTCCGGACGACTCGATCCGCGCCTCGTACTTCGCGAGCGACTCGTCGAGCGCGTCGCCGGCGTCGACGTCGGCGGTCTCGGCGAGCGCGAGCAGCGCGAACAGCGCGTCGCCGACCTCGTCGGTCGCGACCGCCGCGGCGGCCGGGTCGCTCCCGTAGTCGGTGGAGGTCGCCACCTCCTTCGCGACCTCGCCGAGCTCGCTCTCCACGTCGAGGACGCGGTGCGCGAGGTCGGTCTCCAGCCCGTGCTCGGCGACGAACGCGGCGACGCGCTCCTGCTCGTTCATGAGCGTCGCCTCCGCGCGTTCGGGCAAGAATCCCCCGCTTCGAACGCGGCGAGGACAGCGGCTTCGACGGTGGCGAGGACGGCCGGTCACGCAACCCCTAAGACGCGAGCGACCCCACGGATCGTATGCGAATCGCCATCTTGGGCGGCACCGGCGACATCGGCGAGGGGCTCGCGCTCCGGCTGGCGGCGGACACGCCCCACCGGGTCGCGATCGGCTCGCGAGAGGCCGAAAAGGCCGAGAACAGAGCCGAGGAGTACACCACCGAACTGGAGAGCCGCGGGCTCGACGCCGCGGTGACCGGCGGCGAGAACGCCGCGGTCGCCGCCGACGCGCGGGTCGCCGTTCTCGCGGTCCCGCCGTACCACGTCGGCGACACCGTCGAGGCGGTGGCGGGGTCGCTCGACGACGGCGACGTCCTCGTCTCGCCGGCGACGGGGATGAAGCGCGACGACGAGGGGTTCCACTACCACAAGCCGGGCGCGGGTTCGGTGACGGCCATCGCCGCCGGCGCGGCGCCCGAGGGCGTCGCGGTCGTCGGCGCGTTTCACAACCTCGCGGCCGCGCGCCTCGCGAACCTCGACGCCGACCTGGGGATCGACACGCTCGTGATCGGCGACGACGAGGACGCGAAGGGGACGGTCGCGGACGTCGCCGAGGGGATCGAGGGGCTACGCCCGCTCGACGCCGGTGGGCTCGCCAACGCGCCCGAGATCGAGGGGCTCACCCCGCTCCTGATCAACGTCGCCTCGAACAACGACGGGCACCGCGACCTCGGCGTGCGATTCCAGTAGGAGACCGGCGTGAGGTACGGCCCAGTTATAAATAAACGGACGGCCGTTCAGTACGATTTATAAATAGAGTCGAGCGGCGGCGTCGACGACCACCGTTCCGGCGGTCCATTATTTATAAATTGTTACGCACAGATCAACGATGAACACCGCCAAAGCCCCAGCCGCTCGCTTATAAATGACTGAATCCGGATCGACGATGAACACCGCCAAAGCCCCAGCCGCGACGGCTCGGGGGCCTCGCTGCGGTCCTCAGTCGCTCGGCGGGCTCGCTTCCTGCGGTCCTTGCTTCGGCCACCGTCGCCCTCGCGACTGCCCCTTTGAGTCCCACCCGACCGCACCGCAACCGTGGCCTCACGCCTCCCCAACCTCGGCGGACGGCCCGGCGCGGGCAGGGTCGCGCCGGACCGCCGCCTCCCTCGCGCGGCGTCGTCGCCGGCGGCTTTGCCGCCGGCTGCCAGAGGGACCGGAGGTCCCTCGCTGTTCGCGGCCGCCCTCGGCGGCCGCTCACGAGCGCGCGCCACCGTCGTAGTCGGGGGTGAGGTAGCGTCGTCGCAGTCGTTCGAGTCCCCGTTCGGCCGCCGTTCCGTTAGGCCTTTGCGCGGCCGGTGCCTCCGGACGATAGATGGAGTACCTGGAGCGCCGGGTCGCGCTGGTCGAGGAGCGGCTGGAGGCCGTCATCGACGAGGTCGAACCCGACGAGCTGTCCGACGAGGTCGGCCACGTCGTCCTCGCCGGCGGGAAGCGGGTCCGCCCGGCGGTGGCGATCCTGGCCTGCGAGGCGTTCGACGGCGACCCCGACGACGCCGTCGACTTCGCGGCCGGGATCGAGTTCGTCCACAACGCGTCGCTCGTGATCGACGATATCATCGACCGCTCGGAGGTCCGGCGGGGCACCCCCTCCGCGTGGGCGGAGTTCGGGTACGGCCCCGCGATCGTCGCCAGCGACGGGCTGCTCGGCGAGGCGTTCGGCCTCTTCTCGGCGGAGCCGCGCGCGATGCGGACCGTCGCCGAGGCGATGGTCGAGCTCGGCGAGGGAGAGGCGACCGAGCTCGCCGACCGCCCGACGACGGAGGCGGAGTACATGGAGCTCGCTCGGCGGAAGACCGGGGCGCTGTTCCGGGCCGCCGCCGAGCTCGGCGCGGTCGCCGCCGGCGCCGACCCCGACGCGATCGACTCGTTCGGCGAGTACGCCGAGCGCGTCGGCGTCGCGTTCCAGATGCGCGACGACGTGCTCGACGCGACCGCCGACGCCGACGACCTCGGCAAGCCGACGGGCCAGGACGCCGAGATGGACCGGCCCTCTGTGGTGCAGGTCACCTCGCTCACCCCCGAGGAGATCGACGAGCGGGCGCGGGAGCAGTCGGAGCTCGCCTTGGCCGCGCTCGACGACGCCGACCCGCCGGAGACCGAGGCGATCGAGTACCTCCGCGACCTCGCGGAGTTCGTCGTCGTGCGGGAGCGCTGATTCGGACGATCAGAGCCAGAGAGGGCGGGCCTCAAGCTTTAGTGTTTGTCCAAGTAGAGTATACCAACATGGATTGGCACGAGCGTTTGAACTCCGGGGAAGATATGCTGTGCCAACAGGCAGTTCGGATTCCGCTCCCGGACGTGGAGGCAGAACGAGATCTTCACGAGAATATGATGCGAATCGCGGACGCCGGCGAGCGAAAAAGCCGGTTACTCGACGACCCAGACGTCCCGTTAATGGAGGTGTACGAGGACGAGCTGAACGAGATGAGACGGAGCTTCGAGTACCGCTTGGAGCAGGTCGCCGGTGAGGACTACTACGACGTCGCGACCGCGTATCTCGACGGGGAACGCGACGACTGGATCGGAGCGCTCGCGGCGTATTATCTCGAGTGTTATTACCGCCTGCAGGAACGCTACACCGTTGACGAACAGATTTTCTTGCTGGTGATTCTGCGATATCCGGACTGCTTCACGGTGAATCTCAGTTTCCTCACGGGCGACGTCAGCTCAGACGCAGTCCGATACGAGTCTTCGGCCCTCTCGGAGGCGGATCTCTCCGACCGCGATCAGGAACAGTACTACGCGGACAGCCAATACTCGCAGCACAAAGCCGCGGAATACCTCCGCGAGAGCGTCGACCGTATTCGCGACGCATTCCCGGAGCCGGATTCAACCCCGATCGAGCAGCGACGACATGGAGGGTTCGTGCATCTCACCGGAAGACGGGGACCGGCGTTCGCAGAGGTGCTCGAAGCCCTCACTCCGAACCCAGATCGATTCGATGACGAGGCTTCGACGCCCGGTCTCGTTCCGGAAGGGCCGGAAGCCAGACGAGCGAAGCAGCGGTTACTCATCGACGCCGAGGTGTTAATTTGACCGGCTACGACCCCGGTAAGCTCGTCGAGGCCGCCCGACTCACTCATTCTGGACGAACCCGTCCGAGCAGTCGTACTCGATAGCTCTCAGCTACGCTCGTCGTGGACTGGAACGTGCCTCCGACAGTCGCTTGGTCGCAACGACCGGAAGCGTGAACCGAGACGGGCCCGTACGTCCGGCAAGCGATGCCCACGGAGATCCCGGACGACGACGCGGTCATCCTCTTCGACGGCGTCTGTAACCTCTGCAGCGGGTTCGTGCAGTTCGTTCTCCCCCGCGACACGGGGGGGAGGTACCGCTTCGCCTCCCTCCAGTCCGACGTCGGGCAGGCGCTGCTGGACGAACACGACCTGCCGAGCGACGAGCTGGACTCGGTCGTTCTGATCGAGGACGGAGAGAGCTACGTGAAGTCGGCGGCGGTCATCCGGATCGCGACGGGACTCGGGGGCGTCTACCGGCTCCTCGCGCCGTTCCGGTACGCACCTCGATCGATCCGCGACCGGATATACGACTTCGTCGCCGAGCATCGGTACCAGTGGTTCGGCAAGAAAGACCAGTGCATGATGCCGTCCGGCGACGTTCAGTCGCGGTTCTTGGAGTGAGCGGGGCGACCCGCCCCTGAGGGGCTCGTCGTCGCCGACCCGATCAGTCGTCAGCGCCCTCGGCCGCGGTCCGGGCGTTCTCCTCGATCGGCTCGCTCTCCCAGTACGGGTGGTCCGCGTCGGCGCGGAAACACGTCGCCGAGCGGCCCTCGCCGACCTCGTACGACGGCGGCGACGACTCGCGGCAGGCCGCTCGCGCCTCCGGACATCGGGTGTGGAACCGACAGCCTGCGGGCGGGTTCCGGGGCGACGGCACGTCGCCGTGGAGCGTCGCGAACTCCTCCTCGCGGTCCTCGGTCGTCACCCGCGGGACGCTCGATAACAGCGCCTGCGTGTACGGGTGCGCCGGGTCCGCGAATATCTCGTCGACCGGCCCCGTCTCGACGATCTCGCCGAGGTACATCACGGCGACCCGGTCGCAGATGTGGCGCACGACGCTGAGGTTGTGCGCGATGAAGAGGTAGGTGAGTCCGAAATCGGCTTGGAGGTCGTCGAGCAGGTTCAGGATCTGCGCCTGCACGCTCACGTCGAGCGCCGACACCGGCTCGTCGAGGACGACGAAGTCGGGGTCTAAGGCGAGCGCCCGCGCGATCCCGATCCGCTGGCGCTGGCCACCCGAGAACTCGTGCGGGTACCGGTCGATCTGGTCGGCGGAGAGGCCGACGCGTTCGAGCAGGTCCCGAGCCGTCTCGCGGCGCTGCCCCTTGTCGGCGACGTCGTGGATCCGGAGCCCCTCCGTGATGATGTCGCCGGTGGTCATCCGCGGGTCGAGACTGGAGAACGGGTCCTGGAACACGATCTGCGCGCGCCGCCGGAACTGGTTCAGCTCCGCGTCGGTCATCCCGCGGACGTCGGTCCCGTCGAAGGTGATCTTGCCCGTGGTGGGCTCGCGCAGCCGCAACACCGTCTCGCCGGTCGTCGACTTCCCGCAGCCGGACTCGCCGACGAGCCCGAGCGTCTCTCCCTCCCGCAGGTCGAAGGAGACGCCGTCGACCGCCTTCACGCTCTCCGACTCCTGGCCGAGCAGGCGGTCGATGAGCGACGGGTCGTCCGCGTAGTACTTTTTCAGCCCGTCGACGGAGAGCAGCGGGTCGCTCATTCGCCGTCACCCCCGTCGGTCGCGGCCTCCGCATCGGGGTCCGCGGCGTCGCCGCTCCCGCCGAAGTAGTCGTCCGGGAGCGCGTCGGCTGGGTCGTACTCGCGGTCCGCGAGGACGCACTTGGCGCCGTGGTCGGCGGCGTCGGCGACCGTCGCCTCGGGCGGCTTGTCGAGGCACGCGTCCATCGCCTTCGGGCACCGGTCCGCAAAGTAACACCGGTCGTCCATCTCGGCGTCGACCAGGCTCGGGACGTTGCCCGTGATCGGTTTGAGCCGCGCTTGCGGGTCATCGACGTCCGGGATCGAGCCGAGCAGCCCCTGCGTGTACGGGTGGACCGTGTCCTCGAACACCGAGTCGAGCGTACCGCGCTCGACGACCTCGCCCGCGTACATCACGCAGACGCGGTCGCACATCTCGGCGATGACGCCCAGGTCGTGGGTAATGAGCACGATACTCATCCCGCGGTCGGCCTGAATCTCTTTCAGCAGGTTCAGGATCTGCGCCTGGATCGTCACGTCGAGCGCGGTCGTCGGCTCGTCGGCGATCAGCACGTCCGGCTCGCCCGCGAGCGCCTGGGCGATCATCGCGCGCTGGAGCATCCCGCCGGAGAACTGGCCGGGGTACTCGTCGACGCGCTCCTCGGGGTCGGGTATCCCGACCTGTCCGAGCAGTTCGGCCGCCCGTTCCATGCTCCCCTCGCTGGTGTAGTCGCGGCCGGGGACGATCCCGTCGAGGAGGTACTTGCCGAGCCCGTACCCCTGCGTCCGCGAGCGCGTCGAGCGGGGGTTCGCCCGGGCCCGGCGCTGTACCTCGACCGCCTCGGCGATCTGCTCGCCGACCGTGATTGAGGGGTTGAAGCTGCTCATCGGATCCTGGAAGATGACGCTGAACGAGGGACCGCGCAGCGACCGCCGGACGCTGGGCGGCACGGTCCGGAGGTCGACGTGGTCGCCGTCGACCCGCACGCCGTCGTTCCCGCTGAACTCCTCCGCGAGGTCGGGGTCGCGGTACCACACCTCGCCGGCGGTGACCCGGCCGGGCGTCTCGACGAGGTCGACGAGCGACAGCGCGGTCACCGACTTGCCGGAGCCGGACTCGCCGACGACGCCGAGGATCTCGTCTTCTCGAAGGTCGAACGACACCGACTCCACCGCGTTGATCTGCCCCTCCTCGGTGAAGAATCGGGTCGAGAGGTCCCGGACCGACAGCACGTCGTCCGGCCCGGGCGTTCCGGTCGGGGTCGCGTCGCCGGTCTCGAAGGCGTCGCTCATGCGGCACCCCCTTCGCCCTCGATGCCGGGGTCCAAGGCGTCACGCAGCCAGTCGCCGAGCAGGTTGATCCCGATCACCGACAGCATGATCGCGAGCCCGGGGATGGAGGCAATCCACCACTGGCCGGAGGAGACGTAGTCGCGCCCCTGCGCGATGTCGAAGCCCCACGACAGCGTGGTCCCGGAGAAGCCGAGGAACGACAGCGAGCTCTCCAAGAGGATGATCGCCGCCACCTGCACCGTCCCGAGCACGATGATCGGCGTGATCGCGTTCGGGAGGACGTGCCGGAGGATGATCGTGTTATCGTCGGCGCCGAGCGCGCGCGACGCCTTCACGTACTCCTGCCCGCGCAGGGAGAGCGCCTCCCCGCGGGCGACCCGGGCGAACCACACCCAGTTGACGAGGCCGACGACGATCACCACCGTTATCGGCAACACGAAGCTTTCGGGCATCTCCGGTGCGAGCCCGGCGACGACGAACGGGTCGGGGACGTTGACCGCCGCCCGCCCCCACAGTCCGATCAGCGCGACCGCCAACACGAGCGAGGGGAACGCGAGGCTGATGTCGGCGATCCGCATCAGCGCGTCGTCGACGCGTCCCCGGTGGTAGCCGGCGAGTAAGCCGACCGGAACGCCGATCGACGCCGCCAGCAGCGTGCCGAGCACGCCGACAACGAGCGACGTCCGAGCGCCGTACACCACCCGCGAGAACATGTCGCGGCCGAGCCCGTCGGTGCCGAACACGTGGTCGGGGTCAGCGTTGATCTCGACCTCCTCGGTGACCGTCTGGATCTCGCCGTCAACCATCTGCGAAGAGGTCCGCTCCGCCGTCTCCGAGAAGCCGATCGGGGGCAGCTCGCTCTGGTTGAGCTGCTGGTCGGTCGGGTTGTGGGGCGCGATGAAGGGGGCGAACACGGCGGTCAGGGCGATGATTACCACCAGCGCCAGCCCGAGCTTCGCGAGCCCGCTCTGTCTGAACTCCTTCTTGAGATTTCGAATGACACGTGAAGAGACCATGTTAGTCAGTCACCACCTCCGGGTCGAGGTAGGCGTACACCACGTCGACGAGGATGTTGACGAAGACGAAGCTCGTCCCGATGACGATGAGACTGCCCTGTAGCGTCGGCCA
Source organism: Halorubrum yunnanense (assembly GCF_026586675.1). Classification (GTDB taxonomy): domain Archaea; phylum Halobacteriota; class Halobacteria; order Halobacteriales; family Haloferacaceae; genus Halorubrum; species Halorubrum yunnanense. Next base: position 88,581 of record NZ_JAODIX010000030.1, read on the forward strand.
GTCCCGGTTGTTGATGCTGTCGATGACGAGCGATCCGAGCCCCGGCCACGAGAACACCGCCTCCGTGATGACGGCGCCGCCGATCAGCGTCCCGAGCTGGAGCCCGAGGACGGTGATCACCGGGATCAGCGTGTTCCGGAGCGCGTGTTTATAGCGGATCAGGGTTCGCGGGAGCCCCTTGGCCCGCGCGGCCTGGACGTACCCCTTGCTGAGTTCGTCGAGCATCCCCGACCGCGTCAGCCGGGTGATGAGGGCCATGAAGTACGTCCCCAAGGCGATGGCCGGCAGCGTGATGTACGCGAGCCACGTCAAGAGCGTCCCGACGAACGGGTCGGCGTTGACGACCGAGAAGGCGACGTCGACGACGGTGACCCCGCGGCCGCTGGTGTTGAAGATGTTGAACTCCACGGCGAAGATCAGGATGAGCATAATCCCGAGCCAGAAGTTCGGCGTGGAGATGCCACCGAGCGACAGCAGCGTCGCGCCGTAGTCGATCGGCTCGTTGCGCCGGGTGGCGCTGATCACGCCCAGCGGAATCGCGAGGACGATGGCGACGACGCTGGCGGCGACGGCCAGTTCGACTGTCGCGGGCAGCCGCCCGAACACGAGCGTCGTGACGTCCTGGCCGCGGATGTAGGAGAACCCCATATCGCCGCGCAGCAGGTCGAAGATGTACTGGCCGTACTGGACGTACAGCGGCTGGTCGAGACCCAGCTCGGCCGCGATCGCCTGCCGCGTCTCCTGAGAGGCGTCGAGCGGCGCGACCGCGTTGATCGGGCTGCCAGGGGTGACGAACCGGAGCGCGAACACGACGGTGACGACGCCCCAGACGACGCCGACCCCCTGGAGGCTTCTTTTGAGTGCGAACCTTCCGAGTGACATTAATGACGGTAGAGAGGGGTAGTGGCGGTCGCGTTACTGCTGGGTGGCGGTGTCCGGGTCGATGAACTCGTCGGCCCGCGGCTCCCAGGAGATGTCGCTCGAGACGCCGTAGACGCTGAACTGCTGGTGCATGAACACCCACGGCGCGAGGTCGTGGGCGAGCTGGTTCGCCTCTTGGAGGATACCGACGCGCTCGTCGGGGTCCTGCGTCGTCTCGGCCTGTTCGAGCAGCGAATCCAGCTCGTCGTTTTTGAGGATCGTCAGCGCGCCCTCCGAGGAGAGCAGCGGGGTCAGCGTCTGGCTCCCGTCGAACTCGCCGTTCCCCCAGCCGAGGAGGGTGAAGCGCGGGCGGTCCTCGATGTCCGGCGCGGTGACGTCCTGAACCAGCGAGGAGAACTCGCGCTGCTGGACCTCACAGGAGACGTTCGACAGCGAGTCGATCTGGCTGGCCGCCGCCTGCGCGATCTGGACGTCGCGGAGGTAGCGCCCGATCGGCGTCTCCAGGGTGATCTCGACGCCGGCGTGGCCGGACTCCTCGACGAGCCGCTCGGCCTCGTCGGGGTCGTACGGGTACGGATCGATGTCGGGGTTGTGGCCGACGTGGCCCTCGAGCGTCGGCTGTCCGGTGATGTTGCCGAAGCCGTTGAGCACGTTCTCGATGATGCTCTCGACGTCGACCGCGTGGTTCATCGCCTGTCGGAACTGCTGGCTGGAGAACGGCTCCACGTCGTAGCGCATCTGGAGGAAGATGATCCGCGCGCTCGCCACGGAGTTGATCGACGCGACGTCGGATCCCTCCACCCGGGAGACTTCGTTCGGGGGGACGTTCGTCACGATGTCTGTCTCCTCGGCGAGCAGCTGGTTGACCCGCGTGCTCGACTCGCTGGAGGCGCTCATGGTGAGTTCGTCGACCGCGGGCGCGCCGTCCCAGTACTCCTCGTTCGGCCCGTAGCGGACCACGTTACCCGACTGGTACTCGGTGAGGCGGAACGGCCCGGTTCCGTTCGCGTTCCGGTTGATGTAGTCGCTGCCGTGCTCCTCGACCCACGACTGCTGCATGATCGGCCCGTTCGTCGCGAACAGCTGGAAGGCGATCGGATTGTAGCCGTCGAACGAGACCGTCACCTGCCCGTCGCCGGTCGTGACTTCCGAGACCGGGCCGAGGTCGTTCGTCTGCGGGCTGACGATGCCGACGTCCTCGAAGACGATCCGGCGGATGCTGTACCGGACGTCCTCCGGCGTGACCTCGTCGCCGTTGTGGAAGGTGAGCCCGTCGCGCAGCATGAACCGGACGCTGCCGTCGTCGGTGCGCTCCCACTCGTTCGCGAGGCCGGCGATGATGCCGCCCTTCTTGTCGCGGTCGAGCAGCCCCTCGTACATCTGCCCGACGATGATCTCGGTGTTCGTCTCGGCGTGGTCCTGGGGGTCGAGCCCGGAGTCCATCTGTCCCATGGTGACGCCGACCTCGAAGGTCTCGTCGCCCCCGTCGGAGCCGTCCTCGCCGTCCGAGCCGTCGCCGCCGTCCATGCCGTCATCGCCGTCCGAGCCGTCCGAGCCGCCGTCGCTCCCGTCGCCACCGTTCCCGGAGCAGCCGGCGAGACCAACCGCGGCCGCGGTACCCGCGTACGTGAGCATCGTCCGCCTGTTAACGTGATCGTCGTTGTCAGGACTCATAGGCTACTTCATACGAGGGAACGTTATGAACCTAACGACGCGAGCGGGGCTCTCGGCCGTCACGCCTCCCGATTTCAGTCACGGCGACTGGACAGGTATTTATGAGGCGAACGGGTCGACCGTGACATGCGACGGACCGATCCGGGCGAGCGCTGGGGGGACGTGGTCGCCGACAGCGACGCGACGGCGACGGAGTACCGCGACCGGGGGTGGACGGCGGTCGCCGCCCACCCGGGCGACGTGAATCCGGTCGCCGACGCGGCGCGGATCGACGTGCTGCTCCCCGGCCCGGAGTTCGAGGAGGCGAACGGGGTCGTCGGCGACGCCGACGTTGACGCGATCCGGGTGTACGCCGCCGCGGCGCACGGCGTCGAGTACCGCCTCGTCGTCGCGGAGGACGGGGACGCCTCGGTCGCCGTCTGCGTGCCGACGTACCTCGGGAGCGACGAGCTGGAGGAGCTGCGGGCAGCGGCGGACGCGACCGGCGCGCTCACGGTCCGGCTCCGTCCCCTCGACGACCGGGACGTCGTCGAGTTCGAGGTGGACGAGCCGGCGGTCTTCCTCGACGCGACCGACGGCTAAGGTCGGCTCTTCCCGACGCGGAAATCGGTGCCCTACCGTCTCGTCACGGCCGTGGCAGCCACGCCCGTGTGTATTTCTGTCGGAATACACTTCGACGTATTCATACTTGTGCGATCACGATCATCTACATGAACCGAGCAGAAAAGGCGGCCCTCCAGCTGCAGGCGGTCGCCGTGTTGCGGATGTTGAAGGAGACGCGGACGTACGAGGAGCTCTCCGAAGTGACCGGGCTCCCGTCAGGCGATTTAAACCGGTACGTGAACGGGCACGTCCTGCCAGGCGCCGACCGGGCGAGCGAGGTCGTCGAGGCGGTGGGACGCGACGCGCTCGCCGACGAGCTGATCGCCCGCGTCGAGTTCGACGACGAGGGGTACGTCGACAACTCCGGCGTCGTCTTCGATCAGTCGTTCCTCGACCTAGTCGCGCCCGTCGCCGCGGAGACGTTCGCGTTCGAGTCGCCCGACGTCGTCCTCACCGCCGCCACCGACGGGATCACCCTCGGCGCGGCGATGGCCTCCTTCTTCGACGCCCGGCTCGCGTACGCCAAGAAGTCGAAGGAGACCGCGGTCGAGGAGTTCATCGAGTCGCGCCAGCGGCTCGCCTCCGGGATCGAACTCACCTACTACCTCCCCGCCAGCGCGGTCGACGCCGGGGACACCGTCCTCGTGGTCGACGACCTGATCCGGTCGGGCGAGACGCAGGAACTCCTCCTCGACATCGCGCTCCAAGCCGACGCCGACGTCACCGGCGTGTTCACCCTCATCGCCGTCGGCGACGAGGGGATGGAGCGCGCGCGGGAGATCACGGACGCCCCGGTCGGCGCGCTGACGACGTTCGAGTAGGCGCGCCGTTCGGAAAGAGTACGCACGTTCACGCATTTTACTCAGCTGATTGACCTCTGAGACGAGTAAAATACGCACATTCCTGTACATTACGCGGGCTCGTTCAGCAAGGCTTATCATCCGATCCCGAGGAATTCACACCTGTTCAATGGGGCTTACAGACACGCTGGCCGCCCGGTTCGACGTGGAAGCGCACGACTCCGACGTCCGTACGGAGCTGGTCGCGGGACTGACGACGTTCCTCGCGATGTCGTACATCATCGTCGTGAACCCGTTCATCCTCGCGGAGGCGATCCAGATCCCCGGCTACGAGTTCTTCGAGGTGGTCCAGATGATCGCTATCGCGACGGTCCTCTCGTCCGCGCTGGCGACGCTGGTGATGGCGCTGTACGCCAACCGGCCGTTCGGGCTCGCACCCGGGCTGGGGCTCAACGCCTTCTTCGCGTTCACCGTCGTGCTCGGGCTCGGGATCCCGTGGGAGACGGCCCTCGCCGCGGTGTTCGTCGAGGGGGTCCTGTTCATGTTGCTCACCGCGGTCGGCGCGCGCGAGTACGTCATCCGGCTGTTCCCCGAGCCGGTGAAGCGCTCGGTCGGCGCCGGTATCGGCCTCTTCCTCCTGTTCATCGGCTTCCAGGAGCTCGAGATCGTCGTCCCCGACGACGCGACGCTCGTCACGCTCGGCGGGATCTTCGGGAACCCGTGGGCGGTCCTCGGGCTGCTCGGGCTCGTGTTCACCTTCGGCCTCTGGGCGCGCGGGGTCACGGGCTCGATCGTGATCGGCATCCTGACGACCTCCGTCGTCGGCTGGGGGCTCACCCTCGCCGGCGTCTTCGAGCGCGGCACGGTCACGCCGGAGACGCTCCCGAGCGCGCAGTACGACATCTCGCCGCTCGCGGGGGCGTTCGTCGACGGCCTGACGCAGATCGAGCCGCTCACGTTCGTGTTGGTCGTGTTCACCTTCTTCTTCGTCGACTTCTTCGACACCGCCGGGACGCTCATCGGCGTCTCGCAGTTCGGCGACTTCCTCGACGATGACGGCGACCTCCCCGACATGGACAAGCCGCTGATGGCCGACGCGGTGGGGACGACCGCCGGCGCGGTGCTCGGCACCTCCACGGTGACGACGTACATCGAGTCGTCGACGGGCGTCGAGGAGGGCGGCCGTACCGGGCTGACCGCGCTCGTCGTCGCGCTGCTGTTCGTCGCCTCGCTCGCGGTGATCCCCGTCGTCGCCGCTATCCCGGAATACGCCTCCTTCATCGCGCTGATCGTCGTCGGGGTGATGATGCTGCAGGGGCTCGTCGAGGTCGACTGGTCGGACCCCGCGTGGGCCGTCTCCGCGGGGCTCACGGTCACCGTGATGCCGTTCGCGTACTCGATCGCCGACGGCCTGGCGGCCGGCATCATCGCGTATCCGCTGATCAAGGTCGCGGTCGGCGACTACGACGAGGTCGCGCTCGGCCAGTACGCCATCGCGGCGCTGCTCGCGGCCTACTACGTGCTGCAGACGCGCGGCGTCATCCTCTGAGGGGCGTCGACGACGCGGAGCCGTTTAAACCGCGGCGCAAGGGCGTTTAAACCGCGGCGCGGGGGCGTCGACGACGCGGAGCCGTTTAAACCGCGGCGCAAGGGCGTTTAAACCGCGGCGCGGGGGCGTCGACGACGCGGCGCGGGGGCATTTAAACCGCGGCGCGAGGCCTTTTAAATGCGAACGCCGCCCGTGCGCGCCGCGCGCACCGCCCACCGTACATCTTTACGCGTCTACGCCGTAACGAAAACGATGACAGACCTGACGCTCTACGAACTGGAGGGCTGCCCGTACTGCGCGAAAGTGAAGACCAAGCTCGCCGACCTCGACCTCGAGTACGAGTCGGTGATGGTGCCGCGCTCGCACGGCGAGCGCACCGAGGTAGAGGAGGTCAGCGGCCAGACCGGGGTGCCCGTCCTGATCGACGAGGAACACGGGATCGACGCGATGCCCGAGAGCGACGACATCGTCGAGTACCTCGAAGAGACGTACGGCGACGCGAGCTAAGTCTGCGGCGCGGGGCGACCGAGGCCGCCTCCCGGACGGCGTCCCGCGGTCCCGATCGCGAGGCTATTTATCCGACGCCCGCAACGTACACGGCGTGCGACTCGTCCACCGCAGCCACCGATCTGAGCGCGGTACGGGGCCCGACGACCCCGAGGCCGCCCTCCTCGCCGACGACGTCGACGTCGCCCGGTCGACGCTTCAACAGGGTCGCGGTCTGATGTTCAGGCGCTCGGTTCCGGACGGCTACGCGCTCGTGTTCCCGTTCGACGGGGCCGACACGCAGTGGCTCCACATGCTGTTCGTCCCGTTCGCCATCGACGCGCTGTGGCTCGTCGACGGGGAGGTGCGGAAGACGAAGCGGCTCGCCCCGTTCGTGGGGCTGGGCCGCGGGCAGGCCGACACGGTCGTCGAGCTCCCCGCGGGCGCCGCCGACGAGGTCGCGCTCGGCGACGAGGTCCGGCTCGTCGAGTGACGGGGGCGGTGGCCCGGGGCCTCCCAGACCTCACTCCCCGTTCGGCGTCTGGAGCTCGATCTCGATCCGCGTGCCGCCGGTCGACGCGGAGCCGATGTCGAAGCTGCCGCCGGCGGCGCTGACGATCCAGTTGACGTACCACAGCCCTAGCCCGCTGGCGTGCTCCAGCGGCGTCTCCTCGCCGGTGAGCACCGCGCGCTCGGCGGGCGGGATTCCGGGGCCGTCGTCGGCGACGACGAGCGAGGTCCACGACTCGCTGGGGAGCTCGGCGGCCGTGACGCTCACGGAGGGCCGGTCCGCGTCGTTGTGCCGGATCGCGTTGTCGACGAGCTCCGCGATCGCCTCGGCGAGGTAGCCGACCGCCGACACCGCGATGCCCGGCGGGACGTCGACCTCGATGTCGGCGCGCTCGCGGATCTCCGGGGGGAGGGAGGCGAGGGCCTCGTCGACGGCGTCCGCGAGGTCCGCCGGCCGGGGGGCCGGTCGGTCCGCGAGCAGGCGCTCGACCCGTCGCGAGGTCTCGCCGACGCGCAACAACCGCTCGGCGGTGTCGACGACGCGCTCCAGCTCGGCGGCGAGCCCGGGGTTCTCGGTCTCCGCGATCGCCCGCTGCGTGAACCCCGTGATGACGTTGAGGTCGTTCCGGAAGTTGTGCCGGAGCACGCGCGTCAACACGGCGAGCCGCTCCTCCCGAAGCGACGCCTCGGTCAGGTCTTCGCCGACCCCAACCACGCCGACGACCCCGTCGCCGTCGGTGACCGGGCCGAGCGAGAGCCGGTACGGGACGCGCTCGCCCGAGCGGGTGACGAGCGTCGCCTCGCAGTCGGCGCCCGTCGCCTCGCTGTAAACCGACTGGAGGGCGTCGGCGACGGCGTCGCGGCTACCGTCGTCGAACAGCGAGGTCAACGCGGTGCCGGACAGCTCCTCTCCGCCGTACCCGACGTCCGCGGCGAGCCGGTCGTTCCACCGCGAGAGGGTGCCGCGTGCGGTACACTGGAACAGGGCGGCCGGGACCGTCGCGGCGACCGCATCGGTGACCCGGAGCTGCGATCGGAGCCGCTCTTCGGCGGTGACTCGGTCGGTCACGTCCGTCAGGCCGACGATCAGCCACTCGCGGTCCGCGACCGTCGCCGCGTGGACGGCAAGTTCGAGGCGGCGCGTCGGGGCGTCGGAGACGGTCCACTCGAACCGGGTGACACCGTCGGCGTCGCGCGCGGCGGCGACGACCGCATCGAGCGGGTCGCCGTCGACGGTCGTCTCCGTCTCCCCGAGGTCGGTGAGGCCCATCAGCGTCAGTGTGCCGCGGTCGCGGTCCAGGAGGTCGACCGCGGGGCCGTTAACGGCGCGGATCGCGCGGCTCTCCGGGTCGCAGGCGAGGGTGGGCGTCGGGACCGCGGCGACGAACGACCGCAGGACGGGAGGGACCGCGTCGCTCCCGGAGGCGATCAGCGGCTCCTCCGTCGAGTCGCCTTCGCCTCCAGCCGGGGGACCGCTCTCTCCGGACGAGTCGGTGTCGCGGTCCAGCCCCATACGTAAGAGCGTTGACGCGTCTGACGGTTATATGTCTGTGGGTCCGGAAGCCGGAGGCTCGCTCTCAGTCCGCCTTCGCCTGCCAGTCTCGGACGGTGTCGGCGCCGACGCCGTCGACGTCGGCCGCGAGGTCGTCCGGATCCACGGACTTGAGGTCGTCGACGCCGTCGACGCCGGCGTCCTGTAGCTTCTCCGCGGTCTTCTCGCCGATCCCCTCGACCGCCTGGAGCTCGGATCCCTCCTGCCGGGCGGTGAACTCCCGGTAGTTGCAGATTGGGCAGCCGAGCTCCCACGGCTCGTCGCCGGAGTCGACCCGGAGGTGCGGGAGGCCGTGCTCCTCGCAGGTCTCGTCGGTGACCTCGATCTCGCCGCGGCGCGGGAGCGGCAGCGAGTAGTCGCAGTCGGGGTAGCGCGTGCAGCCGACGAGCCGGGAGCCGGAGCGGAGGCGTTTGATCGCGAGCTCCCCGCCGGCGTCAGCGGCTTCACCGCCTCTGTCGCCCGGCGAAGCCGCGCCCTCTCCGCATTCGGGACACGCGCCGATCACCTCGTCCTCCTGGTCGTCGGCCTCGTCGGCCTTACACTGCGGGCAGCCGTGGACGAACGTCTTCCGGCCGGCGAGCATCTTCACGTGCCGGAGGTCGTGCTCCTCGCAGCTCTCGTCTAAGACGAGCGGCTTGCCCGTGGAGGGGAGCGGGAGAGTGTGCTCGCAGTCGGGGTAGCCGTCACAGCCCACGAAGTACGAGCCCTGCCGCGACTTCCGGACGAGGAGGTCCGCGCCGCACTCGGGACAGGGACCGAGCGTCTTGTCCGCCTTCAGCGACTTCTGGAGGTGGTCGCCGACGGCCTCGCGGGAGTCGGTGAGGTCCTCGAACACGCGGTCGAGGAGCTCGCGGGACGCCTCGGTCACCTCCTCGTACTCCTTCTCGCCGGCCGCGATCGCCTGCATGTCTCGCTCCAACTGGGCGGTCATCTCCTCGCTGACGACGTGGTCCGCGAACTCCTCGGCCGCCTCGACGACCGCCTCCGCGAGCCGGGTCGGCCGCGGCGGGTCGCTCTCGATGTAGTTGCGGTCGTACAGCTTTTCGAGAGTGCGGTGGCGGGTCGCCTTCGTGCCGACGCCGCGCTTCTCCATCTCCTCGATGAGCCGCGACTGGCCGTACCGGCGGGGGGGCTGGGTCTCCTTCGCGTCCGTCCGCCGGTCGGTGAGCGCGAGCGTCTCGCCGACCTCGACGTCCGGGACGATGCGCTCGTCGCTGGAGCGGTACGGGTAGACGTCGTGGTAGCCCGCCTCCAGCAGGCGCTTCCCGTTCGCCTTCAGCCGGAGCCCGCCGTCGGCGGCGAGGTCGCCGGGGCCGTCGGCGTCCTCGGGGCTTCGGAGGGCGGCGAGCCCGTCCGCGCCCTCGGCGATCCCCGCGGCCCCGCCGTTGGCGAGCGCGACGACGCGCAGCCGCTCCCACGTCGCGGGTTCGGCGCAGGTCGCGAGGAAGCGGCGGACGATCAGCTCGTACACCTCCCACTCGTCCTCCGAGAGATCCGACGCCGAGGGGAGCTCTCCGGTCGGGTGGATCGGCGGGTGGTCGGTCGTCTCCTCGTCGCCCTCGGTGGGCTCGATCGCCTCCTGGTCGAGGAGGCCCTTCGCGTCTTTCCCGAACGTCGAGGCCGCCGAGAGCTCCTCGATCAGCTCGCGGGGCTCCAGGTCCTCGGGGTACACTGTGTTGTCCGTCCGGGGGTAGGTGACGTAGCCGGCGGTGTACAAGTCCTCTGCGAGCGACATCGCCCGCTGGGCGGAGTGGCCGAGCGAGCCCGCCGCCCGGATGAACGCCGTGGTATTAAACGGGGTCGGCGGGTCGTCGGTGCGCGTGCGGCGACGGACGTCGTCGACGACCGCCTCGTCGGCCGCGTCGAGCGCTTCGGTGAGCGCCTCGGCGACGTCGCCGTCCCAGACGCGCTGGGCCTCGTTGCCCTCGTCGTTCAGATAGAAGTAGCGCGCCTCGAAGGGGTCGCCGTCGGACTTCGTCAGGTTCCCGAACAGCTCCCAGTAGGACTGGGGGTCGAACGCCTGTATCTCGCGCTCGCGGTCGACGATGAGCTTGAGGGTCGGCCCCTGCACCCGGCCGACGGAGATGAAGTCGTCGCCGAGTTGGCGGGCGGACAGCGAGAGGAAGCGGGTGAGCGACGCGCCCCACGTCAGGTCGATCACCTGCCGGGCCTCGCCGGCGGCGGCGAGATCGAAATCGAGCTCGTCGGGGTTCGCGAACGCCTCGGTCACCTCGTTGTCGGTGATCGAGGAGAACCGGACGCGCTCGATCGGCGCGTCCTCGTTCACCTCGCGCACCAGCTCGTACGCCTCCTTCCCGATCAGCTCGCCCTCGCGGTCGTAGTCGGTCGCGATGACGACCCGGGAGGCGTTGCGCGCGAGCTTGCGGAGCGCGGCGACGATCCCCTCCTGCGTGGGTTCCTTGGTGACCGGCGCGTCGATCAGCTCGACGGGCTCCACATCCCGCCAGTCGTTGTACTCCGCGGGGAAGTCGACGCCGACGACGTGGCCAGAGAGGCCGATACAGCGCTTGCCGCCCCACTTGTACACGTTGACATCGTTCTGCCGCTCCGTCGTCGCGGACTCGCCGCTCAGGATCTCGGCGATGCGGCGCGCTGCGTTGTCTTTCTCCGTGATTATCAGCTCGGGGCCGCGACTCATTACCCCGGAATATGCCGGTCTCCCGTCTAAAGGTTTCGTGACACAATTAAAGAACGCGCGCGCGTTGTACGGTTCGAGGCGCACCGGTCATCGAGGCGCACCGGTCATCGAGGCGCACCGGTCATCGAGGCGCGCTCTACTCCCCGTCGTCCTCGTCCGGCTCGGTCGGCACGCCGCCGAGGGTCCCGTCTTCGTCGAACAGCTTCGCACGGAGGAATCGCGTGCGGTAGCGGTTCGCCCCTTCTTTCGTGTCGGCCTCGCGGATCTCGTCGGTCCGGCCGTCGGCGACCGCGTCGATGACGTCTTCAACCTGCTCTTTCTCGCTCGGGGTCAGCTCGAACTCGTAGGTCCGGGGCTGCTCGCTCTCCAGGCGGGTCCACTTGCGGGCGGCCGAGACGACGACCGAGCAGGGCTCGCGGCAGGGGAAGACGCCGTCCCCGCCGTCGACGTCGAGGTCGGTCTCGTCGTCGTACTCCCACTCGCGGCGCTTCAGGCACTGCGAGTCGTCGCAGCACGCCTCCGCGACCCAGTTGACGTGCTCGTACCCCTCACCGCGGTCCCACGTCTTCACGACGCCGTAGATGCCGGACTGCCGCTCCATCGTCTCGCGCCAGTTGGTCACGTCCAGCTCGCCCTCGCGCTCGCGGTGCCAGTTGGCGACCGTCGCGGGGTAGACCGTCTCGACGGCCTCGTAGGCGTCCCGGGGCCCGAGGTCGGGGAAGACCCACCCGCCCGCCAGCGACGGCGCGGTCTTGAGCGGGCGGTAGCGCCCCTTGGCGTCGAGCTTGACGAGATCGCGGGCGTCGAGCGGGTCGTCGTAGGCGTCCAGCTCGTCGATCGGGACGCCCGCGTCGTCGGCGTGGCGCACGTCGTACCGGCGCTCGCCGCGGTCGGTTATCGTGGCCGTGACCTTCAGCTCGCCCCACGCGCGCTCGATCCCCTCCCCGAGCGCGGCGTACCGGGTTGCCACCGTCGCGCCGTCGGCGTCCTCGATCCAGCGCAGGAACGCGCGTCGCGGGCCGAACTCGCCGACGACGCGCTCGAAGGCGTACCAGTCCGTGACCGCGGGGGCGCGCTCGTCGAGGGCCTCGTGGAGCTCGCGCTCGCTCAGGCCGGTCCGGGGGTCGTCGTCGGCGGGGTCGAGGCGGTACGTGCCCGCGGCATCGCCTTCGCGGTCACCGTCGTCGCGGGCGACGCCGAACCCCTCGAACCGGAGGGGCTCGTCGGGGTCACGACCGTCGAGGGCGTCGAGGACCGCGTCGAAGGCGTCGCTCGGGAGGTCGATGTCGGGGGGGTCGGGACGCTCGGCCTCGCCGTCCTCCGCGTCGGCGCTCGCGGGAGCAGAGTCGGCCACGGTCAGTCCCCCGTGGCGACGCGGGTGGTCTCGCGCACGTCGTCGAGCGCGTCCTCGACGTCGGCGCCCGCGTCGGCCGCGCGCTCTAAGACGACGTCGGCCATCAGGGGCTCGGTGCCGACGGCGCCCGCGTACCAGATCCGGGTGCCGTCCACGTCCGTGGGGACATCGTACCCATCCGTGTAATCCTCGCAGAGCCCGACATCCTCGGGGATGTCCTCCTGGGTGTGGTAGCCGTCGGCGATGAAGAGGGGGACTAAGACGACGTCGTCGCTCTCGAAGAACTCCGGCAGGTCGTCGACTTCGGGGTCCTCGTCCATGTACAGCGCTTTCACCTCTTCGAAGCGGTCGCGCTCGGCGATTCGGTCGGCGTGGTACTCGATCGCCTTCGCGCTGTTCTCGTTGCGCTGGGTGCCGTGGCCGACGACGGCGAGCCCGACGTCGTCGCCGACGTCTGGGTCGCCGGTGACCGACTCGGCTCGCCGGACGATCACGTCGGTCATCGCGCGGTGGGTGCCCACAGGGCCGCAGTAGTGGACCTCCCGGTCGATGTCTTCGGCGACGAGCGTGGCCTGGTCGGCCGAGAGGCCGTCGGAGTCCCAGTCGGCGACGTCCCAGCCGTCGAGCCGGAGCTCGCGGGGGATCACCTGTTCCGTGAAGTACCCCTCCGAGACGAACAGCGGGACGACGTAGACCTCGTCGCCCTCGACGGTGCGGAGCACCTCTCGGAAGTGCGGTTCCTCCTTCCAGAAGCCGGTCTTCACCTCGTCGAAGGCGCCGGTCGCGCGGACGGTGTCAGCGTGGTCGTACGTCGGCGCGCTCGACCCCGGATTGAGGTGCGAGCCGTGTGCGACGATGACGAGCGACTGCATACCCACGCTGGGGGCGCGCGGCTCTTAGGGACTTCGGAGCGTGCGGGCTCGCGGGAATCCGACCGCGTTCCATCCTCCGCGGCCGCCGACCGAAATCGCCATGCCGCCTGGCACCGCAGCCACGACCATGTCGCTGGCAGCCGACACCCGCGAAGCGGCCCGGGCCCGCCCGTTCGTCCTCGACGCGCTCCGCGCGGGCGTGTTGAACCACAGCGCCGCCGCCGCGTGGCTCGCCGACGAGGCCGACCTCGGCGGCGGCGACGCCGACACCGACGCGATCGCGACGGCGCTCCGGCGGTTCCGGGAGGAACTCCCGGCGTACGCGACCGCCGAGCGCGCCGCGAGCGTGTCGATGCGAAGCGGGGTGAGGGTGACCGATGAGGCGGGCGACGCCGGATCCGCCGGGGAGTCCACGGGCGACGCAGACCCCCTCCTCCGAGTCGGCGGCGTGGCGGTCGTCCCCGAGGGGCGCCGAACGGCAATCGTCGCGACCGGCGACGTCGACGCCGGGGCGCTCGGGGCCGTCCTCCGCCGCCTCGACGCCGGCGACGTCGACGTCGGGGCCGCGGGCGTCGCCGGGGACGTGATCGTCGTCGTCGTGGGTCGCCGCGACGGCGCGACCGCGGTCCGAGTCACGGAGGACGCGCTGTCTGCGGTGCCAGTCGACGGAGAGCCGTAAGCGCGAGACTGACACCGGCGACGGCGTCTCTGCGGCGACGACGGCGTCACTGCGGCGAGCCGCGGCGGGTTCAGCCGGTCCGTGGCTCAATAGCCGGTGTACACCTGTTTGCGTACGCCGACCGCAGTCACTCCCCCGTCGTTGTGCCGGAGCCGGCCGGCACGCCCGCTGAGGTCGCCGCCGAGTCGGAGCGGTGGTCGGCGGCGGGCGCCGACGGCTTCGTTGTCATGCCCGCGCTCGTCCAGCGGACCCTCGGTCGCGTCACGAAGCTTCTACTGCCCGAACTCCGCGACCGCGGGCTGCTCGCCGGCGACGCGGGCGGCGGGACGCTCCGGAAACGCCTGTTCGGCACCGACGAACCGACCGCCAGACGCCCGGCCGGTCGACGGGAGTGACGAGGAACCGATGGCGTCGGCGGTCGTTGTGGGTCGATCGTTGCGCCCGCGCTGAGTCACGAACGACTACCGTCGTCGCATTTGGGCGGTAAGGGCCGCCGCGGTCAGGTGTCGCGCGCGATCCGTTCGAGCCCCGCGGTGACGCCGACGGCGAGGACGACGAGCAAGACGGCGACGACCAGCAGCGTCGAGGTGACGCTCACCAGCGGATCCAGCGAGTTCCGCAGCGAGTTCCACGCCATCACCGGGATCGTCCGCGTCTCGCGACCGGAGAGGAACAGCGACATGACGAACTCTTGGAGGCTCACGACGAACGCGATACAGGCGGCCGCCAGCAGCCCCGCTCGAACGTTCGGCACCACGACCTCGAGGAATGCCCGTGGGCGTGAGGCGCCGAGGTTGAGGGCGGCGTCACGGAGCCGCCAGTCGTACCGTGCGAACGTCGCTCGCATCACCGAGAAGGTGAGCGGCGTCGCCCACAGCGAGTGGGCGGCCACGATCGTCGGGATCTGCTGCTGGAGACCGAGCTGACTGAAAAAGACCAGTAGCGCGACGCCGAGGACGACGCCGGGGACCAGCAGCGGGACGAGCGCGATTCCGGTGACGACGGTGGCGGGCCACGAGTCGACGTTCCGGAGGCCGAGTGCCGCGCCGACGCCGAGTGTCGTTGACACCATCGTCGTCCCGCCGGCGACGATCAGGCTGTTGCGCGCCGCGCGGATCCAGTCCGGGCTCGAAAGCAACGTATCGTACCACCGCAGCGACACACCAGACGGGGGGAACACGACCGCCCCGGACGCGTCCAGCGACGTGCCCGCGACGACGACGAACGGCGCGAGCAGGAACGCGAACACGGCGAGGTAAGCGATCCGAAACACGATCGTCCCGGACAGCTCCGCGAGTCGAGCCGCGAGCGGTCGCGTCGACGCGGTACCGATCGCCGGTGCCGGGGCAGCGTCTTCCGCACCCGCGTCAGCACCGGACTCAGCCATCCGCGGCCACCTCCGCGCTCGCGCCGCCTTGACGACGCATGAGCAGGTACGCCAGCGTCAGCGCGGCGATCACGGTCGTCGTCACGACTACTGCCAACGCGGCGGCCGCCGACCAGTCGAACTCCTGTAAGAGCAGGTCCGCAACCTCGATACCGACCGTCCGCTCGGAGCCGGACCCGAGCAGCAACGGCGCGGCGTACGACCCGACGCTCCACGTGAACGCGATCACGCCAGCGACGAGCAGGCCCGGAACGGTGTGGGGTAACACGACCGCAAGGAACGCTCGCGGTCGCGACGCGCCCAGGTCCCGAGCCGCCTCGACGAGCGACTCGTCGACCGTCGCGAGCACGGAAAAGGTCGCGAGCACCGCGTACGGGACGACGATATACAGCTGTGCGATCACCGCGCCGGGGACGTTGTTGACGAGGGTGAGCGGCGCCGCGATCACCCCGCTGCCGACGAGCGCGGCGTTGAGCACGCCGTTCGGCGAGAACACGAGGACGGCCGCGAACAACTTCACGACAATGGCGGTGAACATCGACACCAACACGCCGGCGACGAGAGCCACCCGTAGCGGTCCCTCCGCCCGCCACATCGCGTACGCGTACACCAGGCCGATTCCGACGGCCAACGCCGTCACGACGGCGGCGAACCCAAGGGTGAAAACGAATTCCCGACGGATCGTCGCCGACTCCGCGATAAACCGATACCCGTCGAGCGACCACGTCCCCTCGACGAACGCCTGAGCCGTCGCCTGTTCGGTGAGGCTTATCCGCACGAGATAACCGAACGGCACCACGAACACCAGGAGGTCGAACAACAACAGCGGTGCGACCAGCCCGGCCGAGCGCCCGCTAACAGCAGCGGTCGCGCGTCGGAACGCGGCTCGGACGTCGCTGTCAGTGGGGGTCGCGTCGCCGAGGCTCATCAGACCCGCGCCCCCGCGGGGCCGAAGTACGACACGTCGCGGCTCCCGCACCGGACCATCACCGCGTCACCGGGTTCGACGTCCAGTCGGTCGGCCATCCGTCGCTCGGTGAACAGGGTCGCGTCGCCGACCGTGAGCTCGTACCGGACGGTCGACCCGCGGTGAAGCACGTTTTCGACGGTCGCCCGCGCTGCGAAGGCGCCTGGGTCGTCGGCGGTGTTCGCGTCGGCGTCGGTGTCCACGCTGACGGACAGCCGCTCCGGTCGAAGCGAGGCGGTCACGCGGTCGCCGGGTTCGAGGTCGTCGCTCGCCGGCGCGGCCAGCGACGATCCGAGCGGGGTCTCCAGCGGCACCCGATCGTCGGCGAGGCCGCCGTCGGCCGACGGCTTCCGCTGCGGCGTCTCGGCGGGCGCAACGGTGCACTCGACGAAGTTGGTTGTTCCGAGGAACGACTCGACGAACCGGTCGTCCGGATCGGTGTACACGTCCGACGGCGGCCCGGTCTGGACCAGTCGGCCGTCGTTCATCACGCCGATGCGGTCGGCCAGCGTGAACGCCTCGTCCTGGTCGTGGGTAACGTACACCATCGTCGTGCCGAGAGTCGCCTGGATCTCCTTTATTTCCAGCTGCATCGCCTCCCGCAGCTTCCGGTCGAGGTTCGACAGCGGCTCGTCGAGCAGAAGCAGGTCCGGATCGGGCGCCAGCGACCGCGCCAGCGCTGTCCGCTGTTTTTGTCCGCCTGACAGCTCTTCGGGGCGAGCGTCCGCCTGCTCGCTCATCTCGACGAGCGAGAGCAGTTCGGCGGCGCGCTCGTGGCGCTCGCGCTCGCTCACGCCGGCCATTTTGAGCCCGAACGCGACGTTCTCTTGGACCGTCTTGTTCGGGAACAGCGCCCAGTTCTGAAACACCATCGTACACGGTCGTTCGTTTGGCGGGGTGGCCGTCACGTCGCGTCCCTCGATCCGGACGGCGCCGTCGTCAGGGGTCTCGAAGCCGGCGACGCTCCGCAGCGTCGTCGACTTCCCGCATCCGGAGGGGCCGAGCAAGCAGACGAGCTCTCCCTCGGCGACCGACAGCGACACGTCATTGACGGCGGTCATCGAACCGAACCGCTTCGTGACACCGTCGAGCTCTAACACCGGGGTCGTCATACGTTGGCTTTCAGTTGCTTGAACTGCTCGTTGAGTTCGCTCGCGTACTCCGAGACGTCTGCCCACTCGAGGAACGAGACGTCCTTCAGGGCCTCGTTCGACAGCGGGACGTTCTCGCGCGTCGCCTCCGGGTACTCCGCGTCGGGATTGACCACTCCCATGTTGAACGACTCCGCGAAGGTGGACTGCATCTCCGTCGACAGCATGAAATCAAGGAAGTCCTCCGCCATCGCTTTCCGGTCGGTCCCGCGGACGACGTGGTAGTCGTCGATGTAGCCGGTCGTCCGTTCGGGGACGTGAAGCCCGATGTCCGTCGACTCGGTCTGCGACTTCTTCAGCGAATACGCGAAGAAGTACTGACCCATCGTCGCCACGCCCTGGTCGATGGCCGTCCACATGTCTTGGGCCCCGGTGTAGAACTTCGCGGTGTCGATGCTCTTCAGCGTCTCGAATATGGCGTCGTGGCCCTCAGCGGAATACAGCTCGTCGTCGAACGGCTGCGCGTCGGAGACGATAGCCGCCATCTGCATCGAGTTCGTCCAGTAGCTGCCCGGCAGCGCCACGTCCTCGGCCTCGGTCGTCAGGTCGGCCCACGTGTCGGGCTGCCAGTCGACGGCCGCGTTGTCGTAGGCGTAACACATCACCCCGTACGCGAGCGGCACGGAAATCGGGTCCTCGCGCTGGATCTCCGGCTTGATCACGTCGCCGTTCTCCAAGTTACCGTAGTCCACCGGCTCCCACAGGTCAGATTGGAGGCCGATGTAGTGCTGCCGATCGCCCACGACGGTGAGGTCGTACGGTGGGTTGTCCGGGGGCGCAGAGCGGATCTTCGCGAGTATCTGCGACCACCCCGGAACGATCTCCAGCGTGCCGCCCGTCCGTTCCTCGTAGACCGGCTTGATCTCTTCTTCGAACACGGTCGCGTTCGCCCCGCTCCACGTCGAGAGCCGCAAGGTCTTGTTGCGGAACGGAGCGTCTGACTCCGTCTCCCCGGTGGTCGCTCCGTCGGGTGTCGAATCGCCGCCGCCGGCGCAGCCGGCCAACCCGGCGACACCGACTGCCCCACCGGCGGCGACAAACTCACGACGGGAAACATGTCTGGACCGGTTCATACCTGCGTTTGGCATTACCATTACCAAGTGGTCCGAGGGTAAAAATACCGTGTTTCCGGGTTTCCTGTGCCCTGTCCCGCTAGAATGGGCTCTCGTATTTGTGCGCGTTTTTACCTCGTATCGAGTGCGGACTCATCACGATGCTGGCATACAGGAATGTCCCGTGGGGTTCGGTCTGTCGAGCTCGGGGCTTGCCGCGGTCACCCACGGGTATCACACCGGGAATGCCGACCGAATGAGGTGCCTGCGGGCCCACCCTCCGACGTGAACCACGTTCCGGACGACGCCCTCGCGGCGCTCGACGCGTTCGGCGAGGGACACCTGCGCGGTGACCCGCCCCCGGTCCGGGAGCGGCTTCGCTCCGACCTCCGGCTCCGGATCGCTCCGACCGGCGACGGGGTCGCGCGCTGCCGCTTCGAGACGGAACACACCCGGGCCCCGCCGACGCTGCGGGACCGCGGCTCCTTCCTCGCGACGTACGTCGACGGCGTCGACGACCGGCTCCGAGCGTGGGGGATCGAGCCGCCCGACGCGTACGAATACGCCGAGACGGTCGACGGTCGACACCGGTACGAGGGGACACTCCGGCTCCCGTGACCGCCGAAGAGTCCCGACCCCCGAGTCGGCCGCGACGCCGCACCGCGGGAACGCCGGGGTGTCT
Organism: Halorubrum yunnanense; assembly: GCF_026586675.1. Classification (GTDB taxonomy): domain Archaea; phylum Halobacteriota; class Halobacteria; order Halobacteriales; family Haloferacaceae; genus Halorubrum; species Halorubrum yunnanense. The sequence continues at coordinate 107,440 of NZ_JAODIX010000030.1, forward strand.
TTATTTTCCGGGCGTCCTCACCCGATCCCGTGCTCCTCACGACTGCCTTCGTCCTCCACGTGCTCTCTGGCGCGCTGTGGACCGGCGCGACGCTGTACGTCGTCTACGCGACCCTCCCGCGGGCGGCCGACGGGACGCTCGGCCGCGACGCGTTCGTCGACGCCGCGCACCGCCTCCTCATGATCACGCGCTGGACCGGCGTCGTCCTCCCCGCCACCGGGGGGTACATGGTCTGGGCGCTGTACAGGCCGCTCGGGCTCCTCACGGCGAGCGTCCGCGGGTGGGCCGTCGTCGCGATGCTCTCGCTGTGGGGGATCATGAACGGCCTCGTCGAGCTGGGCGTCCTCCGGATGCGACGCGAGGTCGACCCCGAAATCGGCTGGGGGACGTACATGGCCGAGGGGTTCCCGGTGGACGCGCTCGGCGGCGGAGCAGACGCGGTCGGCGGCGACCTCACGGCGGAGCGACTCGCCGCGGTCGGTCGGCCGTACCTGCTCGCGAGCGCCGGGCTCGCCGCGCTGCTGCTGGTCGACGCCGGGCTCCTGGCCGGCGGCGTCCCGACGTGAGACCCGTCGGGGCGTGTGGACGGGCTGGAGGCGGGACCCCGCACGTTTTTCTAACGCGGTCTGATACGTAGGAGCGATGAACGCCGTCACGCTCGGTCCCGCCGGCACGTACTCACACCGTGCGGCGCGGGCCGTCGCCGCCGAGGTGTCGTTCCGCGAGTCGGTCACCGCTATCGTCGACGCGGTCGCGGTCGGGGAGTTCGAGCGGGGAGTCGTCCCCATTGAGAACAGCATCGAGGGCTCCGTCACGGAGAGCCTCGACGCGCTGGCGGACTTCGACGTCGCGGTCACCCGCGAGGTCGTCACCCCGATCCGGCACGCGCTCCTCGCGCAGGGGCCCGAGTTCGAGGTCGTCGCCAGCCACTCGCAGGCGCTCGCGCAGTGCCGCAACTGGCTGGAGGAGCGCTACCCGAACGCCGGGCTCGAGGCGGTCGCCTCAACCGCACGCGGGGTCGAACGCGCCCGCGAGGACAGTCGGATCGCCGGGATCGGGCATCCGGACAACGCCGGCGACGACCTCGAGATCCTCGCGGAGGACATCCAGGACCGCACCTCCAACGCGACCCGGTTCCTCGTCGTGGCGCCCGCGTCCGAGCGGGCGGACGCGGGCGGGAAGACGACCCTCATCGTCTACCCGAACGCGAACTACCCCGGGCTCCTGCTCGAACTCCTAGAGGCGTTCGCCGACCGCAACCTCAACCTCTCGCGGATCGAGTCGCGGCCGAGCGGGGAGCGGCTCGGCGACTACCTGTTCCACTTCGACGTCGACGCCGGGCTCTACGAGGACCACATGGCGCAGGCGGTCGAGGACATCGAGGCGATCGCCGACAAGGGGTGGGTGCGCGTGCTCGGCTCGTACGACACGGAACACGTGTTAGAGTAGCGTTCATTCCTCTGCAGTGCGGTGGCGCGCGCCTCCGAGCGGGCCCCCGGCCTGCGAGGAGCGCGTGCGAGGGACGCGGCGACCGAAGGGAGCCGCGAGGCTGGGGAGGCGTGAGGCGCGGTGCCGTGCGGTCGGGTGGGACTCAAAGGGGCAGTCGCGAGGGCGAAGCACGGCGAGGCAAGCACTGGAAGGAGCGAGCAACGCGAGCGACTGAAGCGCGCAGCGAGCCGCGCGAGCCCTCGCGGCTGGGGCTTTGGAGGTGTTCTCCGCCGATCCGATATCAACGACGTAGAGGCGAGCGGCTGGGGCTTTGGAGGTGTTCTCCGCCGATCCGATATCAACGACGTAGAGGCGAGCGGCTGGGGCTTTGGAGGTGTTCTCCGCCGATCCGGTAATAACCACTTATAAGCGAGCGGCTGGGGCTTTGGAGAGGGTCGTCGCAGTCTTATCTATTTATAAGCAAACGGCTTCGTACTATTCGAATCGGTACGTCGCCCCGTCGGCGCCGTCCTCGATTTCGACGCCGACCTCCTGAAGCGCGTCGCGGAGCTCGTCGGCGCGCTCGTAGTTGCCGGCCTCGCGCTCGGCCTCACGCACGTCCAGCACCAGTTCGACCAGCTCGCCCGCCAGATCAACGTCGCCGTCGGTCTCGGTCTCGAACTGGAGGCCGAGCACGTCGCCGGCGAGGTCGTCGAACGCCGCGACGGCCTCGCGGAGGCCGCGGTAGTCGTAGGCGTCTCCCGACCCGGCCCCGCCACTCCCGTCCGCTCCGTCCACGTGTCGGTTCACCGCGTCCGTGAGCTCCAGCAGCGCGGCGGTCGCTTCCCGGAGGTTCAGGTCGTCGTTCATCGCGGCCGCGAACTCTTCGCGGGCGGTGTCGACGGCCTCACGCAGCTCCTCGTCCGCGACCTTCGCGCGGGCGTCGGTCGAATCGAGCGCGTCGAGGGCGCGGTCGTAGGTGCGCGAGAGGCGCTCCCAGCGCTCCTCGGCCTCAGCGATCGTCTCCTCGGTGAGCGCCTGCTCGGAGCGGTAGGCGGCCCCGGCGTAGAAGGTTCGGACCACGTTGACGCCGAGCACCTCCAAGGCGTCCGGGACGGTCCAGAAGTTCCCGATCGAGGAGGACATCTTCTCGCCGTCCATCGCCAGCAGCCCGACGTGGAGCCAGTGGCGGGCGAACCGCTCGCCGGTCGCCGCCTCCGACTGTGCGATTTCGTTTTCGTGGTGCGGGAAGACCAGGTCGCGCCCGCCCATGTGAATATCGAGGGTGTCGCCGAGGTGCGTCGTCGACATCGCCGAGCACTCGACGTGCCACCCCGGGCGCCCCTCGCTCCACGGCGACTCCCACGTCTCGCCCGGGGGCGTCTCGGTGCCGTGGTCGTGTTTCGCGTGCTCGCGCGCGGCGGTCTCGCTCACGCCGTCGGCCTTCCATAGCGCGAAGTCGGACGGGTTGCGCTTCTCCGACCGCTCATCGGGCTCGCCCTGCGCTTCGAGCTCGTCGACGTCCTGGTTCGAGAGCTTCCCGTAGTCGTCGAAGCTCGTGACGTCGAAGTAGACGGAGCCGTGCGACTCGTAGGCGTACCCCTTCTCGACCAGGGTCTCGACGAGCTCGCGGATCTCCGGGACGTGCTCGGTGACGCGGGGGTACACCTCCGCGCGCTTGAGGTTCAGCCCGCGCATCGCGTCGAAGACGGTCGCCGTGAACGTCTCGGCCACGTCGCGCTCCGCGGCCCAGTCGTCGCGCTCGCCGACGCGGGCCGCGATCTTCTCGTTGACGTCGGTGACGTTCTCGACGTGGCGCACGTCGTAGCCGAGGTGGTCGAGCCACCGGTGGAGGACGTCGGCGTGGAACCACAGCCGGGCGTGGCCGAGGTGGGGGTCGTCCGACACCGTCAGGCCACAGACGTACAGCGTGACGTCGCCGTCGGCCGTGAACTCGACGCGCTCGTCTTCCAGGGTGTCGGTAACGACGAGACTCATTAGCGGGTCGTTGCTACGGTGAGAGTTTTAACCCGTCGAATCGAGCGAGGGTACCGAGGCGAGCGCTCTGGCGACTCGTGAAGTTATTTATAAATGGCCGACGCTGACGGCGGATCGGTGACGGACGCCTGTGAACTCCTACTTGCTCGAGCATACGTCTGCGGCTGCTCTACGGAAAACACCTCCAAAGCCCCAGCCGCGAGGAGCGCCCAACCGCAACACACCGCGGCCTCACACCTCCCCAGCCTCGTCAGTCGCCCTTCGCTTCGCTCCGGGCGACTGACTCCCTCGCACGTGCTCCTCGTGGCCGCCTTCGGCGACCACTCGGCGGCGCGCGCCGACCGCCTCGTTTACTTATAAATGGCTGCGTCTCACCGCTTCCCGAGCGCCTCCTCGAAGACGCGCTGCGCGCGGTCGTACCCCTCGTTGCGGTCGACGATCGGATGCGGGTAGTCGGGCGCGAGCTCCTCGCGCTCCCCGTGAGAGAGCGTCGGCCAGTCGACGACTTTGCCCGCGGGCACGTCGCTGAGCTCGGGGACGTACTCTTTCACGAAGTGGGCGCCGTCGTCGTACTTGCTCATCTGGCTCACGGGGTCGAAGATGCGCACGTCGACGGAGTCGGTGCCGGTCGAGGCGGTCCACTGCCACGCGCCGTGATTCGAGGCGTAGTCGTGGTCGATCAGCTGCTTGGTGAAGTAGCGCGCCCCGCGCCGCCAGTCGATCAGGAGATGTTTCGCGAGGAAGCTCGCGACGACCTGCCGCGGGCGGTTGTGGATGTACCCCTCCGCGTTCAGCTGGCGCATCCCGGCGTCGACGAGGGGATAGCCGGTCTCCCCGCGCGCCCAAGCCGCGAAGTCCTCGTCGGACTCACGCCACGCGATCTCGTTCGGGAACGACTTGTAGTTCGACACCGCCAAGTCGGGGTTGTAGTAGAGCAGGTGGTACATCTGCTCGCGCCACGACAGCTCGTACCGGTACTTGTCCACGTTGCGGCGCTCGCCGCCCGTCACGGCCTCGTAGACGTCGCTCGCGCCGGCCCACAGCTCGCGGATCCCGATCGCGCCGGTCGCGAGGTACGGGGACATCCGAGAGACCGCGTGCGTGGGTGCCTCCGCGGCGCGCCGGAGATCGTCCCGGGTGTCGTTGTACGACGCGATCCCGTAGTCGAGAAACTCGTCGAAGCGCTCGCGAGCGCCCTCGTACCCCGCCGCCGGGAGGTCGATATCGGCGTCCGGCTCAGGGACCGTCTTCCCGTCGCGCACGGCCGCGAGCGCGTCGGCGTCCGGCTCGGCGTACGGCCCCCGCTTCGGGACCGCCTCCCAGTCGTCGTGGAACCGGCTGTGGTTCGCGTAGCGCGACTCGAGCCGACCGGGGTCGACTAACACGGCGTCGGTCCGCGCGTCCGTCTCCACTCCCGCCCCCGCGAGAGCATCCTCGACGGCTCGCTGGCGGTTCCGCCGGGCCGCGCGGTAGTACTCGTTATGAAAGACGGTCTCGGCGCCGTACTCGTCGGCGAGCTCGACGAGGACCTCCTCGGGGTCGCCCGCCCGGACGACGAGGTCGCTCCCGAGCTCCCGGTAGCGCGCCTCCAGCCGTTTCACGTGTCGGAGGAGGAACGCCCGCTGGCGTGCTCCCACCGTCTCGAGCAGGTCAGCGTCGTAGACGAAGACGGGGACGACGGTCCCCGCCCGCGCGGCCGCCGCCAGCCCGGCGTTGTCTCGGGTCCGCGGGTCGCGTCGGTGCCAGAATAGCTGCATGAGATCGATACGGGCTCCACCGAATAGTGTCCTTCGGACGGGATTCCCGGTTGGCACGGTCGCAGCCGCGTTCCACCCGAAACTCACCCGTGCGCTTAAGCCGATGAGCCCGAAGCGGAGGTATGCAACCGCTCGTCGTCGCCATCCTCGTCGGCGTCCCGCTCGCGTGGCTGGTCGGCTTCGCGGCGTACGCCTACGTCGACGCGCCGAAACACGGGATGGATCGGAGGAAGTGGGCGCTCATCACCTTCGTCGTCCCGCTGTTCGGGCTCTTCGCGTACCTCTTCGAGCGCGACGAGCAGTCGTACGACCCCTCAGAGGACCCCTACGCCGGCGGGAGCGACGCGCGTAAGGCCGGCCTCGCCGTCCACGAGCGACGCCGCGGCGAGAAGCCGCTCGGGCCGGCTGGGACCGAGGCCGACGACGAGGCGGACGCGGAGGACGAGTGGGACGACCCGCCGGGCGTCGACGTCGACGAGTCGTGAGGGAGCTCCCGACGAGGCCTCACAGCGCGTCGAGCAGCGCCGCCCGTCGCCGGTCGAGATCGAAGGCGGCGTCCGGGGCGTCGAGCCGCTCGAGGAAGGCGAAGACGTCCGCGCCCGACCGCTCCGCGTGTTCGACGAGCGCCTCGATCGAGGTGCGGTTGAGCGCGAACGACTCCAGGTGCCCGCAGACGAGCGCGAGCGCAACGCCCGCCTCGCCGTCGGGAAAGGCGGGGTCGACGACGGAGAAATCGGGGTCGCCGGACTCGCTCCCGGCCGCGACGTCGACGGCCTCCCCGCTCCCGTCGGCCGCGAACGTCCGCAGACAGCGGGCGCAGATCGCCGTCGTCGGGGCCGGCGCGTGCTCCCGGAGCGGGGGCGGGACGGCGAAGGCGACGAGAGTGGCGTCACAGCGGGGACAGGCCATGAGAAGCGAGATGGATGAGACGGTGAGTTATCGAGTGGTGCAGTGCGGGGCAGTAGGGGCCGGGGAGAGCTGGGTCGGCGAGGGCCGTCAGTCCGCTGGCTCCGGCTCCTCGGCCGCGGCCGCTTCGGCGGCCGCTTCTCGCTCTTCCTTCTCCTCTTCCTCCTTTTTGTCCTTGATCTTCTTCATCCGGAAGATCTCCTCGCGCTCCTGTTCTTCCAGTTTCTGCTCGATGTACTCCTGATTCTCGTACAGGGTCGGGAGGAGCGTGAACTCGAGGGCGTTCACGCGGCGCTTGGTGGTCTCGATCTCCGTGAGCATCTTCTTCATCGCCGTCTCGACCTCGGCCGCGAGGATGACCTTCTCCAACAGCGCCTCGTAGGCGTCGGCAGCCTCGTCTATCCGGGCGGAAGAGCCGAGCAGCCCGTAGCCGCGCTCGTCGAGGCTCTTCCGCACCTTCGAGGACTCGATCTGCGGGACGACCACGCCCATGATGTTCTTCGACTGGGTGGTGATCTCGGGGTGCTCTTTCAGCGCCGCGGCCGCGCCGCGGACGGCGACGTCGCCCTCCATCGCGCGGGCCATGTCGATCTTGCGCTGGGCCGTCTCGTACGTCTCGGACACGTCCGAGCGGACGTCCTGCGCCTGATCGAGAATGTCCATGAACTCCATGATGAGGCCGTCACGCTTCTGTTCGAGGGTGTCGTGACCGCGCTCGGAGAGCTCGATGCGGTCCTCGATCGCCATCAGGTTCTTCCGCGTCGGTTTGACGTCCTTGGCCATCTTGTTGGAGAACGGTTCCGCTCCGACGCGGATAATTCTTTTCAGTCGGGACGTCTCATCGCCGCGGCCACGCACGGGACGAGGGGCCGGCGAAACCGACGCACGGGACAAATATCTCGCCGCATCGAGAGCGAACGTACAACAAAGAAAGGCGAAGCCGGGAGACGCAACAGGTCGTGTGCCTCTGACGGCGCGGGCGATCGCTTCCGACGGCGGTCGCCGGGATAGCGGCCGTCCGTTCGGGTCCGGTGGGGCCGCGGTCAGCGGGGATCTCGCCACCCGGTGGGACCCGTAGCGGTCGCGTCGGTCAGGGCTGTCGGGTTACGCCCGCCGCCAGCCCGCGTAACCGAGCAGCCCGGCGACGAGGAGCGCCAGCGTCGGCGCCAACGGGGTGGGCGCCGAGTCGTCGGTAGCCCCGGCGGCGTCGCTCGGGGCGAACGCGGCCGAGAACTCCGACAGGTCCGTTCCGGCGGTCCACTCGGCGGTCGCGGCGTCGTTCCCGTCGGGCGAGGTCGTGGCGTCGGCGGGGACCGTCGCGTCCGCGAGCGCGTACCCGTCGGGCGCGACGAGGACGAACGGGCGGTCCGGGCGGAACTCGCTGGCGAACGGCTCGCTCACGACCAGCCGGTCGCCGTCGACCGCGGCGAGGCTCGTCCAGGCCGCCGAAAGCCGGACGACGCCGGTGCCGTCTCCGGATTCGATTTCGGCGCGGACGTCGGAGACGGTCATCTCGCGTCCGGTTTGGGCCGCCGTTCGCTCGGCGATCCGGGTCATACGGTCACCGAACGGCCCCGTGATGTTCTCCGGGCGCTCGCGCAGGTCCGCGAACGCGGCCCGGTCGTCGGCGTCGTCGAGGTCGTACGCCAAGACGAGCGTGACCGTCGCGTCGCCGTCGGATTCGAGCGCGACGACGAACGCCGACCCCTCCTCGGTCGCGGCCTCCGCCCCCGGACCGTCGACCGCGGCGGCTCCCGGCGCGAGGAGCGCGCCGACCAGCGCGACCGTTGCGACGGCCGCGACCGCGGTGAGGACGCGACTGCGGGACGCCATCACTCGTCGTCCTCCTCGTCGTCGTCTTCCTCATCGTCCGCGTCGTCACCGTCCGCCTCATCGTCGTCGACCTCCTCGTCCGCGTCGCCGCTGTCGGTCTCGAACTCCACTTCGAGTTGGCCCTCGCGGTCGCCGTCCTCGACGTCGATATCGGCCCCGTCGGCGTCGGCCGGTAGCGTCACCTCGACGCGACCGTCAGCGTCGGTCGCGCCGACGGACTCTCCTTCGACCTCGACGCTCGCGCCCTCCACGGGCTCGGCGTCAGCGTCGGTCACCTCGACGGTCACCGTCGCGCCGGGACCGAGTTCGCCGGAGACGACGGCGACGGAGAGGTCGGGGGCGTCGCGGTCGTCCTCTTCGTCTTCGCGGTCGTCCTCTTCGTCTTCGCGGTCGTCCTCTTCGTCTTCGCGGTCGGCCTCGTCCTCGCTGCCGTCGGCCTCGTCGTCCGCGTCGCGGTCGTCGACGTCGACCTCGTCGAGCACGAGGCCCCCGTCCGCGCCGACCTCGAAGTCGAGTGCGGCCTCGAACGCGCCCTTCACGAGGGTGACCTGCAGCTCGTCGTCGACGCCCGACGCGTCGAACGAGAGCGTTCCGTCCTCGTCGGTCGTCCCGACGCGCTCGTCGTCGACGTAGACGGCGACGCCGTCGACGCCATCGCTGTCGTAGGTCACTGAGACGGTGACCGTTCCGTTCTCGACGGTGCCGTCCACGGAGAGCCGTTCGCGGATCTCCGCGTCCGCCTCGTCGCCGTCGTCGCCCGCGCCGAGCGTGATCTCCAGTTCGCCCTCGCGGTCGGCGTCTTCGGCCTCGATATCCACCTCGTCGTCGTCGGGCAGCGTCACCGTGATCCGCCCGTCCGCGTCGGTCGCGCCGACGCCCCGGTCGCCCAGTTCGACGGTCGCGCCCTCGACGGGCTCGCCGGCGGCGGTCACGCGGAGGGTCACCGTCGCGCCCGGCTCGGCCGTGCCGTCGACGATCGAGATCGAGAGGGGCGTCTCATCGGCCTCGTCGCCGTCGTCGTCCGGGTCGCGGGACTCGAGCTCCTCCTCGAACTCGAAGGCTTCGCCGGTCTGTCCGTCGACGCTCACCTCGGCCTCGCCGGTCGTCTCCGGACCGAAGAAGGTGAACTCGAACTCGTAGTAGCCGTCGTCCTCGTCGCGGTCGGTGGACCGAAGGGTCCACTCGCCGTCGCCGTCGGTCGACAGCTGCTCCGTGGCGGCCGTGAGCGCTTCGCTCTGGCTGACCTCGAAGCTGCCGTCGCCGGGCTGTTCGCGTTCGATCTCGCGCGAGCGATCGCCGTCGTCGCCCTCGACCTCGATGGAGACGCCGCCGTCGACGGCGAGGGAGAACTCCCCGGCGCTCTCGCCGGTGTACTGCGCGAGCAGCGCGCTCGCCCCGGTCCCCGTCACGCGGGCGAGCCGCTGGCGGGCGTCCGCGTTGGCGCTCCGGTCGTAGCCCGCCGCGCGGAGTTCGAGCCCGGAGACGTCGTCCGCGTGGTCGTCGAGCCGGTCGAACTCACGGTCGACCGTGCGCGCCTGTCCGGCGAGGACCGCGAGCCGCTGTGCGAACTCCCCGCGGTCGATCTCGCCGTCCTCGTAGGCGACCCGCGCCTCGCGCTGGTCGGCGACGATCCCGTCGGCGCGGTCGCGGAGCGCGGCCGCCCGGTCAGCGAGGATCGCCGCGCGCTCCGACTCGTTCGCGTCCTCCAGCGCCGCGTCGAGCGACGAGGCCTCGACGTCGCTCGACACCTCGTCGTCGGTGACGGCGATGACCGTCGCGAGCTGCTGTCCGACCGTCGCGCGCGACGTGTCCGAGTCCGAGGCGTTCGCGTCACCGTCGGTCGTGCTCGTCGCGTTCCCGTCCGTGGCGTTCCCGTCGTCCGTCTGCGCCGTGACGGTCGATTCGTCGATACCCTCGATCGCCGCGTCGGCCGAGTCGATGTCCGTCGCGTCCCCGGCGCCGGCGGCGCTCGCGAGCGCCCCGCCCGGCACGGAGCCCAAGACGAGCCCCAGCGCCACGAGAACGGTCAGGAGTCGTGTGGCTTGCATTACGGACGGATTAACGGGCTCCGACCACATATACCGGGACGACCGTGGCGGTCCGTTGCGGTCAGTTGCACCGCGTTTCACCGGACTGACGACCGTTTCACCGAGTTTCGGCGGATTGCGCGAGACGGGTCGCGTGGCTATCTGTGGATTTAAGCCGGACGCCGAAGTACCCCAGATCGATGAGACGACGCGATCGGACCGTCGGGTCGATCGCCGCCCTCCTCCTCGCCGCCTGCTGCGTCGTCGCCCTCGCGTTCGCCGTCCCCGCGAGCGCGCAGACGGCGGCGTTCCCGCAGACCGACGACCAACCGGAGCCGGACAACACGGTCACGAGGATCGGCCTGTCGGCCGACGGCTCCGCGACGTGGGAGATAACCCTCCGAACGCGGCTCGAAAACGACAGCGAAGTCGCCGAGTACGAGCGGTTTCAAGAGCGGTTCCGGTCGAACACGAGCCGCTACCTCGACCCCTTCGCCGACCGGATGACAGGGGTGGTCGCGGCCGCGAACGACTCGGCCGACCGCGAGATGCGCGCGACGGAGTTCGAGGCCGAGACGTCGATACAGGAGGTTCCGCGCCGGTGGGGGGTCGTCAGCTTCCGGTTCACCTGGACCGGCTTCGCCGCGGTCGACGGCGACGCGGTCGTCGTCGGGGACGTGTTCGAGGGCGGCTTCTTCATCGGCGACGACGACGCGCTGGCGATCGCGGCGCCCGACGGCTACGCGGTCGCGGACGCCTCGCCGACCCCCGACGAACTCGACGGCGGGGTCGCCGAGTGGCGGGGGCGCGAGGACTTCGCCGGGGGTCGTCCGAGCGTTCGAGCCGTGCCCGGATCGACTGCCGACGGCGGAAACGGCGGCACGGGCGGAGGTGACGGAGGAGGAGCGGTGACCGGCGACGCGCTGATTCTCGTCGCGCTCGGCGGCATCCTACTCGTTGGAGGCGCCGCGCTCGTCGCCTTCGCCGTCCGGACCGGCCGGATCGGGGATGGGGGCGACAACGACACCCCCACGGCGAGCGCGTCGATAAGCGGCGGTGTCGCGTCGGAGCAAGGCGGTGGGAACGGCTCCGGCGCTCCATCGACGGAGCCGCGCGCGGAGCGGGCGGCCGCGACGGAGGAGTCGGCCGGATCGGGTGAGACCGATCCGGCGCTGCTCACTGACGAAGACCGCGTTACGCGCGTGCTCCGCGAGGAGGGCGGACGAATGAAGCAGTCCGATGTGGTCGACGCGCTCGGCTGGTCGAAATCGAAGACTTCACGCGTGCTCTCGCGGATGGCCGACGCCGGCGAGGTGGAGAAGCTGCGGATCGGCCGAGAGAACGTGATCGACGTCGTTGACGACGACGAGGCGTGAGAGGCCGACGCAGCCGCTGACCGAGGGCGGGCAAGCGGAAAGAAGGCCGGGGATTAGTCGGCGGCTTCGATGACCTTGCGCTCGGAGTCGTCCTCGCGGTAGTACTCCTCGATGAACTCCTCGTCGATCCGGTTGAGGGCGTCTTTCGGGAGCATCGAGAGCAGGTCCCAGCCGATCGAGAGCGTCTCCTCGATGTCGCGGTTCTGATCGAAGCCCTGGTCGACGAACTCAGACTCGAAGGCGTCCGCGAAGTCGAGGTACTTGTTGTCGAGCTCCGAGAGCGCCTCGCGGCCGACGATGTTCACGAGGTCGCGGAGGTCCTCGCCCTCGGCGTACGCCGCGAACATCTGGTCTTTCACGTCGGCGTGGTCCTCGCGGGTGAGCCCCTCGCCGATCCCGTCGTCCATCAGCCGAGACAGGCTGGGGAGCACGTTGATCGGGGGCTGCAGGCCCTGACTGTTGAGGTCGGGGTCGACGTATATCTGCCCCTCCGTGATGTATCCGGTCAGGTCGGGGATCGGGTGGGTGTCGTCGTCGCCCGGCATCGTGAGGATCGGGATCTGGGTGACGGACCCCTCACGGCCCTGGATCCGCCCGGCGCGCTCGTACAGCTGCGCCAGGTCGGTGTACATGTACCCGGGGTAGCCACGCCGGCCGGGGACCTCCTCGCGGGCCGCCCCGATCTCGCGGAGCGCCTCGCAGTAGTTGGTCATGTCCGTCAGGATGACCAGGACGTGGTAGTCCTTCTCGAAGGCGAGGTACTCGGCCGTCGTCAGGACCATTCGCGGAGTGACCGTCCGCTCGACGGCGGGGTCGTCCGCGAGGTTCATGAAGACGACGGAACGCTCCAAGGCGCCGGTGCGCTCGAAGTCGTCCATGAACTCGTTGGCCTCCTCCTGGGTGATTCCCATCGCGCCGAAGATGACGGCAAACTCGGAGCTCTCCTCGCCGTCTTCCTCCTCTTCGGGCACACTGGCCTGCCGGGCGATCTGCATCGCCAGCTGGCTGTGCGGCTGGCCGGAGCTGGAGAAGATCGGGAGCTTCTGCCCGCGGACGAGGGTGTTCATCCCGTCGATCGCGGAGACGCCCGTCTCGATGAACTCCTCGGGGTACTCGCGGGAGTACGGGTTGATCGCCGCGCCGACGATGTCCTGGCGCTCCTCGGGGACGATCTCCGGCCCGTCGTCGATCGGGCGGCCGGAGCCGTCGAGGACCCGTCCGAGGAGGTCCTCGGTGACGGGCATCTTCATCGTCTCGCCCAGGAAGCGGACGGACGCGTTCTGGTCGATACCGGAGGTGCCCTCGAACACCTGGATGGCGACGACGCCCTCCGAGGATTCGAGCACCTGTCCGCGTAGCGTCTCTCCCTGTGCCGTCTCGATCTCGACGATCTCGTCGTAACCGATCGCCTCGTCGACCTCGGCGTACACGAGGGGGCCGCTGATCTCGGTGATGGTTTGGTACTCTTTCATGTTAGTAGAGGCTCCGGAGTTCCTCGGCGATGTCCGCCTTGAGCTCCTCGATGTACTCCTCGTAGTCCTCCTGGACGCCGATCCGGTTGATCCGGGGAGCGGCCTCCGTGTCGACGATCTCCTCGACGGGGACGCCCGCTTCGAGGGCGTCGAACGCCTCGTCGTGGAGCGTCTGGATGGCCGTCAGCATGAGGTACGTCTTCTCCGGCGGACAGTACGTGTCCACCGGGTGGAACGCGTTCTGCTGGAGGTACGCCTCGCGCAGGTAGCGAGCGATTTCGAGGATGAGCTGCTGGTCGTCCGGCAGCGCGTCCTTCCCGACGAGCTGGACGATCTCCTGCAGCTCCGTCTCCTCGTCCAAGATGTCGACCGCCCACTGGCGCTTCTCGGGCCAGTCTTCCTCAACGTTCTCCTGGAACCACGGGTCGAGCTGTTCTTTGTACAGCGAGTACGACTCGTTCCAGTTGATCGACGGGAAGTGGCGGCGCTCCGCCAGGTCCGCGTCGAGCGCCCAGAACGTTTTCACGATGCGCAGCGTGTTCTGGGTGACCGGCTCGGAGAAGTCGCCGCCGGGCGGCGACACCGCGCCGATCGCCGAGACGGAGCCCTCCGTGCCGTTGACGTTCTCGAAGTAGCCGGCGCGCTCGTAGAACTGCGCGAGCCGGGCGGCGAGGTACGCGGGGTACCCCTCCTCGCCGGGCATCTCCTCCAGCCGGGAGGAGATCTCGCGCATGGCCTCCGCCCACCGCGAGGTGGAGTCGGCCATCAGCGCGACGTCGTACCCCATGTCGCGGTAGAACTCCGCGATCGTGATTCCCGTGTAGATACAGGACTCACGCGCCGCGACGGGCATGTTCGACGTGTTCGCGATGAGCGAGGTGCGGGCCATCAGCGGGTTGCCGTTGGCCGGGTCCTCCAGCTCGGGGAAGTCCTCGATGACCTCGGTCATCTCGTTGCCGCGCTCGCCGCAGCCGACGTAGATGATGATGTCCGCGTCAGCGTACTTCGCGAGCTGGTGTTGAGTGACCGTCTTCCCGGAGCCGAACGGCCCCGGAATCGCGGCCGTCCCGCCCTTCGCGATGGGGAACAGGCCGTCGAGGATGCGCTGTCCGGACACCAGCGGCGTCCGGGGCGTCTTCTTGTTCTGGGAGGGGCGCGCCTCGCGGACGGGCCACTCCTGGTGCATCGAGACGCCCGTGCCGTTGGCGAGCTCGGCCACCGTCTCGGTGACGTCGAACGAGCCCGACTCGACGGCGGTGACCTCGGTGGTCTCGCCCTCCTCGAGGGCGTCCGGCGGCACCATCACCTTGTGGTCGATGGTGACCGTCTCCTCGACGACGCCGACGATGTCGCCGCGACCGACCTCGTCGCCGACCTCGACGGTCGGCTCGAACTCCCACTGCTGCTCGAGGTCGATACCGGGCGCGTCGACCCCGCGGTCGAGGTACGGACTGCCCATCTTGCCCTCCAGCACGTCCAGGGGGCGCTGGACGCCATCGTAGATGGAGTCCAGCATTCCCGGACCAAGGTCGACCGACAGCGGCTCGCCCGTGTTCTCGACGGGTTCGCCGGGGCTGACCCCGGAGGTTTCCTCGTACACCTGAATGGTCGTGATGTCGCCTTCGATCTCGATCACTTCCCCCATGAGGCCTTCGTCGCCGACGTAGACGACGTCGTTCATGCGGGCGTCGAGGTCGCGGGCGCTCACGACCGGACCGCTCACGCTTTGGATAGCACCGTCTTCGGTTGTGGTGGTCTCCGTGGATTCTGCTTTACTCATATTAGTCGTCCTCCTCCATCAGGTCGATCCCGATGGCTCGTTTGATCTGGTCGCGCAGCCCGCCGCTGCCGGCGCCGGCGCCGCCGAGCGTGACGAGCACGGGCTCGATGCTCCCCTCCACCGCCTCGCGGGTCCCCCGCGAGAGGTGGTCGAGGTCGTCGTCGTGCATCACGATGATGCCGGTGCCCTCGTCGTCGAGGGTCCGCTCGACGGCGTCGTCGAGGCGCTCGTCCTTCTCGTCGTCCGGGATGTTCTCGAACTTCCGCACGCCGGCGAGCCGAAACCCGGTGGTGAACTCGGGGCTGCCGACGACGGCGATCTCCTGGCTCATGTTATCACCAGCTCCGATTCGATCTCGTCGGCCGACAGCCCGGCCTCCTTCCCGCGGGCGATCGCCCGGATGTTCTCCACCTCGCGCTCCTTGGCGAGGATGTACGAGATGATCGGGGTGATCGAAACCGGGTGGACCGTCCCGAGTCGGTCTCCGTACGCCAGCAGCGCCCGGTCCGTCGCGTGCTCGAACGCGATGAGGCTGTCCGCCTCTTCGAGTTCGCGCAGCGCCGGGCCGAGCTCGTCGGCGTACTGGCTGTCCGCGATGTACTCCACGAGCTCATCGAGGTTCCGCGCGAGCCGCGCGAGCGACCCGCGAGAGAACAGCTCGCCGCCCTCGATGAAGTACGCGGCAGGGTCGATGTCCGCGCCCGACCGGGCGAGCCGGAGAGCGTTGGTCGCGTTCCGGAAGTCGACCTCCGCCTTGAGGAACGCCTCGTACTGCCGGGTCGGCTCGTCGTTGCCGAGCCCGGAGAGGAGCCGCTCGTAGAACGCGCGGTCAACGGCGTTCTCCAGCGGGACCAGCACGTCCGTCTCCTCGTACTCGGCGTACGCCTCGCGGAGCGGGTCGCCGTAGATCGTGTCCTCCAGCACCTCGACCACGGCGTCGATCGAGTCGGCTTCGAGCAGGCGGCGGACCCGCCGGTCGTCGAACTCGCCGGCGCGGATCAGGTCGACCTCGATGGCCGACTGGTCCGCGTCGGTGTAGGCGCCGCGGATGACCGTCTTCACGTTCCACGCGTCGAACTTGCGGAGGTACCGGGCGATGAGGTCGTACAGCGACCCCTCGCTCCAGTCCAAGATCCCCTCGAACTGCTGTGCGAGGTTCCGGTTCAGCGCGTACTCGATGAGGTCCACGCCGCCGTGGCGGCTCCCGAGAGCGTTGATCTCCGCGCCGTAGCTCGACTCCTCCATGAACCGGGCGATCTCCGCTGGACCCATCCGGGTCAGCTTGCGATACTCCTCGTCCCCGTAGAGGCTGCCGCGGCGGGCGCGAACCCGCGCGACGACGTACTCTGGGTTCGAGCTCCCGGCGGCGCTCATTGGTCGAACAGTCGCTCCGAGATGCTCTTCAACTCGTCGTCCCAGACGGACTCCAGGACCGAGTCGAACGTGTTGTTCACGCGAACGCGAGAGGTGTCGCTCTCGGCGACGACGCCGCCGAGACAGTCGATCTCGCCGTCGACCTCGGCGTTGCGGTCGTCGACGAGCTCCTCGAGGAGCTCGACGTCCTCGGCGCGGGTGTAGACGGCGACGTCGTCGCCGTCGTCGAACTCCGCCAGGGTCGCGTCGAGCAGCGTCTCGGTCAGCTCGCGCCGGCGGTCGTCGTCGAGGTCGGCGATCGCCGCCTCGACGTCGTCGCGGACGTCCTCCAAGACGTCGCGCCGAGCCCCGAGCCGCTCCTGTTTGGCCTCGAGCTTGGCCGACGAGAGCGTCTGCTCGCGCTCTTGGTCG
The DNA here is from genome assembly GCF_026586675.1 of Halorubrum yunnanense. GTDB lineage: Archaea > Halobacteriota > Halobacteria > Halobacteriales > Haloferacaceae > Halorubrum > Halorubrum yunnanense. Next base: position 123,802 of record NZ_JAODIX010000030.1, read on the forward strand.
ATCCGGGAGTCGGCCGTCGCGAGCCGCTCCTCGCGGATGCGCTCGGCGTCGGCCTCCGCCTCGGCGACGATCTCGTCCGCCTCGGACTCCGCCGCTTCGCGGATCTCCTCTGCACGCGCGCGGGCTTCGTCTCGAACGTCCTCAACGACAGTGTCCAAACTCATTGTGTGAAAGGAAGTGCCGCTCAGACGATGAAGACGACGACGAGTGCGAGGATGACGATCGTCTCGGGAAGCACCGTCAGGATGAGCCCGTTGACGAAGAGGTCGTCGTCCTCGGCCATCGCGCCGACGGCGGCCGAACCGATCCCGCGCTCGGCGTAGCCCGCACCGAGGGCGGCGAGCCCGACGGCGAGCGCCGCTGCGGCGCTGGGGTCAGTGAGGGTTCCTCCGGTGGACAGTACGGCGTTCCCGAGTGCGTTGGTAGCTTCAAGCATTGGTAGTAGTTGCGGTTGCTCGTCTCCGAACAGTTGCTATTTGCCGCCACAGGAGTCATAAAGCTTCCCAAAACGACCGAATAGAGCGGCCTTAATCGGGAGCGGAGGCGTCGCTAAACGCGCGTCGCGCTCCGACTCGCACGCCGCGTAGCGGAGAGTTCGGACCGACGGCGCGGTTCCGACTCGAGCGGCGAGACGCGCTTCGGGGCGGCCGGCGGCACGAGAGAGGCGAGCGCCTGTGCGGCGCCCTACTCCTCCGTGGTGTACTCCCGGTCGTAGCCGAACGGCAGGTAGCTGTCGCCGCCGCCCTCGTAGAAGTTCCCGAAGAACTCCACGTACTCGAGGCGCACCGCCTGAATGCCGGCGGAGGTGACGCCCAACAGGAGGACGACGATGTGGCCGACGACGGCCACGAGGACCCCGCCGACGAGCGCGGCGACGCCGACCGCGCCGATCGAGGCCGGGTCGAAGGCGGTCGTCATCCCCGCGAAGACGAGCTCGTAGTCGGCGGTGTTTTGCACCTCGGCGAGGTAGTCGGCGGAGAAGATGAAGTGGAAGCTCCCCTCCCCGCTGTCGTCGATGTACGCGCCGAACGCGAGCAAGTTCACCGCGAGCGCCATCCCGCCCTTCGCGAGCAGCACCGCCATGATCCGGGCGTACGAGATGACGTTGACGATGGGCGCGAGCACTTCCGCGAGCTCCGCGGTCGCACCGATCCCCAAGAGGACGACACCGACAACGGCGGCCGCGAGCCCGGCGTAGCCGACGACCACGGGGAAGCCGGCGAACGAGACCGCGCCGAGGGTGAGCAGCGACACGGACTCGAACAGGAAGTCGGGCTTGGGAGCCGGGACGTGCTGGCTGAAGATCCAGATCCACGCGCCGTTGAGGATCAGCAGCCACGAGCCGCTCTCGTACAGCGCGTGCTTGACGTCGTGCTGCTGGTAGTTGCTCACGAACGAGAGGGCGTGACCCGCGTTCAGGTGGATCATCCCGAACAGCACGCTGGCGACGAGGAACGCCAGCCCCCAGTCGAGGTCGGCCGGCGAGAGTCCCTTCCCGGCGACCGGCCAGTGGACGTCACCGGGTAGCAGCTGGTAGGCGTGGTAGCCGAACACGTCGATCCCGAAGTAGATCCCGAACAGGACGGTGAAGCCGCCGGCCCACATCGCCACGGAGCCGAGTTCGCGGAACGCCCCGTCGTATCGGCTGTACAGGAAGGCGCCGATCCCGGCGTAGAGGACGCCGTAGCCGACGTCGCCGATCATGAAGCCGAACATGAGCGGGAACGTGAGGAAGACGAGGAGCGTCGGGTCAAACTCCGAGTACTTCGGTCGGCCGAACCCCTGGACGAGCAGTTCGAAGGGGCCCGCCGCGCCGCCGTTGTCCTGGACGACCGGCGGGTCGTCCTCGCCGTGGCCCGCGTGGCCGCCGTCGGTGGCGGCCTCGCGTTCGGCGTCGAGGTCCGCGCCGCCGTCGGCGACCGCCTCGGTGTGGTGGTCGCCGTCGGGCGTGAACGAGGCGCGTTCGAGCTCCTCGACCTCGGCGTGGTCGCCGACGGCGTCCGCGATGGTCGCCTCGAAGTCGGGATAGGTGTCGGTCGGGACCCATCCCTCGGCGACGAACGCGTTCTCGGTGGTGGCAAAGGAGAGCGGCGCCTCCTTTTTTTCGGCCTCGATAGTGAGCTGCTCCTCGGCGCGGAGCAGGAAGCCGGCCGCCTCCTCTTTCACCGCGGCGAGCTCGGTCTCGACCTCGTCGAGATCGGCTCGAAGCTCCTCGCGCTCGCGGTCCAGCTCCGCGACGTACTCGGCGGGACTGGCCTCGGCCTCGGGGACCTCCAGCAGCGCGATGTCGACGCCGACGAGCGAGTCTTGGAGGACCCCCTCCTCGGCGTCGGCGGCGGGCTTCGCGAAGACCGCCACGACGTCGCCGCCGGCGAACAGCTCGTAGGCCTCGATCCCGTCGGCGCCGGCGAGCGTCGCCTCGACGGCGTCGGGCTTCGTCTCGCCGACGACGACCTCCAGCGAGTCGTAGCCCCCCAGGAGGTCGAGCTCGATGCCGAGGTCAGCGAACGGCTCCATCCGGTCGATCTCGTCCGCTCGGTCGCGGATCTCGGCCTGGAGCTCGTCGCGCCGGTCGTTGAGCGCGTTGACGCGGTCGCGGACGTCGTCGAGCTCGCGTTCGAGCGCCTCGTCGTCTATCGCGTCGGCCGCGCCGACCTCGTCGCCGTCGACGTCGAGGACGCTCTCCAGCGAGCGGACGGTGACGAGCCGCTCGTTCACCGTCTCGGCGCCGTCGAGCGACTCGCCGGGCGCGAACCCCTCGTAGCGCTCGTCGTAGTCCGTGACGTGCAGCGAGTGGTGGGCGTACGCCGCCTCGATGACGTCGTCGATGACGCGCTTCGAGCCCGTCACCGACACCTTGCTCATCCGCTCAGGCCTGAGCATCCACCGCCTCCTCGGCCTGTTGGTTCACCGCTTCCTCAAACCGTTCGACTCCGTAGTCGACGGCCGAGTCCACGCGCTCGCGGGCCTCGCGTTCGAGCTCGTCGCGGTCGGACCGCCCCGCCTCGAGGATCTCCTCCCGCCGTTCCTCGATCTCCTCGCGGGCCGCCTCGAGCCGCTCCGCGGCCTCGGACTCCGCCCCCTCCTCGGCCTCGGCGCGGATCTCGTCCGCGCGCTCTCGAGCCTCGGCGAGGCGCTCGTCGGCGTCCGATTCCGCCGCCGCGATGATCTCGTCCGCCTCCCGTTCAGCCTCCTTGATCCGGTCGAGCACCTCTGGTCTCGCCATGCTACTAATCGCCTGAAACTCCACAAGCGACGTATAAGGTGTTTGCGAAAGTACGCGGGTGTTGCCCCCGGTATCGGCGGGAATCCGCGGCGTCGAGACGCGCCAAGCCGGCGACCGCCGCCTACATTTAAGTACCAGTCGCCGGACCGTCACCGTATGGCAACGGTGTATGCGGTCGCGTCGGCGAAAGGTGGGGTCGGGAAAACCACCACGACCGCGGCGATGGCGACGATTCTGGCGGGTTCCGGCGCCGACGTCGTCGCGATCGACGCCGACATCGGCATGGCGAACCTCGCGGGCGCGCTGGGCGTGACGCCCGGCGAGACGACGCTCCACGACGTGCTCGCGGGACGGGCCGACCCGCTCGACGCGGTCCACGAGGGCCCGGAGGGGCTCGTCGTCGTCCCGGGCGCGGACGACCTCGACGCCTACGCGTGGGCGGATCCCGCGGGGCTCACGGACGTCGTCGCGGCCTTCGAGGACGCCGACTACGTGTTCGTCGACGCCGGCGCGGGGCTCTCGCACGACTCGAGCCTCCCGCTCGCGATCGCCGACGAGACGCTGCTCGTCTCGACGGCCGAGCGGAGCGCCCTCGGCGACACCGAGAAGACCCGACAGCTCGCCGAGCGCCTCGGCGGCACGGTGGCCGGCGCCGCGATCACTCGCGTCGACCCCGACGGCGGCGAGGGGCTCGGCGACGTCGGCGACGTGCTCGACGCGGCGGTTCTCGGCCGGATCCCGGAGGACGACGCGGTAGTGCGTGCGGCGACCGCGAACCGCCCGCTACCGACGTCCGCGCCGGACGCACCCGCCACCCGGGCCTACCGTGACCTCACCCGCATGCTGACGGGCGTGGAGATCGAGGGCGCGGGAGTCAGCGAGACCGACGAGACCGGCGAAGCGGTCGAGGGGGGCGAGGCCGAGGGCCCCGAACGCGACGGGGAGGACAGAGCGAAAGGCGCCGAATCCGACGCAGGCGACGAACCGGGCGACGACGCGAGTGTCGAGCCGGACGACGCAGGCGACGAGGACGAGTTCGACGCAGCCGACGAGGACGAATCCGACCCGAGAGACGCCGCAGCCGTCGATGCGTCGGCGGACGACGCGGACGATGCGGACGACGCGGCCGATGCGGACGACGCGGCCGATGCGGACGACGCGGCCGATGCGGACGACGCGGACGACGAGGACATCATCGTCGCCGACGCCGAGTCGGGCGGACTGAGCGACCCGGGCGACGAGGAGGAGATCATCGTCGCCGACGAGGACCCCGTCTCCGAGGCGGACGCGGCGGCAGACGCCGACGACCGCGAGGGCGCCGCCGCCGAGACCGCCGACGACGCCGCGGCCCCGGAGCCGGCGACGGCCGGCGAGACGGAGACCGTCGGCGAGGAGCACGTCGACGGCGACGACCTCGAGGCGATGATCGAAACGGGCGAGGCCGAGGCGTTCGCCGACCAAGCGACGGACGTCGATGCGGAGTCCGGGGGCGACGGGGTCGACGACGCGGGCGCGACCGACTCGGACGACGACGACCCCGCTCCGGGAGAGGCGGGCGAAGCCGCGTCGACGAGCGAGGACGGGGAGGCGTCGACCGACCTCGACGACGAGCTCGCGGGCAGCGTTCCGTTCCGCGACGACGACACCGGGAGCATGAACACCGTCCTCTCGGAGGGCGACGAAGGCGGAAGCGGGAGCGAGGCGAGCGGAGAGGCGGCGGACGGCGACGAGGGCGACGACGAGGACGAGGAGAGCGGCGGCTTCTTCAGCCGGCTGTTCGGGCGGTGACCGGAGCTATTTTGAGATAGCGGGTTTTGACCGCGCTCGCTGGCTCAGGCCTCGGAGGGCGTCGCGGCGCGGTCGCGGATGAGCTCGCGGATCTCCTCGGGGTCGGTGATGCCCGCGAGCTCCTCGCAGGAGACGAGGGCGGTGCCGTCGACCGACTCGCGCTTCTCGTCTTCCTCGGTGAAGTACACCGAGCGCGTGTGGGCGACCTCGCCGATGGAGGACATGATCCGCGCGCGCTTCTCCGCGGCGGGAGTGAACGCCGAGTGGCCGGTGAGTACGCGGGTCTCGGCGCGCTGGTCGTCCTCGGAGACCGCCTTGAACGGGGCGCGGGCGGTCGGGTGGACCGTGAAGCCGGCGTTGGTGAGCACGTGGAGGACGTGCTCGTCGTCGGGGTCGGTCTCGGGCGCCGACGGGGTCGGGTCCGCGTCGCGGACGTCGTCCGCGCCCTCCAGCACGTCGACCGGGCTGGAGAACGGCTCGTCGAACAGCTCCTCGAGCTGGATCGCGACTTCGATGGAGGCGTTCATCCCGTCCTCGTACTTCGAGACGGTGCGCCGCGAGACGCCGAGCTCGGTCGCGAGCCGGCCGAGCGACCAGCCGCGCTCCTCGCGCTCGTCGGCGAGCAGGTCGCCGTCGAGGCTGACGTAGAGCCCGCCGGGCGCCGCGTAGATGAGCGGCGGCATCCCCTCGACGAACAGGTCGTAGGCGGTGTCGGGGTTGACCACCGGGACGCCGTGCCGGAAGTAGACGACGCCCGGCTTCAGCTCCTCGTCGCGCGTTCGGATCCCGGTCACCATCGGCGTCGCCTGCAGGTACTCGCCGAGGCGGCGCATCTCCGCGCCGGTCTCCGCGTCGAGCGCGTCGACGTTGCCGAGGATCTTCAAGAGGAGCAGGTCCTCGCCGCGCCGGGCCGCCACGTCGAAGCTCTTGGGCCGGACCGCACACCGGTCGCTGACGAGGAAGCCCGCGTCCTCCAGCATCGCGGTGACGTTTTCGATCAGCGCAGTCCGGGACATACCCGAAGCAAGCGGCTCGTCGTATATATGCGTTGTGTCACTTGTATTCGCGCGAAAGCGCCGCGGGCTTGCGGTTTTCCCGCGAGCGTCGTCGGAGCGATTAAATACCGGAACCTGGGCGAGCGCCTCGCCGGGGCGTCCGGCCGCCGGAGACCCGCTCGGCAACCCGGCCGAAACCGGTTTGTCCGGGAGCGGGAAAGGACGCGCATGCCGATCGTCGCCGTCGACGACACCGACTCCCGAGAGCGGGGGATGTGCACGACGTACGTCGGCGCGCGGCTCGCCGAGCGGCTCGAATCGGCCGGCGGACGGGTCCGGCGCCGACTCCTCGTCCGGCTGAACCCCGCCGTGAAACACAAGACGCGGGGGAACGCCGCCGTCGCGGTTCACGTCGCCGACCTCGCCGTCGATACCGCCTTCGACCTCGCCGCGGAGACCGTTCGGGAGTTCGCCGCCGCCGACGACCCGCGGACCTCTCCGGGCCTCGTGGTCGCCGACGGCGACGTGACCGGCGACCCGTTCGCACCGGGATCGGCTCCGATCGGCAAGGGGGTCCCCGGCGACGTTGCTGAGTTCGCCCGCCGCGCGCTCCGGCATCGCCTCGGCCTCGACGAGGCGCTGTCGCTGGCCGAGGCGTACGGGTACCGACACGCCGCGTTCGGAACCGGCGGGGAGACCGAGGCGACGGCCGTCGCCGGCCGGGGGCGGATCGGCGCGCTCGCGGCGGTCGGCGCCCCGGGGGCGTTCGACGACTGGACCGCGGAGCGCATCTCCTATCGGGAGCTGGACCGGTGTGGCACGCCTCGTGAGGTCGACGTCGAGAGCGTCTTCGCCGCGGCCGACGCCGGGTACCCGACCGTCTGGGACACCGTCGACCGCGAGACGGGGGCCGCCGTCTGCGTCCCCAACGCCCCGGGCCCGATCCTCCACGGGATCCGCGGCGACGACCCGGCGGCGTGCCGGGAGGTGGCGGGGGCGATCGAGAGCGAACCGGTCGAGCGCGCCGCGACGTTCCTCACGAACCAAGGCACCGACGTCCACCTCGCGCCCGGGCGGATCGGCGACCTCCGGGACGGCGCGGGGTACGAGGTCGCCGGGAGGGTCGCGAGCGACCCGGAGACGAAACGCGGAGGTCACGTCCACGTCGACGTCGCGGCGAGAGAGGAGGGGGGCGAGACGGACGCCGGGAGCGGCGCGGCCCGCCTCGGGTGCGTCGCCTTCGCGCCGACCGGCCGGTTTCGCGACCGCGTGCGGGCCCTCCGCCCCGGCGACCGGGTGACGCTGTGCGGCGAACACGAGGTCCGGGAGCCGGGCAACGGTGGGGCGGACGACGGGCGCGCCGCGGGGGCGACGTCGACCCTCAAACTCGAGAAGTTCGCCGTGCGCGACCTCGTGCGGACCGAGCCGGCCGTGCCGACCTGCCCGGACTGCGGGCGGTCGATGTCCTCGGCGGGCCGGGACCAGGGCTACCGCTGCCGCGACTGCGGCACCGCCGCGCCCGGGAAGGTCGCCCGGGAGGTCGACCGCGAGCTGGAGCCCGGCTGGTACGAGGTGCCCCCGAGCGCCCGGCGCCACGTCGCGAAGCCGCTCGTCAGGGGTGGGTTCGACGCGCCGGTCCACCCGGAGCGGTGAGGTGGTCCGGGCGTGAGGCGTCGGGCATGTCCGGGATCGTTTTCCACGAGACGGAGAACCGAGACGGCGGCGTCGACTTCTACCGCGAGGAGTTGGGCGCCGAGACGTGGCTCGGACAGCCGGACTGCACGGTCCTGCGGTACGACAACCTCCTGTTCGGCTTCTGCGACCGCGACGAGACCGAGACGTGCGGGACGCTCACGTTCGTCTACCCCGACCGCGGGGGAGTCGACGAGGTCCACGAGCGCCTCGTCGAGGCGAGCGACCGGCGCGACGACGGGAGCGCGCCCGCCGCGGTCGAGGAACCGAGTGAGAACGAGCGGTACCGCATTTATTAGTTGTTCGCCGAGGACCCCGACGGACCGTCGAGTGCCGGGCGTTCCTCGCCGCCGACGCGCCGGCTATTTAAAAGGGAGACGTCGCGCGGAAAGCCGCCGCGGCGCTCGGCTCACTCCTCGACGGTCCGGTCGTCGCGCCACTCCGCGGCGCGGTCGAGCGCGGCCTCGCGGTCGCCGAAGCGCTCGCGCTCGTAGGCCGACTCGTCGGCCGCCTGCTCCATCACGTCGAGGCGGACGACGAACCCGCCGTCGGCGCGCTCGCGGACCCGGACCGTCGCGTAGCCGTCGGAGCGCTCCCACTCGGTGATCGTGTCGTCCTCGCGGCCCAGTGACCAGCTCATACCTCACGGGGCGGGCGCCGCGGCTAAAACGGCCCGGTTCGGGCGCGGGCGTCGAAGCGGACGAGCCGGCCGCGCGCGATCGTTGGCCTGTCATAGTCGGCCACTCGGTCCCAGTCGGCCGCTCAGTCCCCGTCGGCCGGTCCCCTCGTGTACGAGCAGACCGGGCAGACGGCGTAGCCGAGGGTGTCGTACGGGACGGACGCCGAGGGGGCGGTCACGTCGCACTCCGGGCAGTCGAACGTCGACGCGTTCTCGATGCTCATATCTCGTCGTGACACGGGGACCCGTATCGTTACACGCCGCCTGCCGGGCCGTCAACGAGTCTCTACTTATAAGCGACCGCCGAGCCGAGGGCGCGCATGGCCGACGACATCCACGCGGACCGACGGGAGCGCGCCGCCGCTCGACTCCGGGAGGTCGACGCCGAGGGGCTGGTCTGCTTCCCGAGCCGGACCCTCCGGTACCTCACCGGCTTCGACGGGGAACCGAGCGAGCGGCACTTCCTGTTCGCGGTGCCGGCTGGGACGGGCGACGGCGGGGCCGACGCGCCGAGCGACGGGGAGGCGCCGACCCTCCTCGTCCCGTCGCTGTACGAGACGCAGGTGCGCGAGGAGACGACGGTCGCGACCGTCCGGACGTGGGCCGACGGCGACGACCCGGTCGCAGCCGCGCGAGACCTGCTGGCCGACCTCGACCTCCGCGGGGGTCGCCTCCTCGTCGACGACACGATGTGGGCGGCGTTCACGCAGGACCTCCGCGCGGCGGCGCCGGACGCGACGTGGGGGCTCGCGAGCGAGGCCCTCGCCGACCTCCGGGTTCGCAAGGACGACGCCGAGCTGGCGGCCCTGCGCGAGGCGGCCGCCGCCGCGGACGCGACCGTGCGCGACCTCCGCGAGCTGGGCGCCGACGCGGTCGGGATGACCGAGCGCGATCTCGCCGAGCGGATCGCCGATCGGCTGGCGGCGCACGGCGGCACCGGCGTCTCGTTCGAGACGATCGTGGGCGCGGGCCCCAACGGCGCGAAGCCCCACCACGGCCACGGCGACCGTGAGGTCCGGGCGGGCGAGCCCGTCGTCCTCGACTTCGGGACGCGCGTCGACGGCTACCCCTCCGACCAGACCCGGACGATCGTCTTCGACGGCGACCCCCCAGCGGCGTACGAACGGGTTCACGAGGCGGTCCGGGAGGCGCAGGCGGCCGCGGTCGACGCCGCCGAGCCGGGGGGCACCGCAGCCGCGGTTGACCGGGCCGCGCGGGAGGTGATCGAGGCGGCGGGGTACGGCGACGACTTCGTCCACCGGACCGGGCACGGCGTGGGGCTCGACGTCCACGAGGAGCCGTACATCGTGGCGGGCAACGACCGCGAACTGGAGCCGGGGATGGTGTTCTCCGTCGAGCCGGGCGTCTACCTCGACGGCCGGTTCGGCTGCCGGATCGAGGACCTCGTCGCCGTCACGCCGGACGGCTGCGAACGGCTGAACGACACCGACCGCGGCTGGCGCTGACCGGATCCGTCCGGCGACGGTGGCGTCGGTGACGTCGGCGATGGCGGCGACGTCGAGGAGCCCCTACGCGTGGCGTGAGGGCTCGTGAAACGGGAGAACGCGTGAAAGGGGGAAGACGCGGGAGGAGAACCGTGAGGATCTCCGAAAACCGACGCGCCGGTCGCCCGACGCGGGATGCGGGAGTCGTGTGCTTACTCCGCAATCAGAGGTCATTGTCGAATCACATAGTTGTGACACCGAATTATTTCGGTGTTGAGCAGGGGTCTCGAGGCGAGCGATTCGAACGGGTCGCCACCGATCGCGGCAGACGGGCGTGAGAACCGATCGAACGTGTGAGGGCGGAGCGAACGCGGGGGTCGACGACGGGGACGGAACGCACCGGTCCGCATCGAAACCATTAGTGTCGCCGGAGCGGAACCGCGGGGTATGAGCGACAACGACGAGGCCGAGGAAAGCGAACCGGCCGTCGAGCTCGGCGAGGGGCCGGACGTGGCGGGCGAGCCGATCGCCCGCGTCGCGTCCCGGCTCACGTGGCCCGCGAAGCGCAGCGACGTCCTGGCACAGGAGGGCGACGCCGCGGTCCGGAGCCCGGACGGGGCGCGCGACCTCGACGAGGTCCTCGCGGACTCCGACGTGCCCCTGTTCGAGAGCCGCAGCGAGTTCGTCGCGGAGGTCGAGGAACTCGTCGGGCGCGGCCCGGTCGCGACCGAGTAGCCCTCTCGTCGCCAGACGCGAGCGGTCTCCGTCCCCCGCGGCCTTTTTCCCCCGTCAGCGCGGAGTCGACGTATGGCAATCCCCTTCGATCCGCACGAGATCGACCCCGAAGAGTACGGTGAGACGCGGACGACGCTGTCGACCGACCACGAGTCCGCGATCGAGCGCGTGCGCGAGGTGTGTCTCGACGCCGGCTTCGGCATCCCGGTCGAGTTCTCTCCGTCGGAGATGCTGAACAAGAAGATCGACGCCGACCGCGACCCGTACTACGTCCTCGGGGCCTGTAACCCGTCGATGGCGGACCGCGCGCTCGACGCGACCGACAAGCGCATGGGAGGGCTGTTCCCCTGCAACATGGTTATCTGGCAGGAGTCGCCCGGCAAGCAGGTCGTCTACCACATCTCGATCATGAAGACCGCGCGGCTCCTTGGGCTCCCGGTCGACGACGCAGCGATGGACGAGATCATCGCCGACACCGGCGAGATGGTCGACGCCGTGTTCGCGGAGTTAGCGGACGGCGCCGAATAGCGAGCGGACGACGGCGACTATTTAAAAACTGGACGCGGTGGCGTGCGCCTGCGAGCGGGCCGCAGGCCCGTGAGCAGACCGCACGAGGGAGTCGGTCGTCCGGAGCAACGCCGAGGACGACCGACAGGGCGAGAGCGGAGCTCTCGCTTGCAACCGGCGCTACGCGCCGGTGACGAGGCTGGGAAGGTGTGAGGCTGCGGTGCTGTGCGGTATGGGGTGGGATTCAAACGGGCAGTGGCGAGGGCGAAGCACGCCGCAGCAAGGCGCGCGAGCGAAGCGAGTGCGGCGCGCAGCAAGGCGCGCGAGTCGTCGCGACTGGGGCTTTGGAGGTCTTCACCGTCGATCTGTTGATGACTATTTATAAGTAAGCGACCGAAGCTTCTGACGTCTTCGCCGTTAAGGTGGTATCAACTATTTATAAGCTATTAACTGTGACTATCGAAGATTTCACCGCCGATCCGCGGACGACCATTTATAAACGCTCACCGCCCGCATCACCGGAGTCTCGGTCCAGCCACGAGACGGTGATCGACTCGAACGGCTCGGAGTACTGCATCAGCGTCGTGCCGAGGATCGCCATCACGAGCACGTAGCCGACCGCGAACGCGTTGATCGTCTGCGCGAGCGCCGGGTCGAACGCGCCCGCGTCGGCCCCGGTCACGGCGATCGTCGCGATGATCAGCGAGAACTCCCCGCGGGTCGTCATCCCGAGCGCGACGCGGGTCGACCGCCGGGTGTTCAGGTCGAAGGCGCGCCCGGCGAAGAAGCCGGTGACGAGCTTCGTCGGCGTCGTCACGAGGACCGCGAGCGCGATCAGCCCCGCCACGCCGCCGAACAGCAGCGGGTCGGTGACGAGCCCGATCCAGAAGAAGAACACCGCCGCGAACGTGTCGCGGACGGGTTCGAGCAGCGCCTCGATATCGTGGGCGTCGTCGGTCGAGGCGAACGCCATCCCGACGAAGAAGGCTGCGACCGCCTCGCTGACGCCGAGCGCGAGCGCCGCGCCGGCGATGAGCACCACGGCCGCGATCGACCGGAGCGCGACGAACTCCTGGTTGTCGGTCGCGACCAGCCGGTCGAGCGCCGGCGTGCCGAACCGGACCGCGGCCAGCAGCGCGAGGATGAAACCGACCGCGACGCCGACGTCGACGGCAGCCGCGGCGACGTCGCCGCCCCCGAGCACGAGCGCGGCCGCGACGGAGAGGTAGACGGCGATGAACAGGTCCTCGTAGACGAGCGTCCCGAGCAGCGGCTCGGCCTCGTCGTTGGCGATCCAGCCGAGGTCGATGAGCGACTTCGTGATCACCGCCGACGAGGAGATGTACACGATCCCGGCGACCAGGAACGCCGGGAGGAACGCCCCGAAGACGAGCCAGCCGAGGACCAGCCCCGCCCCGAAGTTGGCGAGGTCAATCGTCCCGGCCGCCCCGATCTGGCGCCGCCGCGCGAGCAGGCGGTCGAGGTTGAACTCGAGCCCGAGGAAAAAGAGGAGGAAGACGATCCCGAGCTCCGCGCCGAGCGCGATGAACTCCGTCTCGGGGACGTAGGCGGGGCCCACGACCGGGAGCGAGACCCGTCCGAGGACGAACTCCCCGAGCAGCATTCCCGCGACGATGTAGAAGGGGATCACGGACTGGCCGAGGCGGTTCGCGAGCGCGCCGGCCACCGCGACGGCGGCGAACATGACGCCGACGTCGAGCAGCGCCACTACGGGTCACCGCCGAGGCGGGCGGCCGAGGCGGTCGAGCCGACGGCGGCGTCCGACCGGTCGCTCATTCCGTGAGGAGCTCCTCGAACGCCGCGCAGTTCTCGGGCGTCCCGACCCCGATCACGGTGTCGCCCTCGCGGAGCGTGGTGTCGGCGGTCGGGCTGTCGATCACCTCGTCGCCGCGCTGGATCGCGACGACGGCGAGACCGGTGCGGTTACCGATGTCCGCGCTCTCCAGCGTCTCGCCGATCAGCAGGGAGCCGGGCTGAAGCTCGTACCACTCCAGGAGGATCCCGCCGGGCAGGGTGGTCTCCCGCGTCTCGGGCTCGACCGGCTGGAAGTACGCGCCCTCGATGATCGACCCGATCGTCCGGGCGAGGTCGTCGCTGAACTCGAACGCCTTCTCCGAGTCGGCGTCGGGGTCGGGACGGCGGAACACCTCGCGTTTCCCCGTGTTGTGGATGACGACGACCATCTCGCCGTCGTCGAGCTCGATCTCGAACTTCTTGCCGACGCCCGGGAGGTCGGATTCGCGGATCGTCATACCGGAGTGAGCGGCGCCCGGGTAATAGGTGTACACGTCGGGGGTCGGCGTCCGGGCGACGGTCCGCGCGACGGTCCGCGGCGATGCCCGGCGTCGGCGGCGGGATCGCGGCCCCGCGGACCGCGGCACCGCAGACCGCGGCGCGCGCCCCCGCGCACAAAACGCTAAGTGGGGTGGGGCCGAGGTGGGAACCATGTGGGGATCCCGGAAGAGCCGGGACCGGCGATCGGTGACCTGTATCGCATGCGGGGACTCGCTGCTTCGCGAGGAGGCGCGCGAGTACGACAAGGAGGGGAACCGCTGGAACCGGCGCGACAAGGAGTTCGAGTACCTCTGTACCGACTGCGACGACGAGCTCTGCCACCAGCCCCGCGACGGGCTGGAGTCGCTGGTCTGTTCGATCGAGGCCGACGGGCTCTCGCGCGAGGAGTTCCTCGCCCGGTACGGCGACGCGGTCGCGGTCGACGAGCGCGACGACGACGGCGCGACCGGGTCCCGCGGCCGATCCGACCGCGACAGGGAGCCGTCGGACCGCGACCGGTAGCGCGCCGCCGTTCCGGGCGGCTCCGCCCGCCCCCCGACAGGCCTTTCTAACGGACCCGCGTTGGTCCCGGTATGTCAGACGACGAGCCGAAACCGGGGTCCGCAGAGGACCAGGGTCCCGTGACGATCACGCCGGAGCTGGCCGACCGCCTCGCCGAGAAGCGGGCGGACCTCTTCGAGGAGTTCGAGATCCCCGACGAGTTCCCGAGCGAGGTCCTCCGCGAGGCCGAGGCGCGGACCGAGGGCGTGGACGACGAGATCGAATCGGAGATCGACGGGCGCGAGGACCTCAGGGACCTCACGACGTGGACCACCGACCCGATCGACGCGCAGGACTTCGACGACGCCATCTCCATCGAGCGCGAGGAGGGCGCCTACCGGCTGTGGGTCCACATCGCCGATGTCACCCACTACGTCAACCCGGACACCGCGATGTGGGAAGAGGCGGTGAAGCGGTCGAACACCGTCTACCTGCCCGACTACACGATCCACATGCTCCCGCCGGTGCTCGCCGAGACCGTCTGCTCGCTCGTCGCCGACGAGGACCGGCTCGCGCACACCGTCGAGATGGAGATCGACGACGAGACGCTCTCCTTCGAGGATATCGACATCTACAAATCGGTGATCAACTCCGACGAGCGACTCACCTACTCCGAGTGCGAGAACCGGCTCGACGACCCTTCGCTCCCCCTCGGCGAGGAGAACCAGCTCGCCTTCGAGCTCGCTGACCGCATGCACGAGCAGCGCAAGGCGGACGGCTCGCTCGTGTTGAACCCCCGCCGCGACCGCGCGCACACCATCATCGAGGAGTCGATGCTGAAGGCGAACAAGGCGGTGACGCACACCCTGATGTGGGACCGCGGCGTCGAGGCGATGTACCGCGTCCACCCGCAGCCGACCCCCGACCAGTGGAACGAGGCCTTAAAAGAGATCCAGGAGCTCGACTCCGTCTCCATCCCCGGGGACGCGTGGGGTGACGACCCGCGCAAGGCGGTCAACGCCGCCCTTGAGGAGTCGCCCGGCCGCCAGCTCAACAAGATCCAGCGCGCCGTGCTGAAGGTGATGCCGCGCGCGAAGTACATGAACGACCCGTTCGGCGGCCACCACGCGCTCAACTTCGACATCTACGGCCACTTCACCTCGCCAATTCGGCGGCTCTCCGACACGATCAACCACTGGATCGTCCACGAGAACGACGTGCCGGAGAACCTGATCGAGCTGTGCGACCACGCCAGCGACCGACAGAAGGACGGCGAGACGGTTGAGCGCCTCTACAAGCAGTTCCTCCAGGAGCAGGGGCTCGACCCTCACGCGGTGAACAACCGCGGGACCGAGGTCGTCGACGACGCCGAGGAAGCGAAACACACCGTCTGACCCCTCGCTCACCTCGGCGAAGCGTATAGACCGCCGGAGCTCCTACATGGCGGTATGAACGCTCACGATGAGGACGAGGGCCATGCCGCCGATCGGATCGGCGACCGAGACCGCATCCGGTCCGAACGGGAGGCGGAGCGAGGCGCCACGATGGGCGGATTCGCGGGCGCCGTGCTCGGCGCTCGTGGCGGCCCAATCGGCGCCGGGATCGGTGCCTTTCTCGGGGGGTCGACCGGCTACGCCGTCGGCTACGCGCTGAGCGAACTGGAGGGGAGCCGCGGCGAGCCCCACGAGACGACGCTCGACGACTACGCGACCGACGCGGGCGCGGCGGACGCCCCGGGAGACGACTCCCGCGACGACCTCGGGGACGAGGGGCCGGTCCGGATCGAGGTCGACGAGGCAGACGACGAGGCGGGCAGCGAGGCGGACGACGGGGACTGATCGGCTCCGGGAGCCCGGGCCCCGCCGCCGCGTCCCCGCCG
This sequence comes from Halorubrum yunnanense, assembly GCF_026586675.1. GTDB lineage: Archaea > Halobacteriota > Halobacteria > Halobacteriales > Haloferacaceae > Halorubrum > Halorubrum yunnanense. The sequence continues at coordinate 139,544 of NZ_JAODIX010000030.1, forward strand.
AGAGCCGAATGATGTCTCGCGCGCGACGCGAGCGCATGGTAACTGACCGCGTTGTCGCCCGCTGCGAGGTCGCCGACGGCGACCGAGCCGGCCTGTCCGAACACGTCTTCGACTGGTTCGCGGTGACGATCGGCGGGGCCGAACACGCGGACTCCTCGCCGGCCGTGCTGGACGGGATCGACCGGATCGCCGGGCCGACGCCGGATCCGGGGACAGACGCGAGCATCGACCGGTTCCTCGCCGGCGTCGCGGCCGGCTACGACGTGGCCTGCACCGTCGGCGAGGCGGTCGGTCCGGACTCGCACTACGACCGCGGCTTCCACGTGACCGCCACCTGCGGCACCTTCGGGGCCGTGGCGACCGCCGGCGTGGTCCGGGAGACCTCGGCGGCGGTCGGGCGGTCGGGAGGGGCCGAGGTGACCGCTCAGTCCTGACGCGTCGCGAACCGGGAGACCGCGGCCGCCGAAAGCGCGCCTAACGCCGCGATCCCCGCGAGGACGAGGAACAGCTCGCGGGGGCCGGCGCGGGTGAGGACCGTCCCGGCGAGCGCCGCGCCGAACGACCCGACGCCGAAGATGCCGAGGTACGTGTAGCCGAACGAGATGCCCCGCGCCTCACTCGGGGAGTAGGCCGCGACCGTCGCCTGCGAGAGCGGCTGAACCGTGAACAGTGCGATTCCGAGCGAGAGCGAGACGACGAGGAACGTCGCGGGGCCGCCGCTGGCGGGAACGAACAGGAGCGCGAGTCCCGTCAGCACGGACATGAGGACGATCAGGCCGCGTTCCGGGGGCATCCGGTCGGCGATCCGCCCGCCGAGGTACTGGCCGAACACGCCGACCGTGAGGATCGCGACGTACATGTACCGGGCGACGTCGAACTCCTCGGCGTACGGGCTCTCCGGGTCGATCAGCTGGACGTCGATGAGCCCGCCGAGGACGTCGCCGAGGAGGTCCGGCAGGAACGTGAGGAACGTCCGGTAGTAGAGCCCGCTGAACGTGACGAACGCGAACACGATCAGGAACCCGCCGGCGAGCAGGACCCGCGTGTCGTCCGCGACCGTCGACAGCGAGACCTCCCCTTTGGCGCTGCCGCTCGTGGCGGGCTCGCGTTCCCCGCTTCCGTCCCCGCGCTCACCCCCGCCGTCGGCCGCCGCGGGGTCCGCGAGCGCCGCGTCGACGTCGACGGTGGCCCCGTAGGCGCCGACGACGACCGCGGGGAGCGTGAGCGCGGCCGCGACGATGCGCCAGTCGAACGCCAAGAGGAGCAGCGCGGTCGCCAGCGGACCGAGCGCGATGCCGAGGTTGCCGCCGATCCCGTGGTAGCCGAGCGCGGTCCCGCGCTGCGCCACCGACTTCGAGAGCAGCGACAGCCCCGCGGGGTGGTAGACGCTCGCGGTGACCCCCCAGACGCCGATCGCGAGCGCGAGCGCGAGGAGGTTCGGAGCGACGCTCACGAGGAGAAACGAGCCCGCCATCCCGGCGAGACACGCGAGGATGACCGGCTTGGAGCCGAACCGGTCGACGACGATGCCCCCGGGGAGCGCGCCGACTCCGAACAGCCCGTAGCCGATCGTCGAGACGAGCCCGAGCGTGGCCGCAGTCGTCGAGAACTCCGCGATCCACACCGTCAGCAGGATCGGGATCGAGAGCTCGTACGTGTGGACGAGCCCGTGTGAGCCGGCGGTAAAGGCCACGATCCGTCGCTCGGCGGAGTCCATTACGCCGGCGTTCGCGGTGACCGCTCAAAGGTTCGGGGGTAGCTGCCGGGGTTGCCGCGAGGGCGCGCCGGGAGACACGGGCGCCGGGGTCTCGCGCCGCCCGGTCACTCCGCCATCGCCGTCTCGCCGCCCGGCGGGTCGGCGGGTCGGCGGGGACGAGCGTCGCCATGCAGGAGTAGTAGACGCCCGTGAAGCCCAGGACGAAGAAGCCGAGCGCCGCGAACGCGACCCCCGCGTTCACCGGCGTCGACGTCCGGGCCACGACGAGGAACAGGCCCGCGCTGGCGACGGTCTGAACGAGGAGGATCCCCCCGATCCGGGTCTGCGGGTCGCCGGGGAGCGCGTCGGAGAGCCACCCGCCGAGGAGCCGGCCGCCGCTCCCGAACAGCTGCACGACCGCGAGCACGGCGCCGCCGAAGGCGACCGACCCGCCGATCGGCCCCTCGACGTAGAGCACCGTGTACCCGGTGGTCGTGAAGAGGGCCGCACCGAGGAACAGCCCGGAGACGGCCAGCAGCACGTACGCCCGGTTGGCCGCCAGCCCGCGGAGGTCCGGGTAGCTGGCGGCGTCGCCGCTCTCGCCGCGGTAGAGCGCGTAGAAGCCGACCGCGACGACGCCGAGCGCGGCCGCGATCAGGAAGCCGACCTGCCAGGGTTGCGTTCGGGGACCCATCGCCCCGGTTTCGAGCGGTCGACTACGAGAGGTTAAACGACGTGTACAGAAGCAGCCCGACGGAGATGACGGTGACCAGCACCAGCCAGCCGATCATGATCGCGCCCATCTGGCGATGCGAGAGGTTCTTTCCCTCGAGTATCTCTGAAACGCCCATATCTCGACGATTCGCCGAAAGTATTTAAATCGTTTTCAACGGGCCGAGAGCGACGGTTCGCGACCGGGCCTACCACTCGACGTACGCGAGGTATTCGGTCCCCGCGTACGCGAGGAGCCACGTGCCGTAGGAGTCGGTCACGTCGGTCCCCTCGTGCTCCCGGATCCGGTCGACCACCGACCGGAACGCCTCGTCGTCCTCGAAGTACCCGCCGTCGACCGCCTCCTCGACGACAGCGCGCTCGGCCTCGGAGAGCCCCGAGAGCGCGAACAGGTACCGGTCTCGGACCCGGTCGGCGAACGCCTCGACGTCTACGCCGTCTCGACGCTCCTCTCGGCGCACCCGGTCGAGATATTCCACGAGTACACCCACCCGGCGATCGGGTCGGCGGTCATGTTCGGGGGTATCTGGTACGCGCAGCGCCTCGTGGACGTCTCCCCGCTGGTCGAACTGGTCCTGACCGTGCCGACCGGAGCCGTCATCTACACCGTCTCCGTGCTGTTGCTCGACCAGCTGTTCAGCTGGGGCATCAAACGCGACCTCCGACACGTCGTCGCCGAAGTGCAGAGCTAGCGGCGTCGGCGCTGGGCGCGTCGCGACTCGGAACCGCGATTCTGGCGATCATTACGGAGAAACAGGGACCCGCGGGGTGCCCACGAGCCGAGCGAGTGGGGGCACGCGAGAGAACGGCTGAACGGCCGAAGCGAGTGAAAGAGTGGACTCGCGGGGATTTGAACCCCGGGCCTCTTCCTTGCGAAGGAAGCGATCTGCCGCTGATCTACGAGCCCGCATCTGAGATCAGTCGCCGTTCGTATTTGTACCTTACCTTTCGACGACCCGCACGCGGGTCGTTCGCAGGCGGCGCCGGCCGCCGCAGCCCGCGACGGACACCGCCGACACCGACGGGATTAGGTGGTTGCCGCCGCAAGATTTGGTCGACATCGGAATCGCGGCTCCGAGCCTAAACCAGATTAACGTTTTTGAGACGCATACCACATTCGTTACTCTTTTGCGTGCGGGCGACGAAGATCTGAGTATGGCAGAAGCGACGGCGACGACGGACCCCGACCCGGCCGCGATCGCGGCCCTGAAACACGTCGGGCTCGTCGGCGGCCTGACCGAGACGAAGGTGTCGTGCGCGGCCCTCGGCGACCGGCTCGACGCCTCGACGCAGACCGCATCCCGGCGGCTCCAGACCCTCGAGTCCGCGGGCTACATCGAGCGAGACGTGGTCGGCGACGGCCAGTGGGTGCGCGTCACCGACGCGGGCGAGGCAGCCCTCCGGGCCGAGTACGCCGACTACCGCCGGCTGTTCGAGAGCAACGTCGAGCTCGTCCTCCGCGGCGCGGTCACCGGCGGGATGGGCGAGGGGCGCCACTACATCACCCTGCCCGGCTACGCCGAGCAGTTCCGGACGCGGCTGGGCTACGAGCCGTTCCCCGGCACGTTCAACGTCGACCTGAGCGAGGAGAGCGTCCGGCGTCGCGGCGAGATGGCCGGCATCGACGCAGTCCCGATCGACGCGTGGGAGGACGACGACCGGACCTACGGCGCGGCCTCGTGTTACGGCGTCACCCTCGTCGCCGGCGACGAGCGCTACGAGGAGGCCCACGCGATCGTCCCGGACCGGACCCACCACGACGACGACCAGCTGGAGCTCATCGCGCCCGAGCGGCTCCGCGCCGCGCTCGGCCTCGACGACGGCGACGAGGTCGAGGTCCGGGTGACCGCGACGAGCCGAGCGGACGAACCCGGCGAGGGCGCCACGGAGGAGGAGGAAACCGGCGAGGGCGAGGTCGCCGGGACGGAGGCGGCCTGATGCGCGCCGACGTCGACGCCGACGCGGAGGTCGCTCCCGACGCCGAGACGGATAGCGCCCCGGACGCGACCGACGAGTCGGTCGGGCGCGCGCTTGACGCCTTCCGCGCCGGCGACCCGGTCTGCGTCCACGACTTCGCCGACCGCGAGGGCGAGACGGACATCGTCTACCCGGCCGGCGCGGTCGACGAGGGCGCCGTCGCGCACATGCGCAACGACGCCGGCGGGCTGATCTGCGTCGCGGTCGGGGACCCGGTCGCGGACGCGTTCGGGCTCCCGTTCCTCGCGGACGCGCTCGACCACCCCGCGGTCGACGACGACCCCGACTACGACGACCGCTCCTCGTTCTCGCTGCCGGTGAACCACCGCGAGACGTTCACCGGGATCACGGACGAGGACCGCGCGCGGACCATCGTCGAGCTGGCGGGCGCGGCCGCCGCCGTCGACGCCGACCCCGGGGGGTACAGCCCCGAGGACTTCGCGACGGAGTTCCGCGCGCCCGGCCACGTCCACGTGCTCCGAGGCGACCGCGACGGGCTCGGCGGCCGGACCGGCCACACGGAGCTCGGGCTCGCGATGGCCGGGGCGGTCGGCGCCGCCCCCGCCGCCGTGGTCTGCGAGATGCTCGACGACGAGACGGGCGCCGCGCTGGCGCCCGCGGACGCCGAGGCGTACGCGACCCGCCGCGATATCCCGTACGTCGAGGGCGCGGCGCTCGTTGAAGCATTTAAATAAGCGACCGCTGTGCAGTCGGCGCGAGCCTCCGAGCGCCCTGATAAGGGCGCGAGGAGCGCGTGGGAGGTCGTCGGGCGAAGCCCGACTGCCAGAGGGACCTCCGGTCCCTCGCTGGAGTCGGTCGCCCGGAGCGACGCGGAGGGCGACCGACAGGACGAGAGCGAAGCTCTCGCTTGCAGCCGGCGGCTTCACCGCCGGCGACGAGGCTGGGGAGGCGTGAGGCTGCGGTGCGGTCGCGGTCGGGTGGGACTCAAAGGGGCAGCCGGGAGGGCGGCGCAGGCGACGTAAGCACCACAAGGAGGGAGCGGAGCGACTGACTGAGGAGCGCAGCGAGCGTGCGCCGCCCTCCCGGCTGGGGCTTTGGAGGCGTTCACCGGCGATCCGACAGCAACTATTTATGACCGGTCGACTCAGATGCCGACAGCACTCGACTCGCAAGAGTCGCGTTCTCCACATGTCACACTTTTAAGCCCGATCACCGCAACTCTCAACTATGGGATTCGACGAGATGGACGTCGACACGATCTGGAAGAACGGTGAGTTCCTCGACTGGGAGGACGCGACGACTCACGTTCTGACCCACGCGCTCCACTACGGGAGCGGCGTGTTCGAGGGCGTCCGCTGTTACGACACGGAGCGGGGCCCGGCGGTGTTCCGGTGGGACGAACACCTCGACCGGCTGTTCGACTCCGCGAAGATGTACGACATGGATATCGAGCACTCCCGCGAGGAGATCACCGAGGCCACCCTCGAGCTCCTCGACCGACAGGACCTCGACTCCGCGTACATCCGCCCGATCGCCTACTACGGGTACGACTCGCTCGGCGTCTCGCCGAAGGACTGCCCGACCGACCTCGTGCTCGCGGCGTGGCCGTGGGGCGCGTACCTCGGCGACGAGGCCCTGGAGGAGGGCGTCGACGTCATGGTCTCCTCGTGGCGGAAACACGCCTCCTCGCAGGTCCCGACCAACGTGAAGACCACCGGCCTCTACGTCAACTCCATGCTCGCGGGCGAGGAGGCCCGGCGGAACGGCTACGTCGAGGCCATCGTCCTCAACAAGGAGGGGAACGTCGCCGAGGGCCCCGGCGAGAACATCTTCATGGTGAACGACGGCGAGATATACACCACCGGGCCCGCCCAGTCGATCCTCGAGGGAATCACCCGCGACACCGTCATCGCGCTCGCCGAGGAGCGCGGCTACGAGGTCCACGACGAGGCCGTCATCTCCCGCGGCCAGCTGTACACGGCCGACGAGCTGTTCTTCACCGGCTCCGCGGCCGAGGTGACCCCGATCCGCTCCGTCGACGACACCGAGATCGGATCGGGCAGCCGCGGACCGGTCACCGAGGAGCTGCAGACCGCCTTCTTCGACCTCGTCGAGCGGCGGACGGACGACCACGACGAGTGGTTCGCGTATTTATAAGCGGCGACGCCGTCGCCGCCGGTCAGTCGTTCCCGGGGTCCGCGGCGGACCGGTCCGTCTCCCCGGGCGTGCCGTCGGTTCTGACGCCGCCGACGCCGCCGGGGGTGTCGGTGTCGCCGTCCGGCGGGCGCTCCTCTTGAACGGGGACCTGGTGAGCCGACTCGGCGAAGCCGGCCGAGAGCACGCGAGTCATCCCCTCCTCAACGGTCTCGCCGGTCTCCTCGATGCGCTCCGGCTCGACCTCGATGACGAATCCGGTAGTGATGTTCGGCGCCGTCGGCATGAATAAGACGATCTTCCCGTCGCGGGTCTTCTTTCCGGTCCGGAACGCCGTCATGCGGATCCCCTGCCACGTCTCGATGTACACCGGGCTCTGGAGCTCGTCGGTCCCGGAGACGGCCGTCTCGATCGCGAGCTTGGAGGCGTTGTACACCACGCGCAGCGCGGGGATCCGGTTGATGGCGCCGTCGACGGCGGACTCGGCCAGTCGGCCGAACGTCGTCCGCATGAGGTAGCCGACCGCGAGGACGACGGTCGCGAACACCGCGAGCGCGATGATCACGCGGGAGATCGGCTCGAGCGGCCCCGGGATGATCGCCGGCTGGAGCCCCTCGATGAGGGGGATAGAGGCGATGTACCGGTAGATCCACTGGAGGACTAAGAGGAGGACTAAGAGGGGCGCCAACACGATGAGCCCGCTGGCGAAGTCGCGTTTCCACGTGGACATCTATCGAGTTGGTATGTGGCGGCGACCCTTAAGAGGGCTTCCACGCGCCGCCCCACTCGCGAGGGCGGTCACCGGCCCACGACCGCCCGCAGCGCGAACGTCAGGTTCTCTCTGCGCTCGCGGACGCGCCGGTAGAAGTACGAGAGCCACTTGTCGCCGTACGGCGCGTACTGGGCCACGTCGACGCCTTGCGCGGCGAGGTCGCGCTGCGCGTCCCCCCGGACGCCCATCAGCATCTGGACCTCGTAGTCGGTGCCGTGGTCGGCGGCCAGCCGGTTCGCCAGCGAGATCATCGCCGGGTCGTGGCTGCCGACGGCGACTCCCCGGTCTCTGCGCTCGAAGAGGAAGCGGAGGTTCTCGCGGTACGCCTCGTCGACGCGGTCCGCGTCCGCGTACGCGATCGACGCCGGCTCGTCGTACGCGCCCTTCACGAGCCGGATCTTGCCGGGGACGTCGACGAGGCGGTCAAGATCCTCGCGGGTGCGCCTGAGGTTCGCCTGCACGCACTGCCCGACGCTCCACGGGTAGTCGGCGGCGATCGACTCGAAGGCGTCGAGGGCGTCGTCGGTGGTGTCGGCGTCCTCCATGTCGCACCAGACGAAGGCGTCGAGCTCGTGGGCGCGGTCGACGATCTCGCGGTAGTACTCCTCGAACAGCTCGGTGGAGACGTCGAGCCCGATCTGCGAGGGCTTCACCGAGACGCAGGCGTCGAGGCCGCTGCCGGCGATGTCGTCCAACAGCGCGAGGTACGCGTCGACGTCGGCGCGGGCGTCCGTCGGGCGGTCGTAGTGCTCGCCGAGCAGGTTGACGATGACGGCGACGCCGTCCTCGTTGCACGCTCGGACGTGGTCGAGGGCCTCCGGGACGCTCTCGCCGGCGACGAACCGCCGGGCGATCGGGGGGATCATACCCGATATGGGGGTGGCGGCGACTTGACTGTTGTCGAGCCGAGGGGTCGCGCGGATCGCCGGCGAGACCGACCCGCAACGCGGAGCCGCCCCGCGAGAGGGATCGTGGTTTATATACCCCCGACGGGAGTGGAGCGCGTATGATCGGTTCGCTCGTCGCGACCGCGTTCTGGGCGATGGTACCCGCGTACGTGCCCAACAACGCCGCGGTGCTCGCCGGCGGCGGCCGCCCCATCGACGGCGGCCGGGAGTGGCGCGGGGCGCGCCTGCTCGGCGACGGGAAGACGTGGCGCGGCACGGCGGTCGGCACCCTCACTGGCGTCGTCCTCGCGCTCGCGCTCAACCGTCTCAACGAGCCCGCCAGCGCCGCCCTCGGCGTCGACCTCCCGACGTTCGCGCTCCCCGCGGCGGTCGCGCTCGCGTTCGGCGCGATGTGCGGCGACATCGGCGCCTCCTTCCTCAAGCGGCGCTCCGGCCGCGAGCGCGGCGCGGCGTTCCCCGGGCTCGATCAGCTCGACTTCGTCGTCGTCGCGCTGTTGGCCGTCTTCGTCGTCGACACCAACTGGGCGCTGGCGACGTTCACGCCCGCCGTCCTCGGGGTCGTCCTCGTGATGACCCCCGTCCTCCACGTGGTCACGAACGTCGGCGCCTACGCCCTCGGGCTGAAGAACGAGCCGTGGTGAGCGCCGGGAGAACGGTCCCGTCGCCCGCGGGAATTCGCGTGTGAGAGCAGTTTACAAGCACCGCGCCGCCGGCGGGGAAAACGTCTATTCGAACATGTTCACGGGTATTTCCGATCGTTCGTGGGAGAGACATCTGTTCGACGAGAATCGTGAGAAGATATATATACCCGTGTGTCATTAATTGGCATGCATGTCCAGTAGTGCACCCAGCTCGGACGACGACGTGCTCGACGAGTTCCTGTCCGATCGCGGCCACGAGACGGAGATCGTACGCTGGGAGCGATCCTATAACAAGCTCCAGTGTCCGGAGTGCGGTGCACTCCACCCTGAGGGAACGGCGCGGTGCGACGTCTGCGACTGGCGCCCGACCTGACGCCGACGGCGGCGCACGGGCGACGAGCGGTTTTCTTTCGATGATGTTTGGCGGCAGCATTATGTAGTATCAATCGATAGTGACGATTATGCCGACCTGCCAGAACTGCGGTTCGTTCGTCACGACGGATTACGTTCGGGTGTTCACCCCGAACGAGGTCGATCGTCCCCGGGTCTGCCCCGCCTGCGAGGACCTCGTCCGCGACGGCGCCGACGTCCGGGAAGCGCGCGCGACGCGGAGTAACTGACGTATCAGTCCGTGAGATCGGAGGATTCCTTCCGGAGCGACCCCGAGCCACGGCGTTTAAGGAGAACCGGGGTCAGAAGTAGACAATGACCGATCCCACGGTGACGCGACTGTTCGGCGGTCCGGGCAGCGGGAAGACCACGGCGCTCCTGGATCGCGTCGAGGGGATCCTCGAGGACGGCGACGCCGAGGTGCGCGACGTGCTCGTCGTCTCGTACACGCGCGCGGCCGCCGCCGAGATCCGCGAGCGGCTCGCGGAGCGACTCGACGTCTCCCCCCGCAGCCTCCAAGGGAACGTCAGCACCATGCACGCGAAAGCGTACGAGCTGCTCGACCTCTCCCGCGGCGACGTCGTGGGCGAGGACGACAAGGAGGCGTTCTGCGAGGAGTACGGCATCGAGTTCGAGGACCAGCACGGCGGCGCCGGCCGCCGGACCGCCCGGTCGACGACGATCGGGAACAAGATCATCGCCACCTCCCAGTGGCTCCAGCGCACCGAGCGCGACGTCGCCGACTGGTACGACGTCCCCTTCCAGTGGAACGTCGAGGAGGTCCGGCTCCCGCCCGAGGAGGACCCCAACGCCCAGGAGGGGAACAAGTACACCCCCACGTGGCCCTCCGACGACGAGCGGATCGACATCCCCGAGACGATCCGCGCGTGGCGCGGCTACAAGGGCGACAACGAGCTCATCGGCTTCGCGGACATGCTCGAGCGAGTCGCGCAGCGCTCGCTCGTGCCCAGTGTCGACTACCTGATCATCGACGAGTTCCAGGACATCACGACGCTGCAGTACAACGTCTTCGAGGAGTGGAAACCGCACATGGAGAAGGTGCTCATCGCGGGCGACGACGACCAGGTCGTCTACGCGTGGCAGGGTGCCGACCCGGACCTCCTGCTGGACACCGAGGTCGACGAGGACGTCGTGCTCCCGAACTCCTACCGGCTCCCCTCGGAGATCCTCAACGTCGTCAACGCCGAGATCCGCCACATCGACAAGCGCCAGGAGAAGGACCTCCATCCCCGCAAGGAGGGCGGGACCGTCGAGGCGATCCAGTCGCCGTCGATGATCGAACTCGTCCGGAACGTCCGGTACACGGTCGACGACGACGAGGGCGACATCATGTGTCTGTTCCGCGCGCGCTACCAGATGTTCGACTTCATCGACGAGTTCATCGACCACGGCATCCCGTTCACGATGCTGACCGACGGGCGGATGTGGACCGACCGCGTGCAGGACTACGTCAGCGCCATCGAGAAGGCCGAGGCGGGCGACCCCGTGAACGGGCTCGAGGCCCGGCGGCTCGCCGATATGCTCCAGGACTCGGCGTTCGGGACCCACGAGCGCGACGAGTTCTACGACTTGCTCGACGACCGCGAGGAGGCCGCCGACGTCGACGACGTCTCCCTGATCGAGGTGACGGCCGACGAGCTCGACGACCACATCCCCTTCATGCCGGACACCGCGAGCGCCGACGACATGGTCCGGAAGGTGACGAGCTTCCAGCGGAAGTCGATGGGCGCGTACTTCGACGGCGACTACGAGGGGGCGGACCCGACCCGCGTCCGCGTCGGCACGATCCACTCCGCGAAGGGCCGCGAGGCCGACCACGTGTTCGTCGCGACCGACCTCACAGAGAAGGTCGTCGAGCAGATGGCGGCCTCCATCGAAGACCCGGCCGACGTCGACGGGGTCGACGAGTTCACGAAGGCGACGAGCCCCGTCCCCGTCCTCACCGACAACGAGCGCCGCGTCTTCTACGTCGGGATGTCCCGTGCCCGCGAGCGGCTCGTCATCATGGAGAGCCTCATCAGTGGGGCGCCGACCCTTCCGATCAGCGTCCTGCTGTTCAACGAGATCCGCGACGAGCCCGCACAGGAGCTCATTGAGGAAGTCCAGGCCGAGCTGGCGGTCCCCGAACCGGAGCCGTGAGCGACGGGAGCGAGGAGGGTGCGCTCGACGGGAGCGCCGCCTCCGTGCGCCCCCTCCGGACCGATCTCGCCCCGATCATCGAGACGGTCGAGGCCGCCGACGCCGACGCGCTCGTCGCGGTCGGCGACCGCTTCGACGACGACCTGCGGTACCTCACGCGCTTTTCCGGTCCGGACCGGGCGTACGCGCTGGTGGTGGTCCCGGACGGCGACCGCACTGACGAAACCGACGGCGACGTCGCCACCGGCCGCGCCGTCTGCTGTGCGCCCGCGCCGTTCGCCGAACAGGCCGAGCGGGAGTTCGTCGGGGGCGGGCGGGCTCGGAACGGCGGTGAGGATCGGGGCAGCGGCGGCGGCGACCGCAGGTTCCACGACGGCGTCGCTCGCGAGGTCCGAACCGAAAACGTCGGCGACCACGCCGGAGAGCGCGCGGCCGCGGCGGTCGACGAGTTGGTCGACGAGTCCGACGGCCGCCACGCCCTCCTCGTCCCGCCGTCTATCCCCCACGACGCCGCCGTCTACCTCGAACGCGCCGGCAACGAGCTCGCGTCGACGAGCGCGGTGACGACGGCGCGAGCCCGGAAGACCGACGCCGAACTCGACCGTCTCCGCCGCGCGCAGCGCGCGACGGCCGCCGGGATGGCGCGCGCCGAGACCGTGCTGGCCGGGAGCGAGGTCGGCGAGGGCGAGGAGACGGGAAGCCCGACGCTCCGCTGGGAGGGCGCGCCCCTGACGACCGAGCGGCTCCGCCGCGAGGTGAACGCTGCCCTCACCGCCCGGGGCGTCCGCGACGCCGGCAACACCGTGATCGGCGCCGGCCCGTCCGCCGCGGACCTCCACTTCGTCGGCGACGAGCCGATCCGGCCGGGGGAGACGGTGTTGCTCGACGTCTCGCCTCGCGGTCCGGACGGCTACTACGGCGACATGACCCGGACGTTCGTCGTCGACGGCGACGGCGGCTGGGGGCGCCGCGCGTACGTCGCGATCGAGGCCGCGCGGGAGGCCGCGCTCGCGGAGGTCGAACCCGGCGTGCCGGCCAAGACCGTCCACGGCGAGGCGGCCGCCGAGCTGGCGGCCTACGGCTTCGACCCGAACGCCGGCGAGGGGGAGGCGGGGTTCACGCACGGCACCGGCCACGGCGTGGGCGTGAGCCTCCACGAGTCGCCGTCGCTGACGGGCGCGGGCGAGCTGCGGCCGGGCCACGTCGTGACGATAGAGCCCGGCGTCTACGACCCCGATGTCGGCGGCGTCCGACTGGAGGACCTCGTCGCCGTCACCGACGACGGCTACGAGATACTGGCCGAGTACCCGTTCGGGATCGCGCCCGAGAAGCGCGAGTGAGGTCGGCTCCGGCCGCCGATCACTTCTCGACGGACTCCGCGTCGGACTCCGCGCCGGAGCCCTCCTCGCCGCGGAGTTGTCGGGGAAGCAGCCCCGAGATCAGTCCGCGGAGGATCCGCCCCGGGTCGAGGAAGTACTGCGGGAGGACGACCATCGCGGCGGCGACGACGAGCAGCCCGGCGCCGAGCGCGACCTCGCCGACGAACAGCCGGATAACGGCGTAGTTCGCGAGCGGCAGCGCGAACACGAGCGACGCCGCCAGCCCGATCATATCCATCAACCCGAGGTTCATCGGACTCGAGTTGGCGCCCGGCATTCAAAAGGGCCGCGGCGGCGACAGGGAGGGGACGGCGGGGCGAGACGGCCGCCCGAACACCGAACCGATATGTGTCGCGCGCGCCCAGATCGGGTATGTTCACCGGCATCGTCGAAGGGACCGCCACGGTCCGCGAGCGGACCGAGACAGCGGACGGGCTGCGGCTCCGGATCGGCGTCGAGGGGTTCAACGACATCGGTCACGGCCAGTCGATAAGCGTCAGCGGCGTCTGTCTCACCGTCGAGGAGTACGAGGTCAGCGAGGACGAGAGCGGCTGGTTCGAGGTGTTCCTCGCGAGCGAGACGGTCGCGAAGACGTACCTCGGCGACGTCGGCGAGGGCGACCCGGTCAACGTCGAGCGCGCGATGCCGGCCGACGGCCGGTTCGACGGCCACGTCGTGCAGGGCCACGTCGACACCGTCGCCGAGGTGACGGGGGTCGAGCGCGTCGGCGAGGATTGGCGGTTCGGGTTTGAGATCCCCGAGGGACACGCCGACTACCTCGTCGACAAGGGGTCGGTGACGCTCGACGGCATCTCGCTGACGGTCGCCGAGAAGCGCGAGGGGGAGTTCGACGTCGCCGTCATCCCGACGACGTACGAGCTGACGACGCTCTCTGAGAAGTCGGTCGGCGACCCGGTCCACCTGGAGGTCGACGTGATCGCGAAGTACGTCGAGAACATGATCGGCGGGTACGCGGGAGCGGACTGAGAGGAAGGAACCGCCGCGCTCGGAATCTGACGCTCAGTCGTCGTGTGCGTCCTTCGCGCCCTCCACCGTCTCCCGGACCGCGTCGACGCCCTGGTCGTGGAGCAGGTCGCCGACGACGATCACGTCGCTGTGGGCGGCCATCTCGTTGGCGGACTCGTAGTCGTGGATTCCGCCGCCGTAAAAGAGGGTGGACTCGTCGAGCGCGTCGTGGGCGGCCGCGACCTTCTCCGTGTCACCGAAGGTGCCCGAGTACTCGACGTAAACGATCTCCTGGCCGAACATCCGCTCGGCGACCTTCGCGTACGCCCCGACGTCGTCGGCCGCGAGGTCGCAGTTCGCGTCCGTCAGCTCCGCGACGGCGGCGTCGGGGTTGAGAACGATGTACGCCTCGGTGTGAGTCCGGTCCCAGTCTAACTCGTCGATGCGGACCCACTCCTTGTGCGCGCCCGTGATCCAGAACGGCCCGCCGGCGTTGAACACCGTCGGGATCAGGTAGCCGTCGAGCGCGGGCGAGTCGATGACGACGCCCGGGTTCGACGGCTCCTGGTACAGGGGAACGTCGTACTCGGCCGCGGCGTCGACGACGCGCGTCATCTTCTCCGCGGTGACGTCAAGGGTCCCGCCGATCTCGATCGCGTCGGTGCCGGTGCGGCAGACGTCCTCGAAGGTCTCGCCGTCCCGCAGCTCCTTGTCGGGGTCGACCTTCAGCACGTGGTCCCAGTCGTCCCACGGGTTGCTCATCGGGAACGACTCCACCGGGCGGAACCAAAAAGGTGCGGAACCGACGCCGTCGAACGACCGCGTCCGTTGATCAGAGCAGGTCGTCGAGATCGTCGTTCTGGAACGCCGCCGCGGGGTCGGGTCGCTCCTCCGGCTCGTCGCGGACGGCCTGGCGGGCGCGTTCGAGGAACGCCTCGATCCGCCGGGAGCGCTCGACGCCGCCGAGCAGCACGAGCGCCGCGATCCGGTCGGAGTCGAGCGGGAAATCGCCGCCGCGCACCTGCATCGAGCCGGTCTCCTCCTGGAGCCACTTGCGCGCCTTCTCCGCGCCCTTCCGGGAGATGCGGTCCGGGTCGCCCGCGACTGCGACGAGGGCGGCGTCGGCGTCGGTCGCGTTCGGGAGCGACATCCCCGTCATCACCGCGCTCCGGACCGCGCTCATCACGGTCGTGACGTTCTCCTCGGCGTCCTCGGCGGCCGGCGCCGAGGCGAACCCGACCGCCGCCATCCCGCCGGCCCGTAGCGTGTTTATCACCTCGCTGGTGTCGACGACCGACTCCGCGACGCCCTCCACGGACTCCCCGGCGGCCAGGAGGAGCCCGACGCGCCGCGCCATCGACTCGTTGATCGCGGCGAAACCGCCCTCGACCGACTCCCCCGAGGAGCGCCACGCGTCGTTGTCGAGCAGAATCGTCGCGTCCGCCTCCCGGACCAGCGTCTTCAGCGACCGGCCCGCATTCACCTGGTACATCGCCCCCTCGTCGCGGCCGGGGAGGATACCGATCGCGTACACCGGGACGTCGTACACGCGGCTCAGCTCGCGGACGAGCACCGGCGCGCCGCCCGACCCGGTGCCGCCGCCGAGCCCGGCGACGACGAACAACGCCTCAGCCTCCGCCGTCACCTTCGAGGCGAGCGCGTCCAGCACCTCGATGGCGTCCCCGTCCATCACCTCGGCGCCGAGTTCGTTGTCGCCGCCGACGCCGTGGCCGTTCACCCGGGACTGACCGACGAGGACCGTGTCGAGTGGGAGCGGGTCGAGGTCCGCCGCGGCCGTGTTGACCGCGAGCGCGTCAAGCACCGCCCCGTGGCCGGCATCGGCGTCGAACCGGGCGAGAGCGGTCGTGAGCTTCCCGCCCGCCTGCCCGACGCCGAGGAGGACTGCCTTCATGATCGGAGGGTAACCGATCCGTCGTCTTACCTTTTCCCCCGAGGTTTAAGTGCGAAATCGAGGCCAACCGCGAGCATGTCGAACGCCACCGACGAGGGGAGTCAGACGTCGAAGCGCGGAGAGCGACGAGGCGCTGCCGGAGCCGACGGACCGAGCGACGCACGGGGTCAAGATCGACTCGACGAGCGCCTCAGCGCGGTCGAGCGCGCCGTGACGGGGTCCGACGCGGCCGTCGCGGACCTCGGCGACAGCGCGGCGGCCGCCGCGGAACGCGAGGCGTTGGCGTCGCGCGTGGCCGAGGTCGAGTCGCGAGTGGAGGAGTTGGAGGCCGCCACACAGGCAATCAGGGGGTACGTGGGATCGATCCGAGCCGTCAACCAAGAGGTCGAACGGCGAGCCGACCTCGCGCTGGCGAGGGCGAGTGGCGGCGAGGACGCCGCCCCGGAGAGCGAACGTTCGAGCGAGGCCGGCCCGGGCGACGCCGTGCCGAGCGAGACCGCTCTCGACGCCGCCGTTCCGGCGGACGACGACCGTCGGACCGAGGCGCCGGGAGGGGCTGACCGGGAGGGCTTGAGAGAGGGGGCCGACGCGGACGGAACGTGGCGAGACGAGGCGCTGGACCGACTCCGTGAGTCCCTGTAGAGCGGACGGCACGGCGGAGCGGGGCAGAGCGCCGCGGACCGGAAACGATGGGATCGAACTGTGATCCGCGTCGTTCTCACGGTTCTCGTCGCTGTCGCCCTCCTCGCGGCCGCAATGCCGGCGCTGGAAAGCGCCCGGGCGACCACGACCGCCGAGCGGCTCGACACGGAGGCGGACAGGGTCGAGCGAGCCGTCGGACGTCTCGTCGCGGATTCCGTGAGCGTCGCGAACCCGTCGCTCGCCGCCCGGACGACCGTGACCGTCCGCGTCCCGAGCGGGTTCGGGGCGGCACCGATCGACCGCGTCGCGCTCGCGGAGACCGACGAGGTCAGTGAGGGGGACACCGCAGGGGCGGATGTCGCGCTCCGATATCGGATCGACGGCGGCTCCGAGCGGAGCGTGCCGATCGCGCCCGGTGGCGTGGACGCGACCGTCGCGGTCGACGGGGAAGCGATCGCGCTGCGACCGGGCGGCGAGAGCCGGCTGGTGCTCCGGCTCGTCGACGACGGCGGGCCGACCGTCCGTATCGGCAGGGTCGGGTGAGCGTTTATATACGATGCCGGGAGCACGCCCGCCATGAACCTCGATCTCCCCTCGCTGCCGCGGATCGACGGCGACGAGGCCTCGCTTCGGTCGCTGCCGTGGACGGACGACGAGCGCGGCTGTCGGTGCGAGCCGTCGTTCCGGGAACCGGTCGGAACGGGCGTCGGCGACCGCGTCGTGCTCGCCGTCGACGCGGACGACTGTCCCGGACGCGGCGATCTCGCCGAGAGCCCGGACTGCCTGGCGACCGTCGTCGAGGCGCTGAGCGAGCGCGACGCCGACGTGATCAGGACTCGCCACCGGGGACGTGAGCGGGCCTACGCCGGACGTGCCGCGGCGTGTCTGGTCGCGGCGGGGAGGTTCCGCGAGCGCGTTGAGTTCCACGAGACGCGGCTCGCCGACCGCGTGCTGCGCGACCCGGTCGGTGCTGCCCGGGAAGCCGCCGGACGCGAGGGACCGCCGGCTCGGATCGTCGCGGAGACGGGGTTGTCGGCAGTCGTCGAGGGGTCCGACGGGGTCGAAGGGGTGTTGCGAGCGCACGCGGGTCCCCGGATCGCGGCCGCGCGTGTCGCGACCGCGCCGCCGCCGGAGGCGACGCTCGTCGAGCGCTGGGAGCTCGACACCGGCGCGACGGTCCGGCTGTACGATGGGGCGGGACCGCTCCGGACGTATCACCTCAGGCCCCCGGTCCGAGAGCTCGACGACGGGGCGGTTGAGCGGCTCGACGACGCCAAGCGGCGGCTGCTCGACGATCCGACCGGGGGAGAGCGGGCGCCCGGCCGCGCGGCGCGTGCTGTCGCCGAGGACGCGGATCCGGTCTCGACGCTCGCCGATGCCCTCCGGCGGCACACGCGGGGATACGGCGCGTTCGAGCACGTGTTCGCCGACAACCGAGTCAGCGACGCGACGCTGTCGGCGCCGGTGACCGAGAACCCGCTTCGCGTCGTCGTCGACGGCGAGCGCTGTCGGACGAACGTCAGGCTCCCGCCGGAGGGGGCCGCCACCCTGGCCTCTCGGCTCCGGCGGACCAGCGGCCGAGGCTTCTCCCGGGCGAGCCCGACCCTCGATGCGACGCTGGAGACGGACGCCGGTCGCGTCCGCGTCGCCGCAACAACGGACCCCGCCAGCGACGGCCTCTCGTTTGCCTTCCGCCGCGGCGACCCCGACGCGTGGACGCTCGCGCGGCTCGTCGACGTCGAGACGATCACGCCGGGGGCCGCCGGGCTCCTCTCGGTCGCCGTCGAGCGGGGCGTGACCGGGCTCGTTGCCGGCGGGCGGGGCGCGGGAAAGACGACCGCGCTCGGCGCGCTCCTGTGGGAGCTCCCCGCGGAAGCGCGGTCGATTCTGATCGAAGACACGCCCGAGCTCCCGGCAAGCGCCCTGACGGCCGGCGGGCGGGACGCCCAGCGCCTCCGCGTCGGCGACGGCGCAGAGCCGTCGCCGAGCGACGCGGTTCGGACCGCGCTCCGACTCGGCGGCGGCGCGATCGTCGTCGGAGAGGTCCGCGGCGAGGAGGCGCAGGCCCTCTACGAGGCGATGCGCGTCGGCGCGACCGGCGAGACGGTGCTGGGGACGATCCACGGCGAGGATCCGGGGGCCGTCCGAGAGCGGGTGGTCTCCGATCTGGGCGTGTCACCCTCGTCGTTCGCCGCGACCGACCTGATCGTCATGCTCGATGACCACCGCGTCGGCGCGATCGCCGAGGTGGTCGGTCACGACGGCGGCGCCGCGTTCGACCCGCTGTTCGAGCGGACGGCCGAAGGGCTGACGCCGACCGGACGGATCGACCGCGGCGAGAGCCGGCTCATCGAGCGACTCGCGGAGACCGACGGATCGTACGCCGCGGCTCGAGAGACCGTCAGAGAACGGGGAGAACGAATCCGCGAGGCGGTCGCCGTCGGGCGAACCGATCCAGAGCAATACGCCGAGTTCGTCGGCGCGGACGGTGAGCGGAGATGACGGAGCCGATCGACGGGCCGACTGACGGCTCGCCTCGTTCCCTCGGGGACGAGGCGATCGAGTCGCCCGAGCTCCGTCGCGCGGTCGCGTTCCTCGGGTGGGACTCCTCGGCCGAGCGCGTCGTCGAACTCGGGTATCGGGTCGGGATCGGTGTCGGTCTGCTCTGTGTCGCCGTGTTCTCCTTCGCTGTTGGTCCTGTTCCGGGAGCGCTCGCCGGGCTCGCCGGCGGGCTGACGGCGACCCACGCGGCCCATCGGGCACCGGTGTGGCTCGCCTCGCTCCGGCGGACGCGAGCGCTCGGGGCGGCTCCCGGCCTCGTCGGTCGACTTGTGTTGCGAATGCGTCTGGACCCGTCGGCGGAGCGCGCCGTCCGGTTCGCCGCGCGTACTGGAGACGGGCCGCTCGCCGAGGGACTGGCGCGTCACGAACGCGGGAGCGCGAACGGACCGACGAGCGGGCTTCGGTCGTTCGCCCGGGAGTGGCAACCGTGGTTCCCCGCGATCGACCGCGCCGCCGCGCTGATCCGGACGGCGGCGTCGGCGCCCGCAGAGCGGCGAGGACGCTGTCTGAACCGCGCGCTCGACGCGACCGTCTCCGGGACGACCGATCGGCTCGCGGCGTTTGTCGGCGAGGTCCGCGGCCCGGTCTCTGCGCTATACGCCTTCGGGGTGCTCCTCCCGTTGGCCCTGATCGCTCTGCTCCCCGCGGCGGCCGCATCGGGCGTTCCCGTCGGGTCCGGCGTCGTCGCCGGACTCTACCTCGGCGTACTCCCTGCCGGACTGCTCGCCGCGTCGGCGTGGCTGCTCTCGCGCAGACCGGTCGCGTTCGCGCCGCCGTCGATCGACGGTAGTCACCCGGACGTACCGGAGCGGGCGAAACACGCCGTCGCGGCCGGTTCCGTTTCCGGAGTCATCGCAGCCGCGGTCGCCGGTCGGCTGGTTGCCGGATGGGCCGCGCCCGTCGCCGGCGTCGGGACCGGGACGGGAGCAGCGCTCCTCGTCGGGGTCCGACACCGGCGAGCGGCGCTCTCGGAGATCCGCGCCGTCGAACGCGGGCTACCGGACGCCATGACGGTTATCGGCGGTGACGTGGCCGAGGGCGTCGCCGTCGAGACGGCGATCGCGAACGCCGGCAAGCGGCTCGACGGCGCGACCGGCGAGCTGTTCGAGCGCGCAGGAAGCCGGAGCGAGACCCTCCGAGTTGGCGTGCGAGAGGCGTTCCTCGGTCGTGGCGGGCCGGCCGTTCCGGTTCCGTCACCGCGAGTTCGCGGCGCGGTCGCGCTGCTCGCCGTCGCCGCGCGGGAGGGGCGTCCGGCCGGCGACGTGCTCCTCGAGCTCGCCGATCAACTGGAAGAGCTCCGCGCGCTCGAAACCGACGCCCGGCGGCAGCTCGCGACCGTGACGGGGACGTTGACGAACACCGCCGCGGTGTTCGCGCCGCTCGTCGGCGGCGCAACCGTCGCGCTCGCGACGGGGATCGATACCGTCGACGCCGGCGGGCTGGGTGGCGGAGCCACCGCCGGCGCGGACGTCCTCGGAGTGGGCGGCGGGGATCCTACCGGCGGCGGGGACGTGGGCACGGCCGGGACGGTTGGGGATTCCGCCGGCGGATCCGGCTCCGGAACGCTCTCCGTCCCGATGCTCGGTCGGATCGTCGGCGCCTACGTGCTGATCCTCGCGGCGCTGCTCACCGCGCTGGCGACGGGGCTGGAGCGCGGTTTCGACCAGACGCTCGTGGCCTACCGAGTCGGGATCGCGCTGCCGACCGCGACGGCGACCTACCTCGTCGCGTTCGTCGGCGCGGGAGCGCTGTTGTAGCGGTCTGCCCGCGTTCGCAGGCGACCGTTTAAATACGAAGCCGCGGTCAGCCGCTCCGTGTTCGAGACCCACTTCGACGCGACGTACGCGTGGCTCGGCCTCGCCGTGGTGAGCGTCGCAACGGCCGGCGTGGCCGCGACGCTCCCCGCGTCGCCGCCCCCGGACGCGGCCGGCGTCGCACACACGATCGAAACGGTCGCCGGCGGGGAGTATCCCGCGACGGCGGAGCACGGAGTCGCGGCGGACCGGATCCGTCTCACTCCTCGATCGGTTTCCCTCGATGGGGGCGGCGGGACCATCCGGGCACCGCTCCGGGGCCCGAGGATAACGCCGGTTCAGACGGGAGAAAACGGCGAGTTCGACGACGAGCGGCTTCGGCGAGTGCTCGACGGCGTGCCGCCGGACGCGGTGTTCGACGATCCCGAGGCGCTGTCGGCGGCGGCAAAGCGTGCGCGAAGCACGGACCGCGGCTGGCGACCGGCACCGGAACGGCTCACCGTGCGGCGGGTTCACTACGGGGGAGTGCATGTCACGCTCGTCGGGTGACCGGTCCGAGGCCGGGAACGCAGCCGCGGACCGAGCCGCGGTCGAACCGCTCGCCGCGCTCGTCGCGGTGTTGGCCGTCGGCGCGGCGCTGGGGCTGTACGTCGTCGCGCTCGACGACGCGACGGTCGATCGGGAGCAGCCGGGCGCCGAGACGACCCTCGATCGGGTCGAGCGGACGGCGATGGTCGGGGGCGTCGTGGAGCCGGACCGTCTCCGCGACGCAGAACCGTTTCGGTACCCGACGACAGCGACGGTGGAGGCCGACGGAACGACGTGGCGAATAAAGTCGGGCGAGGACGCGCCTGAACGGGCGGGGACCGGGGACGGCACGACTGCAGTCGCCGAGCGGTCGGTGACTGTGCGGGTCGCCCCCGGACAGAACGTCCGCGGAACGCTTCGCGTGGTGGTCCGGCGGTGACGAGCACCGTACTCGACGTGACGGTCCTCCTCCTCTGTGTGTCCGCGAGCGTCGTCGCGCTCGGCGGCGTCGGCGACGACGTCGGAGCGCGGGGGCCGACCGCCGGCGAGGCGGCCGACCGACTGGTGACCGAGACGGTGACCGTGCGGTACCGCGCGCCGGAGGCGGCGAACGAAACCCGGACGGTACACGCGACCCGCGCGGAGTTGCTCGCGCTGCTCGTCGCTGACGCCGGGGGAGTACACGGGGAACGTGGCGCCGTCCGAAGCCCCGACGACGCGGACCGGAACAGGTTCGAATCGCGGGCGACGGCGGCGGTCGCGGCGGGGATCGACGAGCGGACGCGGATCGACGCAACGGTCCCGACGGCCGCGAACTGGGAGGGCGAGACCGCGGGGTCGATAGCCGACCGGGACGGAGCGAGTCGACGCGGGGGCCGACGGACGGTCCGCCCGAGAATCGCGCTGGATGCGCCGAACGCGCGGGTATCCCCTCAGCGTGGCGCCCCAGACGGCGGCTCACGGCGAGGGAGAGCGGACGGGTCAGTGGTGACCGGAGACGCGAGGACGGTCACCGTCGGCGAGGAACCCCCTCGGAACGCCGACGTCACGACGGCGGTCATCGCGCATCCGGCGGCGGGCGAGACCGAGACGGACGGCCCGGTCCGCATCGTCGTGAGGAGGTGGTGAACGTGCGGAGGCGAGTCGGAAGCGACGCGGACACACAGAGGGGAAGAAGTGAGAGAAGCGGACGACGCTTCACCGTTGACGAGCGGGCGCGCGTTCCCTTCGCACTGATCGGGGTGCTGCTCCTGGTGACGAGCACGACGTACGCGGCAGGGGTCGCGGATCAGGGCCTTGTCGGCGAGGATCGGAGCGTCGAGCGGGCCGTCGAGCGCGTCGACGCGGACGCCACCGCCGCGCTGCGCGCCGCAGCGCGTGAGGCGGCGCACGACGCCGCGCGCGAGCCGGTGACGCGGGCGCCCGAGGGCGAGACCGGGGTCGAGGCGGTACGCGAGGGGTCGGCCTTCGCGGACGCGTTTCGGATCCGACTCGCGGTGGCCGGCGGAGACGCGCTCTCCGCCGTCGACGCCGAGGTCGGATCGGTGACGGCGACAGCGTCGCTGCCCGCGGTTGAGGAGCGGCATGACCTCGCCGCGGCCCGCGACCGCGTCCGCGTCGATCCGGCGGCGAACGGGACGGCGACGCGCGTGACTTTCGAGGGGGTCACGACGACCGCGACCCGGGACGGGCGAACGGTCGTGAACCGCACCCAAACGAGGACCGTCGTGGTGGCCGTGCCGACGTTCGCCGCACACGATCGGACGGAGCGGTTCGAGGAGCGGCTCGACAGGGGTCCCGCCGAGGGGCCGGGGCTCGGCCGACAGCTCACCGCGAGCCTCTACCCGATGACCTGGGCGCGCGGCTACGCCCAGTACGCCGGAGCGCCGGTTGAGAACGTCCTCGCAAACCGACACGTGGAGCTGTCGACGAACGCGGGGCTCGTCCGGACCCAGCGGGCGGTCTTCGGGACGAGCGATCCGGACGCCCGCGGCGGAGTAGCGCGAGCGACGGCACGGACCGGGGCGACAGACCTTCTCGCGCCCACTGGGCTCAAGGAGGGCTCGTGGACCGACGCGGTACTCGGGGCGCCGACGCCGACCGGAACCGGTGGGGCCGCGACGGGATCGGACGCCGGGGGGGACTCAGACGGGGAAGCGACCGAAGACGCCGCGTTCGATCCGGAGACCGACCGGACCAACGAGGAGACGTCGGTCCCCATCGGGCACGCCGCGGACGTCGGAGCGGCGCGCGTTCACGAGGACCTCGACGAGGTGATCGGCGGCTCGTACCGGGTTGAGGCCGAAGTGGAGACCGCGACGACACAGGTCGCCGACGGCGGGCGACTCACACCCCCTGCTCCGGACGGCTCGGCGGCCGGCGAGTGGGAGCGTGTGGACGTGTCGCGGTCAGAGCGTCTGACCGGTGTCTCGGGGAGCGACGTGCCGAAAGGGGTCCCGGCGGGAACCGTCCATCCCGGCGAGCCGGTCCCGTTCGGTGACGTGAGCCGCGAGGTGGCGGTCGAACGAACCGCCACCGCGACGTGGGGGCGGGAGGTCGTGGAGCGGGGGCCGAACGGAACCGTCGTCGATCGGACCGTTCACCGGACGACGACGGGCGACGAAGCGACCGATCGCTACCGGGTCCGCGTCTCGGTGACGGGGCGACACGCGCCCAGCGACAACGCGCCGGACCGCCCGGCTGCGACGTTCGGAGCGGGGAGCGCAGACGCGGTCACGGACCTGCGAGAGACACCCGAGACGGCCCGCTCGGAGCTCGGCGTCGACACGGGGACCGGCGTGGACCGACTCGCTCGAAACGCCGTCCGAAGCGGCGACGTCAGCGACTCGGCGGTCGTCTACGGGTCGCCGTCGGACGTCGGACGGGACCGCGTGGCGGCGGACGTCGCTGCGCTCTCCGCCGAGGTCCGAGAGTTCGAGACGGATGCGTCAATGGAGGCGGCGGCGGTCGGCGAGGCGGAGCCGTACGCAGACCTCGCGGATGCGGTCCGGGACCGCCGCGCGGCGCTCGTCGACGCCCCGGGGACGTACGACGGCGCGACCGATCGGGCGCGGGTCGCTGCGCGCGCGGCGTACGTCGACGCCGTCGTCACAGAGTTGGAAGCCGCCGCCGAGGACCGCGAGACGGCAACGACCGGGTTCCTCGGCCGGGTGAAGGGCGCCTTCGGCGGTCCGTCGGTCGGCGAGGCGATCGCCGCTCGCGAGGCCGCGAAGGATCCGGGCACCTACGCGGTGGCCGGCGACGGTCCCGGCGGAGCGGTGACGTTCTCGCCGCGAGGGTCACCGGGATACCTGCCTCGGACGGCGGTCGACGGCGAACGAACTGGGGACCCGAACGCGACCTCGACGCGGCCCCTCGCCGTCCGCAACGTGAACTACGCCACCGTCCCGTACGGGGAACTGTCGAGCGGGATCGTAGACCGGATTCTCGGGGCGGG
Organism: Halorubrum yunnanense; assembly: GCF_026586675.1. GTDB lineage: Archaea > Halobacteriota > Halobacteria > Halobacteriales > Haloferacaceae > Halorubrum > Halorubrum yunnanense. The sequence goes on from NZ_JAODIX010000030.1 coordinate 164,135, forward strand.
TGATACGGTCCGGATCGGCACCGCCGGGCGCGCGCTCCTGCTTGCCGACGAGGCGCTGACCGCGGGCGGCGACCCGGACCTCCGCAGCGACCGAGACGCGCTCGCGGATCGGGTGGAAGGGTCGCTGCGCGCCGTCGACCGCGACCTCGGAGGCGTGCTGCGGGACCGGACTTCGCTCTCGCGCGAGGCGCGGCGCGACGCGATCCGCGAGGCCGCCACGTCCTACAGTTCGACGGGCGACCGAGCGGCCGCGGTCGGTACCGGCGAGTACGCCGAGCGAGTCGCCGCCGAGGCCGCGGCCGCCGGAACGCTCTCGACCGCGGCGGAGGCGTCGCTGGCCGCGCGGCTCCGCGTCGCGACCCGGCGGGCGGCCGATCGAGACAGCGCTCGAGTCCCGACGCGGATCGTCGAGCCGCCGACGGAGGGGGCCCGGCTCCTGCTCAGAGACCGGATGGAGAAGGCGGTCGAGGAGGAGGCCGCACGGGCGGGCGAGACTGCGACCAGAGAGCTGGGCGAGCGGGCGGCAAACGAGCTGGGCGAGGAGTGGTCGCTGAAGCCCGCCCGGAGCGTCGGCGCGGGGCTACCCGTCGCTCCGGTTCCCGGCTACTGGGTGACGACGGTGAACGCCTGGCGCGTGCAGGTCCGCGGGGAGTACCCACGGTTCGCACTGCGCGCCGACGTCGGCACCCCGGAGAAACCGTTCGAGTACGTCCGACGGGAGGGCGACGTGACCCTCGACATCGGCGAGGAAACCGTGCGGCTCGGGGCGACGGAACCCGTCCGGTTCGAGACGGAGACCGTCGTCGCGGTCGCGGTTCCGGCCGGTCCGCCGGGCGTCGGAGACGTCGACGGCGTCCGCGACGAGACCTCCCCTGGGTGGCCGTGTCCGGGGCCGCCGGAAGCGTCGAGCGGAGGGGACGCGGGCTGCGCGGCGCGGTGAATCGACCGCAGCCGTTTTGAGAGACCGCGACCGAGAGCGACCATGTTTCACGAGGTTGTCGAAGACGGGGCCGCCGGCGCCGGGGGGACCCCCGACGCCGACACTAACGGGGTGACCGCGACCGCGCTGCTCGCGGCGTTCGAGAGGCTGCTGAGCGAAGCGGTGACCGAGGCCGGCCGGGGGCGCGTCGGCGACGAGACCGGCGTCAGCGAGGCGGCGATCGAGGCGGCCGCCGAGGGCGACGCCGCGGAACTCAGCCTCACTGACGGGGCGGCGATAGTCGCCGTGACCGCCGACCGCGACACCGACGCGATCGTCGCGGAGCTGCGCGATCACCTGCTGATGGGGATGGCGACGGCAGTGCTGGACGTCGACACCCTGGCGGCGGCGATCGACGCGGATCTCACCGGGCAGGAGGTCCAGCAGGCCCTCGAGGGACGCGCCGGGATAACGCTGGGACAGCTCGCGGAGGTCATGGCGGTCATCGAGCGCCGCAAGCGATGAGGGTCGTCGTCGTCGGCTGCGGCTACGTCGGGCTCGAACTCGCGACACAGCTCGGCGAGCGTCGCCACGCGGTGACGGGCGTGCGCCGGTCGGACGCCGGTCTCGACGCTATCGAGAGGGTCGAAGAGGGTATCGACGGTGACGGGGTCGTCGACGCGGTGCGCGCGGACGCAACCGACCCGTCGTCGCTCGATGCGCTGCCCGACGCGGACGCCGTCGTCTTCGCGGTCAGCTCCGGCGGCCGCGGCGCCGAGGCGGCTCGCGAGGTGTACGTCGACGGGCTCCGAAATGTGATCGAGGCGTACGCCGGGCGGCCGTCGCCGCCCGATCGGCTCGTCTACACCTCCTCGACGGGGGTGTACGGCGACCACGACGGCACGTGGGTCGGCGAGGAGACGCCGATCGACCCCACCACGGAGAAGACGGGGGTCCTCGCAGAGGCAGAACGGATCGCGCTGGAGGCGGCCGGCGACGCCGGGATCGACGGGACCGTCGCTCGGTTCGCGGGACTGTACGGACCGGGCCGATACCGGCTCAACCGATATCTCGACGGCCCCGTCACTGGGGGGTACCTCAACATGGTCCACCGTGACGACGCCGCGGGAGCGGTCCGGTACCTCCTCGAGACGGATTGCGCCCGCGGCGAGCCGGTCGTGGTCGTGGACGACGAGCCCGTCGACAAGCACGCCTTCGCCGACTGGCTCGCGGACGAGTGCGGCGTGTCGCGGCCGGAGAAGCGGGCGAAGGACGAGCGAATCGCGGCCGGCGACCTCTCCGCGGCGGCCGAACGGCGGGTCCGCACGAGCAAGCGCTGTTCGAACGACCAGCTGCGTGCGCTCGGTTACGAGTTCGCCTACCCGACCTTCCGCGAGGGGTACCGCGACGCGGTCCGGTCGTTCCGGGCGGCCGAGGAGTGAGCTCGGCCCTCGCCCCCGTCGTCGTCTGTCGGTCGGAACAGTAACGAACCTTCATGTGTGGGGAGAGAGTGGCGGAGACACATGTGGAACCAGATCGCGGCCGACGAGCGCTTCTCACAGGCGGAGGCGCTCGCGCGGGAGAACCCGGAGCTAGCGGCGCTCGCGGTCGCCGTCGTGCTCGTCGCGATCACCAGTGGCTACCTGTTGTTCCGGGCCCGCTGGACGTCGGGAGTTCGGTTCCGGCGGCTGCTCGCCGAACAGGACGAAATCACGGTGCTGATGCACCCGAACCCCGACCCGGACGCGATGTCGGCCGCCCTCGGCGTCGCGTCGCTCGCGTCGCAGGTCGACGTCGACGCGACGGTGCAGTACCCCGGCCAGATCCGCCACCAGGAGAACCGCGCGTTCCGGACGGTGCTCGATCTGGACCTGGAGCCGATCGAACACGTGAGCGAGCTCGCCGCGGAGTCCGTCGTGCTGGTCGATCACAACGAGCCGCGGGGGTTCGCCGGCGCGGACGGCGTACTCCCTGTGGCGGTCGTCGACCACCACCCCGGCGACGGCGCCGGAGAGCGGTTCACCGACGTCCGGACCGACTACGGCGCGACCGCGTCCGTCATCGCCGAGTACTTCAAGCAGAACGACGCGACCCCGGTCCCGCCGGACAAGCACGCGAGCGAGACCAACAGCGACCTCACGCTTCCAACGGACACCGCGACCGGGCTGCTGTACGGCATTCTCTCCGACACCAAACACCTCACGGTCGGCGCGAGCGAGCCGGACTTCGCGGCCGCCGCGTACGTGTATCCCGGCGTGGATCAGGACCGCCTCGACCGCATCGCCAACCCCGCGGTCGACGCGGAGGTGCTGGAGGTGAAGGCGCGGGCCATCGCCGGCCGTCGCGTCGAAGGGTCGTTCGCCGTGGCCGACGTCGGCGGCGTGAACAACGTGGACGCGATCCCCCAAGCCGCGGACGAGCTGATCCAGCTCGAGGGAGTCAGCGCCGTCGTGGTGGTCGGGGAGCGTGACGAGACGGTCCACCTCTCGGGGCGCTCCCGGGACGACCGGGTCCACATGGGCAACGCGATCAACGCGGTGCTCGCGGACTTCGAGAACGGAAACGGCGGCGGCCACTCCCGGATGGGCGGGGGGACCGTCACGCCGAAGATCGATCCGACCAGCGACGCGGACCCGGAGACGATCGACCGAGACCAGCTCGCCGACGCGCTGTTTCGAGCGATGGCCGGCGACGTGTGAGCGTCGGGGGATCACGGACCACCCGACTCCGATGGCACTTTTTAATTACCGGGCCGCGGAGTGGACCGTATGGATCTCGAACTCCCGACCGACGACGGCTGGGGCGCGCTCGCCGGCGTCGGCCTCGGCTACGCGCTCGCGACCGGACTGGTGTTCCTCCTGCTGTTCGTGGTCCCGTACCTGATCGTGCGGGGGCTGTAACTGCCAGAAAAGCGGCCGGACGTCGAAGGGCCCGTCAGGCGAACGCGAGTGAGTCGTCGGCGCTGCCGTCGTCGTCCTGCTGGAGCTTCTCGTGGGCCTCGAGGAAGTCCTGGAGCGTGACCTCGGTGCGGTCGTCGCGGATGGCGAACATCCCGGCCTCCGTGCAGATGGCCTTGATGTCGGCGCCGGACGCGTCCGGACTCATCTCGGCGAGCTCGTCGAAGTCGATGTCGCCCGCGAGGTTCATCTTTCGGGTGTGGATCTGGAAGATGATCTCTCGGCCCTCGGTGTTCGGCTTAGGCACCTCGATGAGGCGGTCGAACCGGCCGGGGCGGAGGATCGCGGGGTCGAGCATGTCGAAGCGATTGGTCGCGGCGATGATCCGGACCTCGCCGCGCTCGTCGAAGCCGTCCATCTCGGAGAGCAGCTGCATCATCGTCCGCTGGACCTCGGCGTCGCCCGAGGTCTTCGAGTCCGTCCGCTTCGAGGCGATCGCGTCGATCTCGTCGATGAAGAGGACGGCGGGCTGGTTGTCTCGGGCGACCTCGAACAGGTCCCGGACGAGCTTCGCGCCCTCGCCGATGAACTTGTGGACGAGCTCGGAGCCGGCCATCTTGATGAACGTCGCGTCCGTCTCGTTGGCGACGGCCTTGGCGAGCATCGTCTTCCCGGTCCCCGGCGGCCCGTACAGCAGGACGCCGCTCGGCGGCGTGATCCCGACGTCCTCGAACATGTCGGGGTGTTCGAGCGGCATCTCGACGGTCTCACGGACCTCCTGCATCTGGTCTTCGAGCCCGCCGATGTCGGCGTACGTGACGTCCGGCGAGTGCTCGACCTGCATCACGCGGGCGCGCACGTCGGTCTCCTTCTCCAGTTTCTTCACGACGGACAGAGAGTTGTTGACCGCGACCCGGTCGTCGGGGTCGAGTTTCTCGCGCATCTCGGCGGTGACCTCCGTGAGCGCCTCCTGGTTGTTGCCGTGCTGTTTGATCACGGCCCCGTCGGGCGTGACCTCTTGGACCGTCGCCACGAACAGCGGGGACTGCTTCAGCTTCTTGTTCTCGTGGGTGAGCCGCTCGAGCTTCTGCTGGTACTTGTTGTTCTCCGCGTTCGCGTCGAGGAGCTTGTCGCGCATCTCCTCGTTCTGCGACTCCAGCACGTCGAGTTCCTCTTGGAGGGACTCGATTTTCTCCTGTCTCGACGCCGCGCCCTCGTCGTAGGGCATCTCGACGTCCTCGACGGTATCAGTCATTGTCACTAATAAGGCGTTTCGCGCGTAAGAGGTTTCGGGTGGGGGAGAGCCAGACGGTTCCCGCCCCGAAGTATAATGCTCATAAGTAATTAAATAGGATAGTAAATATTATCTAACGGCATGAGAAATGGGAAGGTACGTATGAGTACCACCGACGCCGTCGCCGCCGACGAGGACGTCACGGACCGCTGGAGCGCCGTCCGCGATCTCCCCCCGAGCGCGAAGCTCGTGGCGAAGGTCCTCGACTACAACGACACGCTGACGCAGAGCGAACTCGCCGAGGAGACGCTGCTACCGCCCCGGACCGTCAGGTACGCGCTCTCGCGGCTGGAGGAGGAGGACGTCGTCGACTCGCGGTTCTCGTTCACCGACGCCCGGAAGCGGCTGTACACGCTCGCGGTGTAGGCCGGGAGGGTCGGCGAGGGAGCGCGGCCGACGAGGCCGGGACTCGCAACCGCGAGGTCTCTCCTTATCACCGATGCCGACGCAGGGAGCGCGTGGTCTCGACTACCGCCGTCAAACGGGCGCTGACCGCGCTGGCGACGCGCACCGACACCGCGACCCGGCCGTACGTCGCCGTGATCGACGAGGCCGAGGCCGCGCGAACCGACCTGCGACGCGCCGCCGGGTTCGTCGACTCGGTCGGACTCGACCGGCTGTCGGAGGCGGTCGCGACCGCTGAGCGCGACGGCGATGAGGCCGCGGCCGAACGGGGCCGGGCGTCGCTCGCGGCCTACCGAGCGTTCCGCGAGGCGGCGACCGACGGGGAGTGAACCGACCGGCCCGCAGACCACTTTCGCTCCGCCCCCGGAACCCCTAAACCCGATACCGGCCAACACCCGGACAGATGACACGGGTGATCCACACCGGCGACACCCACATCGGGTACGCGCAGTACCACTCGCCGGTCCGACGCCAGGACTTCCTTGACGCCTTCGCGGCCGTGGTCGACGACGCGATCGACGGCGACGTCGACGCGGTGGTCCACGCGGGGGACCTCTTTCACGACCGGCGGCCCGAGCTCGCCGACCTGATGGGGACGATATCGATTCTCCGGCGGCTCGACGACGCCGGGGTCCCCTTCCTCGCGGTCGTCGGGAACCACGAGTCGACGCGGGGCGGCCAGTGGCTCGACCTGTTCGAGCGGCTGGGGCTCGCGACCCGCCTCGGCGACGAGCCGACGGTCGTCGGCGACACGGCCTTCTATGGGCTCGACCACGTCCCAGTCTCCCGTCGCGACGACCTCGACTACGCGTTCGCCGACCACGACGCCGACTACGCCGCCCTCGTCGCGCACGGACTCTTCGAACCGTTCGGCTACGCCGACTGGGACACCGAGGAGGTGCTCACGGAGAGCGACGTCGCGTTCGACGCGATGCTCCTCGGCGACAACCACGCGCCCGACGTCGCCGAGGTCACCGACACGTGGGTCACCTACCCGGGGTCCACGGAGCGGGCGAGCGCGAGCGAGAAGGAGGGGCGTGGCTACAACCTCGTGGCCTTCGACGCCGACGCCGCGGGCGGCGACGACCGCGTGGAGATCCGGCGACGCGCGCTCGACACGCGCCCCTTCGTCTTCGTGGAGGCCGATCTCCGCGAGGGCGAGGGCGCGGCCCGGGTGCGCGAGAAAGTCCGCCAGCACGACCTCGATGACGCGGTCGTGCTCGTGAGCGTGACCGGCGACGGCGACCCCGTCACCCCGGCCGCGATCGAGGAGTTCGCGACCGAGGAGGGGGCGCTCATCGCCCGGGTCACCGACCGCCGCGAGGTCGAGACCGACGCCGAGGTCGACGTGAGCTTCGCCGATCCGGAAGACGCCGTCCGCGAGCGCGTCGAGGGGATGGACCTGTCCGAAGCCGCCCGCGACGTCGACGAGGCGGTCCGGGCCGACACGCTCTCCGACAGCAACATCAGGGAGACCGTGAAGGGACGGATCGAGGAGCGGATCGACGACCTCGACGCGTTCGGGCGGGGCGAAGCGGACGGTAGCGACGAGGGGAGCGCCGACCCAGACGGGGAAGACACCGAGACCGACGTAGACGAGACAGGCGAGGTGGTCGAGGCGGGCGACGAGGCCGAGACCGACCAGCCGGACCCGGCCGCGACCGACGGCCAGGTCTCCATGGAGGACTACCTGTGAACTTCGACCGCGTCCGGCTCTCGAACTTCAAGCCGTACGGCGACGCCGACCTCCGGCTGACGGAGGGCGTCACGGTCATCCACGGGCTCAACGGCAGCGGCAAGTCGTCGCTGCTGGAGGCCTGTTTCTTCGCGCTGTACGGGTCGAGAGCGCTCGACGGCACTCTCGACGACGTCGTCACGAAGGGCGAGGAGGAGACGGAGGTCGAGCTGTGGTTCACCCACGACGGGACGCCGTACCGCGTCGAGCGGCGCCTCCGGGTGTACGACGACCGGATCGACCACCAGTGTACGCTCGAATCCACCGACGGGAGCGACGTGAGCCGCGACGGCGCGCGGGCGGTGCGCGGGTTCGTCACCGAGCTGCTCCGGATGGACGCCGAGGCGTTCGTCGGCTGCGCGTACGTCCGACAGGGCGAGGTGAACGAGCTGATCGACGCCACCCCTCGGGAGCGACAGGACACGATCGACGACCTGCTCCAGCTCGGGAAGCTCGAGGAGTACCGCGAGCGGGCCGGCGACGCGAGGCTCGGCGTTGAGGACGTGCTGGAGAACCGCCGCGGGCGGCTCGACCAGCTCGACGAGCAGATCGCGGCGAAGGAAGAGCGGGACCTCCACGAGCGGCTCAACGGGCTCGAGAGCGACCTTTCGGAGGTCACCGACGAGATCGACCGCTACGAGGACCAGCGCGAGCGGGCGAAAGAGACGCGCGAAGAAGCAAAGGAGGCGCTCTCGACTCACGCCGAAAAGCGCGACGAGCTGGAGTCAGTCAAAGCCGAGATCGGCGAAATCGAGGAGGCGATCCGCGAGGCCGAGCGCGAGCGCGACGAGCACCGGGACGCGGTCCGTGAGGCCCGCGAGCGGATCGGGGAGATCGAGGCCGCGATCGGCGACCGGCTCGACGACGCCGGCCTCGACGCAGCCGACAGGGACGCCGTCGCGGCCCGCCGCGAGCGGCTCGACGACCGAGAGTCGGAGATCCGCGAGGAGCTCGACGGCGAGCGGGTGAGCGCCGAGGCGTTCCGGAATCAGGCGACGAACCTCGCCGGGAAGGCCGACGACCTCACCGAGCGCGCCCCGGAACTGGAATCGGAGGCCGACGACCTCGCCGACGAGGCCGAGGCGGCCGCCGACGAGGCCGACGAGCGCGAGTCCTCGGTCGAGGAGCTCGGCGCGGAGGCCGAAGACCTCCGCGAGCGGTTCGCGGCCGCCGACGTCGACCGCGACGGGGTCGCCGACGAGCGCGAGGCCCTCCGGGAGCGGCGCGGCGAGGTCCGCGAGCGGCGCGCGGAGCTCTCCGCGGAGTTGAAGAACGCCCGCGAGCGCGTCGATGAGGCTGAGGAGCTGCTCGCGGCGGGGAAGTGCCCCGAGTGCGGCCAGCCGGTCGAGAACTCGCCGCACGCGACCGGGATCGACGAGGACCGCGAGCGCGTCGCGGAGCTGGAGGCCGAACTAGAGGCGGCCCGCGAGCGAGAGACCGAACTCGACGAGGAGATCGAGGGGCTAAACCGGCTCGCCGACGCCGCGGACCGGCTCGACGAGATCGAGGAGACGACCGAGATGCTCGAGGACCGCGTCGAGGAGAGGCGCGCGGAGGCGGAGCGGAAGCGGGAGGCCGCGGCGGAGAAGCGCGAACAGGCCGAAGAGGCCCGCGAGCAGGCAGAGGAGACCCGCGAGGTCGCCGCGGAGAAGCGCGAGCAGGCCGAGTCGACCGCGGAGCGCGTTTCGGAGCTCGAGGCGGCGCTCGCCGACGTCGACGACGCCCGGGAGGCGGTCGACGCGGTCGAGGAGCGGACGGAGGCGATCAGCGACGCCGAGGCCGATATCGAGCGCCGGCGGGAGCGGCGCGAGACCCTCGGCGAGCTGAACGACGAGCGGCGCGACCGCCTCGCCGACAAGCGCGAGCGGCGAGACGAGCTCGCGGCCGCGGTCGACGAGGCGGCGGTCGAGGAGGCGAGAGAGAGGAAAGAGGAGGCCGAGGAGTACCTCGAGAGGGTCGGCGGGGAGCTCGACCGGCTCGCGGAGCGACGAACGGAGCTGGAGAACGCGATCGGGGGCGTCAACGGCGAGATACGGGAGCTGGAGGACCTCCGTTCGGAGCGCGAGGGGCTGGCCGCGACCGTCGAGGCGCTCGAGGGACTCCACGAGGAGACGAGCGAACTGGAGGCGATGTACGGCGACCTCCGCGCGGAACTCCGGCAGCGCAACGTCGCCGAGCTGGAGCGCACCCTCAACGAGACGTTCGACCTGGTGTACGGCAACGACGCCTACTCGCACATCGAGCTCGACGGCGAGTACGCGCTCACCGTCTACCAGAAGGACGGCGAGGCGCTCGACCCCGGACAGCTCTCCGGCGGCGAGCGAGCCCTGTTCAACCTCTCGTTGCGCTGTGCCATCTACCGGCTGCTCTCGGAGGGGATCGAGGGCGCGGCGCCGACGCCGCCGCTCATCCTCGACGAGCCCACCGTCTTCCTCGACTCCGGGCACGTCTCCCGGCTCGTCCGGCTCGTCGAGGAGATGCGCGGCTTCGGGGTGGAACAGATCCTCATCGTCAGCCACGACGACGAGCTGGTGGGCGCGGCCGACGAGCTGGTCACCGTCGAGAAGGAGCCGCGCTCGAACCGGTCGACGGTGCGCCGCGCGGACGCCGCGGAACTCGACGTCACCGAACTCGCGGACGACTGAGCGGGCGGTCTCTCCGCGCTCAGCTTATAAATGACCGACTGCGATGCGACCGGAGAGAAGTGGTAGCGCCGTCGAAAGGGACAGCGACGATCGCCCGCATCTCCCACGTCGGCGCGCGCGCTTGCGGCTTATAAGCCACGAGCGGCCCGC